>DATJWP010000038.1:0-55139 GCA_035578045.1 Polyangia bacterium | reverse complement strand
CCTGAGCTTCGCGACCCTGGTGCTCATCAACGCCGCCACCACCGCGGCGGTGCTCGCGTTCGTGCCGCTGCTACCCCGGGCGCTGGTGCTTCGCAAGGAGGGTGAGACCGCCTGAAAGTTTCGTTCCCCGCGTCGTTCGGTCAGATGAGGGAGGCGGGAACGATGAGTTACTCGCGCCCGGGGTTGCGGCCGCCGCCGCGGGCCGCGATCTTCTCGCCCATGGCCGGCCCCGGCTTCTCGATCGGCGTGTTCATCCTGGCCGTCACGCCGATCCGGATGTTGCGGGGGCGGCTGACGGTCGCCTTCAGGATTGTCTCGGCCATCTCGCCGGGGTCGACCGGCGGCGCGGGCTGCAGCAGCGTGACGGACACGGGGGCCTTGTCGAACTCCTCGACCTCGACGCGCAGGGCGTCGGTGAACCCCTTCACGGCCTGCTTCGACGCCGCGTACATCCCCTGCAGGGGCATCACCGCGTCCGACAGCTCGCTGCCCAGGTTGATGATGGCGCCGCCGCTCGCGCGCATGTGGCGGAGCGCGACCAGCGAGCCATTCACGACGCCCCAGAAGTTCGTTTCGAACAGGCGGCGGTTGGCTGGTTCGCTGACTTCGTCCAGCCGCCCAAAGATGGCCACGGCCGCGTTGTTGACCCAGGTGTCGATGCGCCCGAAGCGCTCGATCGCCGCCAGGGCGATCTGTTCGACGTCGGCGCGATTGCCGACGTCGGCGTCGACCGCCATGGCCTCGGCGCCGTTGGTCGACAGCCGGTTCGCGACGTCCTCCAGCGTGTCGCCGCTGTGGGCCACCAGCACCAGCCTCGCGCCCTGTTCGGCGGCGGCCTCGGCGGTGGCCAGCCCGATTCCGCTCGACGCTCCCGTGATCACGATGACCTGCTCGCTGACGGGCTTCAGAGAAATAGCCATGCTTGAACCTCCGGCTCAGCCGTGTTTACTGCTGTGACGTACTTGCACCCATCATGCTAGCGACGCGCGGCCGGCCGGCCAGACCGGTAGAATTTCCGGCCGGGCGCGGCTCAGCTAAAATGACAGCGAGGTGCCGATGCTTCCGAGCATGGCTGTGCTCGCCGTTGCGGTGCTGGCGATCTTCTCGGCTGAACGCCAGCTTCGCGCGTTGCATGTCGTCACCAAGCCGCTGGCGACGGCGCTGCTGTTCCTGGTGGTGGGCTGGCCGCGGTCGCGCCTCGGCTTCTGGGTGGACGTGGGCATCGGGCTCTCGATCGTCGGCGACGTGGCGCTGCTCTGGCCCGGTGAGGGCGCGTTCATCGTCGGTCTGGCGGCTTTCCTGCTGGCGCACGTCGCTTACATCGTCGGGTTCGTCAGCGCCGCGGCCTGGTCCACCTGGCTGGCGCTCGTGGTCCTCGCGACGAGCCAGTCCACGTTCTTCGTCCTGCGCGCCATCTGGCCGAAGACGACCGGCCTGCACGCCCCGGTCATGGCCTACGGCCTGGCGATCACGGCGATGGTCACGGCGGCGTTCGGGACCGTGGTCGGCCGCTTGCCTCTGGGGTGGATGGCCGCAGCGGGGGCGGTGCTCTTCTACGCTTCCGACGCCAGCCTGGCGTTGAACCGGTTCCGGCGCCCGATCCCGCACGCGGCCTTCCTGACGCTGGGCCTCTACTGGCTGGGCCAGATCGGCATCGCCCTGGCCGCGCGATGAAGACCGGCGCTCTCAGCCCGGGCGGACGGCGCCGGGGACCAGCCAGGTGATGACGGCCTCGCAGGCGCGGAAGAAGCCGATGCGGTCGAGCACCGGGTTCATCCAGCCGACGGTGATGCAGTAGGAGCGGTTCTGGGGCGAGGCGTGGTGCAGGGCGTGGTGCTCGGGCGACAGGATCAACCCGGCTCTCTGCAGGACGCGGACCCACCGGGCTGGGTTGTCGTCGTGCGCCCACTTGTGGAACTGGTTCGTGAGGAACACGAACCAGGAGGTGAACGCGACCACGGTGCAGGCCTGGAAGAACCAGCCCGGGCTGCGCGGCGTCACCAGCAGCAGCAGCGCCAGGATGGGGGCCACCACGATGCAGTTGTTGCCGTTGACCTCGATGAAGTCGTGCCGCGTGATGTCCTTGGGGTCGACGTGGTGGTACCGGAAAGGCGTCACGAAGTTCGGCCCGAACACGGGGGTGTTGGCGTCACCGATGGTGTCGCCGGCCCAGTGGACGATCCCCGACAGGAAGTCCGCCACCAGGTATCCGGTCAGTCCAGCAGTGGCCAGAGCCCATAGTCCGTGGCTCTCCCAGGCGGTGCGGCTGATGCGGATGGCGAGCAGGCCCAAGGCCAGGAACACGAACGCGATGCTGGCGATCTCGAGCGCCCGATGACCGCGCCCGTAGCTGGGGCCCGGCGGGGAGGTGGTCATGACGTGCCACCCAGTTTACAGGAAAATCCAGTCACCCGCCCATCATGCGGATGAACGGCTGAGCAGAGTCGGGGGGCAGGTCGCGCTTGAACAGCACGAACTCCCCCTTCTGGGGGACCAGCGTGCCGTAACGCCGCGAACGCAGGGCGTCGAGCAGGTGATTCCGGTCCTCACCGCCGGCCGGCATACGGACCAGGATGTAGTCCGCGTTGTTGGCGCCGATCCGCAGCGAATAAGCGTTCTTGCGGCTGGAGATCTGGGAGACGATCCCCTCCGACGCGGCGACCGACGCGTCCTGGGGAATCCGGGCGATCAGGGAGTAGAGGTCGTCGTGACGGATCCGGTCCAGCGGGGTCACCCCGGTCTGGAATCGGGAGAAGCCGCCCGCCGCGGTATGGCGCTGGAAGACGATGCCGAACTGGTACGACGTGATCAGGATCCCAGCGGTCAGCGCGACCAGCCACGCGCGCCGGCTGACGCCCGCCGCGGTGGACCCCATCGCCTCTCGCCGCCGGAACCAGGCCAGGGTGGCGACGATCGCCATGAAGAGGAAGGTGGTCCAGTACGCGGTGTACTGGAAGCCGATCTGGATGAGCGGCGGGTAGTGGGTGGCCAGCATCGTGAAGATGAAGCCGGGGATGCAGCAGAGCAGGCCGATCGGGCGGCGCCACGGAAGGAAGGCCAGCGGCGTGAAGATCTCCAGCACGTACAGAATCTTGTCGTGCTCGATCATGTTGGTGACGGTGAAGGCCGGGTTGGCGATCACCGTCTTCAGCACGCCGCCGAAGCTCGAGTCGCCTTCGGGGAGGAGCCCCTCGTACTGGTTCAGGTAGGCGGCGTAGCCGTTCAGGAAGTGAGGCATCAGGATCAGCTTGATCGCGACGAAGTAGATGCCGCCGACCACGGCCACAATCAGACCGGCGCGCGGGCGCTCGCCGGTCAGCACCAGGTAGAGCCCGAGCACGATCAGCAGCGCCGACATGTCCTCGCGGTTGGCCAGCGTCAGGGTCACCGCGATGACCGCCATGACGTTGCGCCTGCTCTCGAGGGCCCAGAGGCACCACCAGAGGAAGAACGGCGCGAACGGCAGATAATGGAAGTCGTACAGGTTCGAGCCGTGCAGCGGCGCGTAGAGCAGCAGGAGGATCGACAGCAGGCAGGCGGTCCAGTTGCCCAGGTGACGGCGCGCGAACGCGTAGAACGGAATCGCGGCGCCGCCGATCAGCGCCGCCTGCAACACCAGCAGCGTCTCGGGGCGCGGCGCCAGGCGGTAGAAGATCCCGATCAGATAGGAGATGTACGTCTCGTGAAGACCGATGTGCGTGGAGTCCGGGCCGCCGATGACCGACGTCTTGAACAGCGGCCGGTTGAAGTGGGCGGCGTTCCAGACCAGGTTGTTCTCGATCCCCAGGTCCCAGCCCATGGTCTGCAGCCGGAAATGTTGCTGAATGGTGATGATCGAGAAGTAGATCGTGTAACCGAGCCAACCGGCGATCACGATCGTGAACGGCAGCCAGCGTTGGGAGGCGGCGCGCGCCAGCGCTCGAGAAATGGGGGGCACCACGCGTTCGCGCACCCGCTCCGGCAGGACCGGCCCGGCATCGATCGACACGCGCATCAGGGCCTGCAGGCCCAGCAGGAACGCGGAGACCATCGTCAGGAAGGTCATCTCGCGGCCCTGGTACCAGAACTGCCACCCGAAGAAGATCGGGACCGGGCCGATCAGGGCCAGAGGCGCGAAACGGCGCGCCACCCGCTCGGCCACCGCCAGCCCGCCCAGGCGGCGCCAGAGCATGGTGACGACACCGGCCAGCACCGCCACCACGCTGCCGGCGACGATGTCCCCGACCACGTACTTGCGGGCGTGCGGCGGCAACGAGTTGCTCGAGATGTACTCGAGCAGCCGGTCGTGGACCCTCATGAACCAGCCGGCCAGCCCCACCGACGCCCCCTCGAGCCCCAGGAATCCCAGGGTCCGAACCACCCGGGTCAGGGGCGGCACTGGGGGATCCGCGGACAGGGCGCCGGGCGGATGATCGAGGGTGGCTGCCGACATTGGGCGCGCAGTGTACCCGAGAATCTGGTCTAAAATGACGCCCTACCTTATGACCTCCGACCCACCCGCGCTGACGGTGGTCGTCCCCTGCTACAACGAGGCGCAGCGTCTGGACGCTGGGCCTCTGCTGGAGTTTGCGGGGGGGACGCCCGGTGCGAATCTTCTGTTCGTGAACGACGGCTCGACCGACGCCACGGGCGAACGTCTGGCCGCGATCGCGGCCGGCCGCCCCGATCGCGTGAGCGTCATGACGCTCGAGGCGAACAGCGGCAAGGCTGAGGCGGTGCGCCGTGGCATGCGGGCCGCGCTGGACGCCGGCGCCCAGGTGATCGGCTACCTGGACGCCGACCTGTCGACGCCGCCGCCCGAGCTGGCGCGGGTCGGCGCGGCGCTGGGACGCCCCGGCATCGAGGTCGCGATCGGCGCCCGGGTGGCGCTGCTGGGGACCGACATCGAACGCAGCGCGATCCGCCACTACCTGGGGCGGGTGTTCGCCAGCCTGGCCTCGCTCATCCTGAAGGCGCGCATCTACGATACGCAGTGCGGCGCGAAGCTCTTCCGGTCGTCGCCCGCGCTGCGGGCCGCGCTGGCCGAGCCCTTCATCTCACGCTGGGCGTTCGACATCGAGCTGCTGGGGCGAATGCTGGCAGGGACGGGGGGCGAGCCGCCGCTGCCGCTCACTGCGATCGTCGAGGTGCCGCTCCACACCTGGCACGACGTCGAGGGCTCCAAGCTGGGGCCGGGCGCCATGGCCCGCACGCTGCTCGAGCTGGGCCGGATCGGGGCAGACCTGGCGAAACGACGGCGTAGGGGGTAACCCGTGCTGGAACGCCTCCGAGCGACCTACCTGCGCATCGACACGCGCAGCCTGGCGCTGGGGCGGATCGTCCTGGGGCTGGTGCTGCTGGTCGACCTGGCGCGCCGGGTCCCGTGGATCCGCGACCTCTACAGCAACCTGGGGATGATCCCCAACCACACGGTGCTCTGGCGGCCGCCGTTCCCGCGCATCTTCTCGTTCCTGTTCATGGCCTCGCTGCCCGAGGAGGCGGCGCTCTGGTTCGCGATCGCGTTCGTCTGCTTCTTCTGCTTCTGCGTCGGGTACCGGACGCGCCTGTTCCACGCGCTGTCGTTCCTGATGACGACCAGCCTGCACAACCGGGTGCTGTTCGCCGAGAACTGGGGCGGCGTCGCGATCGGCGTGCTGATGGTCTGGACGTTCTTCCTGCCGCTCGGACGCCGCTATTCGGTGGACGCGATCCGGGCCAGCCTGCGCGCTCGGCCCGGCGAGACGCCGGCCGAGCTGGCCGCGGGCGTGCCACCGCCCGACACCCGCCAGACCACCTCGCTGGCGGCGCTGGGGCTGCTGCTGCAGATCGCCGTCATCTACTACTTCAACTGCGTCCAGAAGACCGGGCAGACCTGGCGGACCGGGAGCGCGGTCCACTACGTGCTCTGGCAGGAGCGGATCGTCACGATGCTGGGCCTCTGGATCCGCCAGCACGTGCCGGACTCGGCCCTGCGGGTGATGTCGCTCGGCACGATCTTCATCGAGGGGGCGGCGCCGGCCCTGGTGCTCACGCCGATCTTCTGGCGCTGGACGCGGTTCATCGCGGCGCTGCTGCTGTTCGGGCTGCACTTCAGCATCATGCTGATGGTGAACCTGGGGATCTTCTCGTTCGCCATGATGGGGTTCGAGCCATTCCTGCTCACCGACGCGCAGTGGCGCCTGTTCGGGCGCCTGGTGCCCAAGCGCGGGCGTGCGCGGACGGTCATCTATGACGCCGACTGCGGGGTCTGCTGGGCGACGGTTCGCGTGGTGGCGCGCATGGACGCCCATCACCGGATCCTCTGGATCCCCAGTACGGACGCCGCGGCGATCCCCGCGGGAGTCGACCGGGCTCTGCTCGAGCGGACGATCGTCGTGGTGGATCCGGCCACCAGCCGGCAGTGGACCAGGGCCGACGGGTTCCGGGAGATCTTTCGCGCGCTGCCGCTGGGCGGTCTCTGGTCCTGGCCGATGCGACTTCCCGGGATCCGCCAGCTGGCCAACCGGGCCTATGACCTGTTCGCGCGCAACCGCACACGCATCTCCACGTTCTTCGGGCTGGCGGCTTGCGGCGTGCCCACTCGGCCGGGCGCGCCGCGTGCCCTGGCAGGCCAGCAACCGCCCGCCACACCTTTGCGGGAGTGGGTGAGGGCGCGCGGCCCGCTGGTCCGCGAGCTGGGTGCCGGGCTGGCGATCGTGGTCCTCACCGCCGAGGTTTTGGTCGCCAACTGGGCCGTGCCGCCCTGGCTGCGGGTGAAGCGCCGTCCCGAGTGGATGGTGGCGGCCATCATGTACCCGCACATCTTCGAGGGGTGGTCGCTGTTCGCGCCCGAGGCGCCGCTGACCGACGAGTCGGTCGCGGTCGACGCCGTGACCAAGGATGGGCGTCACGTCGATCCCTTCAACCAGGCGGTGAGCCGCGTGGCGGCGCTGCCGGTGACCGACGTCCCGGTCCGGCTGGGGAACGACTCGTTCTGGTGCGACTACTCGCTGCGGATTCCGGAGACGGGCGAGTTGCACCAGGCGTTCCTCGAGTGGCTGCTGCGCTACCCGGAGCGCACCGGCCATCCGAACGACGAGATCGTCAAGCTGACCGCCTACGTCGTCGAGCACGACAGCCCGCCGCCCGGACAGACCCACCCGACCCGACAACGCAGGCGCATTTTCCTGCACTGGCCATGACTCCACCCGCGACCGCCCCCGCGCCGAAACCAAGGCTCCGGACCCGCCTGGCGCGAGCCTTCGTCCGAAGCTACCTGACGATGGACGCGCGCAGCGCGGCGCTGGGGCGCGTGGCGCTGTCGATCGTGCTGCTCGCCGATCTGTTGCGGCGCGTCCCGGTGCTGCGGCTCTTCTACTCGAACGAAGGGCTGCTGCCGAACCACACGCTGCTCTGGCGGCCGCCGACCCAGTGGATGTTCTCGTTCTTCTTCCTGGCGTCGCTGCCCGAGGAGGCGGCGCTGGGGTTCGTGATCTGCGGGCTGGTTTACCTGGCGCTGCTGGTCGGCTGGCGGACGCGCCTCATGCGGTTCCTGGCGCTGGTCTGCCTGATCAGCCTGCACGCGCGCGTGACGCTGGTCGAGAACGGCGGCGACTGGACGCTGGGCGAGCTGGCGCTGTGGGCGGCGTTCCTGCCGCTGGGCCGCCGATTCTCGGTCGACGCGCTCCGCGACAGCTTGCGACGGCGCAAGGAGAACACCGCCCAGCAGCTGGTGGGCCCTTTTCCAGACCCGGTGACCACCGCCGGCGGCGATCCGAACCGGATCGTCTCGCTGGCGGCGTTCACGATCGTGCTGCAGCTGGCGATCTCGTACTTCTTCAACGCCGCCCACAAGGGCGGGCCGACCTGGATGCACGGCTCCGCCGTTCACTACGTCCTCTACCAGAACCGGATGGTCACCTGGTTCGGCGTCTGGATGCGGCCGCACATGACGATGGGCCTGTCGCGCGTGCTGTCTTACGCGGCGCTGGGGACCGAGGCGGTGCTGCCGTGGCTGATCCTGTCGCCGTTTCAGCGGGTCTGGACCCGGCGGGCGGCGATCCTGGCGATCATCGGGCTGCACAGCAGCTTCCAGCTGTTCATCAACCTGGGGATCTTCTCGTGGGCGATGATCGGCTACACGCCGTTCCTGCTGACCTCCGCCGACTGGGACCTGTTCGGGCGCATCGCCCGGCGCAGTCGCCGGCATCTCACGGTCTACTTCGACGCGGGGTGCGGCGTCTGCTTCCAGATCGCGCGCATCGGGGCGCGGATGGACGTCTTCCACCGCATCCACTGGGTCTCCAGCTACGAAGTGCCCGAGGATGCCCAGCGGAGTCCATCGCGGGAGGGCTCGGGAACCCTCTCAGGGCCCCCGAACTCGATCGACTCGATCAACTCGATCGACCTTTCCCAGGATCTTCTCTCCAAGACCATGGTCGTGGTCGACGATCGCACCGGCAAACGAGCCATGCGCTCCCGGGGCTTCGCCTGGGTCCTCCGCGCCCTCCCGCTGGGCATCATCTGGTCCCTCCCCCTGCGAATCCCCGGCGTTCGCTTCCTGGCGGACCCCCTCTACAACGCCTTCGCCGCCCGCCGCGCTACCGTCTCCACCTGGCTCGGCTACGCCGCCTGCGCCGTTCCGGCCCGAAGCCGGAAGCCGGAAGCCGGAAGCCCCGAGCTCGCCCCCGATGCGCCGCTCACCCCCGACCTGTCAGCCGCCCCGCTGTATGTCCCGGAGGTTTCCGCCGAGTCAAGGACGCCGTTCCGGGCCTGGCTGGGGCGAGGCGCCTGGATCCTGCGCGAGGGGGCCGTGCTGGCGATGCTGATCACGCTGGTCAACGAGGTGCTGTTCATCAACCCTGCCGTGCCGAAGCCGCTGCGGTTCGACGAGCCCCTCTGGGTCAAGCGCCTGGTGGCGTACCCCCGCCTGATCCAGGCCTGGTCCATGTTCGCCTCCGACGCCCCGATGAGCGACGAGTCGATGGTGGTCGACGCGACGACGGCCGACGGGCGCCACCTCGACCCCTACAGCGAGGTGGCGGGTCGCTACCCCAGCCCGGGGCTGGACGGTATCCCCTCGCGGCTGGACAACGACTCGTTCTTCTTCAACTACTCGCAACGGTTGCCGGATCAGGCGGTCTACCACCAGGCCTTCATCGAATGGATGCTCCGCTACCCCGACCGGACCGGGCGGCCCGAGGACCGAATCGTACGTTTCGACGCTTACAAGGTGGAACAGGACAGCCCACCGCCCGGCGAGACCACGCCGCGAAACATTCGGCACACCAAGTTCCTGTCGTGGCCCTGACGCGCGGACGCGCGTGACGCTCAGGTTTCCATTTGGCCTCTCGACACTCGCCGCCGCCCCAACTAAAAAGGAGGGGTCATGGCCAACAGCTTCGGTAGTCGGGGCGTCCTCGAGGTCGGTAAACGCAAGTTCGAAATCCACCGCCTGTCTGCGCTGGAAAAGGCGGGGTTGAACCCGGGGCGGCTGCCCTTCTCGATGCGGGTGCTGCTCGAGAACCTGCTGCGCCACGAGGACGGCCGGTCGGTCAAGGAGGCGGACATCCGGGCGCTGGCCGGCTGGGACCCACAAGCCGAGCCGAGCTACGAGATCGCCTTCATGCCCGCCCGGGTTCTGCTGCAGGACTTCACGGGCGTCCCGGCGGTCGTGGATCTGGCCGCCATGCGGGCCGCCGTCGGCAAGCTGGGCGGCGACCCCAAGCGCATCAACCCGCTGCTGCCGGCGGAGCTGGTCATCGACCACTCGGTGCAGGTCGACGAGTACGGCAAGGCCGAGGCGCTGTCGCTGAACGCGCAGATCGAGTTCGCGCGCAACAAAGAGCGCTACGCCTTCCTGCGCTGGGGGCAGTCGGCGTTCCGCAACTTCGCCGTGGTGCCGCCCGACACGGGCATCGTCCATCAGGTCAACCTCGAGTACCTGGCGCGCGTCGTCTTCACCGCCGAGACGAACGACGCGCCGGCGCGCGCCTACCCCGACACGCTGGTGGGAACCGACTCGCACACCACCATGGTCAACGGCCTGGGCGTGCTGGGCTGGGGCGTGGGCGGCATCGAGGCCGAGGCCGCCATGCTGGGGCAGGCGCTGTCGATGCTGATTCCGCAGGTGGTCGGGTTCCGCCTGCACGGCAAGCTGCGCGAGGGGTCGACCGCGACCGACCTGGTCCTGACGGTCACCCAGATCCTCCGCAAGGCCGGGGTGGTCGGCAAGCTGGTCGAGTTCTTCGGCCCGGGCGTGGCCGCGCTGCCGGTGGCCGACCGCGCGACCATCGCCAACATGGCGCCCGAATACGGCGCGACCTGCGGCATCTTCCCCATCGACGACGAGACGCTGCGCTACCTGCGGTTCTCGGGCCGCGCGCCGGCGCAGGTCGAGCTGGTCGAGGCCTACGCCCGCGAGCAGGGGCTGTTCCACGACGCCAACAGCAAGGAGGCGGTGTTCAGCAACGTGCTGGACCTGGACCTGGCGTCGGTCGAGCCGAGCGTGGCCGGGCCGAAGCGGCCGCAGGACCGCGTCAGCCTGTTCAAGACCAAGGCTTCGTTCGAGGAGGCGCTCCCCTCGCTGGTCAAGCCCAAGAAGAAGGGCGCCGCCACCACGGCCAGCGCCAGCCAGTCGACGTCGGTCGGGTTCGCGCCCAGCGCGCCGGCCGCCCCCGAGGTCAAGAACGGCTCGGTGGTGATCGCGGCGATCACCAGCTGCACGAACACCTCGAACCCGTCGGTGATGATCGCCTCGGGTCTGGTGGCCAAGAAGGCCGTCGAGAAGGGGCTCTCGACCAGGCCCTGGGTCAAGACGTCGCTGGCGCCCGGCTCCAAGGTCGTCACGGAGTACCTGGCCGAGTCGGGGCTGGCGCCGTTCCTGGACAAGCTCGGCTTCCAGACGGTCGGCTACGGCTGCACCACCTGCATCGGGAACTCCGGGCCGCTGCCGCCGGCGGTCTCGGAGGCGGTCGACGCGCGCGACCTGGTGGTCGCCAGCGTGCTCTCCGGCAACCGCAACTTCGAGGGGCGGATCAACCCCGACGTGCGGGCCAACTATCTGATGTCGCCGCCGCTGGTGGTGGCCTACGCGCTGGCCGGGCGCATCGACATCGACCTGGAAAAGGAACCGCTGGGCGAGGGGAACGGCAAGCCGGTCTACCTGCGCGACATCTGGCCGACCAACCAGGAGATCGCCGACACCGTGGGGCGCGCCGTGAAGCCGGCCATGTTCCAGAAGTCGTACGGGGTCGTGTTCGAAGGGGACGAGCGCTGGCGCAAGCTGGACGTGCCGCTCGGTGACACGTATGCGTTCGACGCGGCGTCGACCTACATCAAGCACCCGCCCTACTTCGAGGGGATGCCCAAGACGGCGTCCGCCACGGACGACATCAAGGGGGCCCGCGTGCTGGCGGTGCTGGGCGACAGCGTGACCACCGACCACATCTCACCCGCCGGCAGCATCAAGAAGGACGGACCGGCCGGGCAGTACCTGATCGCCCACGGCGTCGATCCCAAGGACTTCAACAGCTACGGCGCGCGGCGCGGAAACCACGAGGTGATGGTGCGCGGCACCTTCGCGAACGTGCGGCTGAAGAACCAGCTGGCGCCGGGCACGGAGGGCGGGGTCACGCGGCACCTGCCCGACGGCGCCGGCATGTCGATCTTCGAGGCCAGCGAGAAGTACGCGGCCGAGAAGGTTCCGCTGCTGATCCTGGCGGGCAAGGAGTACGGCTCGGGCTCGTCGCGCGACTGGGCCGCCAAGGGGCCGCGCCTGCTGGGCGTTCGCTTCGTCATCGCGGAGAGCTATGAGCGCATCCACCGCAGCAACCTGGTCGGGATGGGGATCGTTCCGCTGCAGTTCAAGGCGGGCGAGTCGGCCGCGTCGCTGGGGCTGACCGGCGAGGAGGTGTTCGAGACGGTCGGGCTGCCGGAGCTGCTGGCGTCGGGGTTCTCGGGCGGACGCGAGCTGACCGTGCGGGCCACGGCGGTGGACGGCCAGAGCAAGGAGCTCCGCACGGTGGTCCGGATCGATACACCGCAGGAGATCAGCTACTACCAGCACGGCGGCATCCTGCACTACGTCCTCCGCCAGCTGGCGGGCACGGCCTAGTGGACCCGGACCCGGCAATTTGCACCTGGGGTCTGGAGGGGGCAGGCTGCGCACGAAATGATTGAAGCGGTCAGCGGCAGCGCGCTGTTCCCGGCGCGGCTGCAGAAGAAGCTGGCGGCCATCCGCCGAACCAACCCCGGCGCCCGCACGCTGACGGGGAGCTACCTCCACTTCGTCGACCTCGAGGGCGAGCTGTCGGACGAAGAGACGCGGATCCTGGGCGAGCTCTTGCGTTACGGGCCGACCCCCAGCGGCGCCGGCGGCAAGGCCACGGTCGCCTCGGGGCGCAGGCTGATCGTGGTGCCGCGCATCGGCACCATCTCGCCCTGGTCTTCCAAGGCGACCGACATCGCCCACGTCTGCGGGCTCACCCGGGTCCGGCGCATCGAGCGCGGCATCAGCTACGTGGTGGTCGGCGAGACCGCCGACGAGGCCGGCGTGGTGCGGGCCCTGGCCGATCGCATGACCGAGTCGGTGCTCGATCGAGTCACCGACGGCCACCGCCTGTTCGAGCACGCGCCGCCCCGGCCGCTGGCCCGCGTGGCGCTGGGCGCCGACGGCGCGGCGGCCCTGGCGCGCGCCAACCGGGAGCTGGGGCTGGCGCTCTCGCCCGACGAGATCGCCTACCTGGTCGAGGCCTATCGCAAGCTGGGCCGCGAGCCGACCGACGTCGAGCTGATGATGTTCGCGCAGGCCAACAGCGAGCACTGCCGGCACAAGATCTTCAACGCCGACTTCATCGTCGACGGCGTCAAGCAAGACCGCTCGCTGTTCCAGATGATCAAGCGGACGACCGAGGCCAGCCCGGGCGGCGTGCTGTCGGCCTATCGCGACAACGCCGCCGTCATCGAAGGGTCGGTGGCCGGGCGTTTCGCCCCCGATTCGGCCACCGGCATCTACGCCGCGCACCGCGAGCCGGTGCACATCCTGATGAAGGTCGAGACCCACAACCACCCGACGGGCATCTCGCCCTTTCCGGGCGCGGCCACCGGCTCGGGCGGCGAGATCCGCGACGAGGGCGCCACCGGCCGCGGGGCGCGTCCCAAGGCCGGGCTGGTCGGCTTCTCGGTCTCGAACCTGCGCATCCCCGGCGCGATCCGCCCGTGGGAGCGCCCGCCGTCCAAGCCCGACCGGATCGCCAGCGCGCTGGACATCATGATCGAAGGGCCGCTGGGTGGCGCGGCCTTCAACAACGAGTTCGGGCGGCCGGCGCTGTGCGGGACCTTCCGCACCTTCGAGCTGGAGGTGGGAGGTGCCACCGGGCGCGAGGTGCGCGGCTACCACAAGCCGATCATGATCGCGGGCGGCTTCGGCAACGTCCGCCCCGAGCAGGTGAAGAAGGCCGACATTCCGGCGGGCGCGCTGCTGATCGTGCTGGGCGGTCCGGCCATGCTGATCGGTCTGGGCGGCGGCGCGGCGTCCTCGCTGGCCTCGGGCGCCTCGGCCGAGGACCTGGATTTCGCGTCCGTGCAGCGGGACAACGCCGAGATGCAGCGGCGTTGCCAGGAGGTGATCGACCGCTGCGCGGCGCTGGGCCCGCTGAACCCTATCCTGTCGGTGCACGACGTCGGCGCGGGGGGCCTGTCGAACGCGCTCCCCGAGCTGGTGAACGACAGCGGTCGCGGCGCCCGCTTCGCGCTGCGCGCGATCCCCAGCGCCGAGCCGGGGCTGGCGCCGCTGGAGATCTGGTGCAACGAAGCCCAGGAGCGCTACGTGCTGGCCATCGCGCCCGAGCGGCTGCAGGTCTTCGCCGGCCTGTGCGCGCGCGAGCGCTGCCCGCACGCCGTCATCGGGCAGGCGACCGGCGACGGCCAGCTGGTGGTCACGGACGCGCTGGCCCAGGGCGGTCCGAACGAGAAGCCGATCGACCTGCCGCTGTCGGTGCTGCTCGGCAAGCCGCCGCGGACCACGCGCGAGGCGGCCCGCGTCCCGCCGGCGGTGGCGCCCTTCGCCACGTCGGGCATCGATCTGGCGGAGGCGCTCCGCCGCGTGCTGCGGCTGCCCACCGTCGCCGACAAGACCTTCCTGATCACGATCGGCGACCGCACGGTGGGCGGCATGTCGGCGCGCGACCAGATGGTCGGGCGCTGGCAGGTGCCGGTCGCCGACGCGGGCATCACCACCGCCGGCTTCGACGTGACCACCGGCGAGGCCATGGCCATGGGCGAGCGGGCCCCCATCGCGCTGCTCGACGCGGCCGCGTCGGCGCGGATGGCGGTCGGCGAGGCGATCACGAACATCGCGTCGGCGCCGATCGCCCGCCTCTCGGACGTCAAGCTGTCGGCCAACTGGATGGCCGCCGCCGGCGTCCCCGGCGAGGACGCGCGGCTCTACGACGCGGTCCGGGCGGTCGGCCTGGAGCTGTGCCCGGCGCTGGGGATCGCGATCCCGGTCGGGAAGGACTCGCTGTCGATGCGCACCGGCTGGACGGCCGACGGACAGGACCAGGCGGTGACCGCGCCGCTGTCGCTGGTCGTCACCGCGTTTGCGCCGGTCACCGACGTGCGCCGCGCGCTGACGCCGGAGATCCCGGCGGAGATCGAGTCGGCCGCGCTGCTGCTGGTCGACCTGGGAGTGGCTCAGAACCGCCTGGGAGGCTCGGCGCTGGCCCAGGTTCACGGCGCGCTGGGGACGGTGGCCCCGGACCTCGACGACCCGGCGCGGTTGGCCGGCTTCTTCGCCGCGGTCCAGGCGGCCAGCGCGGCGGGCTTGCTGGCGGCGTACCACGACCGCAGCGACGGCGGCCTGATCGTGACGTTGCTGGAGATGGCCTTTGCCAGCGGCTGCGGCATCGACGTGGACGTCACCGCGCTGGGGCGCGACGGCCTGGCGGCCCTGTTCGCCGAGGAGCTGGGGGCCGTGCTGGCGGTGCGGCCGGGCGACGTCGCCCGCGTGGTCGAGCTGTTCGGCCGCCACGGCCTGACCCTGGCCCTCCGGCGCATCGGCACCGCGCGCGCCGGTGACGACCGGGTGATCGTGCGGCGCGCCGGCAAGGTGATCCTGGACGAACGGCGCCCGGTGCTGCGCGGCATCTGGTCCGAGACGACCCACGCCATGCAGGCGCTGCGCGACGATCCGACCTGCGCCGACGAGGAGCAGGCGTCCCGCCTGCGCGCCGACGACCCGGGCCTGTCGGCGCACCTGACGTTCGAGATCGACCAGGAGACCGCCGCGCCGGCGCGCGCGCGCGGCAGGACCCGCCCGCGGGTCGCCATCCTGCGCGAGCAGGGCGTGAACGGGCAGATCGAGATGGCGGCCGCGTTCGACCGCGCGGGCTTCGAGGCTGTCGACGTCCACATGACGGACTTGCTGGGCGGCGCGGCCGACCTGTCCGGCTTCAAGGGGCTGGCCGCGTGCGGCGGCTTCTCTTACGGGGACGTGCTGGGCGCCGGCCTCGGCTGGGCCAAGTCGATCCTGTTCCACGCGCGGACGCGCGAGACCTTCGCCGCGTTCTTCGCGCGTCCCGACACGTTCGCCCTCGGCGTCTGCAACGGCTGCCAGATGATGTCGGCCCTGAAGGAGATCATCCCGGGGGCCGGCGCCTGGCCGCGCTTCGTCCGTAACCGGAGCGACCAGTTCGAGGCGCGCCTGTCGCTGGTCGAGATCGCGCGCACCCCGTCGATCCTGCTGGCCGGGATGGAGGGTTCGCGCATCCCGGTGGCCGTCTCGCACGGCGAGGGGCGCGTCGAGTTCCCGTCCGACGGCGCCGCCGCCCAGCTCGAGGCTTCACAGCTGGTGGCCGCGCGCTTCGTCGATCACGACGGCCGCGCCACCGAGCGCTACCCCGAGAACCCCAACGGCTCGTTCCACGGCATCACCGCCGTCACCACCACCGACGGCCGCGTCACGATCTTCATGCCTCACCCCGAGCGCGTGTTCCGCACCACCCAGCTCTCCTGGCACCCGGCAGGGTGGGGCGAAAACAGCCCCTGGATGCGCCTGTTCCAGAACGCCCGCGCCTGGGTGGGGTAAGAGAACCGGGCCTCACCCGGCGAGAATCCCATCTGCGCCTCTCCACGAATGGAGAGGCCGGCCCGCAGCGCCAGGAGAGGTCCGGTCCGCTCCACTCCTACTCATGCGGGCGCCACGTAAAAGCATCCACCAGCACCGGCGCTCGCGCCCCCGCGACCGGATCGGCCGAGCCGATGCACCAGCCGTCGACGCCGCGGCCGTCGGCGCGGATCCGCAGGCGCACGAAGTGCTTGAATCCCGGGTGGTCCAGCGTGGTGAAGGCTTGCAGGTGCTCGTGGCCGCGCCAGGTGAGGATGGACAGGAAGCCGCCGAACACCAGCGCGCCGCCGATGACGGCGACGGCCCAGGCCACCAGACCGACCAGCGCGGTGGGCGTCGACCAGCCGACGCGATCGAACGCGGCGTAGACCGCCGCCGCGCCGCCGCCGGCGATCACCGCGGTCAGGCAGGCAGCGCCCAGCGCCAGCGGGGCGACCGACCACGAGCGCGTCACGCCGCCGATCAGCGCGTACACGGTGGCGGTGAGCAGCGTGGCGGCCAGCCAGACGCTCACGGCCACCCCGATGTGTGCTTGAAGCTGGTGGGTCAGGAGCAGGGCCAGGCCGTACAGCGCCGTCAGCCCCGCGTGCGGCAGGAGGCCGGCCCGGCCGCGCGCCACCGTCCAGGGCACCTGCCGCAGGATCGCCAGGCACTGCGCCCGATCCGGCCAGCTCACGGTGGGCCGCAGCCCTCCGGGCGCGATGCGGGTCGGGTGCAGGAAGGCGCCGCCGCCGCCGGCCGTGACCTGCAACAGCGGGCCGTGTTGCAGGCGCTCGTAGTGGTGGATGTCGCCCGTCAGCACGAACGTCTGCATCTGGTCGTCCAGCTGCAGGTGCGCCAGCATGTCGGTGCCGGTCGGGCTGGGCATGCCGAAGGCGAACACCGGATCGGGGAGCAGCAGCAGCAGCGCCGAGCCGGGCGCGGCGCCGTGGTGCCGGCGCAGGAACTCGGCCTGCGGTTCGTCGGGGCTGGTCAGCTGTCGGTCGACCGCCAGCAGCTCGATCCCGGGCGCGCAGGCCAGCGCGAAGTAGCTGCCCCCTTGAACGGGCGTGTAACCCGACAGGGCCAGCGCCTCGGGCTTGGGCACCGCCCGGTTGCGCACGAAGCGGCGCACCCATTCCAGGTGCCGCTGCAGGCGCGGCTGCGCGATCGCCTCGCGCCGCGGTTCGGCCTGCCCGCCGTCGAGGCGGCGCCGGAAGAGGCGCGCGAATCCGTCCAGCCCGTCGTACCAGTCGTGGTTGCCGGGGACGGCCAGGACCACCCGCGGGGTGGGGTCGGGCGGCAGCGCGGCCAGCACCTGATTCCAGGGGGCGACCACCCGGTTGGCGAGCTCCTTGACCGTGGCGACCGGGTACGCCGTGTCGCCGCCGAACATCAGGACGTCGCCGCGAGGCGCGTGCACCAGCCGCTCGGGCTGCTGGGGATCGGGCAGGTCGTAGGGGGCGAACAGCATGGTGGCGACCGCGCGGCTGACGTTCACGTCGTCGCCGGTGTCGGCGACGAAGTCCACGTAGACGTCGCGCCCCAGCGCCCCGGTCAGCGTGGCGGCGCCGGCGTCGCCGCCCAGCAGGCGCGCGATCCGGGCCAGCAGCTCAGCGGGCTCGTCCGGCGTCATCCAGGCGCGGCAGTCGATGTTCTGGGTGGCTATGGCCGCGGCGATCAGGTGGCGCAGGTGCCCCCAGAGCGATCGCGCGCCGAACCAGACGACCCCGTGCGGGCGCTCCTGGCCGCGCGTGAAGCGACGGAGCACGGTGCGCGATGCGCTCTCCATCGGGCTGCCAACCTGGCGCCGCCCGCCGCGCGCCACCAGTCAGCGCGCGTCGCAATCCGACCGGTCTACGCCTCAGACGACGTCGGACTCTGGCGCCGGGCCGCTCCCCTCGCCGGAATGCGAGGAGGCCGTGCCGTCATGGTCGCCGGCGTGCAGCTTGCCCAGTATGCGGAGGAGGTCGTCGACGTTGACGGGCTTGACCAGGTGTTCGTCGAAACCGGCCTTTTCGCTGGCAGCGCGGTCCGCAGCCTGGCCGTAACCGGTCAAGGCGATGAGATACATGTTGGCGTGCCGCGCGCTCGCGCGGAGGCGGCGCGCCACCTCGAAGCCGTCCATGCCCGGCAGCCCGACGTCCAGGATGGCGATTGAGGGATCGACCTGGTCAATCAGCGCCAGTCCGGAGGCACCGTCCTCGGCGGTCAAGCAGTCGAGGTTCTCGGTGGTCAAGAGCTCACACAACAGCTCGCGGCTGTCAGCGTTGTCTTCGACGACGATGATCTTGGAGCCCGCGGTGAGCGGCCGCCGTTCGATGACCGCCCCCGGGGCCGCCGAGGATGCCGCCTCGAGCGCCTGCGGCGCGCCGAGGGGAAGCCGAACGATGAACTCGCTTCCACAGCCTTCGCCTTCACTCTCGACGGCCACCGTCCCGCCGTGCATGCCGACCAGCGAGCGAACCAGCGTGAGACCGACCCCCAGCCCGCCTCCCGAGCGGTCGAGCGTCCGCTTGGACTGAACGAAGAGGTCGAAGATCGAGTCCTTCATGTCGCGCGGGATGCCGGCGCCGGTGTCCTTGATCCGGATGACCGCCAGGCCGTCTTCGGCCGACAGCGACAGCCGAACCTGGCCCCCGCCTGGCGTGTACTTGGCGGCGTTGTTGAGGAGGTTCGCCTGGATCTGCTGGAGGCGCGAGGCGTCGCCGTCGATCCAGAGCGGCGGCCCGTCGACGTCAGCCGTGAACGAAAGGCTGCGCGCAGCCATCAGGCCGGCGACCGATTCGGCGGCGTCGCGGGCCAGGACCCTCAGATCCACGATCTCCCGCCTGAGCTCGATCTTGTTCTGAGTCACCCGGCTCGCCTCCAGCAGATCGTCCAGGAGCCGGGCCATCTGCTCCGACTGCCGTTCGAGGATCTGCAGGAAGCGGCTGGTGTTGCCGGCCGAGGCACGGGACGATTTGAGGAGCGCGGTCGCGGTCACAATGGCCCCCAGGGGGTTGCGCAACTCATGGGACAGCATGGCCAGGAACTGATCGCGGCGGCGGACGCCGTCCTGGATCTTGTCCTCGGCGGTCTTCTGCTCCGTGACGTCGCGGAAGATCACCGCCATCCCGACAATTTCTCCCCCCGGATCCCGGAGCGGGAACCGGGTGACCCGATCCCAGTGGCGCTCGCCCCCAGGGGCCTCGCGCGGCTCGAGCCGCTCGTGCTGCATCTGACCAGTGCGGATCACCGTCTCGTCCTTGCGTTGGAGCGCCAGGGCCAGCTCTTGATTGGGCATGTCGAGCGCCGTCTTGCCAACGGCGGTGGCCGGCTCGGCCAGTCCCAGGCGGGCCGCCATGCTGGGATTGACCCGGATCATCCGGCCCCGCGCGTCCTTGAAGTAGATGGCGTCGGGAACTGTCGAGAGCAGGCTGTTGAGCAGGTAGCGCTCGTGGAACAGGGCGTCCTCGGCCGCCTTGAGCCCGCCCACGTCGATGAGGGTCAGCACCACGCCCGCGATCGTCCCCTTGGCTCGATACGGGAGGATCCGCGAGAAGAAGTACTTGCCGTCGCTGTCGCGCAGCTCGCGCTCGACCGGCTTGCCGCCAGCCAGCACCTGCTTGAGGTCCTCGGTCAGCGTGGGGTGGCGCAGCCGATGAACGAACGTTTCGATCGGACGGCCGATGTCGTGGGCGACCAGGTTGAACGCGTCGGCAACCTGGGGCGTGAACTTGCGGATGTGAAGCTGCTGGTCCAGGAAGATCGTGCCGATCTCGGTGCTGGCCAGGAGGTTGTCCATGTCGTTGGTGACCTCGGTCAGCTCCGCGATCTTGCGCTGGTATTCCGCGTTGACCGTGTAGAGCTCCTCGTTCACGCTCTGGAGCTCTTCGTTCGTGCTCTGGAGCTCTTCGTTGCTGGTCTGGAGCTCCTCGTTGGAGGACTGCAGCTCCTCGTTGCTGGTCTCGAGCTCCTCGATGGCCGACTGCAGGCTCTCCTTGGTGTGGGCCAGCTCGATCTCGAGGGCGCGCAGCTGGTCGCGCGAGACCTCGTCCATCTCGACCTGTTTGGCCGGCTTGGCCGATCCGACCGCCGGCTCTTCCATCGGCTCGAACGACACCAGGAGGTGAAGCGCGCCCCCGCGGGCGCCGACTCGCTGGATGGTGATCTTGTAGGGCGGGCTCGCCTCCCGCCCTTTCACCCGCACGTTGCGGTAGACGATCGCCGCGGGCTCCGCCAGGGCCCGCTTGAGGCCGCCCACCAGCACCATCTTCAGGTCGTCGGAGACCAGCTCCAGGACGTCCAGTCCCTGCCGGCCATCGCGGTGGCGCAGGAACTCGCCGGCCCCTCCGAAGGCGTGAATGAGCTCGGCCCGGTCGTTGATGAGCAAGCTGGGTGGCATGACCTTTTCCAGCAGGGCGTCGTAGGTGCCCAGCAGCTGGGACAGCGAGGTGCGCCCGGCCGACGCCTGAAAGGAGCCGGCCGGCGCACGCGGCAGGGCCAGCGACGCGGGCTGGAGGCGCGTGTCGACAGGAATGCGGGCGTCGCTGCGCTTTCGGTAGATCCGCCAGTGTTTGTCGAGGGTCTCGTAGCCACGTCCGAGAGGCCCGACCGTTTCGCTGGGACCCAGGAAGAGAAGCCCCTGGCGATTGAGCGCGAAGTGAAAGAGCGACAGAACCTTCTGCTGCGCAGCCGGCTGCAGATAGATGAGGAGGTTGCGGCAGGTGATGAAGTCGATCCGCGTGAAGGGCGCGTCCTTGATGACGTTGTGTCGCGCGAACACGATCCGCTGGCGCAGGTCCGGGGTGACCTGAAACTTGTCGCCATGACGGGTGAAGTATCGTGCCAGCCGCTCGTCGGAGACGCCGGCCAGCGACTCTTTGCTGTAGATGGCCCGGGTCGCGTGCTCCAGCGAGCCCTGGTGGACATCCGTGGCGAAGATCTTGATCGGCCGTTCGCCGAGCTTGGCCATGAGATCCTCGAGCAGGATGGCCAGCGAGTAGGCCTCCTCGCCGGTGGCGCAGCCGGCCACCCAGAAGCGCAGTGGCGCGTCGAGAGGCTCGCGGCGCAGGAGCTCGGGGAGCACCCGCTCTTCGAGGGCCTGAAAGGCCTGCTGGTCTCGGAAGAAACGGGTCACTTCGATCAAGAGATCCCGGTAGAGGATGTCCAGCTCGGAGCGCTCGCCCTTCAACCGGCGCACGTACTCGTCGATGTCCTGCGTGCGGGCCAGCGTCAGCCGCCGCTCGATCCGCCGGGTCACCGTGCTCGGCTTGTAGTGCGTGAAATCGATCCCGTACTCCTCTTGGAGCATGCGATAGACCTCGCCCACCCCGACCACCGGAGCCTCCTCGATCGGCCCGCGAGCGGCGGACTGCGCCTGGTTGGCGGCGTGCTCGGCAAGGAGGTGCGGCATCTCCTGCGGCGGCAAGACCCAGTCGGCCAGGCCCGACTCGGCGGCCGCCCGGGGCATGCCGTCGAACTGCGCGCTCTCGACATCCTGGACCACGACCAGGCCACCGGCCGCGTGGATGTCAGCGATCCCGCGCGACCCGTCGCTCCCTCCGCCCGAGAGCACCACCGCGATGGCCCTGGGCCCGCAGTCCTGCGCCAGCGAGCGGAAGAAGACGTCGATGGGCAGCGTCCGTTCTTGCTGGCGATCCTGTTCGCTCAACAACAGCCGTTCGCCGGAGATGATCATCTCCTTCTTGGATGGGATCAGGTAGACGTGGTCTGCTTCCACCGGCATTCCATCTTCGACCAGGTGGATGGGCAGCTCGGTGTGACGGGCGAGGAGCTCGTCCATCATGCTCTTGAAGTCCGGCGAGAGGTGCTGGACCACCACGAAGGCCATGCCGGTGTCCTTTGGCAGGTTGTCAAAGAACTTCTCGATGGCATCGAGGCCGCCGGCGGAGGCGCCGATCCCGACGACGTAGGAGGGGACGCGCGCGCGATCTGGTCGAAGTTGAGGTGAGTCGTTCATGAGGCCGAATCCTCCAGACGCTTCGATCCGTGAACTCGGATCAACTGAAGCGTAAGCATTGGCCTCAGCGACCGGAACGGGAGGTCGATGCCAACTTGAGCGGTGAGGCTGGATTGCGACGGACCGTCGGGCGATCGGCGCGCACCTCTTGCCTACCGAGAGGCCGAGGTTACTTTTCACGCTTTGCTGCCCCGGCCTTCCAGATGAAACGGCCGACACCCAAGAATCGCCATGCCGTTGCCCTGGGCCGACTGGGTGGCGAAAAGGGCGGACCGGCCCGGGCCCAGTTGCTCACGGCTCGCCAGCGGCGGGCCATCGCCAAGCGGGCCGGCCTGGCGCGCGCCCGAGCGCAGTCGGCGACCGAGCGGTCGGAGCTGGCCCGCAAGGCGGCGCTCGCCCGCTGGTCGAAACCGCCGGTCGCCTGATCTCCGGCTCAGGGGCCGGGGCAGGACTTCTTGTCGGCGGGGAACCAGAGCGTCGTGGCCTCGCTGCAGGCTTTTGCCTGACGCTCGGCCATTCGCTTGCTCCACTTGGCCTCGCCGCCGATCTTCACCGGCAGACACTTGCGCTCGGGGTCGCACGAGTACGCGGCCCAGCCGGCGCTGTCGCCGACGCCCAGCGCCAGCACGGTGACCGGGCCGATCGACGCCATGGGGATGGCGAGAACGAATGACTTCCCCAGCTCGGGGAAGCCGCTGCCGATCGCGGTGTCCGCGCACTTGCGGGTCTCTTCGGCCGTCACGTCCTTTGCCGTGATTCCCTGGCCCCCGCGGTCGACGCAGGGTTTGACGTTGCGCATGGGCCAGCTCTCCAGCCCCAGCGCTTTGCTGACCGCGATGATGGATGCCATCATCTGCTTCGAGACCTCGGGCGCCAGCTTGCCGGGCGTCGCCGAAGGGGCTTCCGGTGCGGCCGCGAGCCAGGCCATGAGGACGATCGCTCCCGTCATGCGCGGAGTCTCGCACAAAGTAGACGCTAGGCGCACATCTACAAAATTCTGCGCCGTGAAGGTTTTTTGACGAAGTGGGCCGGTCTTGCCCCCCATTGCTACTGACAGGGTGGGTGTCTCGCCGCCCAGGAGGACCAAATGTCCAAGGGTCGCTTCGTACCGCTTATTTTGCTTTGTGCAGCCGCCTGCTCCCCCGGCGCCGGCAAGTCCGGCAGCGGCTCGGGCGGCAGCGGGTCCGGCAACAGCACGGGGACGGGCGGCGACACGACGGCCGGCAACGGGACCGGCGGCAGCGTCGACCCCGGCAAGGTGACGGTCCCACCCGCCCCGTTCATGCCGGCGGTGGCGGCGCCCACCTGCCGCAAAATCAAGGACCTGCTGGTGGGGCTCCCCTGCACGTCGGACGAGGTCGACTCCGTCCAGACGATGGGCGCGGCCGGCCTGCAGCAGCTGATCATCGGCTGGATGACCAGCCAGGCGGATCAGCCGCTGTTCAAGGCCAAGATGATCCCCTTCTTCCGCAACATGTTCCAGCAGGTCGGGTTCACGCCGACGCAGGACTTCAAGAACCAGCTCCTCCAGAACGGCGGCTTCGACTTTGGCCCGCTGGGCACGGCCGCCGTCGGCGACGACGTCTACGCCAAGCTGGTGCAGAACCTTCAGGACAGCTTCGCGCTGACCGCCTGGCAGATGGTGCAGGAGGGGACCGAGCCGTTCAGCGACGTCCTGACCACCACGCGGTTCTACATGACCACCGGGCTCATGAGCCTCTACACGCAGATCGAGATGCCCGACGACGAGCCGTACAACTTCAGCGGCGGGTTCAACACCACCACCAAGCTGCAGTGGAAGCTGGACTACGTGAACACCATCCCGCTCGCGGACGCGCTGAACCCGAGCAGCCCCAACTACATGACGTTCGATGACGAGAGGCCGGCCTCGTCGAACACCCGCGGCTTCTTGACGCCGACCTGCCAGGGCACCGGCGACACCGCCAGCGGGACGGCCCAGACGGTCGTGACGTTCGGCGGCGCCAGCAGCGGCAGCAGCGGCTTCTCGCGTCCGACCGGCGGCTACGCCCAGCTCTTCCAGCGCCTCATCGGCTACACGCCGCGCTACCCGTTCCTGGGCCAGCCCGAGTGCTGGGAGCACCCCTCGAAGCCGTACATGACCGACGCGGACGTGTCCGACTGGCGCTGGGTCACCATCGTCCCGAAGCAGTCGGGGGACAGCTACATCCAGCCTTACGATCTGCCCAGCCTGGAGAAGACCAACTCCATCAAGCTGTCGATGCCGCGCGTCGGCTTCTACACGACGCCGGCCTTTCTGGCCCTGTGGAACACCAACGACAGCAACCAGCACCGGGTGACGATGAACCAGACCCTGCTGGCCTCGCTGGGGGCGTCCTTCACCAGCGACAACGATCTCACCCCGCTCAGCGAGGTGGGGCTCGCGTCCTCGCACACCACCACCTCGGGCGAGTGCTACGGCTGCCACAAGAGCCTGGATCCGATGCGTCTCTTCTTCGCCAACCAGTACGACTTCAACGATCGCAACGACTTCGTCGCGAACCCGTTCACCGGATCGCAGCCGAACCCGCGGCCGGCGTCGCCGTTGCTGGCGGCCTTCACGTTCGCCGACGTGAACTGGGCCAGCCCCTCGTCGGGAACGTCGATGGCCGACCTGGGGCCGCTCCTGCTGAAGGTCACCGATCAGGACTCGCAGAGCCCGCTGCCGATGTTCGCGATCAACGTGGCCCAGCAGCTCTGCTTCTGGGCCAACTCGCAGGCTTGCTCGAACGACGACCCGGTGTTCCGCGGGATCGTGAAGGACTTCGTCGGCAGCAACTACAACTTCCCGGCCCTGGTGAAGGAGCTGTTCTCTTCCGCGCTCATGACCGGCGCGGCCGCGACCTCGACGTTCCCGGCCGACTCGGCCGGCAACGAGACGGTGCCGATCAGCATCTCTCGTCAGACCCACCTGTGCGCGGCGCTGTCCGCCAGGTTGAACCTGGCGGATGTGTGCGCGCTGGGCGCCGCGATTCCGACGTCGGCCCAGAACACCACGGTGACCATCGCCGGCAGCGTGGCGCAGGACGCTTTCAGCCGCGGCTCGCAGACGCCGGTCACGCCGGCGTACCCGGACATGTTCTACCGGGCCGCCACCGAGGAGCTGTGCGAGAACCTCGCCAACCAGGCGATCGACGCGACCGGCGCGCCGTTCACCAGCAGCTCCTCGTCCTGCAGCAACGGCGACGGCCTGCTGACCAAGTTCGTCGAGCAGGTGATGGGGCTGGACCCCAACGACGCCGCTCACGGCGACGCGCTGTCGATCCTCGAGATGCACTGCGCGGCAGCCGCCAGCACCAAGACCACCACCGGCGGCGGGCCGGGAGGCGGCGGGTCGACGGCCTCGTCGCAGACCACGGCCGTCCGCTCGACCTTCGTGCTGGCCTGCGAATCCCCCACTGCCCTCGGGATCGGGCTTTAAAGGAGAGCCGCCCATGACCAAGCCAATCTCACGACGAGAGACTCTCCTCGCCGGGCTGTTCGGCAGCGGCTACATCGGCCTGCGCGCGCTGGCGACCGGGCTCCCCCCCTGGTTCCTGCTGAACCCGCGGCGGGCGAACGCGCAGGCGTTGCAGTGCATGCTGAACGCCAAGAACAACAACCAGTACCTGATCCTCAGCACGTCGAGCAACGGCGACCCGGTCAACTGCAACTGCCCGGGCACCTACGAGAACACCGCGCTCATCCACCCCGGGCAGGACGAGATGGCCAAGCAGACGGTCATGGTGGGCGGCAAGAGCCTGGGCGCGGCGCTCCCCTGGGCCGATCCCTCGGTCACGACCACGGGCGGCAGCAAGGGCTGCCTCAGCTCGGCGGTCCTGGCGCGCACCACCTTCTTCCACTACATGACCGGCACCGTGGTCCACGGCGACCAGCCCAAGGTCATGAAGATGATGGGGGCCACCTCGGGCGGCGAGATGATGGTCTCGGCGTTTGCCAAGCACCTGTCGGACTGCTTCGGCACCGTGCAGCAGGCGCCCATCGCGGTCGGCGCCGGCGGCAACGCGGGCGAGCTGGTCAGCTTCGCCGGCCGCACGCTGCCGTCGATCACGCCGATGCAGCTGAAGACGTTGCTGACCGGCACCAAGAACGATCCGCTGGTGGGGCTGCAGTCTCGGCGCGATCAGGACCTGAACGCGCTGAACGCCCGCATCAAGCAAGAGTACCCGTCGGGCAGCGTGCAGTCGCAGTTCCTGGACGCGCTGGCGACGTCGCAGACCCAGCTGCGCTCGCTGGCCGATCAGCTGGCCAACACGCTGGCGAACATCAAGCAGAACGACGTCAGCGGACAGCTCTGGGCGGCCGCCGCGCTGATCGCCGCCAAGGTGACGCCGGTCGTGACCGTCCACATCGCGATGGGCGGCGACAACCACTCCGACAACAACCTGCAGGCCGAGGCCGACCAGCACGTCTCGGGCGTCACCGCGATGAACCAGCTGCTGATGCCCGACACCACCAACGGCGTGCTGGCCAGCCTGGGTCTGCTCGACCAGGTGACGTTCGCCTTCTGGAACGTCTTCGGGCGCAACCTGGCCGGCATCTCCAAGCTGACGGCCTCGTCACAGACGGGACGCGACCACTGGGGGAATCACAACGTCAGCGTGATGATCGGCAAGAACTTCAAGTCGGCCGTCGTCGGCGGCGTCACGGCCGACTCGAACAACGACGGCGGGTATGCCGCCAGCGCGATCGACTCGGCCAGCGGCAACGCCTCCAGCAGCGGCGACATCCCGGCGGCGCAGACGATGGTCGCGGCGGCCCGCACGCTGGGCGCCGGCCTGGGCATCCCCGACAGCGTCCAGAACAGCGACTGGATCGCTTCGGCCGGCGGCAAGACCGTCAACGCGGCCCTCACCTCGGTTCCGCAGACCGCCTAGCCTCGACCAGCGTTCGAGCCAGCTCCTCGCTCCTGAAGGGCTTCTGCAGGAAGGGCGCGCCCGTCCGCGCCGGGTCGGTATCGTCCAGGTAGCCGGACATGAAGATGACCTTCAGGTCTGGTCGCGTGTTCATGATGCGGGCGGCCACGTCGCGACCGTCTTCCCCGGGCATGGCGATGTCGCAGAGCAGAAAGTCGATGCGCCCGGCGTGCGCCGCCGAGCGCGCCAGGGCCTGCTGGCCGTTGCCCGCGTCGAGCACCTGGTAACCGAGCGACCGGACCAGGCGAATGATGGTGCCGCGCACCAGGTCGTCGTCATCGACGATCAGGACGGTGCCGTTCCCCGGCGCGGGCGAGGTGGCCGGCGGCGACGCTTGCGCGGCGTCGGCGCGTGGCGAGATGCAGGGCAACGTGACGATGAAGCGCGTCCCACGCCCCGGCTCGCTCTCGACCCGGATATCGCCCTGATGCTGCTGGATGATGCCGTAACAGCTGGCCAGGCCCAGGCCGGTGCCCTGGCTCTTGGTCGTGAAGAAGGGCTCGAACACCCGCGTGCGCGTCGCCTCGTCCATCCCCAGGCCGCTGTCCGTGACCGACAGCCGCGCGACGCCCTGGGGCGGGCCGGCCGGGTCCCCGCGCCACTGCTCCGTGCGGATCTCCAGGCGCCCGCCGTCCGGCATGGCGTCGCGCGCGTTGACGACCAGGTTCACCAGGACCTGCTCCAGCATGCCCGGATCCGCGCTGACCAGAGGGTGGCCCTCGGTCACCAGCGAGAGGGTGATGCGCGGACCGACCAGCCGCTGGAGCAGCGTGCGGACGTTCCGGACCAGGCCGTTCAGATCGACGACGCTCTGGACCAGAGGCTGCTTGCGCGCGAAGGCGAGCAGCTGGTGGGTCAGGTCGCGCGCCCGCTGCGCGCTGTGGCGGACGGCGGCCAGATCCTCGAGCGCGGACTGGTCCACGTGGCCGTCCATGAGCTCCAGCGAGCCGAGCATCGCCGCGAGCAGGTTGTTGAAGTCGTGCGCCACGCCGCCCGCCAGCCGGCCGATGCTCTCCAGCCGGCTGGTGACGTGGAGATGTTCCTCGAGGCGGCGGTGCTCGGTGATGTCCATGGCGGTGCCGGCCAGCATCCGGCGCGCGCCCGTCACGAAGACGCGGGCGTACAGGCGGGCCCACCGCGTGACGCCGTCGTCCCCCACGATGCGGAACTCGAGCTCGTGGGCCTGGCCGTGCTCGCCCGCGCTCATCACCGCCAGCCTCGCCTCGAACGAGGCGCGGTCGTCGGGATGCACGTGCTCGACGAAGCTGCCCACCGTGGGCCCGTTCCGGCCCAGCCGGAAGATCTCGGCCAGGTTCACCGACCAGAAGCCGCGGTCGACCGCCGGCTCGTATTCCCAGACCCCCATGCGCGCGGACGACAGCGCCAGCTCGAGTCGGGTGGCGCTCTCGCGAAGGGCCGCCTGCGCCCTGACCCGTTCGGTGATGTCCATGAAGGTCGTGACCGACCCGGTGATGCGCCCGTCCGTCGACCGGATGGGCTGGGCGGCGACGCGCAGCCAGCGCTGGCGGTCTCGACCGTCGGCGGAGAGCTCGACGGAGTAAATCTGGCCGCGCTCCGGCTCCCCGGTCGTGATCACGCGAATGCTCGGGCTGTTGTTGGGGTCCAGGGCCTGGCCGGCCTCGTTGCGCACGATCACCCCCGGCCCCAGGACGTTCCGCTTGCCCAGGAGCTCCGCCCGGCTCGACACCCCGAAGAGCTCGAGCGCGGAGTCGTTGCAGAAGATCGCGCGGCCGTCCGCGCCGCGCAGGAGCACCGCGTCCGGCAGCGACGCCACCAGACTCTGGTATCGCGACTCGCTCTCGGCCAGCGCGGCCCGCGTCATGTCCGGTCGAGGGAGCTCGACGACGTAGATCAGCACGCATTCCGGCGGCGCCGGCACGTACCGAAGCCGCAGCAGCTCCGTCGCCTGGGTGCGGTCGTGCATCCGGAAACGAACGTCGTGTTCGACCACCCTTTGTTCCTCGAGACACTCGAGGGCGGCGACGCGAACCTCGGGCTGGTCGCTGTAGAGCTCGGTCAGGGGGCGCCCGATGAACGCCAGCAGGGCCGGGCTCCGCGCGCGGGCGGCCGCGTTCAGCTGCTCCAGGACGAAGTTCGTCCCCTCGCGCCGCACGACGTAGCAGAAAACGGGAGCGTCTTCGAGGAAGCCGAGATCCATGAGCGTCCTCCCTCCCGTCCCTCGGGTTGAAGGTATCACGGCCGGGCGCATCGTCGCGCCGCGCGACGGGTGGTGGAAAGGAACCCCGAGCAGAATCAGAACGCCGCGGGCGCCAGCTCCCAGAACGCGGCCGCCGTCCGCCGCGAGAGCGTGCGGCTCTTGGCGCACAGCGAGACGTGGTAGCCGCGCGGCCTCGGCTCGACCTTCACCTGCTGGATGCGGCCCCGAAACGGGCTGTCCCTGCGGACCAGCTCGGGGACGACGCCGACGCCGCAGCCGAGCGCCACCATGGCCAGGATGGCCTCGTTGCCGTCGACCTCCGCGTAGATCTCCGGCCGAGCCCCCAGCTGCTCGAGCCAGGCGTCGATCCGCTGCCGGTCGACCCCGCGCCGCGCGAGGATCAGCGGCAGCCCGCTCCAGTGACCGCCGCCGAGCCGGGCGCGGCGCGCCAGGTCCCCGTCCGCGGCGGGAGCGATGAATGACAGGTCGGTATGGGTCAGACGGACGAAGCGCAGCTCGGCGGGGGGCGGCTCGGGCTCGGGGACGACGGCCAGGTCGACCTCGTCGTTCTCCAGCGCCTGCATGCAGCGGGCTGCGTCAGAGGTGCTGAGCTGCAGATGGATGCCGGGGTAGCGCTCGCGACAGCGGGCCAGCAGCCTGGGCAGGACCGAGTGGCAGGCGGTCACCGTGCAGGCCACCCGCAGCTCGCCGGTGGGCATCCGGCGCTCGGTGGCCAGCGCCTCCTGCAGGCGGGCGTGCGCGACCAGCTGCGCGCGCGCGTAGTCGCGAAAGATCTCCCCCGCCCGGGTCAGCGCCACCCGGCGCTTGCTGCGCTGGAACAGGGGCTGTCCCAGCTCCCGCTCCAGCTTCTGGACGGCCCGGGTCAGCGCCGAGGGGCTCATGTGCAGCGCCTTGGCGCTGCGCGCGAAGTGCAGGCTGTCGGCCAGGTGCAGGAACAGCCGCACCTCTTGCTCGGACGAGATCGCCATGTTGCGATTACTGCAATACAGACTATCAATAATAGGCGCAATCGCAACGTTGGCCGGGCGCCGGGCGCGATCTATCCTGGCGTACAGGCGACGCCCTCCGGGGCACCACGAGCGCGAGGAGCAACCACATGGCCCGACAGAACTACTTCAACACCCTCACGATGGCGCAGAAGCTGGACCAGCTCGGCCGCTGCCGCTTCATGGACCGTTCCGAGTTCAGCGGCGGCGTGGAGCGCCTGCGCGGCAAGAAGGTGGTCATCGTCGGCTGCGGCGCGCAGGGGCTGAACCAGGGCCTCAACATGCGCGACTCGGGCCTGGACGTGAGCTACGCCCTGCGCGCGGACGCCATCGCCCAGAAGCGGGTCAGCTACACCAACGCCACCAGCAACGGGTTCAAGGTGGGCACCTACGAGGAGCTGATCCCCACCGCTGACCTGGTTTGCAACCTGGCCCCCGACAAGCAGCACGCCGACGTGGTCCAGAAGGTGATGCCGCTCATGAAGAAGGGCGCCTGTCTGGCCTACAGCCACGGCTTCAACATCGTCGAGGAGGGGCAGCAGATCCGCAAGGATCTGACGGTCGTCATGGTGGCGCCGAAGTGCCCGGGCACCGAGGTGCGCGAGGAGTACAAGCGCGGCTTCGGCGTTCCGACCCTGATCGCCGTGCACCGGGAGAACGATCCGAACGGCGACGGTCTGGAGATCGCCAAGGCCTACGCCGCGGCGACGGGCGGCGATCGCGCGGGCGTGCTCGAGTCGAGCTTCGTCGCCGAGGTGAAGAGCGATCTGATGGGCGAACAGACCATCCTGTGCGGCATGCTGCAGACCGGATCGATCCTCTGCTTCGACCGCATGGTGTCCCTGGGCGTGGATCGCGGCTACGCCAGCAGGCTGGTGCAGTACGGCTGGGAGACGATCACCGAGGCCCTCAAGCAGGGCGGCCTCACCCTGATGATGGACCGGCTCAGTAACCCGGCCAAGGTCAAGGCGTTCGAGCTGGCCGAGGAGCTGCGGGTCCTGATGCGGCCGCTCTACCGGAAGCATCAGGATGACATCATCACCGGCGCCTTCAGCACCACGATGATGAAGGACTGGGATGCCGGCGACGCGAACCTGTTGGGCTGGCGCGCCGCCACCGCCGACACCGCCTTCGAGCAGACCCCCGCCGGTCCGGCGAAGATCGGGGAGCAGGAGTACTTCGACAACGCCGTGCTGATGGTCGCCATGGTCAAGGCGGGGGTCGAGCTGGCGTTCGAGTGCATGGTGGAGGTGGGCATGAAGCCCGAGTCCGCCTACTACGAGTCGCTGCACGAGGTGCCCCTCATCGCGAACCTGATCTCGCGCAAGAAGCTGTACGAGATGAACAAGGTCATCAGCGACACCGCCGAGTACGGTTGCTACCTGTTCAGCCACGCCGCCGTGCCGCTGCTGAAGGACTTCGTGGCCAAGCAGGGGTCGGACGTGATCGGCAAGCCGTTCGCGCCGGGCGCCCAGCAGGTCGACAACCGCCGCCTCCTGGCCGTCAATCAAGCCGTCGAGGGCCACCCGGTCGAGAAGGTCGGCGCCGCGCTGCGCGGCTACATGACGGCGATGAAGCAGATCGCCGTCGGTGGCTGAGGACCAGCTCCTCGACATCGCGCCGGCCGGGCCGGGGCTGACGCTGGTCGTCGGCCCCAACGGCTCGGGCAAGACGACCGTCGCGCGCGCGCTCGCGGCGCGCGTGGCGGGCGCCCGGATCCTCTCGGCCGAGTCGCAGCAGGCCTTCTATGAGGCACAGCTGGCGGCCGACGAGAGCAACTTCAGGCAGGGCGTCGACACCAGCGCCACCGTGGGCCAGCTGGTGGGCGACGCGGGGCGCAGCCACCCACTGTTCGCGGCGTTCCGCCTGACCCCGCTGTGGGAGCGGGGCTACCGCCGTCTCTCGACCGGCGAGGCCCGCAAGGTCCTGCTGCTGCAGGTCGTCCTGAGCGAGCCGTCGTTGCTGATCCTGGACGATCCGCTCGACGGGCTGGACCGCGCGGCCTGCGCGGATCTGGCCCAGGCCGTGTTGCAGGCGGCCGAGCGCCTGCCGGTGGTGGTGCTGGGAACGTTTGGGAGCCGCGAGCTGCCGTTTCCGGCCGCGTCGGTGAGCCAGTTGGTGGTCCTCTCCCGGGGGCGGCCAATCTTCCGCGGCACGCCGGAGGCCTTCCTGGCCCGCGGCGCCCGCGGCGCCGGCGGCGGCCAGCACGACCGGACCCCGCCGCCGGTAAATCTGGACGGCGGAGCCCCGCCGCCGGATCCCGCGGTGCCGCTGGTCCGGCTGGCCGCCGGCCGCGTCCAGTACGGCGAGCAGATCGTCTTCGAAGGGATCGACTTCACGGTCTGGCCCGGAGGCCACACGCTGATCGAGGGCCCCAACGGCTCGGGCAAGTCGACGCTGCTGGAGATGATCACCGGCGACCACCCGCAGGCCTACAGCAACGATCTGCACCTGTTCGGGCGACGGCGCGGGAGCGGCGAGTCCGTGTGGGACATCAAGAAGAACGTCGGGATTGTCTCGGCGCGCCTGCACCGCGACTACCGCGTCGGCGGCAGCGTCGAGGACGTCCTGCTGAGCGGCCTCTACGACAGCATCGGCGTCTACCGGCAGCCGACCCCCGGCGACCGCTCCCGCGCGCGCGCCTGGCTGGCCTGGCTCGAGCTGGACCTGGAGCCGGGCGCCGCCTTTCGCGAGCTCTCCTTCGGCCAGCAGCGCCTGGTGCTGATCGCCCGCGCCGCCATCAAGGTGCCGCCGCTGATCGTGATGGACGAGCCGACCTCCGGCCTGGACGGCGACAAGCGCCTCCGCGTGCTGGACCTGGTCGCCTCCCTGTGCACGCAGCAGAAGAGCACCGTCCTGATGGTCACCCACCGCGCCGACGAACGCGCCTTCTGGCAGCAGCGAATCGGCGGAGCGATCCTTTCGCTCTAGGGGATGCCTCCCCCGGGAAGGGAGCCAGCCCATCGAGAACCTGGCGGTGGAGACCGGTATCAGTCCGTTTCATTCGGAGGGGAAGGTGGGAGAAAAGAAAAAACCCCGGCCTGCCGAAGCGGACCGGGGTCTTTTTCGTTTCTGGCTGATTCAGCCAGAAGCGGAATTACTTGGCGTCGCCGGCCTTCTTGTCGGCGTCGTCACCCTTCTTGGCCTTCTTGGACTTCTTCTCCTTCTTCGCGCCGGTGTCGCCAGCGGCGTCGCCCGCGGGGGCGTCAGCGGCCTTGGCAACGGTCCAGGCGGTCGGGAGCATGATGGCGAGGGCGAGGAAGATCGTGCGAATCATGGGTGACTCCTGATTGGGGTTGGGTGAGGGCGCGGTGGGCTGCGCCGCCCGCCCTGCGATGCAGCGCACATGCCACAATCAACAGTTTGCCGATTCGAAACAATTCCTTGTACTTGCGGATTTAGACCCCACCTGTTGCCGCCGTCACGTGAGGCACTTGTGCGCCCACCCTGGTGCCGGTTGTGGCGAACCGCCCCACATGGCCGCCCGACTACTTGGTCGGGGCGGTCAGAATTGCTATGTGGCTGGCGCCGGCCTTCTTGGCGGTCGACATGATGTCGACTGCGGCGCCAAGCAAGACGTTTTTGTCGCCGCGAATCAGCAGTGTCTCCGAGTTCGACTCGGTCAGCGCCTTCCGGATCTCGCCTTCCAGGTTCGTGGCGTCGACTTTGCGTGAGCCCAGATACAGCTCATTGGCCTTGGTCACGGTCAGCACCGGGTCAGTGTGGCGTTGTGACACTGGGCCCGCCGCGTTGGCCTTGGGCAGCACGACCTTCATCCCGGCGCGCGACGCCACCTCGGATTCGACCAGGGCGGTCGACGTCACCATGAAGATGATGAGCAGAACCAGGAAGACGTCGGTGAGCGGGGTGATGTTGATTTCGGCGACCACCGACTCGTTGCCGACGTCGGCGTCGTCCCCGCCGCCCCCGCCGTCGTCCAGCTGAACGTTCATTCCCATCGCGTCACCTCAGGAGGTCGCGCCGGCGGCGTCGGGCGCGGGCGCGACGACAGGCTTCGGCGCCGCGCCCTTGGGCAGCTCGCCGAGCGCCGACAGGAACTCCTCGCAGTAGAGCCGGTACTGCATCGAGATCGAGTTGATGCGCGCGACGAAGTAGTTGTAGGCAATGACGGCGTAGATCGCGACCATCAGGCCGGCCGCCGTCGCGACCAGCGCGGCCGCGATCCCTTGCGAGACGACCTTGAAGCCGCCAGTGCCGGCCACCGACATCGACTGGAACGCCTTCAGGATGCCGACGACCGTGCCGAACAGGCCGACGAACGGCGCCGACGATCCGACCGTTCCCAGCGCCCACAGATAGCGCTTCAGCGACAGCACCGTGGCGCTGCGCTGCGAGTTGACCGCCTCGGTGGTCTTCTGCGGCGTCTTCTGGAAGACCTGCAGGCCCCGCTCGAAAACGTCGGCCAGGGGCACCTGCGACATCTCCGAGATGGCGGCGGCCTTGCCCAGATCACCGCGCGCGATGGCGTCGATGACCCGGTCCTTGAAGGCCTCCGATTTCGGAATGAGGTTCCAGAGCGCGTAGACCCGCTCGCAGATGACGGCCAGCCCCGCCAGTGACCAGGCCAGCAGCAACGAGAGGATCAACCACTCGTCACGCACCAAGTTACGGATGGTTTCCCAAGACATTGGCCAGGAAGGATAGCACCCCGTTCCTGCGCGCCCCCGTGATCGATCCCCCGATGAGCCAAGAACCCTGGGAGGGTCCCTGGACCTCCCGCGACGACGCCGCTGAGCAAAGCCCAGCGGCGTCAGCGCGTATAATCCCCCGTATGACGACGGCTCAGGCGGATGCCCTGCGGCCGGCCCTGGAACGACGGCGATCGGGGTTCGGCGGGCGGCTGGTCGCGGTCGAGCTCGGGCTCACCGTCGCCGAGGCGCTGGCCATCGTGGGGCCGGCGCTCGCGCTGGCCGCCCAGTCGCTGCGCGCCAGCGGCGAGTCGTTCCGGGTCGGCGCGCTGCTGCTGGCCCTGATGGCCGCCGGCTGGCTGCGCGCCGCGGACCTGTTGCGGCCGCTGGCCGCCGCCCGCGAGGCGAAACAGGCCGGCCGTCCGCTGGACGCGGCCGCCAGCGCCGCCGCCGACGAGGCGATGCGGCGCGCGCCCATAGAGGTCGCCGCGACCCGCTTCGCGCTCTGGACGCTGGCGGTGGGCTACGTCGCGGTCCGGCTGGCGGCCGGGCGGTTGCTGACCCTTCCGTCGACGATCGGCCTGGCCTGCATCGGCATCCTGCACGCCGGCGGCGCCGCGGCGGCGCGCGGCGCGCTGTGGGGGCGCGTCCTGGGCCGTGCCCGCCGGGTGATCTTCCCGAACTCCGACGCGCTCCGCGAGTTCGCCGCCAGCTACCGGCGCCGCCTGTGTCAGAGCGCCGCCGCGCTGCTGGCCGCGGCGCACGCGGTCAACGCCGCGCTGGTCGCCGTGTTCACCGATCTGACCTCGGCCCAGTCGGGGACGCTGCTGGCGCTGACGGTGCCGGCGCTGGTGCTGCCGATGTCGCTCTGGTTCCGATCGCTGGTCCGCCGGACGCGGCCGATAGCGGCGTACCTGGCGTCGGCCGGGCGCCGGGCGCCGGCGCGCGAGGACCCGGAGGCGGTGGCGGCCTTTCGCGCCGGGCAGGCGCTGCCCTACCGGCTGGCGGGCTCCCAGGCGCTGGCCTGCGCGTTCGCGGTCGTGGCGGTGGTGGTCGTCGGCCGCCGCCTGTGCGGCTTCGACGCGCCCACCGCCGGGCGCCTGCTGGGGTCCAGCGCGCTCATCCTGCTGGCGGCCGCGCTGTACGAGACGCTGTTCCTGCGCGACGTGCTGCGCCCGCTGCTCAGCCAGATCGGCGCGCGCCACCGGCTGCCGATCGCGGAGATCCGCGCGCCCATCACGCTGCGGGTCAAGCTGGTGCTGTTCTTCACCAGCGTGACCGTCTTCACCGCCGGCCTGGTGCTGCTGTTCGCGCTGTCGCCGCGCAACGCCGCCGTGCCGATGCTCAGCTCGATCGCGCTGGCGCTGGCGCTGGCGCTGGGCCTGGTGCTGATGATGGTGCGCGACATGGTGACGCCGGTCGTCGCGCTGGAGGAGCGCTCCGACGAGATGGCGCGCGGCGAGCTGGCGCGGCCGGTGCCGCCGGCCGGCGAGGCCGACGAGATCGGGCGGCTCTCGTTCGCGTTCGAGGAGATGCGCCGCGCGCTGCGCGACAAGCTGCGCTCGACGGAGTCGTTGAACATCGACCTGGAGCGGGAGGTGCGGCGGCGCACCGAGGTGCTGGAGCAGCGCAACCGCGAGCTGCACGAGGCGCTCGAGAAGCTGCGGCGCGCCCAGGACGACCTGGTCCGCTCGGAGAAGCTGGCGTCGATGGGCCGGCTGGTGGCCGGCATCGCGCACGAGATCAACAACCCCGTCAACGCCGTCATCAACACCCTCGAGCCGCTGGAAGAGGCGATCCGCGCCGGCACCGCCGCCGATGCCGAGGAGATGCTGCGGGTGGTCCGTCGCGGCGCCGCCCGGACCAAGGCCATCGTGCAGGCGCTGCACAACTACTCGCGCGGCGACGAGCAGCGGCCGCGCGAGCTGAGCCTGGCGCGCAGCGTGGACGACACGGTGGACCTGCTCCGCCATCACCTGCGCGACGTGAAGATCCAGAAGGACATCGATCCCGAGCTGAAGATCACCGGCTTCCCGGGGCAAATCGACCAGGTGTTCATGAACCTCATCACCAACGCCGCGCAGGCGCTGGCGGGGCGCTCCGCCGCCACCATCCAGATCGCCGCCGCCCGGCGCGACGCCAACGTCGAGATCGCGGTGACCGACAACGGCCCGGGCATCCCGCCCGACGTGCTGCCCCGGATCTTCGATCCCTTCTTCACGACCAAGGATGTGGGCGAAGGCTCCGGGCTGGGCCTGTCGATCGTCCACGGCATCGTCGACCGGCACGGGGGCCACATCGAGGTCGAGAGCCGCGTGGGGGAGGGGACGACCTTCCGCATCACGCTGCCCCTGCGGTCGACGCTGGCGGGGTGACAATCTGGCAGGCGGGGAGGGACCTCTCGCGGCAACTTGTCAGATTGACAGGGTACTGGCGCTGTTCGCCAATCTGGCGTAACCTGGCCGTACGTGAAATCGCCTAGTTACGCGATCCTGCGAGACATGGCACCGGGGTTGAAATGCCTGGAGGGATGGATCTGATGCCGGCAGACCGCGTAGCTCCGACCGTCCTGGTGGTCGACGACGAGGCCCCCATCGTCGAGTCGCTCCACAAGATCTTCGAGCGGGAGTCGCTGCGGGTCCTGACCGCGGGATCGGGCGGCGAGGCGCTGGAGATCCTGCGCCGAGAGCCGGTCTCGGTCCTGCTGACCGACCTGATGATGCCCGGGATGTCGGGGATGGACCTGCTGCGCGCGAGCAAGAGCGTCGCGCCCGAGACCGAGACCGTCCTCATGACCGCGTACGGCACGGTCGAGAACGCGGTCGAGGCCATGAAGCAGGGGGCCTATGACTTCGTGACCAAGCCGATCAAGCGGGCCCACCTGCTGCGGGTGGTCGGCAAAGCGATCGAGAAGCGGTCGCTGGTGCAGGAGAACCGTTCGCTGCGCGCCCAGCTGGCGGCCGAGAAGCGCCGGGCGCTGATCGGCCAATCGCTGGCCTGGCGGCGGACGATGGAGATCGTGATGCAGGCTGCCCCGTCGCAGGCGACGGTGCTGCTGCTGGGCGAGTCGGGGACCGGCAAGGAGCTGCTGGCCCGCGCCATCCACGAGAGCTCGCCGCGCGGGAGCGGGCCGTTCGTGCCGGTCAACTGCGCGGCGCTGCCCGAGACGATCCTCGAGGCCGAGCTGTTCGGCTACGAGAAGGGGGCGTTCACGGGCGCGGCGCACCGGCACGACGGGCGGTTCGTGCAGGCGGACGGCGGCACCCTGTTCCTGGACGAGATCGGCGAGATCCCGACCCACGTGCAGGTGAAGCTGCTGCGGGTCCTGCAAGAGGGCGAGGTCGAGCGGCTGGGGGGGCGCACCCTGAAGGTCGATCTGCGCCTGGTGGCCGCCACCAACCAGGACCTGCGCGCGGCGGTGCGCGAGGGGCGCTTCCGCGAGGACCTTTACTACCGGTTGAACGTCATCGCGGTGCCGATCCCGCCCCTCCGCGACCGGCGCGACGACATCCCCCTGCTGGCCGAGCACTTCCTCCAGCGTTACGCGGCGCGGAACGGGCGGCAGCTGAGCGGCTTTTCGCGCGCCGCGGCGGAGGCGCTGTCCCGCCACGACTGGCCGGGCAACGTGCGCGAGCTGGAGAACACCGTCGAGCGCGCGGTGGTGCTGTCGCGCGGGAGCGCCATCGAGATCGACGACCTGCCGCCCGAGGTCCGCAGCGGCGGCGCCGCCGTGGGTGACGGCCGTACGCTGTCGTTCGTGGTCGGCACCCCGCTCGAGGAGATCGAGCGCCGGGTCATCCACGCCACGCTGGCTCACGTCGGCGGCGACAAGCGCCTCTGCGCCCAGCTGCTGGGCATCGCCACCCGGACCATCTACCGGCGCCTGGAAGAGGAACGTGGTGACGCCGGCGAGGCCGAGCCGGCCGGGGGCGACGTGCCAAATTGGCAGCGCTCCTCCGTGGGTAGCTCCAGCTAAGTTACTGATTTTACGCAGATTCTTTGACGCTCAGGCTGGTCCCGGCGTTGCTTGAGACGCACCACGGATCTCCATGGAGACGTTGCTCCGCAGGTACCTGTCCGCCGTCGATCTGGTCGTCATCGCGATCTGCGCGATCTTCGGCGCGCGCGCGACCGCGACCGCCATCGAGGCGGGGATGGCCAGCAGCGTGCCGAGCGCCAAGCCCAGCACGCGATCGGCGACGCCGCAGGCGCAGGGGCCGGTCTATTCGAAGCAGGTCGAGGAGATCCTCAAGCGGAACATCTTCTGCTCGACCTGCCCGCCGATCCTGGGCCAGCCCGCGACGGCCAACGAGACGCCCACGATTCCCCCGCTGCAGAAGACCTCGCTTCCGCTGAAGCTGCTGGCGGTCATGTATGCCGCCCCGCCCGCGGAGAAGTGGTCGCTGGCGGTCATCCGCGACAACGACGCCAAGACCGCCGGGCCCTACGGAGTGGGATCTCAGATCCGCGAGGCGACCATCGACCAGATCGACGAGACGCGCGTCTACCTGGACTTTGGCGGCGGTCGCCGCGAGTACCTGGAGCTTCTGGACGAGGCGCCCCCGAAGCCCGGCGCGCCGCCCCCGCCGCCCAAGCCCGTGCCCTCCGCGGATCCGTTCTCGGCCGAGCTGGACAAGGGGATCAAGAAGACCGGCGCGAACACCTACGAGGTCCAGCACTCGACGCTGGATTCGTTGCTGGGGAACATGGGGGCGCTGGCGCGCGCGGCCCGCATCGTCCCCGAGACGCGCGACGGAAAGTCGATCGGCTTCCGGCTGTTCAGCATCAAGCCCGACGGCCCGTTCGGAAAGATCGGTCTGCAGAACGGCGACGTCGTCTCCGCCATCAACGGCCTGGAGATGACCAGCCCGGACAAGGCGCTCGAGGTCTACACCAAGCTCAAGACCGCCAACCACCTCTCGGTCGGTCTCGAGCGCAACGGCCAGAAAGTCACCATGGACTACACGATCCGATGAGAACGCCAGGCAAAGCTCGACGACTGACCCGGAGCCGTCTCCATCTTCTCGGCGCGGTGGCGCTGCTCGCCGCGACCACGCTGGTGGGCGCGGGGGCGCACGCCGCGGTGGTCGAGGGGGCCGATTCGAAAACCGTCCGCGTCCCGGCCAACGGGACGACGCCACCGCCGACGCCGATCCTGCCCGGCCGGCGCGCGACACGGCGCACGCCGGGCGACCGGAACCCGCCGCCGGCCGCGACCACGCCGGGGACGACCACCGCCGGCGCGACGGACAGCAGCGGCAGCGTCATCGGCGAGAAGGAGTTCAACTCCTGCAAGAAATTCCCGCCAGGCAAGCGGATCGTGAAGCTGAACCTGAAACCCGACACCGAGCTGGGCGATCTGATCTCCTGGATCTCGTCGATCACCTGCAAGCAGTTCCTGCTGCCCGGGACGATCCCGGCGAACAGCAAGAAGGTGACCATCGTGGCGCCCGAGCTGATCACGCCGGAGGAGGCCTACCGGCTTTTTCTGGGAGCGCTCGATTCGGTCGGTCTGACCGTTCAGCCCTCGGGGAACGTCCTGCGCATCATCGAGACCCCCAACGCGAAGACGGCGCCCATCCCTTTGTATGGTGAGGACTCCAACGTCCCCATCAACGAGAGCTACGTCACCCGCCTGGTGCGCGTCGAGAACGCGGATCCCAACGAGGTCGCGCAGATCCTCGGGCGCCTCAAGGGACCCCAGGGGGACGTGATCGTCTACGCGCCCCAGGGCGTGCTGATCGTGACCGACCTGGCCTCGAACATCACCCGCATGATGGCGATCCTGAAGCAGATCGATCAGCCGGGCACCGGTGAGCGCATCTGGATCATCGGCGTCAAGAACACCTCGGCCACCGAGATGGCCCAGAAGCTGGCGGACATCTTCCAGGTCGCCAAGCTGGGCGGCAAAGGCGGCTCGACGGCGCCGGCCCCCGCGCCGGGCAGCTCGACCCGGGCCAAGCCCGGCGACCTGACCACCGAGATGATGGTCTCGAAGGTCATCCCCGACGAGCGCTCGAACCAGCTGATCGTGATCGCCAACGAGCGCGCCTACGCGCGCGTGCTGACGCTGGTCAAGAAGCTCGACGTCCCGATCGAGGGCGGCGACGGGCGCATCCACGTCTATTACTGCGAGAACGCCAACTGCGACGAGCTGGCCCAGACGATCGGCGCCGTCACCGGCATCGCGGTCACCGGCGCCGCCGGCGGGCGGCGGGGCGGCCGCGGCGGCCAGAATGCGCCCACGCCCGCGTCGACGCCCGGAGGGACGCAGCCCCTGCAGGGGGCCAACCTGCTGTTCGAGGGGGAGGTCCGCCTCAACTTCGATCGTCCGACCAACTCGCTGATCATCGTCTCGTCGCTGAAGGACTACCAGTCGCTGCGCCGGGTGATCGAGCTGCTCGACTCGCCGCGCAAGCAGGTGTTCGTCGAGGCGATGATCCTCGAGGTCACGCTGGACAAGGAGCGCGACCTGGGCGCCTCGTGGCACGGGGTCAAGCCCCAGAACCTGTTCGGGCTCAGCGACCCCAGCCTGATCGTCGGCGGCCTGAACCCGACCAACACGCTGGTGCCGACCAACGCCCTGGGCGACACCATGCTGGCCGGCATCCTGGGGCCGGTGCTGTCGCCGGCCGAGGCGGCGGGCCTGGGCACCGCGGTCACCTCGACCGTCGACATTCCGTCGTTCGGCGTGCTCATCAAGGCGCTGCAGACCAACAACGACGTCGACGTGCTGTCGAACCCGCACATCCTCATCATGAACAACGAGGACGGCGAGATCTCGGTCGGCCAGCGCGTGCCGTTCCCGGTCAGCACCATCGGCCTGGGCGGCGCCACCGGCGCCACCGGGCAGACCGGCGCGCTGGGGCTGGGCCTGGGAAGCCTGTTCCCGCAGGTTCAGCGCGAGAAGGTCGCGCTGGAGATGAAGCTGACCCCGCACGTCAACGAGCACGACATCATCCGGCTGGAGGTCGACGAGAAGATCTCCGAGCTGGCGCCCGGTTCCAGCAACCTGGGGCCGTCGACCTCGGAGCGCACGGCCAAGACCATCGTCGTGGCCAAGGATCAGCAGACGATCCTGATCGGCGGCCTGATGTCCGACAAGATCATCAACAGCGTCACCAAGATCCCGCTGCTGGGCGACATCCCGATCCTGGGCTTCTTCTTCCGCAACACGACCAAGCACGTCGTGAAGACGAACCTCATCATTGCGCTCACGCCCTACGTCATCAACGACCAGTCGGACCTGCGCCGCGTGCTCGAGAAGAAGATGCGCGAGCGGCGGGAGTTCGTCGAGCGGTTCGGCGGCGAGGAGCGGCCCAACCTGGAGTCCGAGATCGACTATCGCCGGAAGCGTGGGATGCTCGAGGAGATCAACCGGGCCGCCCGGGAGGTCGAGATCGAGGAGGGGGAGATCGACCGCATCAAGGAGCAACAGGCGATCGACGAGTCGGGCCCGGTCGACCTGCCGGTGGGCCCGGGCACGGGGAACTTCTCCTCGCCTCCCGGCGCTGCTCCCGCGCCGGCGCCGGCGCCGGCTCCTGCTCCTGCTCCTGCGCCCGCGCCGGCCCCCGCGCCGGCGGCGCCACGCTGAATGAGGTGAACGGCTGAATGGCGACCAAACGCATCGGTGACCTGCTGCTCGAGCTCAAAGGGGGGGACAGCTCGTCCCTCACCCCGGCGGTGATCGAGCAGGCGGTCGAGACCCAGCGGGCCGAAGGGGGCCGGCTGGGCGAGATCCTGGTCCGCATGCGCGCCGTCACCGAGGAAGACCTGCTGCAGGCGCTGGGCAAGCAGCTGGGGATCGGTTACAGCGCCGATCTGAAGGTGGACGAGGTCGACACCGATCTGGCCACCGGCGTGCCGATCGGCTTCGCCAAGCAGCACCGGCTGCTGGCGGTGAAGAAGGAAGGGGACCTCACCCTGGTGGCGACGGCCGACCCGCTGGACGTCGGCGCGCTGGACGACCTGCGCATGCAGCTGGGGACCGAAGTGCAGCCGGTCCTGGTGCCCTCGCAGCGAATCCTCGAGGTCATCAACGACGTCTACGGCCGCAGGCACGACAAGGGCGGCGAGCTGGGCGAGGAGAAGAACGACGAGGACGACGAGGGGGCCAGCGAGGAGCTGGTCGACATCCTGGAGATCACCGACGAGGCGCCCATCATCCGGTGGGTGAACTCGCTGCTGTTCAACGCGGTCAAGGAGCGGGCCAGCGATATCCACATCGAGCCGGGCGAGAAGGAGGTCATCGTCCGCAACCGCATCGACGGCGTGCTTTACGAGGCCCGCCACGCCCCGCGGCAGTTCATGCCGTCGATCATCTCGCGCGTGAAGATCATGGCCGGGCTCAACATCGCCGAGAAGCGGCTCCCCCAGGACGGCCGCATCCGCCGCAAGATCGCCGGCAAGGACATCGACATGCGCGTCGCCACCGTCCCGACGGTGAAGCAGGGCGAGCGCATCACCATCCGTCTGCTCGACCGCGAGTCGGTGCTGCACGACCTGGCCGACATCGGCTTCGGCGACGATCACCTGCGCCAGATCGACGACCTCATCCACCGGCCGCACGGGATCATGCTGGTGACCGGGCCGACCGGCTCGGGCAAGACCACCACGCTCTACGCCTGCCTGGCCAAGATCAACTCGCCCGACCTGAACATCCTGACCATCGAGGACCCGGTCGAGTACCAGCTGGACGGCATCTCGCAGACCGCCGTCAACGAGAAGATCGACCTGACCTTCGCCGCCGGCCTGCGGTCGTTCCTGCGCCACGACCCGGACGTCATCATGGTCGGCGAGATCCGCGATCGAGAGACGGCGGAGATCGCCATCCAGGCGTCGCTGACCGGCCACCTGGTGCTGTCGACCATCCACACCAACGACGCGGCCGGCGCCATCACGCGTCTGGTCGATCTCGGCGTTCAGCCGTTCTTGGCGGCGTCGTCGCTGATGGCGCTCCTGGCGCAGCGGCTGGTGCGGCGCATCTGCAAGGAGTGCCGCGAGCCGTACAAGCCCGAGGCCGAGGACCTGGCCAGCGTCGGCATCGACCCGAAGCTGTTCGCGATCGGCAAGGCCCGCAGGGTTCACTTCAAGGGGGACGAGAACTGGCTCCCGCCGGCCGGCATGCTCTATCGCGCCAAGGACGGCGGCTGCCCGGCCTGCCTGGGCGCCGGGTACAAGGGGCGGACCGCCATCTACGAGCTCCTGCCCATCGACGAGAAGATCCGCCAGCTGACCATCAAGAACGCCGACGCGCAGACGGTGAAGACCTACGGCCAGTCGGCCGGCATGCGCACTCTGCGCGAGGACGGCGCGCAGAAGGTGCTGGCGGGAATGACGACGACCGCCGAGGTCCTGATGATCACCGCGCAGGACGTGGAGTGACGCCCGGTGCCGGTCTATAGCTGGAAAGGGCTCAACACCGACGGCAAGTCGGTGACCGGCACGCGCGACGCCGACGGGGCGAAGGCGCTGCGCCAGGCGCTGCGCCGGGAGGGCATCTTCATCACCGAGCACCGCGAGGTGCTGGCCGGCGGCCAGCGCGCGGCGGCGCGAACCAGTGGTGAAAAGGAGTCGGTCTTCAAGCGAGAGATCGACCTGGCGGGGATGTTGGAGCGCGTGCGCCCTCAAGAGGTGGCCGCCTTCACCCGCCAGCTGGCCACCTTGATCAAGGCTGGTATCCCGCTGGCCGAGGCGCTGGGCGCGCTGGCCGAACAGGGGGAGAACAAGAAATTCCAGCGGGTGCTGGCGGAGATCCGCCAGAAGGTCAACGAGGGAGGCGCGCTGGCCGACGCGCTGGGCGCCCACCCGGCGATCTTCCAGGATCTCTACACGAACATGGTCCGCTCGGGCGAGGCGGCCGGCAATCTGGACGCGGTGCTGGCCCGGCTGGCCGACTTCCTCGACGCGCAGCACACCTTGCGATCCAAGGTCTCCAGCGCCCTGACTTACCCGATCATCATGGTGGTGCTGGGGACGGTGATCATGGGCGTCCTGATGGTGGTGGTGGTCCCCAAGATCACCTCGATCTTTCAGGACATGGGCAAGACGCTCCCCTGGAACACGCAGCTTTTGATCTTCACCTCCGAGCTGGTCGGCAGTTACTGGTGGGCCCTGATCATCCTGGGGGGGCTTGGCTACTGGGGGTATCGGCGGTGGTCCCGCAAGCCAAAAGGGAGGGCGACGGTCGATCGGTTGCGTCTGAAGCTGCCGCTGATCGGGCCGTTGGTCCGCTACGTGGGTGTCGCGCGTTTTGCCCGCACGCTGGCCACCATGCTGGCCGCGGGGGTGCCGGTCCTGTCAGCTCTGGAGATCACCAAGAAGGTCCTCAACAACACCGTGCTCGAAAAGGTCGTCGAGGATGCCCGCGACGCCATCCGGGAGGGTGAGTCGATCGCCACGCCCCTCAAGCGGTCCGGCCAGTTCCCTTCGTTGATGGTTCACATGGTCTCGGTGGGCGAGCGCTCCGGCCAGCTCGAGGCCATGCTGGAGAACGTCGCCACCGCCTACGAACGCGACGTCGAAGGGAAGGTTGCCCGTCTGACCACCGTGCTGTCGCCGCTGCTCATCGTCTGCATGGCGCTGGCGGTGGTCTTCATCGTGTTTTCGGTGCTTCAACCCATCATGGACATGCAGAATTTCGTGCAGTGAGGAGACTCAAATGATCGCAATCAATCGGAACGGAACGAAGATCGCCCGCGGCGCGGCCCGGGCCATGGAAGCCGGGTTCACGCTGCTCGAGATCATGGTCGTGCTGGCGATCATCGCGTTGCTTGCGGGTGGGGTGGGCGCGGCGGTGTTCAAACAGTTCAAGAAGGCGCAGGTGTCGACGGCGCGGCTGCGCGTGAAGGCGGCTCGCGACGCGACGGCGCAGTTCATGATCGACAACAGCAGCACCTGCCCGCGCGGGATCGACGACCTGGTCCAGCAAAAGTACCTGGACCGCAACAACGCCAAGGACCCGTGGGGCAAGGATCTGGTCTTCCAGTGCCCGGGAACCAAGGACACTGACAGCGCGGACATCTCGTCGTCCGGTCCCGACAAGCAGGATGGGACCGCCGACGACATCAGGTCCTGGGAGCTCTGAGCCGGCTCGGGATGACGGCCGTGCGGACCCAGCAACAGAGACGCGATCCGCGCGGCGGCTTCACTCTCATCGAGGTGATGGTCGCCTTGATGGTCGTGGCGCTCATCGCGACCATCGGGGTCAAGGGGTTTCGCTCCGTCACCAAGAGCAACCTGCGCGAGGCGACCGCCCACTTCTCGGGGGCGATCCGCTACATGTTCGACCGCGCGTCGATCACCGGGAAGTACCAGCGGCTGGTCATCGACCTGAACGAGGGGCGGTACTGGCCCGAGCAGTCCGACGACAAGTTCTACGCCCCCAATCAGGCCGAGACGGTGGCCGACCAGCGCAAGCGCGAGGAGAAAGAGGCGGAGGCCGACGAGGACGAGCAGAAGCGCCAGGAGAAGCAGCGAGATCTGTACAACAGCAGCAGCTCCAGCAGCTCGGCGGCGACCAGCTTCGACATGTCCAAGCTGGAGATCGGGGATTTCCACCCCAAGCGCGCCCGGTTCGCGGCGTTCAAAGAGATGGCGCTCAAGCCGGTGAAGTTGAAGAACCTGCGCATCCGCAGCGTGTACACGCCGCGCTTGACCGATCCGGTGACCAGCGGCCGCGCCTACCTCTATTTCTACCCGCTGGGGCAGACCGAGCCGGCGATCATCACGCTGTCCGACGAATCGGGCGAGAGCGTCTACTCGCTGGTGGTCCACCCGATCACCGGGCGGGTCCGCATCTACAACCAGGAGATCCGGCCGAACCTGGGCGTCCGCTACGACGACGAGGGGAACCAGGTCATCCAATGACGTCGCCGACGCGCGGCCAGGCCGGCTTCACGCTGCTCGAGATCATGGTCGCCATCGCGATCCTCTCGATGACGCTGGTCGTCCTGCTGTCGATCGTCACCAACAACGTCCGCGCCACCAACCACGCCAAGATGACCACCGCCGCCACGCTGCTGGCGCGCACGAAGATGGTCGACATCGAGGACTACATCCTCGACAACGGCTTCTCCGAGAACACCGAGACGGCCAACGGCACCTTCAAGGAGCTGGGCTACCCGCAGTTCAGCTGGGAATACACCATCGAGCGGATCGACCTGCCCGCCGATCTGGCGCAGCAGGGGCGCGACAAGGCGACCGATCAGAGCCTGGACGCCAAGGACCCGATGTCGATGCTGACCGGGTTCATGGGCGGCATGATGAGCAGCTTCATCGAGCCGGTCCGGCTCGGCCTGCAGGAGTCGGTCCGCAAGGTCACCGTCACCATCTACTGGGACGAGCACGGGCGGCGCGAGCAGAGCTTCGAGGTGGTCCAGTACCTGACCGACCCCGCCAAGCTCGACGCGACAATGGGCACGGGGGCGGCCGGGACCGGCACCGGCGGCAGCACCGGCGCGACCGGCACCGGCGGGAGCACGGGCGCCACCAACCCGCTCAACGCCTTGCAGGGGCTGATCCACTGATGCGGCGCAGGAGCGACACAGGCTTCACCCTGATCGAGGTCATGCTGGCGCTGGCGATCCTCGGCTTCGTGACGGCGTTGATGTGGGGGTCGTTCAGCCAGACGGTGAGGAACAAGAAGGCGATCGAGTCGGCCCAGGAGCGGGCCCACACGGTCCGGGTCGCGCTGTCGCGCATGGCCCGTGAGATCGAGATGGCTTACCTGTCCGGGTCGGAGAACACGGCGCTCAGCAACCGGCGCACCTTCCTGGTCGGCTCGTCGCACAGCGACGTCGACGAGCTGCAGTTCTCCAGCTTCGCCCACCAGCGCCTGCGCGCCGGGCTGGCCGAGGGGGACACCTCGCTCATCTCCTACTTCGGCGAGCGCGATCCCGACGATCGCCGGGTGCTGAACCTGATGCGGCGCGAGACGCGGCGCCTGCAGGCCGAGAACCCCAACGACATCCCGGGCGAGTCGTACATCCTGTGCCCCGACGTCGTCCGGGTGAAGATCTCCTACTACGACCACAAGATGAAGGAGTGGGTGAATGACTGGAGCACGCTGAACGCCAGCGGCCCCCAGTACCTGCCCGGCCACGTCCGCATCACGCTGACCGTGATCGACGAGCGCAATCAGGAGGTCTCGTACACCACCGACGCGCGCATCCAGATGACCGAGCGGGTCGACTACCGGCCGGTGAAGCAGTGAAGCTGCGCGAGAGGATCCGGCGCATCTGGAAGGGCCCGCGACGGCAGCGCGGCGTCGCCATGCTGATCGTGTTGACCTGGCTGGCGCTGATGATCTCCGTCGTCAGCGAGTTCACGTACGGGACCAGCGTCGACGCGGCCCAGGCCGCGAACGCGCGCGACGAGCTGCGCGCGCACTACCTGGCGCGCTCGGGGGTCAGCCTGTCGCGCCTGCTCATCAAGATCCAGCAGCAGTTCATCGACCCGGTGATGGGCCAGGTCCAGAAGATGCTGCAGACGGCGATGGGGAGCAGCAACAGCGGCACCAACAGCGCCAGCGGCTCGAGCGGCAACAACCCCGCTTCGCCCCCGTCGCTGGGCTTCAGCCTGCGCGTCACCGACTACGCCAGCACGCTGATGGGGTTCTTCGCGGGTTCCAAAGAAGAGGTGTCTGGGCTGGGGAGCCTGATCGGCCTCGACACCAGCAAGATCAGCGGGCTGGGGCTGAAGTCGGGGAACTTCGACGCGCAGATCACCGCCGAGGACGGCAAGATCGACATCAACTGCGGTTCGGGCATCACGTCGGATCGCAACAAGCAGCTGATCGTCTACCGGCTGCTGATGGGCCTGATGTACTCGCCCCGGTTCGACAAGCTGTTCTCGGAGGCGGACACCACCGGCAACTTCGCCACCCGCTCCGACGTCGCGCGCGCCATCATCGACTGGGCCGACGGCGACGAGCAGATGTTCACGCCCGAGGGCGGCTCGTCGAACTCGGAGGACTACCGCTACGACGCCCACGCCGACCACTACCGCGCCCACGACAACAGCTTCGACACCCTGGAAGAGGTCAAGATGGTGCGCGGCGTCTCCGACGGCTTCATGGAGGCGTTCGCCCCGTTCCTGACCGTCTACGCCTCGGATCTCAACTGCAAGGTCAACCTGGGCGCCATCAGCAACAAGGAGACGGGCGACTGCACGCCGCTGGTGATGGGGGTGATCCGGGCGGCCGCGACGCCCGATCCGACCAAGCCGCCCGCCGATCCGACCGTCTTCGACGACCACGTGCTCTACCCGCTGGCCAGCATCCTGTGCGACCGGGCTTCGACCGCCGGGTTCGACAGCCTGAACACCATCACCAGCCTGCTGGCCAGCCCGCAGACGGCGGTGCTGCCCGACGATCCGCGCTACCGCATCTTTCAGGGGATGCGGCCCATCACCATCGACGCGGGCGCGCTGGGAAATCTGGCCTACGTCGGGCCGCCCCGTGTCTACCGAGTCGCGGCGTCGGGCGAGTCCGGGCGCGTGAAGAAGAAGATCACCGCCATCGTCGACACCGGCCGCACGGTGGAGAACCTGCAGACCATGAACGCGGCGGCGGAGAAGGCCGCCGGCGTCCTGCAGTACTGGCACGAGGATTAGACAACCAACATGGCTCACACCGTCTGTGGCATCGATCTCGGGACCTACTCGGTCAAGCTGGCGCTTCTAGAGGCGGGGTTCCGCGCGACCAGACTCCGGGGCCTGGACGAGATCGCCGTTCCGCCGGGCGACGCCCCGCTCGTCGAGCGCCAGATGCAGGCGGTGCGCGAGGCGCTCTCGCAGCTGGGCAGCGAGGTCACGCCGTACCTGGCCATCCCCGGCGATCAGCTCTCGGTGCGCGTGCTGGAGCTCCCGTTCTCGGAGGCGCGCAAGATCGAGCAGGTGGTCGGGTACGAGCTGGAGAGCCAGATCGTGAACCCGATCGAGGACGTCGTCTTCGATCACCTGGTCGCCGCGCAGCGTCCGGAGGGGACCACGGTGCTGGCCGCGGCCGCGCGGCGCGAGGAGCTGGCGGCCTTCCTGGCTGCCGCCGACGCGCAGAACGTCCACCCGCGCGCGCTGTTCGCCGCGCCGGTCATCTATCGGGCGCTGTTCCCCACGACGGCCGCGGCGCCGGAGGGGCCGCCGCTGCCCTGCCGCGTGCTGCTGGACTTCGGGCACGAGCGCACGAACGTCTGCATCCTCCGCGGCGGCAACGCGATCTTCGCGCGGACCATCCGGCGGGGCGGCGCGCACCTGACCGCCGCCATCGCCCGGGCCTTCAGCGCCGATCTGGATCGGGCCGAGCAGGCCAAGCGGGGCGAGGCGTTCCTGGCCAGCCCCGGCAACCCCGCGACCACGCCGTTGCTGGTGAAGCTGGACACGGTCCTGCGCGAAGCGATGGCGCCCACCATGCGCGAGCTGCGGCAGACGCTGGCCTCGTTCTCGGCGACCGCGCGACAGGACGTCGAGGCGCTGCTGGTCGTGGGCGGGGGCGGCCGGCTGGCCGGGCTGCTGACTTTTCTGGAGGCAGAGCTGGGCGTGCCGGCTCGCTATCTGTCGTCGCGCGACCGGCTCGAGCGGGCGGGGCGCGGCGGGGCCGGCGACGACGGCGGCGAGGAGTCGGCCGCGCCCGAGTCCGACGCGCACGCGCTGGCCGCGGCGATCGCGCTGGCGGCGGCGCGCGGCTCGCGCGAGATCGACTTTCGGCGGGGGCCGTTCGCCTACCGCGCCAACTACTCGATCCTGCGGCAGAAGGCGGCGCACCTGGCCATGCTGGCGGCGGCCATCCTGCTGGCGGGCGGCATCGACGTCGGCGTCAAGCTCTCGAGCCTGCGCAGCGAACGAAAGGGGCTGGACAAGGACCTGAAGGCAGCCACCCAGGAGCTGTTCGGCAAGCCGCGCGAGGACGCGGAGGCCGTGACCGAGCTCCTGCGGAGGGGGTTCCGCGAGGATTTGGCGCCGCTCCCCAAGGCCACGGCGTTCGACCTGCTGGACCAGATCTCGCGCAAGGTCCCCCCGGCCGACAAGGTCAAGCTGGACGTCGCGGAGCTGGAGATCCGGCCCAAGAAGACCTTCATCAAGGGGACGGCCGACACGGCGGCGGCGGTCGACGAGATCGCCGGCAAGCTGAAAGAGATCGACTGCTTCGACGAGGTCACCAAGGGGGCCATCACCGAGGTCTCGGGCGGGGCCAAGCAGTTCACCCTCACCATCGCGAGCAAGTGCCCATGAGCGCGCTCGGCAAGCTGCGCGAGCGGGTCATGGTGCTGCTGCGGCGGCCGCTCGGCTATCTGGAGGTGTGGTGGGAGCGGCAAGCTCCCAAGACCAGGCGGTTCCTGACCATCGGGAGCGCGGTGGGCGGGCTGGTCATCATCGCGCTCATCACGGCCTACATGCTCGCCGAGATCTCGGACATGGAGGACGGGAACGCCAGCATCCGCGAGGCGCTGACCGCCATCTCCAAGCACCGCGACGAGTATCTGGAAGCCAAGGCGCGCAACTCGGTCCAGGAGGCCCGCATCGGCAACGACCCGCCGCAGCTCGCCGGCGACCTGGAGGCGGCCGCCCGGGCCGAGAACATCCAGATCGCCGAATCGAGCGAGCGGCCCACGGTTCCGGCCGGCCGCCGCTACATCGAGCACGACACGGACCTCAAGGTCCGCGAGACCGACCTGCAGAGCCTCACCCGGTTCATGAAGCGAGTCGAGACCGGCCCGCGCCTGATCTTCTTCACCCGCCTGTCGATCAAGCACCGGTATTCGGACGACAGCGATAAGCTGGACGCCGAGCTGACCGCGACCGCGTTCGAGCGGGTCCGCGAGGGCAGCGCCAAGAAGAAGCCCGACGGACAGAAACCCGACGGACAGGAGAAGTAGGGTCCCCCATGGTCACGATCGCGCCTGAAAAGTTGCGCCGGCTGCGTCGCTCCGCGCTGTTCGGCCTGTTCGGCCTGGCGGTGTTCACGGTGGCGCTCTATCTGTCGTTCCCGTCGCAGCGGGCCAAGGAGGTCGCCATCCGGGTCGCGGCCTCCAAGGACCTGGACGTGGAGATCGGCTCCGCCTCGCCGGCGCTGGGCCTGGGGGTGGTGTTCCGGGACATCCTGGTGCGCACCCGGCCGCCGACCGGCAAGCCGACGCGGTTCACCATCGAGATGGCGCGGATCGCGGTCTCGCCCTGGTCGCTGCTGTCCTCGACCAAGAGCTTCACGGTCTCGCTGGAGGCCTTCGGCGGACACATCGACTTCGCCCAGACCGGCGCGCTGGGGAAGAAGGGGCCCTACGAGCTGGCCGTCAGGGCGCGCAACGTCAAGATGTCCGAGCTCCCGGGGGTTCGCGAGGCGCTGAACATTCCGCTGGGCGGGACGGCCAAGATCGACCTGGAGCTCGCCTCCGAGACGGGCAAGCTCGCCGATGCCAAGGGTGAGGTCACCTTCTCGTGCGACGGCTGCACCGTGGGTGACGGGAAGACCCCGCTCAAGGTGGCTGGCAACCCGTTCCTGGCCGGCGGTCTGACGCTGCCCCGGGTGCGGCTGGGGGACTTCGGCGGCCACATCGCGATCGACAAGGGGGTGGCCAAGCTGCAGGAGATCGGCGGCCGGTCCCCGGACGGCGAGGTCGCCCTGGAAGGCGACTTGAGCCTGCGCGACCCGCTGCCCGCCTCCGGGGTGAACGCCTACCTGCGCTTCAAGCTGAGCGACGCGTTCCTCAAGCAGGCGGCCGCGGTGGCAACCATCCTGCAGATGGCCGGCGCGGCAGGGAAGCGGCCGGACGGCTTTTACGGCATGCGGCTGTCGGGGCGCCTGGGGCAGCTAAACCCGCCGGTGCTGTCGCCGACCTCGCCGGTCGTCACGCCTCCCCCGCGCGCCGGCAACCACGCGTCCATCAACCCTCGGCCGCCGCCGATGTTGCCTCCACCGGCTGCTCCGCCCGCGCCGCCTCCGGCGCCGACGGTGGCGGTGGCCTCATCGCCCCCACCACCGCCGGCGCCGGAAGCTCCCCCACCCCCGCCGCCGCCGCCCGCCGAGACGCCTCCACCTCCGCCACCGCCTCCGCCGCCTCCGCCGCCGCCTCCGGCGCCGCCGGCGGAGCAGGCGGCCCCGCCGGCCCCGGCGCCGCCCTCACCCACGCCGGACGGCCCCCCGGCCCCGCCCGCCGAGCAGGGCCCCGCGCCCCCACCCGCGCCCGCACCACCGGAAGGGCTGCCCGCCGCAACGCCGTAGCGCTACAAGCTGTAACGCCGCACCTTGTCGCAGAAGGTCGAGCGGGCCACCGCCAGGGCGCGCGCCGCGCGGCGCCGGCTGCCCGCGTTCCGGCGCAAGGCCCAGGAGAAGACCTCCCTCTCGATCTCGTCGAACGTCCGCCCGTCCAGCCGGATCGCGTCCTCCGGGATGGGCGGCGACAGGACGGGCGGCGCTTCCGCTGTCGCGCTCGCCGCGTCTGCCAGGCGAAACGGCGCCGCCACCGGCAGCTCCAGCTCGTCGGCCGTGATTCGTCCGTCCGGCCGTCCGCGCGACAGGATGGCCGACCGCCGGATCACGTTCCGCAGCTCGCGCACGTTCCCCGGCCACTCGGCGGCCACCAGCGCGGCGATCGCCGCCGCGTCCAGGGCGCGCCAGCCGATCTCGTCCGAGATCTCGTCCAGGAAGTGTCCGGCCAGCCGGGGGATGTCACCCCTCCGCTCGCGCAGCGGCGGCAGCCGCAGGCAGATGCCCGCCAGCCGGTAATAGAGGTCGGCCCGAAACGTGCGGCGCAAGACCTCGCCCTCCAGGTTCCGCAGCGTCATCGCCACGATCCGAGCGCGCACCACGATCTCCCCCGAGCCGCCGATCCGCCGGAGCCGCCCCGACTCCAGCACGCGCAGCAGCTTGGGCTGCAGGTCCAGCGGCAACTCCCCGATCTCGTCCAGCACCAGCGTGCCGCCCGAGGCCTCCTCGAACCACCCGGCGCGCCGCGCTGCCGCCCCGGTGAACGACCCGCGCTCGTGCCCGAACAGCTCGCTCTCCGCCAGCTCGCGGGGGAGCGCACCGCAGTTGACCGCGACGAATGGTCCGTTCGGGTTCGGCCCCAGCTCGTGCAGCGCTCGCGCCAGCAGCTCTTTGCCGGTCCCGCTCTCCCCGGTCACCAGCACCGGCGTGGTCGTCGGAGCGACGAGAGCCGCACGCGCCAGCGTCTCTCTGAGGACGGGATCGTCCCCGATGATCGCGCCGAACGCCTTTCCGGATTGATCGTGCATGTGGCAGTTGTCGGTACACCGCCACCGGCGGTTGCGCAGAAAGGTCGGAGCCTTTCCGACTCAGGCTCCGAACCCCACCCACGCCTCGCCGCTCTCGCCGATCTCCTTCTTCCAGATGGGCGCGCGCAGCTTGATCCGATCGATGGCGGCGCGGCAGGCCTCGAAGGCGGGCGCGCGGTGAGCCGCCGTGACGGCGATGGCCACGGCGGTCTCGCCCACCGACAGGCTCCCGACCCGGTGATGGATGGCCACGCGCGCGCCCGGCCACTCGCGCTCGATCTCGCCGGCGATGTCGGACAGGACCGACTCGGCCATCTCGACGTAGGCCTCGTATTCCAGGCGGACCACGTCCTCCAGGTGGTGACCGCGCCGGCGGACGACGCCGGCGAACGTCACGACCGCGCCGTCGTCGCGCGCGCCCAGCGCCTCGACGGCCGCAGCCACCTCGACCGGCGCACGCGTCATGCAGATGGCGCGCCCCGCGGAGCCGCCCGCAACCGGCGGCAGCAGCGCCAGCTCGTCACCCTCGGCGACGCGGTGATCGTCGGGAACCCAGCTGCGGTTGATCGCCGCCTGCACGCGCGGCAGCAGGGGCGCGATGGCGGGATGGCGCGCGCCGATCGCCGCGCGGGCCTCCGCCACCGACGCGCCGTCGCGCAGCTCGACCGTCTCGCGGTCCAGCTTCAACCGCTCGCGCAAGATTGCGAAATAGAGCACCTCGATCCGCATGCCGGGCAAACTTAAGCTGGAGATGGCCCCCGAGGTCAAAGGACCGCAGTAAAACCCGGAAATCTCGGGTGGCCGGTATCAGTTATTCACAGGTAAAGTCAAATAACGGCGGACATGTAGCTATTTTGCGTGCGTGTCACGGCGTTGATAGGCTTTTGCCCGCTCAACCGAGGGAGCATGCTGAACGCGAGGCCCACTTGAAGCGTCCCCCGACGAGTCCCAAGCTCGACGCTCCACTGCTGACCAGGCATCAACTCTCGCTTCCCTTCGGCGCCGAGACCCCGGCGCCGCGGGAGGTCTCCCGATCGCAACGTTCGCTGCGGCAAGCGGCGGCTGGCCGGGAGGTTCGCCTGGCGATCTCCCTCGAGGAGACCACCGATCGCATG
>DATJWP010000037.1:0-10987 GCA_035578045.1 Polyangia bacterium | reverse complement strand
GGCGCTGTCCGACAACGCATCCTGCCAGGCGTACCCGACCTGCGGCGCCGGTGTCGAGACGGCGCTCTGCAGCGTTCAGAACGGGACTCATTGCGGCAACTATCAGTCGTTCGGGATCGTGAACATCGCCTGGGGAATGTTCCACAAACAGACCTTGCCGTGACTGTGAGCGGCGGGTCGATTGTGTGATCGAATTGCGGTGGTTCCCGCATTAGTAGGACACGGGCGTCCGTCGACGTTGCTCCGGATCCCCGCGCGCAGACCGCCATTGGTGCGCGCTGCGTCCACCGCTCGACAGAAGGAGAGCCATGCCCTCGCCCCGTAACGCCCGTTTCGTCATCGCTCGATGGTCGGCCATTGCGTCCGCCGTGATCTGGTTGTCGGCTTGCGGGGCCGGGAGTGGGGGAGGCGACACCGGTGGAAGCACCGGCACCGGAGGGACGCCGGCCACCGGCGGGATCACCGGGACCGGCGGCGGAGGCCTTCCGGCCACGGGCGGCACCCCCGGAACGGGCGGCCACGCGACGGGTGGGATCGTCGGGACCGGCGGCACCAGCACCGGCGGGATCGTCGGGACGGGCGGGACGGCCGGAGGCGCGGGCCATGGGCCGGGCGGCGCGGCCGGCGCCGGCAGCGGCACCGGCGGAAACGGAGCCGGAACCGGTGGCACGGCCGGCTCCGGCAGCGGCACCGGCGGGAGCTCTTCCAGCGTCACCTGCCCGGCGACCACCATGCTGAAGTCGGGCGACAACAGCGAGACGATCACGTCGAACGGAGACTCGCGGACGTTCATCGTCCACGTTCCGTCGAGCTACAGCAACAGCACGCCGGCCCCGGTCATCATCGATTTCCATCCGCTCGGGGGCAGCGGAAGCCAGCAAGAGGGCTCGTCCGGCTGGAAGGGTCAATGCGACAGCGTGGGCTGCATCGCGGTCTTCCCCGACTCGGACAAGTCGAAGGCCAGCGACAACTCCTGGAACGCCGGTTACTGCTGCGACAACGCCGAGAAGAACAAGGTGGACGACGTCCAGTTCACCCGTGACATCATCAAGTGGCTGGAGACCAACGCCTGCGTCGATCCCAAGCGGATCTACGCCAGCGGCGGCTCGAACGGCGGTGGCATGTCGTACAAGGTCGCCTGCGATGCCGCGGACGTGATCGCCGCGGTCGCGCCGGTCGACTTCCGCTGCGTGACCGGCACGGACCCGCTGGCGCAGGCCAGCAGCGTGACGGCCTCCAACCAGATGACCTGCTCGTGCAAGCTGCCCCGTCCGATCTCGGTGGTGGCGTACGACGAGGGGTCGGACAACTCGATCGTTCCCTACAACGGCGCCCAAACGCCCAGCCTGGCCACCGACTGCCCGCCCAGCGGGAGCTGCCAGGGCATCGGCTTTGCCAGCGCCAAGGTGAACGCCGCGATCTGGGCGGGTTTCGACGGGTGCGGCACCACGACCATGGCTTACTCGGGCAACTCGATCTGCCAGCAGTACTCCGGGTGCATGGACAACACCACGGTCATGCTCTGCACCAACAACTCGTCGAGCCACCTGGCGGCGTACTCGAGCGGCACCGCCAAGGTCGCCGCCACGGCCTGGGGCGTCTTCAAGGATCAGACGCTGCCTTAACCCACGGAGGTCATCGATGCGTCTCGCCGGGGGACTGGTCTGCCTGCTCGCTGGCGCTCTGCTGGCGAGCTGCTCCTTCAAGGCTGGAACGGCGGCGCAACCTGACACCAGGGGATCGGGGGGCGCCGCCGTTCCGGGCAGTGGCGGGGGCGGCGCCACCGCCACCGGGGGGGTGACCGGAACGGGCGGCGGCGTCTCGATCGGAACGGGCGGCGGCAGCGACATCATGATCGGCACCGGCGGCGGTTGCGGGCAGACCAACGTCTCGGTGACGCCGCTGCCGCCGGACATCTTGATCGTGCAGGACCGGTCGCTGTCGATGACCGACGACGAGAACGATCGGCCCTGCACCGGCGGCTCGGCCAACGGCAACGGCAACTGTGGGTCGATGTCGAAGTGGGCGCAGGTCATCGCGGCGCTCGAGCCCGTGGTCATGCAGACCCAGACCACGGTCAACTGGGGTCTGATGTTCCTGGGATCCGAGCCGGACATGTGCGGCGCCGCCACCGCACCGGTCGTCCCGATCACGCCGAACACCAGCTACGCCCCCATCCAGGTGGCGCTGTCCGGCGAGATGTTCACCGGTCAGATCGGCACGCCGACCGCGGCGGTCATGAACAACGCCGTCACGTACATGCAGAGCCTGACCGACGCGAACCCCAAGTTCCTGCTGCTGGCCACCGACGGCGAGCCGAACTGTGCCCGCGGGATCGTGAACGGGAACGACGACACCGGCGCCGTGAACGCGGTGACGGCGGCGAAGATGGCCGGCTTCCCGACCTTCGTCGTGGGCATCGCGACCGCCTCGGACATGGGCGCCACCACCGCGCTCAACAACATGGCGGTCGCGGGCGGCGAGCCTCAGACCGGCGCGGCCACCCAGTACTACTCGGTGACCGACACGAACAGCCTCCTGTCGGCGCTGGCCACGATCCTCAAGGCCGCTACGCCCTGCACGATCCCGCTGACGGGCGTGAACGGCAACCTGGACAAGGTCGCGGTCACCGCCAAGGACGCCTCGGGCAACACCGTGCAGATCATGGAGGACCCCACGAACGGGTGGTCCTACACCGACACCAGCATGACCGCGATCAGGCTGAACGGCGATGCCTGCAACGACCTGCAGAGCGTGACCTACACAGGCTTCCAGTTCATCTACACCTGCTCCACCGGTCACATCTGCATCGACAACTGTCCCACCAACATGTGATGAAGATGGGCCGCCTGTGTGGGTTGGTCCTGGTGGTCCGGGCGCGAGCGGCGGGGGATCCGCGATCGGGGGAAGGCCTGCGACCGGGGGAACGCCTGTGACCGGCAGCTCCGCCGGGTGGTGTCGCCGAACCATTGTGGGTCGACCACCCACGCGGTCGACCCGTCGCCCTGCGTTCAGTACGACGGCTGCGACGCCGCCGACCCCTTGATCTGGTGCTCCGTTCCGAACGAGGGGCACGCCATCCCGAGCTTCGGCGCCAGCGCCATTGCCAACTTCTTCATGCAGTTCTGAGCGTGGCGGACAGCTGCGGCTTCTGGTTCAAGGTCTGGAAGACCACGCAGTAGCGCTCGGTCAGCTTGAGCAGGGTGTCGAGCTTCGCGCGCGGGGCGTCGGTGTCCAGCTCGAAGGTGAGCCGGATGGCCTTGAACCCGACGGGCGCGGTCTTGTCGACGCCCAGGGTGCCACGGAAGTCGAGATCGCCTTCCGCGCGTACGGTCCCGGCCCGCAGCCGGATCTCCATGGCCGTCGCGACCGCCTTCAGCGTGACACCCGCGCAGGCGACCAGCGCCTCCAGCAGCATGTCCCCCGAGCAGAGCTCGGCGCCGCTGCCACCGGTGGCCGGGTGCAGCCCCACCACGGCGGCCGCGGGCCGCTCGACCCGGCAGGTCACGTCATCGGCGTCGACGTGGCCAACCGCATGCAGCGTGACCAGCGCCGCGTCCGGGCTCTGCTTGTACTTCTCCTTGAGGGGCGCTTGGAGCGCGCGGAGCTCGGCGGCGTTCATGCGAGAAGTTAGAATTGCATGGACGTGAACACCTGGCCAGTCCGCACCCCGCAGGGCTTCCAGCGTACGCTCGCGCGCGAATCGTGGAGTCGAGGTCCGGAGCAATGCGACAGGTCGAACGAGCAACGACGCGCTCCAGCCAGGCTCAGGGGTTGGATCAGAACGCGAGCGAGATCGGGCGCTCGAGGATCTGGACGATGGCCTGCAGGACCTTGGCGCCGAGCGCGCCGTCGACGACCCGGTGATCGCACGACAGGGTGATCGACATGCGGTGGCCGACCACCACCTTGTCGTTCTTCACCACCGGCTCCTTGCGGACGGTGCCGACGGCCAGGATGGCCGACTCGGGCGGGTTGATGATGGCGGCGAAGTTGCGGACGCCCATCATGCCCAGGTTCGAGACGGAGAACGTGGCGCCGGTGTACTCCTCGGGGCGCAGCTTGCGGTCGCGGGCGCGCTTGGCCTTCTCGCGGGCCTCGCTGGCGATCTGCCCGATGGTCTTCTTGTCGGCGTCGCGGATCACCGGCGTGATCAGGCCGTCCTCGACGGCCACGGCCATGCCGATGTCGACCCGCGCGTGCTGGATGATGGCTTCCTCGCTGAACGAGGCGTTCGCCTCGGGGACCTTCCGCATCGCCAGCGCGCAGGCCTTCAGCACCAGGTCGTTGACCGACAGCTTGGCGCCGTGCACCTGGGCGACCTGCTCGCGGAACTCCAGGGCCGCGTCCATGTCGACCTCGGCGGTCAGGTAGAAGTGCGGGACGGTCGTCTTGGCCTCGAGCAGGCGGGTGGCGATCGTCCGCCGCATCATCGACAGCGGCTTGACGATGTCCCCTTCGGGCACTGCCGGGGCCGGGCGGGCTTCGGCGCGGCGCTCGGGAACCAGCTGCGCGGGCAGCGGGGTCTCGGCGGAAGCGCTCGGGAGGCTGGCCGGCTGGGCCATGCTGGGCGCTTCCTCGGCGGCGAACGCCTTCACGTCGCGCTCGACGATGCGGCCACCGGGTCCGGTGCCCGAGACCTCGCGCAGGTCGATACCCACGTCGGTCGCCAGACGGCGGGCCAGCGGCGAGGCCAGCACCTTCGCGGCCGCGGCCGGGGCTGCGGCATGGGGCGCAGGAGTGGGGCGGGGCGCCGCACCGTTGGTGGCCGCGACCGCGGCCGGCGCAGGCGGGGCGGCCGGAGCGGGCGCCGGCTTGGGCGGTTCGGCCGGCTTGGCCGTGGCCTTTCCGCTGCCTCCACGGCGCGACCTGGCCTCCTCGACCAGCGCCGCCACGTCCTCGCCGGCCTCGCCGATGATCGCGATCGGCGTTCCGACCGGCACGCTGGATCCGTCGCCGACCAGGCGCTTCAAGAGGACGCCCGTGTCGAATGCCTCGAAGTCCATCACGGACTTGTCGGTCTCGACCTCGGCGAGCACCTCGCCCGGGGAGACGCTGTCACCTTCGTTCTTGCGCCACTTCTGCAGCACGCCGACCTTCATCGTGTCGGAGAGCTGCGGCATGTCCAGGATCTGGGCCATCGCTATTCCAGGTAGAGCAGCCTCTTGGCGGCCGCGACGGCGCGGGGCACGTCGGGCACGCACTGCATCTCCAGGTGGTGGTTATACGGCATGGGCATGTCGGCGCCAGTGAGACGTTCGACCGGCGCATCCAGATCGTCGAAGCAACGGCGGCCGATCCGGTAGGCGATCTCCGCCAGCTCCTCGTCCAGCGGACGGATGGTCCGCGGGTCGACGACCTCCACCTCGAGGCCTTCGCCGGCCAGCTGCTCGGCGGCGCCCATCGGCACCTTCACCATCTTGGACCAGCCGATGCTGGTGATGTCCTTGCCCGGGCGCTTCGTTGTCGTCGCGGATCGCGCTCAGCAGGCCCTTCGAAGAGGTGCATCGACCCGCCCAGCCCCCTGGAACAGCCGCCGTGCGCGTGCTCGCGGTAGGTCGCGATCACGTAGTCCTCCGGCTTGAGCGCGGCGAGGGCCCCCACGGCCACGGCCTCCTGGCCGATGTAGAGGTGCAGGAACCCGCCGAATTTGCGCAGCGCGTAGGCCTTGGCCAGGGCCTCCTCCAGGCGCCGGATGGCCAGCATCTGCCGGTGGTACCCGGCGAGCTGGGCTTTGTCCGGACGGGGCGTGTCGCGGGGCTCGCCGGCCTCGCGTTCGGTGGCGCTCATCTCCAAGGGTTCTCCTGGCTTGGGAGTGGTTCTGCCGCGAGGCGCGAAAAATATAGCAGAGCCATTCGGGCCGCGGAGACTTCGGCGGCGTGTTTTGCGAGGCCTGCGCCCTCAATGAGAAGCGCGTCAACGCCGATGACACGCCCGAGTAGATGAGCGCCACGGGTGTCTCAGCCCCCGCCATGTCCCCTGAAGACTCGAAGACTTACCGGGGCGCGATCTTGCTCGTCGATGACGAGCGGTCGATCGCGCGCGCCTACGCCCGCAGCCTGGGAACCGCCGGGTTCGAGGTGGAGTGCGCCTTCGATGGCAAAGAGGCCGCCGACGCCGCGCGCCAGCGCCGGTTCGACGTCATCGTCAGTGACATCACGATGCCCGAGATGAACGGGCTCGAGCTGCTGCGGGCCGTGCGCGAGCACGATCTGGACGTGCCGTTCGTGCTCATGACGGGTGGGCCGGCCATCGAGAGCGCGGTCCGCGCCGTGGAATACGGTGCGCTCCGTTACCTGATCAAGCCGATCGCCTCCGAGGAGCTGGAGCAGGTCGTCACCCGGGCGGTTCGCCTGCACCAGATCGCCCGCGTCAAGCGCGAGGCGCTGGAGGTGTTCCAGCAGGAGGGCAAGCACATCGGCGACCGTGCCGGGTTGGAGGCCAGGTTCGCGGCCGCCCTGGACTCGCTCTGGATCGCGTATCAGCCGATCATCTCCTGGTCGCGCCGGTCGACGTTCGCCTGGGAGGCGCTGGTCCGCAACGAGGAGCCGACGCTCCGCTCGCCCCCGGATCTGTTCGAGGCGGCGGAGCGCCTGGGCCGCGTGCGCGATCTCGGCCGCACCGTCCGCGATCGGGTGGCGCAGACGCTGGACCGCCAGCCGATGGACGAGATGCTGTTCATCAACCTGCACGCCATGGAGCTGGACGACGACTCGCTGCTGGACCCCGCCGCCCCTCTGTCGCGCCACGCGGCCCGGGTGGTCCTGGAGGTGACGGAGCGCGCGCCGCTGGAGCAGATCCCGGACGCCGTCGCGCGCGTCGCCGCGCTGCGGTCGCTGGGCTATCGCATCGCCGTGGACGATCTGGGCGCGGGCTACGCCGGCCTGACCAGCTTCGCGCACCTCGAACCCGAGGTGGTCAAGGTCGACATGTCCCTGATCCGCGGGATCGACCGCTCGCCCATGAAGCAGAAGCTGCTGGGGTCGATCGTCGATCTCTGCCGCGATCTGGGGATCCAGATCATCGCCGAGGGGGTCGAGACGGCGCAGGAGCGCGACGCGCTGATCGCCGTGGGCGGCGACCTCTGTCAGGGCTACCTGTTCGCTCGCCCCGAGCGGCCCTGGGCAGCGATCGACTTCGCTCGCTGACCCGCCTGGGTATACTGCCCAGCGTGAACGTGGAGCTCACGAAGGAGTACCGTTTCGAGGCGGCGCACAGCTTGCCCTGCGTCCCGCAGGGGCACAAGTGTTCCCGCACGCACGGCCACAGCTACAAGGTCGAGATCTCGGTGGCCGGCCCGGTCGACCCGAAGACCGGCTGGCTGATCGACTTCGGCGTCATCGACGACGCCTGGGCGCCGCTGTTCGCGCGCTTCGATCACCAGACCCTGAACGAGGTGCCGGGGCTGGAGAACTCGACCTGCGAGAACATCGCGATCTACGTCTGGCGCGAGCTGCGGCCGCACATCGCGCCGCTGTCGGCGGTCACCGTCTGGGAGACCTACGACAGCAAGTGCGTCTACCGTGGCGACTGAGGCGATGCGGGACGGACACAACAACGGGATTGCCCGGTTCGTCACGCTGAACCTGTGGGGCGAGAACGGCCCGTGGGAGGCGCGCCTGCGGCTGGCGGCCGCCGAGCTGGATCGGCTGGCGCCCGACGTCGTGGCGCTGCAAGAGGTGCGCGACGCGCCCGGGCGCGTCGGCAACCAGGCGGCGCGGCTGGCCGAGCCGCGCGGCTGGAACCACGCCTTCGCGCCGACCACCGCCTGGGGCGGCGGCCACGAAGGGCTGGCGGTGATCTCCCGGTTCCCGATCGGCGCGCGCGACTTTCGCGCGCTGCCGCACAGCACCGACACCGAGGGGCGGGGCGTCCTGTCGGTGCGCCTGGACGGCGAGGCCGGCGGCGTCTGGGTGCACACGACGCACCTGTCGTACCGGCTGAACGAGGGGATCAAGCGCGAGGAGCAGGTGCAGGCGCTGGACGCCATCGTGGCCGCCCGCGATGACGGCCAGGGGACGCCGCAGCTGTTGATGGGCGACTTCAACGCCGCCCCCGAGCACGACGAGATCCGCTGGCTGACCGGGCAGCACACCATCGCCGGTCGGCGCGTCTTCTACCAGGATGCCTGGGCCGTGGCGGGCGACGGGACGCCCGGAATCACCTGGGCTCGGTCGAACGACTACACGGCGTCGATGCACTGGCTGCGGCAGGATCGTCGCCTCGATTACATCTTCGTGACGCCCGCGCGGCGCGACCGCCGCAGCACCATCCACGCCGCGCGCGTCGCCATGGATCAGCCAGCGCGCGGGCCGGGCGGCGAGCACCTCTTCGCGTCCGATCACTACGCGATGGTGGCCGACGTTCAGCTCCTGGCTCTCTCGACAACGACGCCGCCGGGGGCAGGGTAGGGGAGAATGTTCCGACTCGCCCATGTGACCGACCCGCACTTCCGAGGCTTCCGCGAGATCCATCCGTTCGACTTCGCCGGCAAGCGGGCCATCGGCCTGGCCAACCTGGTCGTCAACCGGTCGCGCAAGCACAAGATGGACCTGCTCGAGGACATGCGCCGCGACCTGCGGGCCGTCGCGCCCGACCACCTGGCGCTGACCGGCGACCTGTCGAACGTGTCGATCAACGGCGAGTGGCGGATGGCGCTGGCCTGGCTGGACCTGTGCGGGTTGCCGCCCGACAGCGTCACGGTCATCCCGGGCAACCACGACGCCTACGTCGCGCAGGTGGTCGAGGATCGGACGTTCGAGAAGCTGTTCGCCGCCTACCAGACCAGCGACGTCGATCGCGATCCGGAGACGGCCTACTACCCGTTCGTGCAGATCCGCGAGCGGGTGGCGATGATCGGCGTCTCCAGCGCGGTCCCGACCGGCGATCTGGGCGCCTGGGGACGGATCGGGGAGGCGCAGCTCCAGCGGCTCGAGGCCCAGCTGCGGGCGCCCGAGCTGGCGGGGATGACGCGTGTCGTGCTGCTGCACCACCCGCCGGTCATCCACAAGGACGGCGAGCACCGCAACCTGCGCGACCGCGACGCCTTCGCGGCCGTCCTGGCACGGGCGGGCGCCGACCTGGTCTTGCACGGTCACGATCACCAGGACGAGCGCTCGGATCTGCCCGGCCCGGACGGACGGATGATCCCGATCATCGGCGGCGGCTCGGCCTCGTACGCGGGCAGCGCCGAGAAGCGCTCGCGCTACAACGTCTTCGAGCTGGAGAACGGCGCGATCACCTGGACCACGCGGGCCCACGACGCCGCCACCAACTTCTACCGCGAGATCCGCCGGGAACGACTGGCGTAGCGGAGCGACCCGAGTTTCCCGTATCCTGGCAGCGTGAGGCGCTTCCGTCTTGTCGGCTGGATCGCCCTTTGGGCCGCCAGCCTGGTCCTGGGGTGTGGTGGCGGTTCGGGCGGCGGAGCCGGCGGCGCCGGGGTGGCGGGCGGCGCGGGTGCCGGCGGCGTGGGGGGCGGCATCGCCGCGGGCGCCGGTGGCGGGAACGCCGGCGCGTCCGGTGCCGGCGGGAGCTCGGGCGGCGCCAGTGGGGCAGCCGGCGGTCGCGCGGGTGCGGCGGGCGGTCAGTCGGGTGCCTCCGGCGGTCACAGCGGAGCGCCCGGCGGTCAGACCGGAGCGGTCGGGTCCGGCGGTGACGTGGGCACCGGAAGCGGGGGCGCCGCGGGAAGCGCGGTTGATTGCCAGTCCGAACCCATCGCATTCACGCCACGCGCGCCCACGGTCCTGATCCTGGTCGACCGCAGCAGCTCCAGCGGGACATACAGCGCCGTGCGCGCCGCCGTCGAACAGGTGGTTTCCAGCTTTCAGCACCAGGTCCGTTTCGGCCTCCTCGACTACGTTGGCGACGACAACGGCGAGAGCTGCCAGTTGCTTGGCAGCGTGATCGATCCGGCGATCGACAACGCGCTGGGGGTCAAGGCGCTGTACGACTCTCTCGGCACCGTTCCTTCCGCAATTACCGCCGACCGGCCGGCCGTCCAGGCCCTTCCGATGGTCCAGGCCGCGTTGCAGGGCGATACGGGTGGCGGAAACAAGTTCCTGCTGTGGGTCACGACGGGCGACACCGATTTCTGCGACGCCGCCGATGAGCGGTGCTCGGCGGACGCGGTCACCTACCAGCTGCAGCGGATGTACGGCGCGACACCCAGCATCGGCGCCCGCATCGTGGGGCTTCCCGTGTCGACCGCCACGGGGATTCAACCGACGGTGCTGCAGAACTTCGCCAACGCCGGGGCGGGGCAGCCGGCCGTCGTTCCGATGGCCCCGGGCGAGACGCAGACCATCACGCCCGCCGACATCTATGGCGAGTGCGTGGGCATGACCGACGGCGGCGCGCAGTCGTGGAGCACCCTCTACACGGTCGGCGGACGAACGGCCCCCTCGCCGCTGGCGGTCTACGGTACCCCGACGCCGGCCCCGCTCTTCATGGCCGCGTCGACTTCAACGGCCGACGTGACGACCGCTCTCGACGCCGCGCTGTCATCGTTGGGTGGGAGCTGCGCTTTCGACCTTTCGTCCTTCACGATCGACCCCGCGAAGCTGGCGGAGGGCAGCGTGACGATCGACGGCACGATGATCGCCCAGAGCGCCGCCGACGGATGGAGCATGCCGTCCGACACCGAGTTGGTGCTGAACGGAGCGGCTTGCACGGCGGCGCGGCAGGCGACCTCGATCGAGTTTCACTTCCCCTGCGACGCCATCAGGACGCCCAACTAGCTACAGCGTGTCGGGAAATTCGCATGGGTAACGGGCGGCCTTCCGGTCCCCTCGCCCCGCGAAGCGGGGAGAGGGTTAGGGAGAGGGGTCGGCGACGGGATCGTCGCGGGCATCCAGTTCAGGCCGCCAGCCTGATTCCGTTTCGCTTCGCGACCCCGCGAACAAGCTTCGTGAGGTTCAGGCCAAGAACGGCGCGCTGGCCGCACACGCCCATCATCGCGGCTGATCGTGCCGCCGGTTTGTTGAAG
>DATJWP010000036.1:0-6700 GCA_035578045.1 Polyangia bacterium | reverse complement strand
GAAGCCGCCCATGGAGCTGATCCAGCAGATGGGCGCCTTCGTCGGCGGCCACGCGCAGGCGGGGCGGTTCCTCGACGGCGGCGGCCTGGGCGCCAGCGGCACCCGCACGCGCCTGCTCTTCCGCGAGGGGCGCGCCACCGTCAAGCACGGGCCCTACCGGGGCGAGAACGAGCTGCCGGCCGCGATGCTGGTGCTCAAGGTGCGCACGCGCGACGAGGCCATCGGCTGGGCCGAGCGCTACGGCAAGATCCTGGGGGACGGGGAGATCGAGCTCGGGAAGCTGAAGGAGGCGTGGGATCTCGGCCTGGCGCCCGAGCCCGAGGACCCGCCGCAGCGGTTCCTGCTGATCGAGAAGGCCGACCCCGCGACCGAGAAGGGCGGGCGGACGCCCAGGCAGAAGGCGGATCTCACGCGCCTGCGGACCGAGATGGAGAAGGCCGGCGTCCTGGTCCGGCACCCGCTCGATTTGCAGCCGAGCTCCAGCGGCAAGCGCCTGCTGTTCCGGAACAACGATCTGCGGATCGTCGACGGCCCCTTCTCGGAGTCCAAGGAGTTGATCGGCGGCTACTCCGTGCTGGAGCTGTCCGGGTTCGACGAGGCAATCGATCTCTGCCGGCGCTACGCCGCGATCCTGGGCGGCACGCTGGAGATCGACCTGCGCGTGGTCGTCGTCTAGGCCCGACGCACGGCCTGGAACAGCGGCGCGACGGGCGGCGCTTTGCCCAGCGCCAGCTCGATCGCGCGCGCGGCCTGGTGAACCAGCATCCCCAGGCCGTCGGCGTAGCGGTTGGTGTGGGCGCGGACCGCCTTGGCCAGCGGGCTCTCCGTCGATCCGTAGGCCATCTCCAGCACGGCCACGTTGCCGCTCATCGCCTCGAGGCCGTCGCGGGCGACCTCGTCGTCCCAGGCGGCGCCCGGCACCGCCGAGACCAGGGCGTCGGCCGTGCCGATGGCCCCCGCCAGACCGTCGGGCGTCCAGTCGGCGACGGTGACCAGACCGCGCTGCGCTTCCGGCAGCCGCTGCTGGATCGCCTGGCCGGCGGCGGGCCGACGGGCGACCAGGTGGACGTGCGCGCCGGCGCGGGTCAGGGCCTCGACGGCGCCCGCGGCCGCGCCGCCGGCGCCGACCATCACGATCTCCTCGCCCGGGCAGACCTCGACGTTCAGATCGTGCAGGGCCGCGATCAGGCCCGCGCCGTCGGTGTTCTCGGCGCGGATGGTGTCGCCCAGCAGCAGGGTGTTGGCGGCGCCCGAGGCCAGCACCTCGGGCCCGCGCGCGTCGGCCAGGTCGGCGGCGGCCGCCTTGTGCGGGATGGTCACGTTCAGATAGCGATAACCTTCGGCGCGCAGGCGCCGCACCAGCTCGGTGAACTGCGGCGCCTCGACGCTCCTGGCGCCGTACTCGCCCTCGATCGCCATCGCCTTGTAGGCGGCGTTGTGGATGGCGGGCGAGCGACTTTTGCTGACGTCCGATCCCAAGACTGCCGCGCGAATCATGGTCGTCCTTTCGTCGGCGTTTGTCTGGTCGAGGGATCAACGGTGGCATCGAAGGCGCCTTCGCGCAACCGGACATGCACCTTGTCGCCCGGCGTCAGATCCGCGGCGCGGGTGACGATGTGGCCGTCCGCCCGCTGTGTGAGGCTGAAGCCCCGCTCGAGCACCTTGGTGGGTGACAGCGCCTCCAGCTTGCCGGCGGCCGCTTCCACGGCGTGCCGGCGCTTGGACAAGGCCGGGCGGATGGCCGCCTCCAGCCGGTGGCGCATGGCCAGAAGCGCGCTCCGCTGCTCCAGGACGCGCCGGTGTGGGTGCGCTCGGTAGAGGCGGGTCTCCGCCGCGCGCAGCTCGGCGCGCGCGGCCGCCGTCTTGCGCGCCAGCGCCCGCCTCCCGCGCTCGACGGCGTCGTCCAGCCGCTGCCGCCGCTCGTCCAGCAGCCGGCGGGGATCGGCCACCCGGTTGCGGGCCCGCTCCAGCCCGTGGCGCGCGGCGCGCAGCGACTCGGTGGCGGCGCGGCTGGCCCGCCGCTGCAGGTTGGCCATCTCCAGCCGCAGGTCGTCGAGCACGGGGACGGCCAGCTCGGCCGCCGCCGACGGGGTCGGCGCGCGCAGGTCGGCCACGAAGTCGGCGATGGTGAAGTCGGTCTCGTGGCCGACCGCCGAGATGACCGGCACGCGGCAGGCGAAGATGGCGCGGGCCACCGGCTCCTCGTTGAAGGCCCACAGGTCCTCCAGCGAGCCGCCGCCCCGGGCGACGATCACGACGTCGACATCCGCCATCGCCTCGATCCGGCGCAGCGCCGACGCGATCGCCAGGGCGGCGCCGTCGCCCTGCACGGGCGTGGGCGACACCACGATCGGCAGCGGGAAGCGCCGGTGCGCGATCCGGATGATGTCGCGGACGACGGCGCCCTGCGGCGACGTCACCACCCCCAGCCGGCGGGGCAGGAACGGCTGCGGCCGCTTGCGGCCCGCGTCGAACAGACCGGCGGCCCCCAGGCGTTGCTTGAGCTGCTCGAAAGCCAGCGCCAGCGCGCCCGCCCCGGTCGGCTCGATGTCGACCAGGGTCATCTGGAACTTGCCGCGCGCCTCGTACAGCGTCAGCCGGCCGCGGCAGCGCACCGCCATCCCCTCTTTCAGCTCGAACTTCAGCCGCGAGGACTCGCGCGCGAACAGCACGCAGTCGAGCTGCCCCTCCTCGTCCTTGAGGCAGAAGTAGATGTGGCCGGGCCCGGAGCGCTTGAGTCCGGAGATCTCCCCCTCGACCCGCACGTCGACGAAGCGGCTCTCCAGCGTGGCCCGGGCCGCCCGCAGGAGCTCGGTCACCGAGTAGATGCGTGGCGCCGGAGGTGGGGCGGGGGCAGGGAGCGGCGGCGCCAGGGCCGGCTCGGGCGCCCGTGGCGCCAGCGGCGCGGCGGGTTTCAGCGGAACCAGCAGCGAGAGCTGCTCTCGCTGGTCTTTCTCAGCTTCGCGCGCGGGCGGCTGCGGCTTTCGGCTCATTTCGCGGCGCGCGCCGCGGCGCGTTCATAATCGGCGGCGCTCGCCCGCACGACGTCCAGGTCGTGGTAGGCGCGGTTCTTGTCGTCGGCGACCTGCTTGGCCAGCCCGGCGTACCCCCAGCCGCCGTCCTGGCCGATCGCGAACGGCAGGCGCGCGCCGCCCTCCGTGATGGCGTCGGCCTGGCCATCGCTGGCGCCGCGCTCGAAATGGACCGTCCCGGTCACCTGTGCCTGCATCATCGGAAGCAGGCCGGGCGCGGTTGCGGTCCGGAACAGCTCGCGCGCGCTCGAGGCGGTGGCCGCGGGCTCGTAGCGGCGCTTCTCACGCTCGCGCTCGGGGCCTTCGGGATAGTTGCTGAGGACGATGTCGTAGGCCTCGCGGTGGGCCTTCTGGGTCGTCATCAGGTCCCAGCGGGTCGCCTGGTCGAGCGCGTCGAACAGCGCCGCTCCGTCGCCCTTCTTCACGGCGTCGGCGAACCGCTGGTACGCTTCGTCGGGCGTCTTGGACTTGTGACGGCAGCCGGCGGCAGACAGGGCAACGGCCGAGGCCGCCAGCACAACCGCGACGCGCGCGCCCGCTCCTAGCACGCCCCAGACCTAGCGGAAACCCCGCGCCGGGGCAAGGGAATCGAGACCGCGTTATGCTAGTCTCCGCCCGCCCCTTTTTGCACCCAGCCATGACCGACCCGGCTCAGACCGACCGAGCCGCCGGCGCCGCGGCCGGCGACGTCGACGAGTTCGCGCACATCCCGCGGGCGCGCGGACGCCACCCGATCGTCGCCGTGGCCGGGGCGCTGCTGGCGTTCTTCTTGGTGTTCCACGAGCGGCGCGACATCCGCTACGCGCTGGCGTCCGAAACGCCCCTGGACCTGGGGAGCGCCTCTGCGCTGAACGAGCGCGCGCTGGCGGGCCTGGAGAACCGTTACGTGCGGTTGAGCGGGACGCCCGACCGCGAGAGCGCGCTTCAGATTGATACCAAGGGATCCTGGGTGTTCACGCAGCTCTTCCGTTTGCTGGGCACGGGCGACCGGCTGTTCATCCACCGGCCCCCGAGCCCGCTGCCCGCGGCGCTGGCCGAGTCCGACGTGTTCCAGGGGCGGCTGATCCGGGTCGATGACCTGACGTTCGCGGCCGCCATCCGCAGGTACTTCGCGACCAGCGTCTCGGCCACGCACTTCTTCGCGCCCGACACTTTCGCGCGCTCTCTGGGCAAGGGCGGGTCCGCCGGGACGGTCACGGTCCCCGACCTGAGCGGCGATCCGATCACGCTCGCGCCAGCCAGCGTGGTCGCCGTCGAGGTCGCCGAGCCCGACCAGGTGCGCATCGGTCTGCCGCGCGCGCGCTTCGCGACCGAGGCCGAGGCGCGCGCCGCGATCACGTCGCGCGCGGGCGAGATCGTCTCGGCGCTGGGCGAGATCAAGGGGCGGCCGGCGCTGAACGCGCCCGAGGCCGGCGCGCTGTCCGCCACGCCCGAGCCGCCCGTGCGCTGGACCTACGTCGTGCGCTTCCCGGCCGCCGCGCGCCAGGCGGGGCTGGACGCGCTCGGCAACCTGGACCACGACGTCGAGATCCGCGACGCCCGCCAGAGCGTGCAGCTGCGCGTCGACGAGATCACCCCCTCGGGCACGGCCGGCGGGCTGACGCTGCGGCCAGGGCAGGGGCCGGCGCGCGAGATCCCCCCCGCCGCCGTCGCCGCCATCCACACGGTGGAGCCGGTCGTCATCCCGTCCGACGCCTACCTGCTGGTCGAGGGCGACCACCCGCGGCAGCACCTGCCGACCGTGCTCATCGCGGCGATCCTGGTGATGTTCGCGGTCGTGAACTTGATCGGGCTGGGCCGCCAGCTGCGACAATGAGCCTGCGCATCTACGACACCCGGGCGGCCAAGAAGGTGCCGTTCGTCCCGCTCGAGCAGGGGAAGGTCGGCCTGTACTCGTGCGGCATGACCGTCTACGACCGCTCCCACGTCGGCCACGCGCGCAAGGAGATCGCCTTCGACGTCATCGTCCGCTACCTGCGGGCGTCCGGCTACGCGGTCACCTACGTCCGCAACATCACCGACGTCGACGACAAGATCATCCGCAAGGCCGAGGCCGAGGGGCGCACCGCGGCCGAGGTGGCCGAGCACTACACGCGCATCATGCACGAGGAGCTGCGCGCCCTGGACGTGAAACCGGCCGATTTCGAGCCGCGCGCGACCGAGCACATCGCCGAGGTGATCGAGATCATCCAGCGCCTCGAGGCGCGTGGGCTGGCCTATGCGGCGGCAGGCGATGTCTACTACGCGGTGCCGCGCTTCGCCCTCTACGGCGGCCTCTCGAAGCAGAGCGTCGAGGATCTGCGGTCGGGCGCGCGCATCGAGGTCGGCGAGCAGAAGCACAACCCGCTGGACTTCGCGCTCTGGAAAGGGGCGAAGCCGGGCGAGCCGTCGTGGGACAGTCCGTGGGGGCCTGGCCGTCCGGGGTGGCACATCGAGTGCTCGGCGATGGCGCACCGCTATCTGGGCGAGCCGTTCGACATCCACGGCGGCGGCGCCGACCTGATCTTCCCGCACCACGAAAACGAGATCGCGCAGTCCGAGGGGGCGTTCGGCGATGGCTGCTTCGCCCGGCACTGGCTGCACTCCGGGATGGTGACGTTCGGCGGCGAGAAGATGTCCAAGTCGCTGGGCAACGTCGTCACGATCCAGAAGGTCGCGGAGACCCACGACCTCGAGGCGCTGCGCCTGCACATGATCGGCGTCCACTACCGCAGCCCGGTCGGCTTCACGGTCGCACGCGACGAATCGACGGGCGCCCCGGTCTATCCCGAGCTGGATGAGGCCGAGGCGCGGCTGGCTTACTTCTACCGGACGCTCGAGCGGCTGGCCCCGGTGGACGATCAGACAGGAACCCTGGGAGGGTTCCTTGGACCTCCCGCGACGACTCCGCCGAGCGAAGCCCGGCTCCGTCAACGCGACGACACCAGCGCCGGCGAAGTGGTCGCCCCCGCCGACCGGACGCTGGCCGTCTTCCGCGAGGCGATGGACGACGACTTCAACACGGCGGCTGCCGTCGGGCACCTCTACGACGCGTTCGTGCTGGCCAACAAGCTGCTCGACGACCCCAAGGCGGCGCCCAAGGACGTGCGACGCCGCACCCTGGCACGGCTGCGGGCCGATCTGCGCGCGTGCGGCGAGACGCTGGGCGTCTTCCGGCGAGAGCCCGCCACCTTCCTGGAGGGCTACCGCTCTCGCCTGTGCGCGCGCCGCCGGATCGATCCGGCCGCCGTCGAAGCGCGCATCGCCGAGCGCGCCGCCGCCCGCGCCGCCAAGGACTTCGCCCGCGCCGACGAAATCCGCAAGTCCCTCCAGGCGATGGGCGTCGAGCTGATGGACACGCCCGCCGGCACGAACTGGCGCGTGGTCTAGAAGGGTCCAGAGGTCCGGACCCCACCCGACGAGCCTGCGGCTCGTCGGCCTCCCCAGCTTTGCTGGGGAGGCGCAGACGGCGCTCGATCCAGTCGACCAGAGGTGCGGATCCCACCCGACGAGCCTGCGGCTCGTCGGCCTCCCCAGCTTCGCTGGGGAGGCGCAGACGGCGCTCGATCCGGTCGAGTCGAGAACGGTCTAGCAGCCCGTGGCGGAAACCAGTCCGTCGCTCACGCTTCGGCGTGAACACAAAGGCGGGGTGGCGTGCCCCGCCCTGCGCCGGGCACCAGGCAGCCCGG
>DATJWP010000035.1:0-2486 GCA_035578045.1 Polyangia bacterium | reverse complement strand
GAGTTCCTGCTCGCATTGGTGCGGTGGCACTGGCGGTGGGTGCACATCCTGATGGGTATCGCCTTCCTCGCCGGAGCGATCTGGGCATTCGCCAATCCGCTCGGCACCTTCTGGGCGCTGGCCACCGTCATCGGGCTGCTGCTGATCCTGCAGGGGGCCTTCGTCCTCATTACTTCTATCGAGTCCAGGGTCATCAACAGCGTCTGGTGGCTCGGCCTGATCGCCGGCATCGTGGAGATCGTCATCGGCTTCTGGGCGTCCCAGCAGCTGGTCCACGTCCGCGCCGCGCTGCTGATCATCTGGGTCGGAGTGCTGGCACTGTTCCGCGGCATCACCGAGATCGTGCTCGCATTCGAGCTCAAGAGCGCGCAGCACCGCTGATGCCCTGCTGCCGGGAGTACCCACGGGGGTCCTTCATAGCCAGCCGGCCACGGTCTGGACCAGCACGACCGCTGAGAGCAGTCCCACCACGGCCACGCAGAGCGTGGCGACGACCCGGAAGATCGGGCCATTCACCGCGTCTCCCAGGACCGACCGGCGGTTGGCGAGGATCAGGATGTAGGTCAGGAGCACCGGGGTGATGAACCCGTTCAGCACCTGAGCGTTGATCACCAGGCTGACCGCATTCCCCGGCAGGAGGGCGACCGCGGCGCCGACCACCAGCTGGATGGTGTAAATCCCGTAGAAGAACGGCGCCTCGCGCAGCTTCCGGGACAGCGAGCGCTCGACGCCGGCGGTCTCGGCGATCGCGTACGCGGTCGACAGCGGCACCACCGTCGCCGCCAGCAGCGCGGCGCCCAGCAGCCCGATGGCGAACAGCTGCGACGCCGCGGCGCCGGCGACCGGGCGCAGCGCGGCCGCGGCCTGCCCGATGTCGCTCAGCGGCCCGGTACCGCCGATCGCGGCCGCCGTGGCGATGATGATGAAGATCGATACCACGTCGGACAGGATGGCCCCGTTGATCGTGTCGATTCGCTCACCCTGATACGTCTTCGGTGTGACGCCCTTATCGACCACGGCCGAGGTCAGGTAGAACTGCATGTAGGGGGTGATGGTCGTGCCGATCAGCGCGACCGCCAGCAGCAGGAAGGCCTTCGAGTGCAGGAAGTGCGGCCACAGGAGGTTGCTGACCACCGTGCCGGCGCCGGGATGGCCAAGGAACGCCGCGATCGGATAGGCCAGGAACACCAGGCCCATCACCACGAACACGCGCTCGGCCTGCGAGTAGCTACCGAAAACGGTGACGGCCCAGATCCCGGCCAGCGCGAGCGGCACCGCGATGTAGCGCGACACCCCGAAGATCTCCATCGCGGCACCGATGCCCGCGAACTCGCTCACCGTCAGTCCCGCGTTGGCGATGAACAGGAGCGCCATCGCGGTGGCGCCGCTGCGCAGCGGGAACTGCTCGCGGATCAGCGCGCCCAGCCCCTCCCCGGTGTATGCGCCAAGCCGGGCGCACATCTCCTGCACGACCACCAGCGCCACCGTGATCAAGACCATGAGGAACAGCATCCGGTAGCCGAACTGCGACCCTGCGCTGGCGTAGGTGATGATCCCGCCCGCGTCGTTGCCGGCATTCGCGGAGATCAGCCCCGGACCGAGGATGGCGAGGAAACCGAGGACCGCCGCCAGCCAGCGCGGCAGCTTGGCCCATCGCCGGCGGACCGGTACGGTGGGGCTGCCGACGGCGCTCATGACGACTCTGCGGTGTGCCTGGCCAGCGCTTCTTCAAGCGCGGCCCGGACTTCGCTGGGCCTCAGACGCCTGACGTCGGCGGCGCCGCGGTCGAGTTCCAGACCGACGCCGGCTTCCCCCGCGATCTCGGAGCGCCGACCGCGATGCGCGTCCCGGTCAGCCCTTGGCGGGGCGAAGGCGCTGACAGATCCCCAGTCGATGACTCGCGCCGGGCGGGCGCGGCTGCGCAGGCGCCGGGACCCGAGCCGCCGGGCCAGCGCCCCGATGCCAACTTCCATCCCCACCAGCTCGATCCGGTTCCCCACCGCAGCCAGATACAGGTCGGCCGGGCGCACGATCTGAACCCCCTCCGCGTCCACGACCTGTCGATCGAGAACGTCGCGGGCGAGCGCGACGTCGTCGGGGTGGCGGTCGACAGCGCTGGCGTACGCCCGAGACGACCGCAGCCGGACCGCCGACGGCGGGGCGGCCTCGAGCCAGCGCGCGCCGATCACTACCTCAAGTTTGCCGGTCTTCACCACGATCGCCTTTACGGCTGGATAGGTCCCCCGCGTGGTCCAGTGGACGACGACATCGGACAGACGGCCGACGCTACGGCCGTCCGGGTCCTTGACCTCGCTACCGAGCAGAGCAGCGAGGGACATCAGCGATCCCTTGAGCGCGCGGGCCGCCGCGGTCTCCCGCGCCCTGGCCTCGCGTTGCCGGCGCAACCTTGCCAGGTGCCGGAAGCCGGATGCCCCGATCGGCGTGCGCTCATGTCCCGGCGTCCAGGTCACCCGGTTGAAGCCCAT
>DATJWP010000034.1:0-113742 GCA_035578045.1 Polyangia bacterium | reverse complement strand
CGATCCGATCGTGGAGCTGCCGGCTGGCGCGCTCGAGCTCGCGCAGGGACGGTCCGCCGCCGGCGCGACGTTGCAGATCGCCCAGCTCGCGCCCGTTGCTCCCGGCTCGCGCGCGGCAGCTCGGATCCCCGCCGGCGCAGCGGGAGGCGGTCTCGTCCAGATCCCGAGCCAGCCGCTCCAGGTGGCGCGCCTCCTGGTCGCCGCGAGCGCCAGGCTCCTGCGGTCCGTCCTGGCTGCTTCCGGCGCCATCCCGGTTCAGCCGGCGGCGCCCTGGCTGCACATCTGCCTCGGGCGCGGCGCTCGCCGCGGCGCTGACCGCGGCCGAGGCGGCGCGCAGGGCGCCGGCGGTCTCGGCCGGGCGGGTGCTGGCGGCGCCGGCCAGCGCGTCGGCGGCGCCGTCGGTCCCCGACGGGTTGCGCAGCGCTTCGGCAGCCTGCTGGGTCGCGGCGCTCGCAGCCAGGGCTGCCGCCGCGGCCGCGGCGGCGCGGGCGTCACGGGCGGTCGCGCTCTCGGCGTCGCGGGCCGCCTCCTCGAGCGCGCGCAGACCCTCGAGGGCGGCGCTCTCGTCCAGCGTGCCGGCCGCCAGCCCGCGGACGATCCGATCCAGCTCGGCGGCCAGGGCCCGCACCGTCGGGTCGCCCGCGCGTTCGGCTCGGGCGATCGCGGCGGCGGCTTGCAACCGCTCCGCGTCCAGCGCCCCAGCCGGCAGCGGCGCGGCGGGGACGGGCCGAGGGCCGGGGACCGTCAGCCGGGCTGCTCGCGTGCCGCTGGGGACGAGCGCGATCGCCGCCAGCACGACCGCCGCGATCCCCAGCGCGCGCAGCCCTGCGGGTGCACGGGCGGGCGCCACGGTCCGCGGCTCGATCCGCGCGGTGCGCGCCAGCGCGTCCGCCACCGCCGCGGCGGCCAGCGGCGAGCTGGAGCCGCTCAGCCAGATGGCGGACAGCACCCGATCCTGATCGTCCAGCGCGCGATCGGCCAGCCGCGCGCACTGCGTGAGCGAAATCCGCCGCAGCCCCCGGGCAGCCGCCCCGGCCAGTACGCCCGCCGCCAGCACGGCCGCGACGGCGCCGGCGTGCGGCGCGTGTCCGCGCAGGCGCCCCAGTCCCGCCAGCAGGGCCGCCAGACTCGTCGCCACGGCGGCGCCCGTGACGGCCCCGTCCAGCGCCGCCCACAGGGCCAGCCGCCGGCGGATGCGCGAAAGCCGCCGCGCAAGCGGCCCTTGCAAGTCAGGCCCGTCGCCGAACACCGTGGGAAATTTTAGCAGAGCCGCGTGTCAGCGCGCGGCCCCGCCCGCGACGGGCGGGACCACGACGTCGACCGACTCCCCCGCCGGGACCGGCACCGCCAGCGTGTCGAGCACCGCGGCCGGCGGCAGGGGGCGGTCGGCGTCGGCGCTGGCCTCGGCGAGCACCCGAACCCGCGCATCGTCCTTGGTCGGGTTGCGGAGCGCCAGCACCAGCCGTCCGGGCAGCTTCTCCTTGACGCGGGCGTCGACGGCGTCGAAGGCGAAAACGAACCCCTTGTCGACCTGCGCGTACACGCCCGGCACCTGCGTCGCGCTCAGCAGCGCCAGCGCGTCGAACAGCCCGTCGGGGGGGACGACCTCGCTCCGGATGTCCGTCGGGCCGGTCGCCTCGCGTGGCGGCGCTGTCTGCCGCCAGCGGTACCCGAGCTGTCGTGTGGTGTCCCGCAGCAGCTCGAGGAAGGCGCGATCGCCCGTCGCCCGGTAGAGACGCAGGAGCGCATCGCCCGCCAGCAGCACCGGCCCTGGCCCGCCGGCCAGGTTCTGCGCGTCCGGGATCACCGCGCCCACCATCCGGAGGTCGTCGGGCGACGCTCCGCCGGCCGCCGGGGCGTCGTACGAGAAGACCCAGGTGGCGAAGAGGTGCGCCGCCGCGCGCGCCCGCTCGACCCAGGCCCGATCGCCGGTCGCCTCGTACAGCGCCACGAAGGACTCGACCAGCGCGGCCGCCGATTCGCTGTCCGGGCACTGGAGCGCATCGCCGGGTCCGCCGCAGGTCAACCCGGCGGCCACGAACCGCTCGAAGTAGAACCGGCCCGCGTCGCGCGCGACCTGCAGATAGCGCGGTTCCCGGAACAGGTCGCCGGCGGCCGCCAGCGCGGCCGGCGCCAGCCCGGCCGCCGACGACCCGCCGACGATCAGGTCGCCGGTCTCGATGTCGACGACCTGGCCCATCTGCCGGTGCCGCTCCCACAGCCCGGCCAGCGCGTCGGCGGCGCGGCGCGCCGCCTTGATCCAGCGCGGGTCGGCCGCCGAGGTCGCCTCGCCGCTGGCGGCCCGCGCGTCCCGGCTCCGGCGCAGATCGACCCAGGCGATCTGCTTGGTCAGATAGAAGAGGGTGTCGGCCGTGCGGCGCACCAGATGCCATCGCGAATGGCCACGCGCCGCTGCGTCCGGGTCGGCGGCTCGCCCTGGCAGCGGCGCGGTGAACCCGTCGTCGTACCAGCGCCGGGCGTCGGAGACCGCGTGGAAGAATCCCGACGGCGCCTGTCCGCCGTCCAGCCCGAACGCGATGCTGCGGAGCGCGCGCTCGTGCGACTGCGCGCTGCCGGCGGCCAGCAGCGGCCAGGTCAGCCCGAAGCCGCCGCACCAGCCGTGCTGCCAGGTGCTGTAGGCGCTGTCGCGGTTGCCCAGCGCGAACATCGCGGTCCGCTCGCTCCAGCGCTGGTTGGCGCGCGCCTCGTGACGGGCGAAGGCCGCCGAGAACACGGCGGCGCCCGGGCGCGGCCGCGCGTCGGACAGCGCCTTCCGGAGCACGAACAGGCGCGCCACCAGCTCGGTGACGGTGTCGCATTCGAACGCGACCGCGCGGACCCTCAGCGTCACGGCCTGTCCAGCCCGCGCCGCCGGCGCCGGCGGCCGCGCGCCGCGCGCCGATTCGCGCTCGCGTGCCGCGAAGAACGGGGTCGCCGCCTCGATGGTGGCGCGCCGGCGGTCGTCGGTCTCGGCGACCGCCAGCCCCGTGAGCCCGATCGCCGAGGTCGGGTCCAGCAGCAAGATCAGCCCCGCGCGCTGCCCGGGCGCGAACAGGGCCAGCGCCGGCGTCGCCAGGTCGGCGCTCGAGACCTCCAGCCGCGACGGTCCCGCGTGCACGTTCAACCGAGGGATGTCGGTCACGATCGGCGGGACGTGCGGACCGATGTCCGCCGGCTCCGTGAGCTGCGGCGGGTAGGCGGTGAACCGAGACTCGAAGCGGTTGCCCGCGTAACAGCAGCCGGGCAGCAGCAGGTAGTTCTCGACCGACCAGGCCCCCAGCTCCAGGTTCAGCCCCAGCGTGGCGGCCGGCGTGCTGCCGCGCGCGCGGAAGGTCGCGAACAGGTCGACGGCGTCCGGCTCGCCGGAGACCGCCGCGGCGTGGACCTCGAGCGTGCCGGCTGCGGCCTGCCGGCGCGCCGCCGGCGCCGCGCCCAGCGGCACCGACAGACCTTCGGCCGCGCCGCGGGGTGTGGCGCGGGCCACCACGGTGACGCTCGCGGCGCGCAGCCGCTCGAGGGCCGGCAGGCGTCCCGCCCGTGCCGCGCGCGAGAACGCACCCGCGGTCGACGCCCCCACCGCCCGGAGAAACGCTCGCCGTCTCATCCGGGGCGCAGACTACAGGCCACAGCCGTTCGCGTCACGCTTTGCGGCGCCAGCTCTCCAATCTGATAACCTCGCCGGGCCCGTGAGACGCGTATCGCTCGCCTCGCTGGCCGTGCTCGTCGCGGCGGCCGGGTGCCGTTCGCTCGGCGCTCCGGGGAGCGCGGCGGCCCGGCCGGACGCCCCGCTGGCTGTGGGGGCCATCGGTGGTCCCCACAGCCGCGTGACCACCCGGTTGCCCAACGGCGTGACGCTGGTCATCGAGGAGAACCACGCCGCGCCCGTCGTCGCGATCCAGGCCTGGGTGGCCGGTGGCGCCGCCGCCGATCCACCCGCGCAGGCGGGCGCCGCCCACCTCTTCGAGCACCTGGCGTTCGCCGGCACCCGCCGGCGTCCCACCGGCACCGCCCCGCGCGAGATCGAGGCCGTCGGCGGCCGGCTGGGCGCCTGGACCGGCCTCGACGAGACGGTGTTTCACGCCACCGTCGCCACGCCGTTCTTCGAGCTGGGCGCCGACGTGCTGGGCGACGCGCTCAGCGCGCCGGCGTTCCCGCCCGCCGCGGTCGAGCAAGCCAAGCGGGACGCCCTGGCCGAGCTGGCCCGCCAGGCCACCGACTCCGCCCAGCGCGCGGCGGACATGGTGCGCGGGTCGCTGTTCGCCGGCGGGGCGTATGCCCGACCCATCCTGGGGACCACGGAAGCCGTGGGCGCGGCGACGCCGCAGAGCCTGGCCGCGCGATTCGCCGAATCGTTCGTGGGAGGGGCGATGACGGTCGTGGTCGTCGGCGACGTGTCGGCCCCGGCCGCCCGCGCCGTCCTGGCGCGCGCGTTCGCAGCGGTGCCGGCCGGTCTCCCGGCGCCGGCCGCCGATCCGGGCGGTCGGGCCCCGATCGCGCCGATGTCGCAGGTGGCGGTGGCGCCGTCGCCCGACGGCGCGCTGGCGCTGGGGTTCCGGGTCGTGCCCGCCGGTCCCGAGCAGGTGGCCGCGCTGGACCTGCTGGCGGCGGTCCTGGCCCGCGGCGACGAGGCGCGGCTCTCACGCGAGCTGGTGGACAACGCGCAGGTCGCCAGGAGCGTGCACGCCCTGACCTTCCGCTCGCGCGCCGGCGCGATGCTGGAGCTGATCGTCACGCCGGCCGTCCACCAGTCCGCGCTGACGATCGAGATGCTGGTCGGCGAGACGCTGCGCCTGACCCGAGAGGAGGTGCCCGCCGACGAGCTGGCAGCCGCCCGGGCCCTGGTGCTGGCCGATCTGGCCCACGGCGAAGAGGGGGTCGAGGGGCGGGCCCGCCGTCTGGGCTGGGGGCGGGCGCTGCTGGACGGCGACGACGCGGGCGAGCGCTATCGAGCGCGGCTCGAGCGGATCGACGCGCGGGCCCTGCGCGAGGCGGCCGCCAAGCTCCTGCGCTCCGACACGCTGGCGCTGGCCGAGGTGGCCCCCCCCAGCTGGCGCGCCGGCGGCGGCCAGACCGATGAACGGTTGCGCGGCGCGCTGGCGGCCAGCAGCGGGCAGTCGGCGGCTGCCGCTCCGACGCCGGCGGCGCCGGCCGGCGATCTGGTGCGGGTCACCACCGCCGCCGGTGTGCGCGTGGTCGTGCTGCGCGATCCGGGCGCGCCGTCGGTCGTCATCGAGGCTGCCTGGGCCGGGGGCGGGCGGGTCGAGGACCGCGCAACCAACGGCGCGGCGGCGCTGATCGCGGCGATGCTCGATCGCGGCACGCGCGCGCGTTCGGCGGCCCAGATCTCCACCGACGTCCGCGCGCTGGGCGGGTCGCTGTCCGGCGTCGCCGATCGCCATCACCTGGGCCTGCGGGCCGAGCTGCTGCCCTCGACCTGGCGCCGCGGCCTGGCGATCATGGCCGACTGTCTGCTGCGCCCCAGCTTCCCCGCCAGCGAGCTGGACGGAGGACGCCGGGTGGTCATCGATCGGGCCCGCGCCGGCGACGGCGATCCGGGGCGCGCCGCCTGGAAGCTGTTTCGCGAGGCGGTCTGGCCGGATCATCCGTTCCACCTGGAGCCGGCCGGCACGCCGGCCTCGCTCGCCGGCCTCAGCCGCGTGCGGCTGCTCGACCACTATCGCCGGCACTACGCGCTGGACCGGCTGGTCGTGGTGGTGGTCGGGGACGTCGAGCCGCGCGAGGCCACCGCCGCGGTCGGCGCGCTGTTCGTCGAGCGCGGTCCGCGCCCGGTGGCGTCGCCGCCGCCCGCGGCTCCCGGCGACCCCGCGCGGCGCGAGCCCGTGACCGTGTTCGGCAAGACCGAGCGCGACGTCGCCGAGATCATCCTCGGCTACCCCGGTCCAGGCCCGGCCGACCCCGACCGACCCGCCCTCGAGGTGCTGGCCGAGGTCCTGCGGGCCCGCGCGGCGCGCGTGGACGCGGCCGCCGCGCCGTTCGCCGTCTCCGCGGTCGCGTCCCGGGGCTTCGACCCGGGGTTCGTGGCGCTCTCGGCCCGCTGCCCCCCGGCCGCCGTGGACGCGACGGTGGCGCGGCTGCGGAGCGCGGTCGCCGAGGTCCTCGCCGGGGGCGTCACCCAGGACGAGATCAACGGCGTGGCCCGCCGGCTGGCCGGCCAGCGCGCGCTGGAGCTGGGCAGCCGCGCCGCGATCGCCGACGCGCTGGCGCTGGACGAGGCGTTCGGCCTGCCGCCGCTCAGCTACCGCGCCGGGCCCGAGCGCCTGAGCCGGGTCGGGCCCGGCGACATCGCGCGAGTGGCCCACCGCGTGTTCGATCCGCAGCGCGAGGCGATCGCGGTCGTCCGCCCCGAGGAGCGCCCGTCGCCGGCGCACCCGCAACCCCACGCGGAGCTCCGCTGATGGCCAGCTGCGCCGCCTGCGCCGCCGCCGTCCACCTGGAGGACACGCTCTGCCCGCAGTGCGGGGCGCCGCTGGTCGACCCGTTCATCGGACAGGTGATCGGCGAGCGCTACCGGATCGTCGACCGGATCGGCATCGGCGGCATGGGTGTGGTCTACCGAGCCGAGCACACGATGATGCGCCGCGAGCTGGCCATCAAGGTGCTGCTCCCCGAGCTGTCGGGCAAGGAAGAGTTCGCGCGCCGCTTCGAGCGCGAGGCCGAGTCGGCCAGCCGCCTCCACCACCCGAACATCATCACCGTGACCGACTTCGGCCACACGGCCGACGGCTCGCTGTTCCTGGTGATGGAGCTGCTCTCCGGTCCGTCGCTGTCGGCGGCGATCGCCAAGGGACCCATGCCGCCCGACCGCGCGCTGGCCATCGAGCGCCAGATCCTGCGTGCGCTCGACCACGCGCACGGGGCCGGCGTGGTTCATCGCGACCTCAAGCCCGAGAACATCATGCTCATCGAGCGCGACGGGCAGACGGACTTCGTGAAGATCCTGGACTTCGGCATCGCCAAGGTGACCGAGCCACAGACCGGGGGCAGCGGGCGCGAGGCGCTGACCCAGGCCGGGGTGATCTTCGGCACCCCCGAGTACCTGTCTCCCGAGCAGGCGCTGGGGGAGGCGGTCGATCCGCGGGCCGACATCTACGCCGCCGGCGTCATCCTGTTCGAGATGCTGACCGGCCGCCGGCCATTCGAGTCGGAGGACAAGGTCAAGATCATCTCGATGCACCTGGCGCACGCTCCCCCGCGCATCATGGACGTCAACCCGAACGTCCAGGTTCCGCTGCCCCTGGAGCAGGCGATCCTGCAGGCGCTCGAGAAGTCGCGCGAGAACCGGTTCGCCACCGCCGCGGCGTTCATGCAGGCGCTGGACGACGCCGAGGCGCAGAGCGCGGCCGAGGCCGAGATCGAGAAGACGCTGCCGCACATGCAGCTGCCCCTGCCGCCGCGCCGACGCGCGCCGGTGGTCGTGGCCAGCCTGGTGGCGGTCCTGGGGGTGGGGACGTGGGCCGTCCGCCATCATCGTGCGGCCCGTCACCACCCGGCGTCGCTGGCCGTGACCCCGCCGCGCCCCGCGCCGCCGCCGCCCGACCTGGCCGCCGAGATGAAGAAGGTCGAGAGCTGGCTCGAGTCCGGGGACACGCCGGCCGCGCGCCGTTCGCTGGAGACGCTGCTCTCCGCCCGGCCGAAGGACGCGCGCGTGCGCTATATGTTGGGGCGCGTGGCCTACGACGAGGACAAGCACAAGGAAGCGCTGGACGACTACGGCCAGGCCATCGCGCTGGATCCGGGGTTCCGCGGCGATCCGGTGCTGCTCGGGCACCTGGACGAGATGCTGTCCGAGCCGAAGCTGGCCGACGCGGCGCTGGACCTGGCGGTCGACCACATCGGGGCGCCCGCCGCCGACGTGCTGGCCAAGGCGGCCAACGAGGGGAGCGATCTGCCGCGGCGGCGCCGCGCCGCCGGCGCGCTGAACGATCTCGGCGACGGCAAGCGGGTCGATCGCGTGTCGCTCGGCATGCTCGAGCTCCGGAAGGCGGATGACTGCGAGGGGCGCAAGGCCTGGGTCGACAAGCTGCGTGAGCTGGGCGACCCGCGGGCGCTCCCGGCGCTGCGCGGCCTGCGACCCAAGCGGGTGGGGCCCATCAGCTGGGGCGGCGCGGACGTGAAGTGCATGAAGACCGAGCTACCCGAGGCCATCGCCGAGCTCGAGAAGAAGTCCGGGCACACCGAACCTCCGCACCGGAACCGGCGGGGACGATGAACCGGGGGCGGGGCCTCCGCAGCGATCCGCGGAACCTGCTGACCAGCCTGGTGCTGGTCTTCCCGCTCTTTCTCGCCTACCAGATCGGCGTCCTGTTCACGCTGCCGGTCCTGAACGGCGCGGACTTCCTGACGGTCTTCCTGTTCCGGAACCTGGGGCTCTCGAAGGGGACCTACCTGGCCTACACCTTCGGCGTGGCGACCGCCTTCGCCATCGCCGTCACGATCTTGCGGCGCAAGCAGCGGTTCGATCCCAAGCTGATCGTCCCGGTCCTGATCGAGAGCGCGATCTACGCCCTGACCATGGGATCCCTGATCGTGTTCGTGATGACCCGGGGGCTCGGGATCTCCCCGCGGCTGGCCGGCGGGGCAGGGAGCTTCGTCGAGCAGCAGGGGTTCGCCACGCGCGTCGTCATGTCGCTGGGAGCCGGCGTCTACGAGGAGACCGTCTTCCGCCTGGGCATCATGACGGGCCTGGTGGCGCTGTTCGACCGGGCCGTGGGGATGCGGCGGTGGCTGGCCGTGGTCCTGGCGCTGCTGCTGTCAGCCGCGCTGTTCTCGGCGATGCACCACATCCCGCCGTACGGCGATCCCTTCCGCATCGGCCTGTTCCTGTTCAGGTTGCTGGCGGGGATCTGCTTCGGCCTGCTCTTCTGGTACCGGGGCTTCGCGGTCGCCGTCTACACGCACGCGCTCTACGACCTGTACGTCTTCATCGTGCAGTGAGCGCGCGGGGCCTCGCCGCCGCGGAGGCCGCTCGTCAGGTTACTTCTTGTGACGCTTGGCGGCTGCCTTGGGCGACGGCTTCCCGCTGGTCGAGCGGCCGTGCGCGGCAGCCGCTCGCACGGGGCGAGCCGGCTTGGTCGAGCGCTTGGCCGCCTTGGCGGCCGGGGCGGTCTTCTCGGCGTGCGCGCGCGCCGGAGGCTGGGGCTTGGCCGCCGGCTTGGCAGGCGCCTTGGCCTCCTTGGCCTCCTTGGCCTCCTTGGCGGCTGCCTTGGGCTCCTTCGCGGCTTCCTTACCGTGGCCGTGGTTGTGACCGTGGGTCGCCGGCTTGACCGACTCCTTGTCGGCCTTCGCCGACTCCTTGTCGGTCTTGCCCTTCGCCTTGTCGGCCTTCCCGGCCAGCTTGGAGATCTTGGTGTCCGACGGGTGGCCGTCGCCCTCGGCGGCCAGCGGCAAGCCGTGCATGTCCTTGCGGTTGTGCACCAGCACCCGCCGCGCATCCTTGAACGTGACCTCGGCCTTGCTGTCCGAGAGGATCTCCGAGATGAACCCGGTCCCGAACTTGGGGTGCGTCACGATCACGTTCTCGTGGTAGTGCTCGCGGAACTCGTAGGGCTTGGCGTTCTTCTCGCTGTGCTTGGCGAAGAACTCCTCCCAGGTCTGCTTCTTCATCATCGCCCGCTTCTTCGCGGCGATGGGCTCGGGTACGTCGTCCTCGACGTCACCGCGCGGCTTCCGGAATGAGTGGACATCCCCGCACGGGTTGCACTGCACGCGGCGGATTTCGTCCTCGTACTTGGAGATGACGACGTGCGTGGTATCGCCCTTGCACTTGGGGCAATATGCCTCGACGTCGGAGCCGACCTCGTCGACCTCGTCTTCGAACATGAAGTCCATTCGCGGCGCCCCTTTAGAGTTCGGTCACTAACACAGGTCCCTGGCACCTGCAAGAATGACGGCGCAATTTCAACCGGTTCGCGGTAGAAGACGCGACGGTCAATCGTGCGCTACTTCCAGGCAAAAATAGCGGAAAACCGGGTTCTGGGAGGGGGATATTTCGTGCTTCGGCTGCAGGGCTGTGAATCGCTGGCAGCGGCTCGACCCGGACAATTCGTAATGATTCGCGGGGCTTGGGGACGTGACCCGCTGCTCCCCCGTGCGTTCTCCCTGCTCTCGGCTGGGCCGGGGAGCTCGGCCGAGATCCTCGCCAAGACGGTCGGCCGCGGCACGGCTCTGCTCGAACGGGCCCTCCCTGGGGCCGAGCTGGACGTGCTCGGGCCGCTGGGCAACAGTTTCCCCGAGTCCCGGCCCGACACGGTCGACCTGCTGGTCGCGGGGGGGGTCGGGCTGCCCCCCCTCTACATGGTGGGCGCCACCTCTGCCGCCCGGGGTGAGGTTGACCGGCTCGAAATGCTCTACGGCGGGCGCCGAGCCGTCGATCTCGTGCTGCTGCGCGAGATGGAGGCGATGCGGCTCCCGCTTTTCCTGACGACGGAGAGCGGCGAGCTCGGGCAGGCGGGGCTGGTGACCAAGGCGCTCGAAGCCCGACTCGATCACCATCGCGGCAAGCCGGTGCGGATCCTGAGCTGCGGGCCGAACCCGATGCTGTGGGCCGTCGCCCGCATCGCCCGGGACCGCGGCGTCCCCTGTTTCCTGTCGCTCGAGGAGCAGATGGCCTGCGGCATCGGCGTCTGCCTGGGGTGCGCGATCCCCGCCCGGTCGCGCCCGTTCCGGTACGTCTGCAGCAACGGTCCGGTCTTCGACGCCGCCGACGTGCTGGACGTCTCCGAGCCGCCGGCGCCGCCCGCGGTCTGCGCCTCATGAGCGTCCGGCTGGAGATCGAGACGGGCCGGATCGCTTTCCGGAACCCCGTGCTGACGGCATCCGGAACGTTCGGCTACGGCAAGGAGTTCGAGTCGCTCACCGATCTGGGCGCGCTGGGCGGGCTGGTGACCAAGGGGATCTCGCCCAAGCCGCGCTTCGGCAACTCGACGCCCCGCATCTGCGAAACCGCCTCCGGGATGTTGAACTCGATCGGGCTCGAGAACGTCGGCGTCGAAGGTTTCGAGCGGGACAAGCTGCCGTTCCTGAGGGCCTGCGGCACCCGCGTGCTGGTGAACTTCTTCGGCGCGACCTTCGACGAATACATCGACTGCGGCGCGCGGCTGGACCGCCTGGACGGCGTCGACGGGCTGGAGATGAACGTCTCGTGCCCGAACATCAAGGCGGGCGGCATCGAGTTCGGGACCGACCCGCGCGTGCTGCGCGATCTGGTGCGGGCCTGCCGCGAGGTCATCAGGAAGCCGCTCTGGATCAAGCTGACCCCGAACACGTCGGACATCGTGGCGCTGGCCCGGTCCTGCGCCGACGCGGGCGCCGACGGCCTTTCGATCATCAACACCATCACCGGGATGGCCATCGACGCGCGCACCCGAAAGCCGAAGATCGCCACGATCTTCGCCGGTTTGTCGGGCCCCGCCATCAAGCCGATCGCGCTGCGCATGGTCTACCAGGTGCGGCGTGCCGGGGTGCCTTTGCCAATCTCCGGAATTGGTGGAATCCAGGACGCGACCGACGCCATCGAGTTCTTCCTGGCGGGCGCCAGCACCGTGCAGGTCGGCACTCAGAGCTTTGTCGACCCGGATGCCTCCGGCGGGATCGTGCGCCAGCTCGCGGAGCGTCTGACGGCCGATGGAATCACCGACGTCCGAGAGCTGATCGGTGCGCTCCGAGTCGCGTGAATATCGCTTGACGGCCTCGGGTTACGACGATTTAACTGCTGCGAAACTGAGTCGAAACAATGGCGCGCTAGCGTGAGGACCGCATGAAGAAGATCGAAGCCATCATCAAGCCCTTCAAGCTGGACGATGTGAAAGATCGTCTTCGCGAGGTCGGCGTGCAGGGTATGACCGTCTACGAGGTCAAAGGATTCGGCCGTACCGGCGGTAAGAAAGAAGTCTACCGCGGGTCGGCATACGTCGTAGATTTCGTTCCCAAAGTTCGCATCGAGATCGTCGTGAAGGACGACATCGTTCGTGACGTCGTGGAAGCGATCATGTCGGTGGCCCGGACCGGGCGAATCGGCGATGGGAAAATTTTCGTCACACCGGTCGAGGAGGCGATCCGCATCCGTACCGGTGAGCGCGGCGAGGACGCGCTCTAGGTCGACGAAAAGGGTCTTAACGCACCACCAACACTCAACGGTAAGGGGAAGGACATGACTCCAGCTGAGGCTTTGAAACTCGCAGAGAAGAGTGGCGCCCTGATGGTCGACTTCAAGTTCGTCGATCTGCTCGGCATCTGGCAGCACACCACCATGCCGATCGCGAAGCTCAACGTGGAGGTCTTCAAGGACGGCTACTTCTTCGACGGCAGCTCGATCCGCGGGTGGCAGCCGATTCACGCCTCCGACATGATCTTCATCCCCGACTCGGCCACCGCCGTGATGGATCCGTTCTACGCGGTCCCGACGCTGTCGCTGACCTGCGACATCGTCGACGCCATCACCAAGCAGCCGTACTCGCGCGACCCGCGGACCATCGCGGCCAAGGCCGAGGCGTACCTCAAGTCGACCGGCATCGGCGACACGTCGTACTTCGGTCCCGAGCCCGAGTTCTTCATCTTCGACGAGGTCCGCTACTCCGAGGGTCCGAACCGCGCCAGCTACCTGGTCGACTCGATCGAGGGGCGCTGGAACACCGACCGCGCCGAGGGGCCGAACCTGGGTTACAAGCCCCCGCACAAGGGCGGCTACTTCCCGGTCCCGCCGACCGACACGCTGGGCGACATCCGCGCCGAGATGGCCCTCACGATGGAGAAGGTGGGCATCCCGGTGGAGGTGTTCCACCACGAGGTCGCCACCGGCGGCCAGTGCGAGCTGTCGATGCGGTTCAACAGCCTGAAGGCCATGGCTGACTGGACCATGTGGTACAAGTACGTCGTCAAGAACGTCGCCCGCAAGAACGGGCGCACGGCGACGTTCATGCCCAAGCCGATCTTCGGCGACAACGGCTCGGGCATGCACTGCCACCAGTCGATCTGGAAGGACGAGAAGAACCTGTTCGCCGGCGACAAGTACGCCGGGCTGTCGGACATGGCGCTTCACTACATCGGCGGCATCCTGAAGCACGCGCCGGCGCTGTGCGCCTTCACCAACCCCGGCACGAACAGCTACAAGCGGCTGGTCCCCGGCTACGAGGCGCCGGTCAACCTGGCCTACTCGTCGCGCAACCGGTCGGCTTCGATCCGCATCCCGATCGGCGGCAGCTCGCCGAAGGCCAAGCGGCTCGAGTTCCGCTGCCCGGATCCGACGGCCAACCCGTACATCGCCTTCGCCGCGATGCTGATGGCCGGCCTGGACGGCATCCAGAACAAGATCGACCCGGGCAAGCCGCTCGACAAGGACATCTACGCCCTGGCTCCCGAGGAGCTCAAGGACGTGCCGAAGGCGCCGGGCTCGCTCGACCAGTCGCTCAGCGCGCTGGAGAAGGACCACGCCTTCCTGCTCAAGGGCGACGTGTTCACGCCGGACGTCATCTCGACCTGGCTCGACTACAAGCGCGAGAACGAGGTCGACGCGCTCCGGCTGCGCCCGCACCCGTACGAGTTCGCGCTCTACTTCGACAACTGAACGCGCGAAGCCATTCTGAACCGTGAAAAGGGGGGCTCCGGCCCCCTTTTCGCGTGCCAGTGGGTCGCTGTGGCGCTTGCCCGGTTGCGCTAAACCCACTAAAATCTTCGTTTCGCGGACGCCTCGGCCGCTCCGCTCCTTCCAATGGGTGCCCTCTCATTCAGCGACCGGGCCCGGCGCTCGATGTGGCGTATCGTCCCAAAGCGCGCTGTGTCAGACGCGATCGGGTGGGGCGCGTCCCGTGAGATTCCCCGACAGCTGCGCCGCGTGGTGCTGTCCCGCTTCGCGGCCACCTACGGCATCGACGTGACCGAGGCCGAGAAGCCGCTCGAGGACTACGCCGGCTTCGACGACTTCTTCACCAGACGGCTGAAGCCCGGCGTTCGGCCCATCGCCGCCGAGCCGAACGGCGTCGTATCGCCGGCCGACGGTGTGGTCGTGGAATGCGGCCTGGCGACGGCCGGCCAGCTGATTCAGGCGAAGGGGACCACGTTCTCGCTGGCCGAGCTGCTGGGCGACGACCAGGTGGCGGCTCGCCTCGAAGGCGGCGCCTACATCATCACCTACCTCTCGCCGAAGGACTATCACCGCGTGCATTCGCCGGTGTCCGGGCGGGTGATCGGGTGGCGGCACCTGCCTGGCTCCCTCTTCTCCGTGGGCGCCAAGAGCGTGGCGTCCGAGCCCGGGCTGTTCGTCCGCAACGAACGGCTGGTGACCTTGATCGAGATGGACGGCGGCGGCCTGTGCGCGGTGGTGATGGTCGCGGCCATCGGCGTCGGTCACGTCACGGTGTCGTACGATCCGGACGTGGCGACGCACCAGGAGCAGTTCGCGCGCGCGGCGGTCAGCCATCGCCTGTACGATCAGCCCCGGCCGATCGGCCTCGGCGAGGAGTTAGGCATCTTCCATCTGGGCTCGACCACCATCGCGATCTTCCAGCCGGGGCGGGCCGTGCTGGGCGAGTTCGCCGCGGGCACGTCGATGAAGATGGGCATCGGCATCGGCCGGACGATTGCCGCAGCGTCTCCCGCCGCGGCGCGAGGTTGATATCGTGGCCAAAGCGCACGACGAGTCCACGCGCCAGTCAGCCTCGGTAGACGACGATCAGACGCCCGTGCCGGTCGCGGTCGGGGCGGACGAGGCCAGCCAGTCGAGCAAGCGCAAGGATCCGATGCGCCGCTCGCGCTCGGGCATCCCGCGCGAGCGCAGCGGCCCGATCGGGATCACCAGCGGCGACTTCGCGACGCCCACCGTACGGAAACGGACGATCACCCAACCCCGCGGGACGCCGGCGCTGGGCGTGGCGGTGCCGCCTGCCGCGATCGTCATCGGCCCGCCCGTGGCAGCGACGCCCGAACCGGTGGCCCCCACTCCGGGGCCGGTCGCGGCGACACCCACCCCCGCGCCTCGCACTCCGGCCCCCGCGGCGGCGGCAGCCGCGCCGCCTCCCTTCGCCGAGCCACCGACGCCACCGCCGGACATCGCAGCGCCGTCAGCTCCCGATCCGGTCGCGCTTGCCTCGACCGGCGCCACGCCGGCGCCGTTTCGGGCCGAGGTCCTGGGCGCGACGCCGGTCGACCTGGTCGACGGCACCTCCGGGCAGGGGGCGCTGCCGCCGCCGGTTCCCACGGACAACCCGTTCGGCGGCGCGGCACCCACGGGGGATCTCGACACCGAGGCCGCCGTCCTGGCGGCCGAGGCCGCCGCGGTGCGGGCCCTGGACTCGGGGCCCCTGACCCCGCCGCCGGAGCTGAACGTCCCCGGACCGACGCCGCCCCCCTTCGCGCTGGGGGACAACGCGGCGGACGACACGCCGACCCCGCCGCCGCTCGCCGCGGAGGCCAGTCCGGCCGCCCACGCCAACCCTCCACCGCTGCCGCAGGAGGCCCTGCAGGCGCCCGCAGCGGCCCCGCCGTCGCAGGATCTGCCCGACCTGCTGGTGCCCGGCGCCGTCCCCGAGAGCCCGATGGCCAGCGAGGGGAGCGCTGCCTCGGCCGAGATCGCCAACCCGGTCACCGAGACGCCCGCGCCCGTCCCGACCGAGGCCGCGGCCGCGGCCGACGCCGAGGACGACGGGGCGGACGCGCTCGAGGTGGAAGAGGCGAGCGAGGGGGAACCGGCGGCTCAGTCCGAGGTCGCCGCTGCCGCTCGCACGGCGACGCCGCCCCCGATTCCCGTTCACCAGATCAAGACGCCGGGGCCCGAGATCCGCCAGCCGGCGCCCCCGCCGGTGCCTGAGCCGTCCGCTCCGCTGCTGGCGAACCTGCCGGCGTTGCCGATGACGCCCGAGGCGCTGTCACAGCGCCCGCGACGGCCCAAGCGCTCGAAGCCCTGGTTCGAGGAGGTCTTCGACGAGGACTACCTTCGCACGCTCCCGTTCCTGCGGCACGACCAGACCACGCGCGAGGCCGACTTCATCGCCAGCGCGCTCGAGTGTCCACCCGGCAGCGAGCTGCTGGACGTGGGATGCGGGTACGGCCGCCACGCGATCGAGCTCGTCGACCGCGGCTTCAACGTCACCGGGCTCGACCTGTCGTTCCCGCTGCTGATCCGCGCGGCCGAGGAGGCCGAGCACAGGGGCGTATCCGTGAAGTTCGTCCACGCCGACATGCGCGAGATGGCCTTCGAGAACCAGTTCGACGGCGCCTACTCGATGCTCACGACGTTCGGCTACTTCGACGAGGAGACGAACCTGCGCGTCGCGGAGCGCATCGCCCGCGCGCTGAAGCCCGGTTCCAGGCTGTTGCTGGACGTGCTGAACCGCGACTACATCGTCGGCGACCTGCCCATGCGGGTCTGGTGGGAGGGGACGGGGTGCGTCGTCCTGGAGGAGGTCGACTTCAACTTCCACACCAGCCGGCTCAACACCCACCGCTCGATCGTCTTCGAGGATGGGCGGCAGCTGGAGCAGGAGCTGTCGATCCGCGCGTACAGCCTGCACGAAATCGGTCGTTTACTTCGCCAGGCTGGGTTCCGTGTGCTCGACGTGTCCGGTCACCTGACAACCCGCGGGCAATTCTTCGGTGCCTCATCCCGCCACTTACTGGTGGTTGCCGAGAAGCGCGAAGAGGACCAGACTTAATACGGCGCGTTAGCGCCCGGCGCCACACAAAACAGTGGCACCGCCATTGTGCCCGTGTCAGCGGTCCCCATGTTCCGGGGCATGGCCAGGTTGCAACCAAAGCGGCGGCGCAAGCATCTGAGTCTACGAGTCACGGCGCGGCGGGGCCCGGAATATTTTTCGAGTCCCGGCCGTATATCCCTCATCGGTCCAGAAGTGTCTGGATCGCGACGCGGCTCGACGGAGACAAGCAAGATGGGCGCACGAGGAGCAAAAGTGAAGCTGGCACGAAAACCGCGGGCGGGCGAGGTCAGCCGCAAACGGCCGACCGGCCGGCCGGGTCGTGACGCAAAGGTCGACACCAAGGTCAAGCAGGCGGCAGTAAAGGCTTTTTCGACGCACGGCCGCGCCCCGGTTCCCGCCAACGACACCGCTCTCGAGCCCGACGCGATGAGTCTGCAGGCGGCGGCGCCCGCCATCGAGGAGATGGTGGAGCCCGATGCCGAGCTCGGCGCGACGCCCGATGTCGCGATCGAGGCCGACGAGACGGACGAAGTGGGCGGGGTTACGGCCGAAGCGGCCGATGATGAGGCCGAGGACGCGGACGACGAAGAGCAAGAGGAAGTAGAGGTAGAGGGCGACGGCGCGCGCGCCAAGCGGCGCAGCGACGAGGAGCCGGCCAGCTTCCTCGCGATGTACTTCCGCGACATGGCGGAGCTGGACGTCCTGCGTCCGGAGCAGGAGTTCGAGACCGCCCGCAACATCGAGGAAATGGAGCTCGAGCTCTGGCGGACCATTCTGGGCTTCGCGCCGGGCAGCGACTGGGTGATGGACGTCGTCGCGCGCGAGCTCGGCAAGCAGTTGCCGGAGGAGAAGGCATACCGCTTGGCCGCGGCGGGCGCCCGGGGCCGTTCGTCGATCCCGGCGCGGGGCAAGTTCGAGAAGACCGCCGCCGCGCTGGCGGTCAAGCTGCGCGCGCTGGACATCGATCGCATCTACCTGGACGCCTCGCTCGCCGAGATTCAGCGGGTGGGGCGCGCCGTCCAGGGATTGCCCTTCGAGGGGGCGGTGCCGTTCTCGACCGCCACCAAGGCTTTCGCCGACTACGTGCGGACCGTCGGGGGCAAGGCGTTCAAGCTGAAGGCCGCCAAGAACGAGTTCGTGAAGGCGAACCTGCGTCTGGTGGTCTCGATCGCGCGCCGGTTCAACCACGGACGTCTGCCGCTGGCTGACCTCATTCAGGAGGGAAACATCGGCCTCATGAAGGCGGTCGAGCGGTACGACTACCGCCGTGGCTTCCGGTTCTCGACGTACGCGAGCTGGTGGATCCGGCACGCGATCAGCCGCGCCCTGGCTGACAAGGGTCGCGCGGTCCGCCTGCCGGTTCACATGATCGACGCCTACCACCGCATCGCCAAGTCCCAGCGCGAGCTCCAGTCCAAGCTGGAACGGGCGCCCACGACGCAGGAGATCGCGGCGGCGACCGGGATCGAGGCCGAGAAGCTCGAGAAGATGAAGACGTTCCTGTCCGAGACGCCGGTCTCGCTGGACCGTCCCATCTCGGACGAGGACGGGCGGCGCCTGATCGACGTCCTGGTCGACCCCAACGAGGGGCCAGCGGTTCCCGAGCAGATGGCGTCGACCGAGACGCAGTCGGAGATGCTGAAGTTTCTGTCGGCGCTGAAGCCGATCGAGGCTGACATCCTCCGCAAGCGCTTCGGGCTGGTGAACGACCGCGAGCGGACGCTCAAGGAGATCGGCGACGAGTACCGCCTGTCCCGCGAGCGCGTCCGCCAGCTTCAGGAGCAGGCCCTGGTCAAGATGCGCCGGGCCATGGCCAAGCGAGAGTCAATCTAACCTCGAGCCAAGACCTCGAGCCAAGACCTCGAGCAGGGATCGACGAGATCGGGGCCCATAGGGTCCCGATCTTGTTGACCCTTTTGAAACGTGGGGCTATGGTCGGTCTCCCCTCGCACGGGAGGCAACGCACGATGAAGCGTGTTCTCGGTCTCGCCCTGTCCCTGGCTGCGTTCGTTACCATCGCCTCATGTACCCAGAGCGGTGGACCGCTCAAGGTCGATTCGGTCGAGCCGCCCCAAGGGACGACCGCCGGTGGTGAAGAGATCAGCATCAAGGGCGGCGGCTTCCAGCCGGGCAAGACTCAGGCAGAGGTGAAGTTCGGACACAAGAAGTCCGAGACGGTCACCATCGCGTCGCCGAACACGATTCGCGTGGTGACGCCGCCGAACGACAAGGGTCCGGTCGACATCAGCGTCATGTTCGACGACGGCAGCACGTTCAAGATCCCGAACGCCTTCCGCTACGTCGAGCCGGCCGCGGGCGACAACACGCGCCAGGCGTTCTTCGGCGGTCAGAAGAGCTCGGGCGCGAACAAGATCGAGGTCGAGAAGAAGCAGTAGGCCCGGAGGGGCGTCGGCCGGGCCCCGCCCCCGAGCCCGGATCGCGCGGGACCCTTTGAGGGTCCCGAATCTAGCGAAACTCGAGCCGGAAGAGCTGCTGGCCCATCAGCAGGAACGCGCCGTTGGGCACGATCCGCTCGTGCCGCAGCCGCAGGAACGTTCCGTTGGACGAGCCCAGGTCGGTCAGGAAGACCCGCTCGTCGTGCAGCGAGATGCGTGAGTGCGTCCCCGAGACGTAGCCGTCCTCCGGGAACAGGATGTCGCCCCGCTCGCGGCCGAGCACGATCGATTCGCCGAAGAGCGGGAACGCCGACCCGTCGACGTCGCGGCCGACGATCACGGACAGCCGCCCCCAGAACCCGGGGTTGGGCGTCCCCATGATCTCGGTTCCGTCTTCCAGAGGCTGAGGCGGCGAGATGACCTCGAAGCGCAGCAGCTCCTGGCCGATCCGGAAGATGTCGCCCGACTCGAGCGCCTCCTCTGCCGTGATCTTCAGGAAGACGCCGTTCAGGCTCTGAAGGTCGCGGACCATCACGCCCTCGGCTGAGACGGTCAACGCGGCGTGCCGCGGCGACAGGTAGGCGTCCGCGTCGAACAGGGCGGCCTGGCCGCGCCCGATCATGTTCTCGCCGTCGAGCAGGGGATGTGCGCCCCCCTCCGAGCCATCGGGCCGGATCAGGATGAGGCGCCCGCGCGGCACCGCGACCGGAGCAGCCGCGGTCGCGCCCGCCATGAAGACGGTCCGCGGCGGCGCGACCGCCGCTGGCCCGCTGGGCTGCCGCGTGATGCGCGTTCCGCAGGCGCCGCAGAAGGCGAACCCCGGCTGGACGGTCTTGCCGCAGGTCGGGCAGATGATCTCGCCGGCCGGACCCGCGGTGACCGGGCCCGGCGTGGGTCCCGTCGCCGACACCTGAGCGGCCGCGCCCGGCGGTCGCCCGGCGGCCACGGGCGGCGGCGTCACGACCGAGGCGCCGCCACCGTTGCTGGCGCCCGCGGTCACCCGGGGGCCCGGCGTGGCGCCGGAAGCCAGCGGATTCTGCTGGAGCTGGAAGGCCGGGATGGGAGCCGGCATCTTGGGTGAGTCGTTCCAGGGGATGCCGCCCCGCGGCTTTGCCGCGGCGGGAGAGGTGGTCCGGAGCTCTCCGGCGACCGCCGCCGAGGGTGGTCCTGGGGGCAGGATGGTCCGCGCCGTCTCGAGCGCGGACGATTCAGCCGCCGCGGGTGGCGGCGAAACCACGGGACCCGGCGTGAGTCCGGCAGCGGGGGGAGACGGCGCCGGGGCAGGCGCCGCGGGCTTCACCAGCTCGCTGCCACAGCCAAGGCAAAATTTGTAATGGTCCTGATTTTCTTTGCCGCAGCGGTTGCAGGTGATCAAAGCGACCCCCGGTCAGCCTATGGCAACTAACATGGCGAGCCTCCAGCGTCAATTCGCGCCGGCGGGGTTTTGCCGGACGGTCGGATCAGCTGACCTCGACGCGCAGGAGCTGCTGTCCCAGGAAGATGTGGTCCCCGTGCTCGAGCGGCAGCTCGTCGTTGATCCGGACGAACGTGCCGTTCTTGGATCCGAGGTCGGTCAGGGTCACCTGCCCATCCTGGGCCATCGTGATCTGGGCGTGCCGCCCCGAGATGAACGGGTCGTCCAGGAAGTTGACGTCGTTTCCCTCGCGCCCGATCGAGATCGTGTCATTCCGGGAGCGGTAGATCATGCCGATCTCGCCGCCGCGCAGGCGCTGGATCAGCTTCATCTTCGAGGGGCGCTTGGGGCTGGCGTAGAAGTACGTCCCTTCGGAGTCCGGCTGGGGGCCCAGGTCGGGGGGAGACGGTTCGATCTGCAGCAGCTGCTCGCCGATCAGGAACAGCGCCCCCGGCACCAGGGGGGTGGGCGCCTTGACCCGGATGAAGACACCATTGACCGATCCCTCGTCGACCACGTGGAGCTTCCCCTCCCGATAGACGAAGCTCGCGTGGCGAGGCGACAGGAGTGGATCGTCCGGGAACATGATGGCCCCGTCGCTGCGACCGGCCAGGTGCTCGACGGCGTTCAGCAGGTAGGTGACGCCATCCACCCCTTCGCCCTTGATGACGGTCAGCTTGGCGCGGCCGGGCGCCTGCTGGGGAGCGCCGAAGAACATCGTGCGGGCGGGCGCCGGAGCACCCTCGATCTTGTTTCCGCAGCTCCCGCAGAAGCGAAATCCGGCGGGTACTTCGGTGCTGCAGTTCGGACAAAGCATGGTCAGCGTATTTTCGACCGCCAAGGTGGCAAGTCAAGCCGACAAGTTACGCTGCGCCGGGCGGGCGCTCCCTCTGGACGGCGGTCCGCGCCGCCGCGCGCACCAGCGGGTTGGCGTCGTCCCGCGCCGCCCGCAATCCCGGCAGACCGTGAGGGCCCAGCTGGGCCAGCACGCGCACCGCCGTGAGCCGGACGCGCCAGCTTGTCGCGTCCCCACGCGCCAGCGGAGCGACGGCGGCGGCCACCTCGGCGGCGGCGGTCGGGCCCACCCGCGCGATGAGCCGGGCGGCCGTGACGGCCGACTCGGCCAGCTCGGCCTCCCCGCCGGCGACGGCGGCCGCGACCCGGGCGGGCGATCCCCGCGCGTCCCCCAGCTTTGCCAGGACGGACAGCGCCGCCGCCCGCGCCTCCGGGGCAGGATCGTCCAGGGCGGCGGCCACCGCGTCGGCCAGTGAGGTCGCGACCTCGCGCGCGGCGGCGGCGGCCTCCGGGGGCAGCGGAAGATCGCCCGCCGGCGCAAGCAGACCCAGGCCCGGCTCGTCGAATCGACTGTCGAGCGCGGACAGCGCCGCCACCCGAGGGGCGCCGCCGGCCGACAGCGCCTCGCCGAGCGAGCGGACGACCTCGGGCACCCGAGCCCGCCAGGCCTGCGTGAGGTCGGCGGCCGGGGGCATCGCCTCGACCGCCGCGATCAGATCGGGTACCGAGAGCGCAGAGGCGGTGGTTCCCGGCGCCGGGCGCTCCGACGGGTCGAGCCAGGCCTCGAGGCCCAGCACCGCTGTCTCGGGGTCCTGTCCCCCCATCTGCCCGGGGAGCAGCGCGCGTCTGGTCAGCGCGGCGGGGACGCGTGGGTCGTGCGTGGCGCCCAGCGCGAGGGCGGCGGTGCGCGCCAGTTCGGCGTCCTCGGCATCCAGGATCGCCATCAGCGGATCGACGCCCCAGGCGCCCGAGCGGCCCAGCGCGGCGATCGCCGCGCGCCGCACCAGCCGATCGCGTCCGGGATCCTGAGCGACGCGCGCGAGCATCGCGGCCGTCTTTCCAGTCATGGCGTTCGCGCCGTTCACCCGGCTGGCCAACCCCAGGCACGCCAGCGCTTGCAGCTCGACCTGCGGCGCCTCCAGCGCCCGCGACAGGTGGGCGTCGCCCCGCGGATCGGCGATCCGGCCCAGCCCCCACAGCCCGACCCGGCGAACCAGCGGTGACGCGTCCTCGGCGGCGCGCGCGAGCAGGTCGAACCCGCGTGGATCGCCCAGCTGGGCCAGCGCGAACAGGGCGGCCTGCTCGGCCTCCCGGGCACCGAACGCCGCCCGTTCGGGCGTCCGTCGCGCGGTCTTGTCGAGCGCGCGCCCCGCGATGCGCGCCAGCGCCGGCGCCGCGTCGCCGTTGCCCAGCCGGCCCAGCGCCAGGATCGCCTGCCGGTCCGGGACATCCTCGTCGGCCGACAGGATCTCGAGCAGCGGCCGCAGCGCCAGTCGCCCCACGCGCGCCCAGGCCTCGCGCTCGGCGGCGTCGCGCGGCGACGGCATCCGGGTGAGCACGTCCAGGAGCGCATGGCGACGCGCGGGCGAGCCGGCCCCGTCCGCGTCCGGCCGGGCCAGGGACTCGGCCAGGTCCGGGAGCCGGCCCAGCGTCTCCTGCAGGCTGATGGCGCGCCGGCCCGCGTCTGCCAGGGACGCGTCGTCGCGCGTCGCGCGGAGCAGCAGCTCCAGCGCCGCCGCGGCTCCGGTCGTGTCGCCCTGGCGAGCCAGCAACCGGGCCAGCGCCAGCGGGGCGGCCGGCGGCCCGTCGACGGACATCGCGCCCCGGTAGGCCTCGGCCGCTCCGGCGTCGTCGCCCGCCGCCTCCCTGATCTCCCCGACGCGGGCCAGGGTCGCGGCGTCGGCGCCGGCGGCCGCGTCGCGGGCGTGCGCGAGGGCGCCGGCGCGATCGAAGCGGGTCAGCGCGAGCTCCGCGTTCTGCAGCTGGGCCTCGCGCGCGCGGCCGGGCGCGACGTGGGCCAGCGCCTCCAGCCGGGCCTGGGCCTCGTCCAGCCGGCCCTGGCGCCGCAGCAACCGGACCAGCGTGAAGCCGGCGTCGACCAGCTCGGTGGATTGAGCGCCGTCGGCCGGGCCGGCCCGATCGACGATGTCGTGCAAGGTGCCGATCGCTCCCTCGACGTCGCCCAGTCGCTGCTCCGCGTCGGCCAGGAACAGCGCGCCCTCGAGGTCGTCCGGGTGCGCGCGCGTCTGCTCGCGCAGCTCGCGGATCTTCGCGTCCAGCCTGGCCCGCCCCTGTCGCGAGAGCAGCGTCAGCAGGCGGGCGCGCGCCTCGCTTCGAGCGGCGGCCCCGCCGGACACCAGGCCGGCCTGGGGCGTCTGGCCGGCGGACAGGACCTTCTCCCACTCGGCCGTCGCCGCGTCGGTCTGGTGCTCGCGCTCCGCGATGCGCGCCAGCAGCCGGTGCGGCTCGGTGCGGCTGGGGTCGGCCGCCTCGGCCGCCTCCGCTTCGTCGCGCGCGTCGTTGACCATGTCGTGGTCGAGCAGGATCTCGCCGAACCGCAGGTGACCCGCCGCGGGCGAGGCGGAACGGCGGCGCAGCGCCGCCCAGGTCCGGCGGGCGGAGGCCCGGTCGCCCGCCTGAAACTGGGCCTCGCCCAGCCCGATCGCCGCGACCTCGCTGTCGGGCTCGCGCCGGTCGAGGAGCGTCCAGGCCCGGATGGCGCGACGGTCGTCGCGCCATCGCTCAGCCAGCTCGGCCAACCGCTCCAGGGCCGCGGGCTCGCCAGCGAACCGGGTCATCGCGTGGTCCAGCGTCGCGCCGGCGGCCACGCGATCGCCTGCGCGCCACTGGCGGTCGGCCAGCTCCGTGGCCAGGTCGACGTCGCCCGGGCGGCGCCGGGCCAGCTCCTCCTCGACCGTCCTGGCCTCCTGCGCGTTCCCGGCGCGATCGAGGAGCGCGACCAGCCGGCGGCCTATCGCGCCGTCCCGCGGCGCCAGGTCGTGTGCACGTCGGGTGGCCTGGAGCGCGCCATCCAGGTCTCCCATCTCCTCGAGCACCTGACCCAGCAGGTCCAGCTCGACGTGGGCCTGTCCGGCGCCGGGCGCGTGAGCCAGGGTGTCGGCCAGCTCCGAGAGTCGCCCGCGCGTCCGCGCGACGTCGCGGGCGGCGGTCCAGACCTCGCCGCGCCGGGTGTCCGTGGGCGGCAGCTCGCGCAGCAAGGCGTTGATGGTGCCGGCGGCGCGGTCGGATGATCGCGGGTCGGCCGAGGGGGCGCGCAGCCGGGCCGCGCGCAGCGCCAGAGACAGCTTCGCGGCCGGGTGCCCCGCCGGGACGCGCGCCTCCAGCGCCGTGGCCGCCTCGTCGGTCCTGCCCGCGCGCTCCAGCAGATCGGCCAGGGCCTCGGCGGCGCGATCGTCCGAGGGCGCCAGCTGCGCCAGCTCGCGGCGCAGCGCGATCGCGCGATCCAGATCGGCGCCGGCGGGTCGAGAGGGGAGCGACGCGAGCGCGCCGTCGATCAGGCGGCGGCGTGCCGGCGGGCGCCGCTCTTCGGCCAGCGCTCGGTCGTACGCGCGGGCGGCCGCCTCTGTGTTCCCGGCCGCCGCCAGGGCGCGAGCGCGGCCGGCCAGCGCGGCTGGCGCGCGCGGCGCGACGCGGAGCGCGTCGTCGAAGGCGGCGGCGGCAGTCGCGAAGTCTTCCGCCGCCAGCAGCGCCTGCGCGTACGCAGCGCGGCTGGCGTAGTCACCGCGCGCGGCGGCGCGAACCCGCAGCCGCTCCGCCAGCGCGGCCCGCCCCCGCCGTCCGGCCAGCTGCACCGCGCGGCGCGCGACGGTGGGGTCGTCGGGATGACGCTGGAGCTCGGCGACCGCGGCGTCGAGCAGCGCTTCGGGCGAACGGCCGTGAACCTGCCAGGCAGCGTTCGCCGTTCGCGCAGCCAGCGCGAACAGCGCGGCGAGAGCGCCCAGCGCCAGCCGGCGTGCCACGCCCCAAGCGTAGCACCGCCGCCGCGTTGGCTGGCCCCGCCAGCGCCGCAAAAAAAAAACGGCCTCCGGCGCCGCACCATTGCTGCGCCGGAGACCGACCGAGGTGAGGTTGGTGGATGAAGGTGTTAGACGAACCGGCTCTGGATCGGCCGAGGAGCCAGCAGCCGGGCCAGCCGTTCGCGGCGTTCGCGCAGGTAGTCGCGAATCAGCCGCTCGTGCTTGCGCGCCATGGAGACGAAGCGGAGCCCCGACACCTGCAGGCTGCGATGAAGCGCGTCGAAGCGCGGCTCGGCGGCTGCCCAGATGGTCTCGTTGGTCCCGGGGAGTTCGATCTCGAGGTTGACCAGCTCGACCGGGCGCTGGGTCGGATCGAGCCGCTTCTGCAGCGCCAGACCCCCTTCGCTCACGTCCCGCGCCAGAGCGGGGCAGGGGTCGTCCTTGACGTACTGGTTCATCGTCAGGGCCAGCCGAAGGCGAGGTGTCAGACGGCGGCCGAGGGCCAGTGAGAGATTGTCGTACATGTAGGACAAGATAGGCGCAATACCGACCCTGTCAAAAAAGTCGATCCGATTTTTTTCAGCGGCCGCCGGCGATCAGCCGTTGCGGCGCGCCAGCAGGAAGCTGCGGATCGATTCACGCACCGACGCCGGGATGCGCGTCGCCAGCGCTTCGCGCGTCAGCTCCGGCGTCCGCCGATACGTTTCGAAGAAACAGACACAGTCGGGGCACTGAGAGAGATGCCGCCGAAATCCAACCTGTTCCGTCTCGGGGAGCGCACCCTCGATGTAATCGAAACAGAAGTCGATGAGTTCCTGGCAATTCATCGTGGGCCTGACTTCGTCATTCGGGTCCCGGCCTTCCGTTTCCTATTCGATGGCCGCGAAGGGCCACGGTTTCGACGAATATTACCAAAACGACGAGGTTTCCGCGCAACTGCCCCGCGTGATGGCCGAAACCGCGAGCATGAAGGTGCGTGATCCGACCACCTCGGGCGCACCGGGGGGCCCCCCCAAGGTCCAGCCGGCGGGGCACGGTCCAGCGCGCCGGCTGGGCCGAAACGGCCCGGGGTTCGGCCCGGTTCTGGCGGGCTTACCAAACGGACCGGATGCCCAGGTCGAGCGCTCCGCGCGGCAATCTGCCGGCGGCCCGCCGCGCAAAATTAGAGAAGTCGGTCAGATCGGATCGGTCGAGAGGGTCCTCATCGGCTCGCGCGCGGGCGATCCGGAAGCGCGCGTCGCCGTGGCCGACGGATCGCCCGGAGGCGCGGAGATTCGCCTCGTCGCGATCGGCGGAGGCCGCAGCATCGTCGCGGAGATCTTGACAGCCAGCACCGGTTCGCGCGACACGCTGTCGAACGCGATGGAAGAGATCCGGGTCCGTCTGCGCCGCCGCGGGATCGCCCTGTCGATCGTGAGCGCCCAGCAAAACGATCGGGGGCGGCGGTGACGGTCACCTCGTTCGATCTCGCCGGATGCCCGGCGGTCTCGCGCGCCGAAGCCGCGGCGTCGCGCGCGATGGCGCGCTTCCTGGCGGGTGTGCCGCCGGCCTGGACGGTCGACCTGCCGCTGCTCGGCCAGGCAAAGGTAGAGACGGTCGGGGTGATCTCCTCGGTCCCCTCCGATGCCATCGCGGTCGCCATCCGGCGCGACGGAGTGGCGGGGCGACTCTCGGTGCCAGCGCCGCTGGCCAGCCGGTGGGTCGACGTCGCGCTCTGTGGTGGCGAGGGATTTGGTCCCGCGCGGGAGCTGGGGCGCGCCGAGCGCGGCGTTCTCATCGCGCTGCTGTCGCCGCTGCTCGACGCGGCGGGGTGGTCGTTCGGTCTGGGGCCGGCGCCCGAGCGGCACGGACCAGCGGTGGTGTTGCGCCTGACCTCGTCGGCGGGCGGCGGAACGTTGTGGCTGCAGACTCCGCCGGCGCCGGCCGTTCATGGGGCGGGTTCGATCACCGTCGATCGCGGAGCAGGCCTGCCGCTCGAGGCTGCGCTGCAGGTCGCCCGGACGACGCTCACGAACGCGGAGGTGGCCCAGCTGGCCGCGGGCGATGCGGTGCGGTTCGACGGGACCGCGGCCGCCGCCGCCGACACCACCGCCGACTGGGACGTGAATCTTTCTCTGGGCGATTCCTGCGCCACGCTGCGGGTGGCGCCCGACGGCCGCGCGACGGCCGTCACTGGTTGGAGGCACGCAACGCGGATGCTGGACGCAAAGCCGAACGCAAAGGACCTGACCATGGAGGCTGAAAAGACCATCGAACCGGCCGCGGCGCTCTCGGACGCGCCGATCGAAATCGTGGCCGAGCTGGGTCGGATCACGTTGCGGGCCAGCGAGGTGCTGGGACTGGCGCCGGGGGTGGTGCTCGGCCTGCGGGCGGAGCGCACCAGCGCGGTCGTGCTGCGGGTCGGCGGCGAGCCCTGGGCCGAGGGTGAGCTGGTGAACGTGGACGGGGAGCTCGGCGTCCGCGTGACGCGCCTGACCCGCGGGTGACGACGTTCAGACGCTGGCCAGCGTCTCGTCGACGACCTCGGCCACGGCGGTGGCCGTCGCCGACCAGCGCGGCGCACGGTCCATCAGCCGCGTGACCAGCGGCGCCCAGACGTCGCTGTCGATGCGGAGCCCCAGCGCGCGGCGAATCGCGCTCTCGACCTCGAACGCGGAGGAGGCGCTGTACAGGATCGCGTCCCCGGTGCGGGAGGCCGCATCGTAGTCGACCAGGTAGTCGTGGTTCGCGCCGACGTCCGGCGCGATCGGGAGCGTCCCGTAGAGCAGGGCCAGCCCCGCAGACCGGCCGATGCGGTCGTGATCGTCGCCGAGCAGGATCGCGTCGGCGGCCGCGCGCGCGAAGCGCTCGTCGGCCGGTTCGGCGCCCGGCAACAGGGCCACCCGGCCGGGCTGCCTCAACGCCAGCAGCCGCGCCCGGTCCACCGCCGCCGGCTCGCCCTTTGGCACAATCACGGTCACGACGTCGAACGGCGCCAGGCGCTCGATGGCGGCGAGCATGGCGTGCGCGTCGTCGTCGCTCCCGAGCGGGCCGGTGGTGAGCAGCAGCGTGCGCGGTCCCACGGCCACGGAGCAGCGTCGGGCCAGCGCGCGCCGGCACTCCGCCTTGCGCGCGAGCGGGGTCGCACCCGACGTGGCGGGCAGAGCGGGATCCGTGGCCGGATCGTGGGGCGGATCGTCGCAGCCGAACCGAACGCTCAGGAACGGCTCGTCGGACGCGCGCGACGCCAGCCCGGGGTCGGACTCCATCGCCCGAGCGGCGCTGGGGCTGGGGCCCACGATCGCGTTGGCCCCCAGGCAGCCGAGCGCGACCAGCGAATGCGAGGCCGAGTCGTCGCCCAGCAGGAGCGGGCGCAGGACCTCGGTCTCCTCCGGCGTGAGCGGGACGCCGGTACGGCCGGTCGGCAGCACGAAGAGCCGCGCGGCGGCCGACGTGGTCGACAGCGCCGCGGCGGCGGGCTCGCCCCAGCCGACCACGACCGCCGGGGTGACCAGACCATCGGTCGCCAGCGAGCGCGTCGCTCCGGCCAGGATCGACACCGTCTCTGCCCGGGTGGGCGGTGCGGGTGTCCCCAGGATCAGGAGCTGGGCATCCGAACGGGCCGCCCGCCCCTCGAACAGCACGAGCTCGCGGGTGGCGCCGCCGACCGGAGCGGAGACGGTACGCAGCCGCCGCGCGAGCCCCGGCACACGAGCCGCTTCGTCGACGCCAGCGAGGGCGAGGACCGTGGCCCGATGTCCCAGCGCCGCGAGGGCGCGGCTGAGTCCGCTCGCGCCCACGGCCGAAACCCCATCGCCGAGCGGCGTGACCGCTTCGGCGACCAGCAGGAAATCTCTCGCGGGCAAAAAACTACTCGTTTGCGCCGCGCTCGTCCTCTTCGCCCGGGAACTCGTTGACCGAGGGGTACTTCATGATCTCCTTGCGGGAGATCTTCCAGGCTTTCTGAACGATCCACGACAGCGACCGGTCTTGCCGGGTGGCTTCGTCCTGGATCTCCTTCAGCATTTCTTCGGGGAAGTACAGGCTCTGCTTGCGCTTGTCGGAACCGCCCATGAGTGTGCGAGGCCTCCGCGTGTGGTCGAGTGGGCTACTGTAAGCTGGCTTATCGTCGTGTGTCAAGCGAGGCCTCGCCTTGACGATGACGCAACTTATGCGTATCCTACCCGCCCATTTTAGTTTTTTGCCTGACCGTATAGTTCGCCACTTGTTCTGGGATGTTGTTGGGAGCTTGGACCGATTCGCATATGGAGCGCCGTTGAGGGCGCGGGGAAGTTCATGGAAGGGACCGGGCTGAAGAAGAAAGACCTGAAGCGTTTTCGGGACATCCTGCTCGCGAAGAAGAAGGAGATCCTTCGGAACGCGCAGCGAACCTTGAACGAGGATATGACGCTGGACGCCGACGACCTGCCGGATGAAATGGATCTGGCCTCGTCCGAGTATCTGCACTCGTTCACCTTTCGCCTGCGGGGCCGCGAGAAGGTGTTCCTTCAGAAGATCGACCACGCGCTCGAGAAGATCAAAGCCGGGAGCTTTGGGGTTTGCGAGCAGTGCGACGAGCCGATCTCGATCAAGCGCCTCGAAGCGCGCCTCGAAACGACGCTTTGCATCCGCTGCAAAGAAGACCAGGAACGGATCGAGAAGGCGTACGGCTGATCGCCGTCGGGCGCCTGATCGCCGCCGCCTGCTTGGCGGCCGCTGCTGGCTGCAGCGGTCCGCTGGCGACGACCTTCAGCAGCGCGTCCCTGGGCACCAGCGCCGACGGGACCTTGCGACATCCGGCCTCCCTGCCGTTCGACGGGGACGGCTACGCCGTGCCGGCGCCCTGGCGCAGTCGTCGCGCCAACTACGGCACCGAGGCGCTGGTCGACCTGGTCGCCCGGGCCGCGCGCAGCGTCGAGCGTGACGCCCCCGGCGGCGTCGCGGCCATCGGTGATCTGTCGCGCCGGGCGGGCGGAGGGTCCGCGCAGCACAAGTCCCACCAGGACGGGCGTGACGTCGACGTCTTCTTCTACGCCGCGGACACCGCGGGCCGGCCCGCGCGGCTGTCGGACGCGATGCTGCACTTCGCTTCGGACGGGCGAGCGCTGCGCTGGTCGCCCCCGCAGGGCGTCCGCGCACCGGCCAGGGCCGTTCCCGCCTATCGCTTCGACGCGCGCCGGAACTGGGCGTTCGTGCGGGCGCTCCTGACCGACCCCGAGGCGGAGGTCCAGTGGATCTTCGTGCAGCGGAGTCTGGGCGCCGCGCTGCTGCGCGAGGCGGCGGCCGAAGGGGACGACCCGGCGCTGCTGGCCCGCGCCGCGTTCATCCTGCACCAGCCGAGCGACTCCGAGCCCCACGACGATCACATGCACGTGCGCCTCTACTGCGGCGTGGGAGATCGTCGCTTCGGATGCAGCGACAAGGGGCCGGTGCGCTGGTGGAAGAAGCTCTGGAAGTACATGGAGGCCCCCTTCGGGCGCGCGCCCACCGACCCGGTCGGGGCGGATCGCCTCGAGGCGCTCGGCCGGCTGATCCGCGAAGAGCCCCCGCCTTCACCCGCCGCTGGCAAGCTGACCAGCTGAGCTGACCGGATCAGTCTCGACCGGCGTCGCGGTGCTCGCGGTGGTCGTCGCGCGGGGGCGGAGGCTCGAGGTCCAGATGGGCCGCCACCCAGTCGAGCGCGCTGTTCGCGCCGCTCGCGTCGGCGACCGGCGCCGTCAGGGTCAGCACGATCGCCTGCCGGCCCCAGGGGACGTCGCGCACCAGATAGATCTGCCGCACGACCTGGTGGCGCCGGTCGGAGCGGGCGTCCAGGACGGCGGTGTCCCGCGGGGCGGGCGCGACGGCGACGACCTCGAGCCCCTGGGCCGCCAGCCCGGGGCGGTTCTGCTCGGCCAGCGCGACCGCGGTCGGCGCGCCGGCGCTGTCGTCGACGGCCAGCGAGATGCGGCTGCCGCCGGGATGCACCAGCAGGCAGAGGATCTTGGGGTAACCGGTGTGCAGGGACAGCGTCCAGCCCGGGGCCGCCTGAACGCCGACCCCGGCGCGCGCGCTGAAGAACTGCCGCTCGCGCGCGCCGGACGCGCCGCGAATCGTCGCGAAGGAGAGCGCGGCGATCGCCAGGATCGCCGCGGCGGTGATCCGCGGCCGCTGCATGCAGCGCCAGTATAGGGCCCGATCGACACTCGTCGAGAGCGCGGGGCGGCGCCGGCGATGTGCTCTGGGGCTGCCTCGATCGCGCGAATCACTCGAAAACCAGCGCGGATCGCGGGTGACTGAACAGATTCACAGATGTTTTTCTATTGAGGAGATTCTATTCAATAGATTACTTTGAAAATCGGATAATGAAGCGATCTCTTCCATCGACTTCCCCCGCAGGCCGGGGGCTCCTCGACGAGAGGGAGATCGAGGAGATCGAGCGGGCCTGGCCGAACGGCCTGACGTCACGCCAGATCGTCGACGTCTTCGAGACGCGCGGGATCCGGTTCTCCGAGGCGACGCTGCGCAAGTACGTGCAGCTGGGCCTCTTGCCCCGCTCGGTGCGGGTGGGGCGCAAGGGGAAGCACCGCGGCTCGTGCGGGCTCTACCCGGCGCACGTGATCCGGCGGGTGAACGTGGTGAAGGGGATGATGGCGGCGGATCGCACCATCGAGGAGATCCAGCGCTCGTTCGCCCGCTTCAAGGACGAGATCGAGGGCGTCGAGAACGACCTGCGCGATCTGATCGCCGGGTTCGAGCGGACGGCGCGCGGCCAGGCCAGCGATCCCGAGCGGCGCCGCGAGCTGGAGCGGGAGATCGTCGAGGCCAAGCGCGCCGCGGGCGAGCTGGTCCGGCGGATCAGCAGTCTGGAACGACGAATTTCGGCCCAAGCCGCCGAGTCGCCCACCGGCGGCGCGGCAGCGGCAAGCGACCTGTATTGATGGCGGCCACGCCCACCGAGGAGGAGGAGCCCATGGATGAACTGGATGAGACGCAGGAGTTGAACGCAGAGAGCAGCGGCGTCACCGAGGATGAGGATGCGCCGCAGCCCGAGGTGGCGCGCATCCGGCGCAAGGTGCACTCGGCCGGCCGCGACGGGCGCGTGCGATCGAAGACGATCGCGCCCAAGCGGCTGACCCGCGACGAGCGCCGGCTGTCCGAGCTGCTGGTCTACCCGGATGACGTCGAGCGACCGCAGACGCGCGAGGCCTGCAGTCAGATGGCGCGCCCGTGCCCGTTTGTCTCGTGCTCGCACCACCTGTACCTGGACGTCAATCCGGAGACGGGCGCCATCAAGCTGAACTTCCCGCACCTGGAGGTCTGGGAGATGGCCGAGACCTGCTCGCTGGACGTCGCGGACAAGGGCGGCATCACGCTGGAGGAGGTGGGGGCAATTTTGAATCTGACCCGCGAGCGCATCCGGCAGGTCGAGGTGCGCGGGCTCGCCAAGATCAAGGACGACACCAACGGCGAGCTGGGCGTCCCCCCGGATCGCGCGTAAGTCTCAGTTCGCGCGCCGGGATCGCCGCGGTCCCGGGATAGAATGCCGTCGATGGAGCTTCGCGCGCTCACGTTCATCGACGTCCTCCAACCCCAGCTGGCTGGATTCCTACAGACCGTCGCGCAGGGACTCTTGCCCCTGGACGGTCAGGCGGCGCTGGTTGTCGAGATCGCCCCGGGCATTGCCGTCAACACGCTGACGGACGCCGCGCTCAAGACCGCGCGCGTGATCCCCGGGATGCAGATCGTCGAGCGCGCGTTCGGCCTGCTGGAGTTGCACGCCTTCGACCAGGGCGAGGTGCGGGCGGCCGCGGCCGCCATCCTGCAGCGCCTGGGCCTGGCCGAGGCGGACCGACTGGCGCCGCGCGCGCTGTCGCGCGAAATCATCACTGGCATCGACGGCCACCAGTCGGCCATGATCAACCGGATGCGACACGGACAGATGCTGCTCGAAGGCGAGACGCTCTACACGCTCGAGGTCCAGCCGGCCGGCTATGCGGCGCTGGCCGCCAACGAGGCCGAGAAGCGGGCCGGCGTCAGCTTGCTGGAGATGGTGACGTTCGGCGCGGTTGGGCGGGTCTGGCTGGGCGGGCGCGAAGAGGAGATCCGGCAGGCGGCCGACGCGATCGACGACTGCTTGAAGTCGCTGAACGGCCGCGCGGCGGCCCCGGCCGGGAAGGCGCGGTCGTGAGCGAGGCGGCGCGGTCTCCTTTGGACGCGATCGACGTGGCGCTGGCCGAGCGGATGCTGGCCGCCGCGCTGGGGTCGGGCGGCGAGTACGCCGACCTCTACTTCGAGCACCGGAGCGGCGCGGACTACGTCATGGAGGAGGGGCGCATTCGCACCGTCGGTCGTGGCGTGACGCTGGGGCTGGGCGTGCGCGTGCTGCGCGGGGACGCGACCGGCTACGCGTACACCGAGGAGCTGTCCGAGGATCGGATGCTCGAGGCGGCGCGGACCGCGGCGCAGATCGCGTCCAGCGGCGCGGCGCCCGGGCCGATCGACATCCGTCCGGTGCGCCTGGCGGATCGCTACCCGGTCAGCGAGCCATCGCTGGCGCGCCCGGGCGTCGACAAGGTGGCGCTCTTGCGGCGCGCCGACGCGGCGGCGCGCGCGGCCGACCCGCGCATCGTGCGGGTCGAGGCGTCGCTGGCCGAGGAGCACCGTGACGTCCTGGTGGTCACCTCCGACGGGCACATGGCCCGCGACAGCCAGCCGATGATCCGCTTCGGCGTCAGCGCGGTCGCCGAGGAGGGGGAGGGGGCGTCGCGCCAGCGGCAGGTCGGGCGCTCGGGCGGCGCGGGGCGCTTCGGCATGGAGTTCTTCGCACGGGTCGGCCAGAGCCCGGAGGAGCACGGGCGCGAGGCTGCCCGGCTGGCCATCGGCATGCTGCACGCCGTGGAGGCGCCGGCCGGGCCGATGGAGGTGGTGCTGGGCGCCGGCGAGTCGGGCATCCTGCTGCACGAGGCGGTGGGGCACGGCCTGGAGGCCGACTTCAACCGCAAGCGCACCTCGAACTACGCCGACCGGGTCGGCCAGGGCGTGGCCTCGCCGCTCTGCACGGTGATCGACGACGGCACCGTCGACAACGCGCGCGGGACCATCAACGTCGACGACGAGGGGAACCCGGGCCAGCGCAACGTTCTGATCGAGAACGGGGTGCTGGTCGGCTACATGCAGGACCGGCTGTCGTCCAAGCACTTCGCCACCAAGCCGTCGGGGAACGGCCGGCGCCAGAGCTTCCGGCACGAGCCGCTGCCTCGCATGACCAACACGTTCCTGGCTCCGGGGCAGGACGATCCGGAAGAGATCATCAAGTCGGTCAAGCGCGGCGTGTACGCCAAGCGGTTCGCCGGCGGGCAGGTGAACATCTCGAACGGCGACTTCGTCTTCGCGCTGACCGAGAGCTATCTGATCGAGGACGGCAAGCTGACGGCGCCGCTCAAGGGGACCAACCTGATCGGCAACGGGCCGGACGTCCTGCGCAAAGTGACCATGCTGGGATCGGACTTCGAGCTGTCGCAGGGGACCTGGACCTGCGGCAAGGACGGGCAGTCGGTGCCGGTCGGGATCGGCACGCCCACCATGAAGATCGCCGAGATCACCGTGGGCGGGACCAAGACTCGATGAGCGCGCCCAAGTCCCTGGGTGGGCGGCGGCTTCCCGACCCGAAGGAGTGCCAGCGACTGGCGGAGCAGATGCTGTCGTTCGCCAAGAAGGCGGGCGCCGACGGCGCCGAGGTGCTGGTGCGCGACGGCACCGAGCTGGAGGTGAAGGTCCGGCTGGGCGAGACCGAGCTGATCAAGGAAGCCGGGAGCCGCGCCCTGGGGCTGCGCGTGCTGAAGGACAGCCGCTCGGCCGTGACGTACACGTCGGACTTCTCACCCGCCGCGCTGGAGCAATTCGCGCGCGAGAGCGTCGAGCTGGCGTCGCTGTCCGAGCCCGATCCGGCCGGGGCGCTGCCGTCGCCGGAGGACATGGCGCGCGAGCTGCCGGACCTGGACCTGTGGGACGAGGCGGTCCTGTCACTGGACGTCGCCGAGGGGTTGCGCCGCGCGCGTGTGGGCGAGGCCGCCGCCCTGAAGCAGGACAAGCGGGTCACCAACTCGGACGGCGCCGTGTTCGGCCGGACCGTCGGCGCGTCGGCGTTCGCGACCTCCGCCGGGTTTTCGGGGTCCGCCCGCGGGACGCACGTCTCCTTCGCGGTGGAACCCATCTGCGACGACGCCGAGGGGAAGAAGCGCAACGGCGTCTACTGGAGCGCCTCGCGGTTCGCCAGCGGGCTGCGCGACCCGGCCGAGATCGGGCTCGAGGCGGCCCGCCGCACGGTGGCCAAGCTCGGCGCGCGCAAGATCCCCACCGGCGCTGCGCCGGTGGTGTTCTCGCCGGACGCCGGCCGCGGCCTGGTGGGACAGCTGGCCGGCGTGTTGTCCGGTGGCGCCCTCTGGCGGCGCAGCACCTACCTGGCGGGGCGCGAGGGGACGCCGGTCGCCTCGCCGCTGGTCGAGCTGCTCGACGACCCGCTCATCAGGCGCGGGCCCGGGTCGCGCGCCTACGACGGCGAAGGGCTGGCCAGCCGCACGAACGTGCTCATCTCGGAGGGGGTGCTGCGCACGTTCCTGTGCGACGTCTACGCGGCGCGCAAGCTCGGGCGCCGCTCGACGGGCTCGGCCACGCGGGCGGTGGGCGGCGGGCCGCACGTCGGGATCTCGAACCTGATCCTGCGCCCCGGTCGAACGCCGGCTGCCGAGCTGGAGCGGCTGGACCGGGGGCTGTACGTCACCGACCTCATGGGGTTCGGGTTCAACGCCGCGACCGGCGACTACTCGCAGGGGGCGGGGGGCTTCTGGATCGAGCGCGGGGAGCGGGCCTTCCCGGTCACCGAGATCACCGTGTCGCTGGCCTTCGACGATCTGTGGAAGCGAGTCGACGCCGTCGGCGATGACCCGGACACCCGATCCTCGGTGCAGTGCCCCAGCTTCCGGGTGTCCGAGATGATGATCGCGGGGAGCTAGCTCAGCTGAGCTAATCCGTGGTGCGCACGAACGGCGCCAGCGTCTCGATCACGAACGGGTGCAGCGGGCCGTTCGAGGCGACGATGCCGCGGCGGTTGTAGAGATCGGGCTGGTCGTACCTGAGCGGCGCGCCGTCGACGTCGGTCATCAGGCCCCCGGCGCCGCGCAGGACCGCCTCGGGGCCGCAGGTATCCCAGATCTTCGTGCGGCCGCCCGTGTAGACGTACAGGTCGCGCTCGGCCCGGCTGACGAGCCCGATCTTCAAGCCCACGCTGCCCACGTTGATCTCGTCCTGGATCTGCAGCGCCTGCTTGATCCGATCGATCCGGTTGGTGCGGTGGGTCTTCGACGCGACCAGCCGGATGCCCGGCGCGCGATCGATCGTCGAGGTGTGCAGCGGCGTGCGGGTCCCGGACGGACCCTCCTCCCAGGCGAGGACGCCCGCCACGCCGCCATAGACATTGCCCGACAGCGGGTGGGCCACCGCGCCGACGTGGGGGCGGCCGTCGACGCAGAGCCCGATCATCACGACGAAGCCGACGTCGCCCATGATGAAGTCGCTGGTGCCGTCGATGGGGTCGACCATCCAGACGCGCCTGCGCCCCAGCCGGGCGCCGGTGTCGGGCAGCTCCTCGGACAGGATGATGTCGTCGGGGAACGCCTGACCCAGGCGCTCGACGATCAGCGCGTTGGCCGCCCGGTCCGCCTCGGTCACCGGCTCGTTGCCGGGCTTGCTCTCGATGGTGAGCGGCTTGCCGTGATAGCCGCGCACCAGCACGGCCGCCTCGCGCGCGACCCGGGCGGCGACGTCCAGGGCCGCCAGATCGTCCGCCGGATCGTCGCTCATACGGCGCCGCTCCGCTGGAGGTCGCGGGCCAGCGCCGATCGCCCCGCCAGCAGGATCAGGCCGGCCAGGATCGGCAGCGTCGCGGTGACCAGGACGGGCGTGGCCAACCCCATCCGCTGCGACGCGAACCCGATCACCGTGGGTGAGGCGGCGTCACCGAAGACGTGGATCGAAAAGACGTTGACGGCGAAGCCCCAGCCGCGCAGGTGCGCGGGCAGGACGTTGGCCATCGCCGCGTTCAGCGGGCCCGTGTTGAGGAAGAGCAGGGTCAAGGCCACGAACATCGCCGGCCAGAAGATAGCAGGGGATTCGGCCAGGACCCCGGCCACCGCGAACGGCAGAGATGCGACCAGGGACGCGCCCGACAGCAGGAAGTGACCGGCGCGGTACCGCTCGGCCAGCCGGTCGCCCAGGCGCCCGCCGACCAGCGTCCCGATCAGCCCAGCCAGCGCCAGCACGCCGCCGAACATCAGGTCAGCCGTCTTCAAGGGAATCTGACGCACACGCACGAAGTAGGTCGGCATCCAGACCGCCAGCCCCCCCACGACGAACGTGTAGATGACCTGGGCGACCGTGTTCAGGATGAAGCTGGGGAACGCGGCGACCGAACCGAGCGACGGCCGTCCGGACGCCGCCTGCGGCGAGGCTGGATCGGTGGCCCCGCGCTCCGGATCGCGCAGCAGGAACAGCGTTAGCGCCAGCGCGATCCCGGGCAGGCCCGCCAGGAAGAACGCCCATCGCCACCCGAACCGGGCGTTGATCGCGCCGCCCAGCACGAACCCCAGCGCCGACCCCACCGGGATGGCCGCGTAGAAGATCGCCAGCGCGCGGCCGCGGCGCTCGGCGGGGTAGAAATCGGAGACCAGCGAAGGCGTGACGACCGTGTAGCTGGCCTCGCCGACGCCGGTGAGAGCGCGCGCGAACATCAGCATCAAGTAAGTGGCAGCCAACCCCGAGCCAAAGGTGGCGACGCTCCAGACCAGCACCCCCAACCCCGCCAACCGGAATCGGGGCCCGCGATCTGCCAGGTAGCCGGCGACGGGCGAGATGAGCGCCATGGTCAGGATGAACAGGGTCGCCAGCGAGCCGGCCTGCGTGTCCGTCAGGCGCAGCGCCCCGGTGATCGAGGGGAGGATCGCCGCCGGGATGTAGCGATCGACGTAGTTGAGGAAGTTGAGACCCGTCAGGATCGCCAGCGCGCCGCGCGGAGACGGGAGAACTCTCAACGACATCTCTCCCATGCGTACCACGCCGCGACGGCGTGGTGTAGATTACGCGCCATGCCGAACTTGAACGAGATCCTGTTGGTGCCGGGGAATCGCCCGAAGGTCGTGGCTGACTGTGGACAGCTGATTGCGGAAGAGGTCGACTCGAAGGGCGGCCTGACCGGTCTGGCGGTCAAGGCGGCCTTCGCGGTCGTGAAGGCGATCAAGCCGGGCTTCATCAACGAGGCGGTCGATCACATGCTCGACGACTTCGTGAACCGGCTGGAGCCGTTCTGGGCCGAGGCCCAGTCCAAGAACGAGCCGATCGGCCCGCTCCTGAACGGCAAGGCCGGTCAGGTGGCCGACGCGCTGCTGACCATCAGCGACGAGCGCGCCGCCAAGACCACCAACAACACGCTCAAGAAGGCCTACGAGAAGCTGCGGCCGGCCGGCAAGAAGCACGTCGAGGCCGCCATCCCGCGCATCGGCCGCCTGATCGCGAAGTACACGGCGACCGCGCCCGGCGCGACCGCCGCGCCGCCGGCCTGAGGACTACGGGCAGGAGAGGGGGCTGGCGGAGACGACGACGTCGTCGTACCAGACCGTGGCCCCCTCGTTGTAGTCGAAGTATCCGAACGAGAATGTCGTGAAGGCCTGCTTGGCGGGTGCCCAGCCGGCAGCGTCGATGATCTTGGTCGTGCCCGCGAACACCTGAACGTTGCCGGTGGCCCCGTCGAACTGGGCCGCCATGCAGTGCCACTGATTGGCGGACAGCGCCGTGTTGACGCCGCAGGTGTTGCCGGTCGGGAACAGCGAGTCCGACTGGTTCAGGAGGATGCAGTTGAACTGCTCGGAGACCTCGACGAAGTGAGCCTTGCTGTAGTCGGAGTCCACGCCCGCCGCGAAGAACGAGTTGTGGTCCACCATGCCGATCGGCGTCGCGCTCTTGATGTACAGGCGAACCCAGAATGTCTGGGGCACCTTGACGGCCAGGGTGCGGATGCTGAACGACGACGACGAATTGACCTTCAGCGACTGCTTGCCGTCATACGGCATGTCCCCCGAGTCGAGAATCATGGCGGCCATCGTCGATCCACCGAACGTCCAGCCGTACTCGCTGGGATCGGAGAAGGTGGCGGTCCCGACCGGGTTGTTGTCCGGCACGCCGCTGGCTTCCTCGAAGTCGGCGCAGAAGATCGCGCCTGAGGGGCAGAATCCGCTGCTGCCGCCGCTTCCGGTCGTCGATGATCCGCCGCCGCCGCCGGTGCCGGTCGAGGTCGACCCGGCGTGACCGCCCGCCGATGAGCCGCCTTGACCGCCCGTCGAGAACGAACCGCCGGTGCTCGACGTTCCACCCGAGCCCGACACCTGAGAGCCGCCAGTCCCCGACACCTGAGAGCCGCCGGTGCCCGTCGCGGGACCCCCGGTCCCGCCGGACGACGACGAACCACCCGTACCGGTCGCGCCGCCGGTCGACGAAGACCCACCGGTGCCGGGGGACGTGCCACCGGTGCCGGAGCCCGAGGAGCCTCCCGTGCCGCCACCGGAGCCGGAGCTGCAGGCGGCGAGTGCCAGGGCGCAGGCGGCCGTCAAACTCAGAACGGAGCGCGACCCAGGACGCGCGAGGTGGGGGCTGGCCTTCATCAAAAATCTCCAGGCTAGGGGGGGGCCCATATGATACCCGACCGCGATCGGGCTGAGAACGCCTTCAGCCCTTGGCACGCGCCGCCGCGGTGCGCAGCCAGCCCCTCACGGTCGATCGGGGCAGCTCGTCGACGGAGCGCAGCTTCAGGTGCTTGCCGGTCTTGCCGTCTCCGTCGAGGCGTCCGTCCGGATCGGTGTAGGTGCCGGGCGGCCCGGGCAGGATCAGGTTCACGTGCGACTTGAAGGAGGCGAGGGCGCACATCATCTGATCCCCGCGGGTATAGAATGGCATCCCCCATTTGAGCGCGGCGGCCGCATCCGGCGCCGCATCCTCGATGAGCGCGCGCAGCTCGTCGAGGATCGCCCGCAGCTGCGCCGGCTGCTTGGCGAAGAACCCGTCGACCGGCGCGCCGTAGTCCGCACGCCGCGCTGCCACCGTCGGAGACCGCTTCGGAGCGAGCTTTTTCGGGGAAGCCTTCGTCGCGGCTTTCGTCACGCTCGGCTTCTTGCGCGTCGCCGCCTTGGTTTTCACACCTCGACGGTAGCCCGGGACCGCCGACGAGCGAAGTTCGATCTACAGGACACGTTCCCGCTTGACGGCCCGCCCGCGATCGGGCACGGACCATCCACATGTTCGCCAAGATTCGATTGTCGGAACACGAGCGCGCTCGGCGGACAAGACCTCGCCGCTGAGATGAGTGATGGCCGGACTACGGCGCGAACCGGGGTCACCTTTGAGGGGGTGTGGCCCAGGCCAGCCTGCTTGAACGCGACGGCGAATGTCCGCCGGGCCGCGCGATTCATCACGTCCACCGCCGGAGCCTCGTCGCACTTGGACGCGACCTTGCCGACGCATTGGGCGACGGTGCTCCAGAGGATGTCGTCGCCGGACGTCAGCTCGAGGCCCTTGCGGTCGCCATGGGCGCTTAGGTGGATAACGGGTATGCGCCTAGGACGGCGATGCTGCACGTGCCAGTCGATGATGTCCTCGAACGCGGCTTCAAACGAGGCCTTGGTCCGCACGTCGTGAACTGTGTAGGGGATTCGGAAGAGGGTCATGGCTTCGGCGAGCGCTGCACCTTCGAATCGCCGATCTTGGCGATCACTGTCCCGCGGCGACTCGATGATGTGCACCGCGATCTTGGGGCCGGACTTTGCCATGATGGGATTGTCGCATTCGCCCAGGCGGACTACACGAGGGCAGCGCGAGCCCGCAGCCCCTGGGTCACGGGACGCCGAGGGATCGTGAGAATTCCTCGACCGCGACGATCGCATCGGCGGCCAGCGTGCGCGATCGAGGTCTGGGTGATCGACCAACATCTGGCCAACGTATGCTTGCGGCCCCTGCGCGCCGGCGCTGGTGAAGTTGGCGGCGAGATCTTCGAGCGCGGTGCGGACGTGCGCGAGGTCGGCGCTGAACTGGGCTTTGACCGCGGCGGCGGCTGCCGCCGGGCCGCCCGCGTCGTTGTGCAGGAGGACGAAGGCGATATCGTACCAGTCCTTGGGCTTGCGCCTCGAATAGGCCGCGGCGGTCTTGGACAGCAGGAATCCGGCGAGGCCCGTGACCTTGACGCCAACGGTGTAGCGCACGCCGCCGATCTTGGCCGTCATCTGGCGGACGACGATGTCGCGGGCTGCGAAGCCAGTGCCGCGGAGGTTCGCCGCGCCCAACTTCTCGCAGCTGTCGAAACGGATCTCGCTTCCCGCGGGCTTGTCCTGGAGATCCGCGAGTAGCTCGAACTTCACGATCGTCCGCGCCGCTCGCGGTTCGGCCACCCAGCGCCAGACGCGGTCGTCGTCCGGTACGAACTCCGCATTGCGGAGCGCGTATTCGAGCCGGGCTGTATTCACGGCGCCGCACGCGATCTCGAGATCGACCTACACGTCCACGTCTGTTGTGCCCGCATGCGTGAACTTCGTCTTCGTGCAGAGGAGATCGGGGACGAGGCCGCCGAGCACCACGAACTCCGGCTCGGCGCCGTAGTGGTGGGCGATCCGGACGAGCGCGCGCTCCGCCGCGGAGCGCGCGGATCGAGAACGAGGTTCTTCATCGTCCACGGAGGACCTCCCGCAGGTGCTCGGCTGCTTCCTCGCCTCGCACGCCGATCTTGCGAAGATCGGCGTAGACCCGCGGCCAGGGCGCTACGCGGAGACCCTCGATCTCTTCGGCGAGCCTCGGCGTCGTGACGGTCGGGAAGGGGCGAAGTGTCAACCTGCCGCCCTCGATCGGTCGGAACGCAGCCGCCGCCGCAGCCGCTTCCAGCTCGGCGATCGTCTCGGCGCCGAGGTAGACGTCGGCCGTGCTCACGGACGTGAGGTAGGGAGCCATCACCGCCGCAGCCGCGGCGCCGGTCGTCACCCACTCGATGCGCTGCTTCTCCCACTTTTGGCCCGCGTCTCGGAGACCGGCCGTGACGTCCTGCCACGTGACGCCGACTTGGATGGCGGGCTCGGCCTTCGCGGCCGAAGCAGCAGCCGCGTAGGCGTCGAGGAGCTGGTTCCGGTCGGGAACTGTCCGGGCGGATCCCCGCCCGCGCGCGGCGCTCGAAGTGATCAAGCCGAGCTTGCTCAGGAGCTGAAGCGCCTTTGTGCAGGCGCCGACAGAGAGACCGGTCGCGTCCCGCATCGCATGAACGGCCGCCTTCCGGCCGCAGAGGAGCGCCTCCGCCACCGCAAGAGACGCGGGCGTCCACCGAGCGGGCTTCTCCCGAGCAGGCTCCGGGCGACCGCTCTTGGAGACGACGATCGATCCGAGCGAGATCTCGGCGGCGCCGGTCTCGTCGATCCAACCGACGCCGGCTTCGGACAGGGCCTCCCGCGCGCCCGGGGAGAGAAGCCGCGCGACCACGACGTCCGGGCGGTCGCGCTTGCGTTCGAGGATTTCGCGCGCCCGCCGCAGCCCTCCTTCTTCGATCCACTTGGCCTGGATGGCGACGCCGTTCACGACCATGTCCGCCCCGCTATCGCGCGCCGCCGCCCGCACCGTAACGGAGCGGGGGAGGACCGCGCGCAGCGCTGCTTCAGCTCGCTGGTAGGCTGGCTGTTCGCTCATCCGCTGGCGGCTCATCTATACCTCACGGAAAAGTAATATATCACAACTTGTGTGATATATTAGGATTTGGTGATATTTACTGTGGCCGCCCACGGTGCCACGGCCGCTCCGGCGCCAAACGGGCCGCCACGTCGCGCGCTCGCGCCGGATATGCCCCCAAGGCCCAGCCACCGCTCGAAGAGCGCGCTGTCGCGCACGTCGCGCGCGACACGGCCGCTCAAGCGTACGATTTCCGAGGGGATCCAACCGGATCGCGCTTGACGGGCGTCAGGCGATGGGGCACCTTTTGCCCCGCTTTCGAGCGCTCCGGTACAAAGCCGGTACAACGGCTGAATCGGACGCCCGAAGCGTAGCCTAAACTATTGAAATCATTGATGCGGGGTGGAGCAGCCTGGTAGCTCGTCGGGCTCATAACCCGAAGGTCGCGTGTTCAAATCACGCCCCCGCTACTAGATTTTTCAGAGACTCCGGGGCCCACGACAGCCGAAAGGTTGAGGGCCCCGGAGATTCTCTAGCTGTCGCCGTCGGGAGTGAGGGTGAAGGGGCGTAGGACGCGCATGAGGATCGCGCGGGCCTTGGGGACGTCCGTGTCGAGCGTGGTCAGCAAGTCCTCGACGTAGCGGGCGATGAGGGCGGGGTGGGGCATGACCTTGGGTCGCTGGTCGGTGAGGGCCGAGCGCTCCTCCTCCAGCTGGCCGAGCTTTGCTTCCTCGGTCGCGAGCCGAGCGCCGAGGGCCTTCGAACCCGGCACGGTGACGAGTGCGGCCATGACCGCCTCGATCTGCTGCCGCTGGCGGGCGATCTGGGCTTCCATCGCTTTGAGCCGTGAGCCCGAGTTGTCGAGCAGCTCGCGGTAGCGGCGCTGGAACTCTTCGATGAATGCCTCGATCCTGTCGGGCCGGGTCAGAACGTCTCGCAGGTGGCCGACGACGGCCGCGCGCACCTTGCGCTCGGAGATGGTCTTGTCGTTCGCGCAGATGGCCGCTCCTCGGCTCTTATGCGCGACGCAACCGAGGGTCTGGTACGTCTCGCCAGCCTTCATCCGCCGGGAGAGCAGGCCGAAGGAGCCGCCGCAGACGCCGCATTTCAGCAAGCCCGACAAGAGGTGACCCGCTCCTACCGCACCCCTTGGCCGTCCAGGCGACCGTGTGCGCGTCCTGCTTGCGAATCGAGCCTGGACCTGCGCCCAGGTGGCAGCGTCGACGATCCGGAGGGCGTCGACGGTCTTGGTGACGTGTTCTGACGCTGGACGAGGCACCCGTCGCCGGGTGCCCTTCCCCGGCACCCGCAGCCACTTGTGTGTGTTCCACGTGACCTGGCCCGTGTAGCGCGCGTTCGACAGCATCGATCGAATGGTCGTGTGTCCCCATCCCCGGACGCCCTTGTGTCCCTTGCCGCCGTCGTGCGGTGCCGGGACGCCAGCGTGATTCAGGTCGTCGGCGATCGCGCGCGGCGATTTTCCGGCGACGAACGACGCGAAGATTCGGCGAACGGTGTCGGCCTCCGCTTCATCGACGATCGGGATGCGTCGCGGGTGCTCGGGATCGGGCGGGCTCGGCTCCTCGACGGTCGCGTAGCCGAACGTCCGACCGCCGGTGTGGAAGCCGGCGATCGCGCGGCCTTCGAGGCCGCGGTGGGTCTGACGCCGGACTGCCTGCAGGTATTGGTCGGCGAAGAGACCTTTGACCCCGAACAGGAGCCGCGCCGAGTCCTCGTCCGACGCGCGGCCGGTCTCGACGTCGATCACGCGAACGTCTGCCGCGGCCAGGTCCTGAAACACGATTCGCCACGTGTCGCCGAGGTCGCGCGTGAGGCGCGATAGATCGTCGACGAGGACGACTTCGAACTTCTTGCGGGCCGCGTCTCGCAGCAGCTGCTGTAGCTGCGCGCGCTCCATGTGCGCGCCAGACTTGGCGGCGTCCGCGTACACCTTGGTGACGAAAAGATCCTGGCGCGACGCGAACGCCCGGCAGCGGCGCTCTTGGTCATCGATAGAGCGAGAGTCCTGACGATCGGTGCTGAATCTGCAGTACGTAACCGCTCGCATGGCGGGATTGTCGCTCACCGTGCGCTCCGGTCTCAAGGGTCGTCGGTCACGATTTCGCCGGAAAATTGCGCCCGAAACAGCGACTCCGCGCAGTAGCGGGCGAGGAGGACGATCAGCTCGTCGACGTCATCCTCTGAGATGGCGGCGAACGAGGCGGTACCTGCGCTGCGCTGACCCACCTGTTTCGTCGTGACCGACGGATGCAGGGTCGAGTCCGTGGGCGCGTCAGCGCTCAAAGGATGGACCTCGCTTTCTCCCTCGATCGAGATCCGGGCCGGGCCGCTCGACGACGATACGAAGCCGCGGATGCGTCTGCTCGCGGCTGTGGAGCGTGTCGACCAGGTTGGGCGGCACGCGCCAGGTGCCCTCGGGCATCTTCTCGACCAGGTTGTGGCGCGCGAGGCGCTCCAGGCGGCGCTCGTTGACCGCGATGACTTCCCTCGGTTGCGCCCATCGCCCCTCGATCGCGACCGGCATGTCGCCGAGCTTCCTCAGATGGGCGGTAGGGCTGTAGATCCCACCGTTGGCGGCGGCCTCCCGCTGAATGACGCGGTCCGTGCCCGTGACCCATGGCTGCGGCTGGCAGGCGAGGCGAACCGCGGCGCCCTCCTTCAGGGTCGCGGCGGTGGTCGCGTCGAGGCGGACGTAGATCGCCTCCATGCGGGCGGTCTGCAGGATCACGTACGGATCGCCGCGGAGCTCGTCGTGCAGGCCCTTCTGTTTGACGACACCTTCGACCGCTGCCCCCGCTTCGGGCTGGAAAATCCGATGGTCGGCGGCGCGACCCTCCAGCGCGTGGTGCATTCGCTTGATGATGTCGCCGCGCTCCCCGAGAGCCTTGAGCGCCTGCTGCCAGCCGTCCTTGAAACGCCAGGATGCCGGCGAGACGCGCTCGGCCAGTTGGAGTTTCTCGAGGAAATCGAGCCGCCCGATCGCATGGGATCGCGAAACTCTCTCGCGGTCGGCCGCGGTGGCGATATCCCTCATGTGAACCGACTGGTCCAGTGTGGCGATCGCGGCCAGGCGACGGTCGATCGACGTCAGCCGCTCCTGGGAAACCTCACGATCGAGCTGGCGCCGCACATCCAATTCGGTGCGCGGTCCAAGCTCCTTCGTGGCCAGTTCTTGGGCGCGCAGCCGCAGCGACTCGGACAGGTAGGTCCGATCGATCCGCAGCTCGCGATCGTGGGCGTCGACGCCACGGACCACGAGGTGGACGTGCGGGTTGTCGGTGTTGTAGTGGCAGACGGCCGCCCAGCGCAGCTCGCGGCCGAGATCCTTTTCCATCCGGCCGACCAGACTGCGCGTGTACTCGCGGAGATCGAGCTCGTCGCCGTCCTCGGGCGCGATGATGAACCGGAATTGGTGCTTCTCGCCCTCGATCGGCGCGGCGAATTCCTTGCGCTGAACGTCGCCGTCGGTATCGAACATCTGGCCGGGCGAGCCGTCCCGCTCGACGCCGTCACGTTCGATGTAAGAGAGCTGCGCGCGGGCGGCCTTCGCGCCACCGCCCGCGAGGCGGACGTAGCTCGCCTTGACCACGCATCGCCGTGCCCCAGGAGGCAAGCGAACATCGCATTTCGCTCGACCCTTCCGTCCGCTGGGTCTGTCCGAGGGACGGCGGCCGCTGCCGAGAGCGCGCGCGAGCCGCTGGAGCACGGCCCTTTTCATGGTCATCCCGGTCGCGGGCTCGACGCTGCGTCGGCCCCGGCCCATCCTCGGCCGGAAGAACGGGCTGTCCCCATCGCTCCAGGAATCTCGGCTCATCGCGGGTTCCCGTGCGGCGGCTGGCCGACCTTGGGCGATGGTTGTTCGGGCGGCGCCTCGTCCTTGAGCACATCCGACGCGAGCCGGGATCCGCGCGCCAGGGCCAGCGAGGTCCAATGGACGAACTCGTCGAACCGCTTCAGGGCAAGGCGCTGAGCCGCTAGATCCTCGGCCTGCGAGCGTTCCGGCACGTACTTGAACCAGTGCCGCACGAACATCGCGAAGGCCTCCAGAAGCACCTCCTGATCTCGCCGTTGTCGCGCCGAATCACGCGTGAGCCGATCGAGTCGCCGCAGGATGAGATCGTTGTCCCTTTCGCCGCCGTCCAGGTAAGCGGAGAGCGCCGCTTCGACGGCGGCGCTTTCGGTCAGCCCCTTCGCGCCACAGTAGGCGGCGAGCCGATTCGAGATCTCGGGCAGGACGTAGGGGTGAATTCGGGTTCTCGTTCGCATGATCGTGGCCTGCTTGATGGTTGTCGCGGCGGCGAAACGCGCCGTTGCCGACGGCTTCGCTGAGAAGGCCGGTTCCTGCGAGATCACTCGGGCAGAACCGCCTCCAGTTGCTGCGCGACCGGTCCGTGCCGACCGAAACCGTCTCGCGCCGCTCAGCGCGCCCTCGCCACCCGAGACGCGTGGATTCGGCGTGGAGCCCGGGCCGTCACTGCGTGTGAGACGCTCGACGCGTGGGCGGAGGTTGACGACAGGGAGACGTCGGCGGATATCCCTGGTGACGCCGGCGCTGGGGAAACGTGACGCGGGGCGATCGCGATCGTCACGCGCAGGATTGCGGTCCCGCGACGAGGGCGTGGGCGAACGCTGACGATGGGGAGACGTCGGCAAGTAGTCCGTGGTGACGCCGGCGCTGGGGCAGCGTGACGCGCGGCGATCGCGAGGGCTGCGCGCAGGTGGTCGATGCCGTGACGCGAGCGTGGGCGAACGCTGGTAATGGGGAGACGTCGGCAAGCAGTCCGGGGTGACGCCGGCGCTGGGGCAGCGTGACAGGCGGCGATCGAGAGCATTGCGCGCCGGAGGCCGACGCCGTGACGCGAGCGTGGGCGAACGCTGGCGATGGGGAGACGTCGGCAAGCAGTCCGTGGTGACGCCGACGGTGGGTCAGCGTGACGCGCGGCGATCGCGAGGGCTGCGTGGAGGGCGGTCGCTCCTCGTGACGCGGGTGTGGGCGAACGCTGACAATGGGGACACGTCGGCGGCCTGTCCGTGGCGACACCGGCGGTGGGGAAGCGTGACGTGCGGCGATCGCGAGCGTTACGCGCAGGAGTCCGGTCCCGTGGCGGGGGCGTGGGCGAACGCTGGCGATAGGGAGACGTCGGCAAGCAGTCCGTGGTGACGCCCGCGTGGCGCCTGCGTGACAGGCGGCGATCGACTCCGACGATCAAATGATCGCTGCGGGATGACGACGATGGATCCGAATTGGGAGAGGTGTGGGAGGGTGGGGGTACGGCAAGATTAAGGGCGAGCGCTCGCGCGCACTCAGGTGCGCGGATCGCCTCGGGAAGATGTAGCGCCGGCGAGCCGTGCCCGAGCGCTCATGACCTTCCGACTCCTACGAATGACGCAGGTTTTCGCGGCGCTGAGTGAGGTTCATCCGATGAGGAACGCTGCGGACGAGCATCGGCAGGAAGCCCGCTTGAACGTCGCCCACGGCGGGATGGCACGCCGGCTCAGCGGGCAACATGACGGCGCCGCTCGGCGCCGACGAAGCCTCCGGGCGGAGGCATCCGGCTACAATCCGGCCGTGAACGACGCGCTCTCTGCCCTCCTGGATCCGTTCGAGAATCAACTCCACGGCGTCGCCCGGCGTCAGTTCGTGCTCGAGGCGTTCAAGGCCGATCTCGACAAGGTAACCCGAGGCGAAGAGTTCAGGATCCGAAACGGCGTTCTGTGGCTGATGCTCTCGGACACGCGCAATAGCCTCGTCGTGCACCTGGCGAGTTGGGCGCGCGGCGTTTACCACCCGGGCGGCTTGATCGACCGTCTGAAGGCCAACCACGCGCACGATCTGCCATCGAGGCGCCCCCCTGGACCGCTCGACTCCGATCCGTCCTGGCGCGCGGGTCGCGATCGCGAGCACGCAGACGCGCTGAGCCGACTGTTCCCGGGCATGTCGGAGGCGTACCCGAACGACTCACAATTCGAGCAGCTCCGCGACGCCTTAATCGCGCGGATGAAGCCCGTCGTCGACGATGCCTCCGAACGTGTCCACCCGTTCGACCGAGACCCGCAGGCTGAATCCGTGAAAGCGCTGGAAGTCTCTGCGTTGCGAGACGCCATCGGCTACGCGGAGCGGTTCATGAACGATCTGAACATGGTTGGGTGTCAGACCGCACTCGACTATCGAGAGATGAATACCCCGATCGCCGCAGACGTGGTCCCCGACATGGTCGACGCGATCCTCTTGGGGAAGCCCGATCGAATCGAACGCCTGCGCGGTGAGCTGGATCGGATCGCGTTCTACGACGAACTCCATCACCGGAACTCCGCTCACCCGAAACGGGGCTCTCGGTTCTTCAACGACAGGTTGTTCAGCTCCCCGAGCGCGGCGAAGATTGACGCCGCAGGTTCGACGCAAGCCGAACAGCGATACGTCGGGTTCTTCCCCGCCCTCCCGCTCGAGAAGAACATCGAGCTGGGCGAATGGATCGTCGGCTCACCCCCCGAGACCACGCCCTGGGCGTCGCGGCGATTCCGCGACCTGTCGGAGTCCCTCGTGCGCTCTTTCGGCAGGGTCGGCATCAAGGGAGGTGCGATGCTGTGGCACCGCGAGCGCGGTTTTGACGGTTCGAAGCCACCGGACGATGTGAGCCGAGCGATTCACGCCGCAATCACGTTCGCCGCCCTCGACGCGAACGACCGCCTGCGTCTGACCGAGCCAGACGACGGCAACAAGCGTTGGGACATGGCGACGACGGAGAACGCCGACCTTTTCATCCAGCGGATCGACGAAGACGGCGGCATCGCGCACCGCGAGGGCGGCGCCCTCAAGAGCACACTCGTCGGTGGGCTCAAGATTGGTGGCCAGCCGCCACCGCTCGCGGATGCAGTGCAATCGATCGAGCGGCCGCTTCCGGTATCGAACAAGCTCGCGGCGGCTCTCTTCGAGGCAATCGGGCGCGATACCCACGATGGGAGGACGATCGCCACCGCTGCCGAGTGGCACCGGTTCGCCATGTCGAACCCCTTCGCGATCACGCCGAAGCAGCGGATCGTCGCCGTGAAAACAGCGTTCGAAGCTCTCCTCGGGACGAGCGATTCGCGGCAAGCGGCGCACCGGTTGCGTGTGCTCTTCGAGACGGCGACACGAGGGCATCACGGCCTCTTGCCTTGGACGGGGCTCCTATGGTCGCCGCGCGAACGGGTCGAGTGGCGGTGGGAGTTTTCGAAGAAGGACAAGACGCGGCACTTGGAGGGACGCAGCGAACTTGAAAGGTGGTTCATGGCGCTCGCGAAGGTCAGGAACCTGATCATCCATGAGGGCGAGTTGGTCACGGAAACGTACGAGGCTCCGCCGGATCGTCCGCTGTCACTCTACGCGGGTGCGCTGCTCTACGTCGGCGAGCGTGTCTTGCGGGAGGCGATCAAGGCGACGATCGGCGCCGAGGTGCTCTTGTGCGGGGCCTTGACGCGGCGGGCATGGGCGGAGAAGGCGTTCGGTGATCTGGCGCGCCAGTTGGTGGCCCCTGCGAAAGAGCGCGCAGCGGCGGGCACCAACCCGGCGCCGACCCCCGAGGCGCATCCGCCTCGCCCCCTGTCGAAGATCCTCGGCGACCTCAAGGTCGACTCTGCGAAGCTCGTGGTGGTCGGCCCGCTTCAGAATGGGGGCAATGGCTACACGCACGAGGCGAGTGCGCACCGCGGGCAGATCTCGATGTCGATCACCGGTTCTGAGTTCGACGTTCTCAGTGCGGCCGGCGCCGAGGACGAGCTGCCCGACTTTGGGGATCGGTGTCCCTAAGGACTGTGGCGGCGTACGCTGGGAGAGGACTGCCGCAAGGGGAAGTCTCGCCGCCTAGACCGCAGGGCGCGACGATCGCCCAAGGCCGAGGACGACGAGACCGTGCGGCGCGCGAGTGGACCTCCGGGACCCGAACGCAGTGTTGATCCCCGAACTCGGAGGGGTGAGACTTGGTCGCGTGGTCGTCGCGGACATCCAGGGTCTTTGCTTTCTCCGGGCAGTGCCCGCGGAGCGTAGAGGAAATCAGCGGCAGTGGGGTTGACGGAAGCCAGCTTATCAGCCGAAACAGCGCTTGTTCTCCTTCTGCCCTGGCTGCGTCCTCTTCGACCCGCTGGAGCTCATCGCGTTCCGAACAGTGCGGCCAGCGCCGTCGCGTGCGTCGTCCCGGATCGACAGACCGGCGGTCCGCGCCACAGCACACCGTTCAGCGGTCGGTCGCCGAAGCCGTCGCCGGGAGTTGTGACGGATGAAGGTCCTCCGGATCGACGGCGGTGGGCGTGCCGAGGAGCAAGGCGGTCGTTCCCGCAAGGTCTCGCAGAACGGATTGGATAAGTCATGAAGAAGACCGCTTTTATGAAATCCAAGATCGGCTCCGGCCCGTCCCCGCGGGAGTTCATGCGCGCGCGGCGGCCCGAGCAGTTCTCGGACTCCGTGGAGGAGAACGAGAACGTCCTCGACCGCACCCTGCTGGAGTTCGAGCTTTCGACGCTGGGCGCTCGACGTCAGGAGGTGGCGTTCGAGACCTTCGCTCGGAAGCTGTCAGAGAAGGTGTTGTGCCCGAACCTCACGCCGCACTCCGGGCCCGACGCCGGCGGCGACAGCAAGACCGACAGCGAGACCTACCCCGTGTCGCCGAAGATCGCCGCCGCCTGGTACGTGGGAACTCCCTCGGAATCCGGCGCGGAGCGCTGGGCGTTCGCCTTCAGCACGCAGAAGACCTGGAAGGCGAAAGTACGCGACGACGTGAGGAAGATCGCCGAGACGGGGCGCGGCTACGCGAAGGCGATCTTCGTGAGCAGCGAAGCGATCCGGGACAAGGACCGCAGCGCCGCGGAAGACGGCCTAAGGAAGGAGTTCGGCATCGACGTCAGGATCCTCGACCGGGCCTGGATCCTCAATGAGGTCTTCAAGGCCAAGCTCGAGGATCTCGCCGTCGAGGAGCTCCAGATCTCCACAAACAGGAAGCGCAGCGTGCGCAAAGGGCCCAACGACACCGCTCGCGCGAAGGAGCTCGCGGCGATCGAAGAGCGCATCGCAGCGACGCTCGCCGCCTCGGCCGCGGGCCCGCACGTCGTGTTCGACTGTATTGATGCCGCCGTGCTTGCGAGGGAACTCGAAAAGCCGCGGGCTGTGGTCGACGGGATGTTCATGCGGGCTCATCGGCTCGCCGGCCAGCACGGGACCAGGCACCAGCAGATCGTCGCGTTGTACGAGAACGCGTGGACCGCGTACTGGTGGTACGAGGACTTCACGACATTCAACGCGCTCCACGCGCAGGTCGAGACGCTTGCGCAGGGCAGCCAGAACTTTGACGACCTGGAGCGGCTCAATACGTTGTGGTCGCTGGCGCGGACGGCCATCGCGCAGGGCAGGCTGGGCGAAGCTGAAACGAAGATTGCGGAGCGCACCGCGACGCTCGTCGCGGAGCTGCAGCGCATCGCATCGGACGAGGAGCGTCCGAGCGCTTCGCTGCAGGCGAAGACAAGCCTCGCGCTGATGCGTGTGCACCCAGAGGATCCTCAGGCCACGGACGCGGCGTTCGGCGAACTCCGCCAGATCGTCTTGAGCGCCATGGGTCTCGTCGGATACCCGCTGAAGCGCCTGGTCAGGCTGTTGTCCGAGTTCGGCGACTTGCCGTCCCTTCCGGGCTACGAGGCGCTGATGGAGACAATCGTCGAGGTCGCGACCAAGCGCGACGGCGATGTCGCCGGAGGCCGCATTCTCCTCGATCGCGGCGTGCAACAACTCAAGCAGGACAAGCCGTACGACGCGATCAGGACGCTCGGACGGGCCCTCAGCCGGTTGTACAAGCACGAGACGAAGCGTGAGGTGACGACCGCGCTGTTCTTCTGTGGGCTGGCGTACGAGCAGGTCGACCTGCTGTGGGCTGCGAGGGGCAGTACCCTGATGGCCGCCTCGGTGGCCGTCCAAGAGTTCTGGTCGCGCGAGAAGATCACGCTTCAACAGGCTGATTGCTTCAACCGCATGAAATGGCTGGAGCTCCGGCTCGGCCGCGTGACCCACGCGCTCGCGTGGCACGAACTGGACCGCGCGGCCCGAGCGAGCCTCGCCGCTCGCGGCTACGACGCCGAACGTCTTTTCCGTGGGGAGGAAAGCTTCGACGCCCTTCTCGGGCTCCTGTTCCTGCGCGCAGAACCGGACTGTCTCAAGGACCTGGCCAGGCTGCCGGACGCCCTCGACGAAGCAGACCTGCCGCGCGCGTCGATGGCGCTGATGTACGCGCTGGGTCACGAGGAAGGGATGAATGAACCCGCGACCGCCGACGCCGCCGCCGTGGATGCGGCGGACCTCCTTCTGAAGTGGCGTGAGCTACCGGCGGGAGCCGATATCGCGGCCGCCCCGAACGTGATGGCGGGTCCTACCGCGGAGCTGTCTTCCTACGTCTTGGGCTGCAAGATCACCTGCGCCGTCGAGAACACGTCGCCGTGCACGGAGCTCGCAGAGTCCCTGCTGGCGGCCGTCGAAGCTCTTCTCGCAACAGCGCTACAGGAGGGAATCGCCGCAAAGGAGCCGAGGCTCTACGTGGACATTCGCCGCGGCGACATGCCCGAAGGCGAACCTTTCACGTTCGAGTTCTCGGAGAAGGAGGGCTACCCGCACCTGAAGATGACGTGCGGGGGCTTCGTCGCGCAGCGGATGCCGCCGGAGCTTCAGACAAAGGTCAAAGAGCGGCTGTCGGATGTGATCCCGCACTTGATCGCGAGGACGTTCATCATGCGGGACGTGGAGGGGGCGATGACGAAGCTCTTCCGGGACGACCGCGCCAACGACAGGGCGGGCAACTTCACGAGCAGCTTCGTCGTGCTCGGAAACGTGATGGGCGACAGTTCGCGCCTGTCGTTGGGGGCGTGGACGGGCGGCAAGGAATACCCGCTGCGCAGGAAGGAAAGGTGGGACGCAACACTGGCCCCGCCGTCCGCCCAAAAGGCGGCGGAGGAGGCCGATCTTCCGACCCTCGACGGCAACGGCATGAGCCACCGGAAGATCGAGACGGTGTCGCCAATCCGCCTTGCGTTGTGGGAGCGCGCCGGGTGGACGGGCGCCGCATTCATGAGGTCAGCGATGATGGACGCGCCTCCAGTCTTCGCGCCGATCTTCGCGGACGCCGCCGCTGCCAAGGAAATCTTCGTAGCGTGGCGCAACGAACTCGGTGAGGACGACCAGGCGAACGTGATCCGAGTGACGATTATTCGCGGAATCGACGCGGCGAACCCGACCTGGTACCGCGTCGTCATCGGCTCGAACATCGACGCGATGGAGCCGCGCCCCGGCCACCTCGTGATCATGACCTCACGACTGCTCACCTGCACTCCTCAGACCTCGGAGAACCTAGACGGCTTCCTTGCGCGGTTCAGTCGGGTCGGGAGGTACTTCCTGGCTCCTGCCGTCCTGAAGCCGGGGAGCCCGACGCCGGACTTCCTCTTCGACTACGCGATTACGAAGCGGCAGGTTAACGTCCGGAACGCGTGGGAGATCGGCAGGCATGATCCCGACTCGGGCGGAATCTCCGCGGACGATTCGCCCATCATCCCCGCGACGCCGACGCCTGCTCCGGTCGCAGAACTCCTGACCTGGAAACGGGAACGCGGCGAGTAGCCGGCAGCCCGGCTTGGCAGGCTCGCCGCCCCGTACCGCTTCATTCAACCCAACCCGAGCGCAGATCGGCGAGGAACTGGGCGGCCGGGATCCCCTCCCCGCGGTCGAGTTCATCCTGGGCCTGCTCGATGGCGGCGTGGAGACGCGCTCGGTCTTCAACGTCGAGCTGGCCACGACGGTCGACCACGGCAATCTGAACCTCGGCACCGTCCGGCAGGTCAACGGTCTCGTCGACGACGAGGCGCCCGTTTTCGACGTGAGCACGCAGGGTCAACAGCATGATTGGGCCATGATAGCTCCAGCGGCCCATCCCGAGCCGGTTGGGTCACGTGGTACACTTTTAGAGTTCAAGAGATGACGGCGCGCGTGAAAAAGGTGATCGAGGAGCTGGCCGAGCTGTCGCCGCCGGAGATGGCGGAGGTGGTGACGAGGTTCCGCGAGCTCCGCTCTCTCGATGACAGCGGGCGTCGGGTCTGCCGCAACGCCGATCTCATCCGCTTCCTCGAGAGCCACGCGCCCGATCCGGAGTTCGCCGACGACATCGAGGCCGGCATTCGCGAGCGGCGCGCCAGGGCGGAGGACCGGACTTCGCCTTGGGATCGCTGATCGATTCGAGCATCTTCATCGCGGCCGAGCGCGGCGATTTGGCGCTCAGGTCGGCACTGGCGGTGCTTCCCATGGACGAGGGCGACCTGTTCATTTCCGCTGTGACTGTCTTTGAGCTCCTGCACGGCGTCCACCGCGCCAGCACCGAGAAGCGGGCGGTCCGCGAGGCGTTCGTCGAGAATGCCCTCCAGACCTTCCCGATCCTGGCGTTCGACGAGCCAGCCGCGCGGATCTTCGCGAGCATCGACGCCCCGCTCTCGGCGGCCGGCAACAGACTGCCGGTCGAGGACCTCATGATCGCCGCCACTGCGCTGGCCAATGGCCACGAGGTAGTTACCCGCGACCTCCGGAGCTTCCCGAGGGTTCCTGGGCTCAAATGGGTCAAGTGGTAGGGGGCGAGCCGCGCCTGGCTCACCCGATCGACCGCACGATCCTGGCCTCGATCGGGATCCAGGCGGTCTCCGAATAATCGGGTAGCACGCCCCCGCTACTCTCTTGCGTAGACACTCCCAGGTTGAGGGCGCCGCTCAGACGGTGGTAGCCCACAGCCTGGGGGTGCATCGCGAACGGAGCCAGGGGCCGACCGAAGGATGTCGCCAGCGCGCACCAGGTCGCCCGACTCCAGGACGTCGGCCAACCGGGCCACATAGGCGGCGACGGCAGCAGGGTGGGGGACGACCCTGGGCCTGGCTGGCTGGAGGACGTCTACTAGCTGGATCTGGAGCGCTTGGAGGACGTTTTCCTCGGCCTGTAGGCGCTGGGCCATAGCCTGACTGGTCGGCACCAGGATCAAGGCTTGGGTGGCCTGGGCGACGGTCTCTTGGGCCCTCTCGATCTTGGCGTGCAGCTCGGACCGGGGATCAGCTCCCGCCGCTGCAGCTGGCGATACTGCTCCTGGAAAGCGGCGATGAACCTCTCCATTCGACCGGACTACGCCGAGGTGTCCGGATCGACGATGGCCAGCTCGGGATGCTGCTGGATCACCTGCTCAGATTCGGGACGGGGAACGGGCTTGCGGGTGCCGCTGCTGGTCTTCTTCCACTTGGTCGTGTTCCAGCGGGTCTTGCCGACGTAGCGGCGCGATTGGAGCATGGAGCGGATCGTGGTGTGGCCCGAGCCACGACCGTGCTTGTTCGCCTTGCTTGCCTTGGTCGCGGGGTGCGGGCACCTTCTCATCGTTCAGCGAGAAGGCGATCTCCCTGGGAGTCTTGCCAGCCCTGGCCTCAGCGAAGATGCGGCGGACGATCGCCGCGGTCATGGCCGTGGCGGCGGGGATGGCTCGCCTTTTCGGTCGGGACTGGGATGGAGATGCGTGTTCCGGGCGCGGCCAGAGCCGGTGATTGCTATCGGGGTGTCGACCATCCCTCCGACCCTGCTCGACACCAACTTGACATCCTATGTGTCATCATGACAGTGTTACTGTCATGTCGCCCGCGACCGATTTCAACGCCTTCGTGACCGTGCTGCGCGAAGTGATGTTCGCCTTGCGCGCCATCTCGAACGAACTCCTCGCCGATCTAGGGTGCACGACGGCCGAGAGAGGTGTCCTCGACGACCTGGACCACCACGGCCCCCTGACGGTGCCGGATCTGGCGGAGGCCCGCGCGGTCGCGCGGCAGACCATGCAGAAGACGATCGATCGGCTGGCGGAGCGTGGATGGGTGGTGGCAAGACCGAATCCGCGTCATCAACGGTCGGTGCTGCTGGAGCTGACGCCTGCCGGCCGGCGGTTGCTGGCCGAGGTCCACGACCGCGAGCGGCGGCTGGTCGCCGCCACGCCGCTGGGGCTCTCGGGTGCCGAGCTACGCCGGACGACCGCGTCGCTGCGAACGCTGCAGGAGCGACTGGCGGCTCGGACCAGAGCACTGTCATGAGCCGGCTCGCTTTGCGCGATCCCCTGCAGGATGCCCAGTTGCTCCGAACGATGGGGCACGTCACTTATGGCGGCGCAGAGATCGGCGAATGCCTGGCCACCGCCGCCCGCCTGCCGTCGGGCAGCCGGGATTCCTGGTACGCGGCTTGGACGGCCCTCGCCGAGCGCGAAGTCATTGCCGCCCAGACGAGCCTGGCCGGCGGGCACGCTACATCGGCGGCTTGGGCGTTCCTGCGGGCGTCGAACTACTTTCGCAACGCTTACATCTTTCACCTGGAGGCGCCCCTTCCGCGCGAGGTGCTGTCGGCCTACCGTCGCCACCGCGAGGCGTTCCGGCTGGCCGCGCCGCACCTCCCTGGGTCGCCGACCTCGATGGAGATCCCATTCGAGGGCGGCGCGATGCCGGGCTACTTCTGCTCCGCCGGGGCCGGGCGTCGCCCTTTGGTCGTGGTGGTCGGCGGGTACGACAGCACCGCCGAGGAGTGCTATCTCTGGAACGCTGCAGCCGCGGTCGCCCGCGGCTATCACGTGGTCCTGTTCGACGGCCCAGGACAGGGCGAGCTGTTGATCGAGCGCGGCGTGCCGTTTCGCCCGGACTGGCACGTCGCCATCTCGGCGGTGATCGACGCGGTCCGCGGCCGCGACGACATCGACTCGAGTCGGACGGCCGTCATCGGCGAGAGCTGGGGTGGATTCCTGGTCCCGGGCGCGGCTGCGCGCGATCCACGCATCGCCGCCTGCGTGCTCGATCCGCCGCAGATCGGGCTCTGGCAGGCAATCCTGCGGCGCCTGCCGCTGCCGGGCTCTGTGAAGGCCCGGCTCCCAGCCGGCCCGCGGTGGGCCGTCGCGCTGTTGCGGCGGATGCTTGCGCGCCGAGCCCGCCACCCCACGGACGGTTGGGCGCTCCGGCGAGGAATGCTGGCCCACGGCGTGTCGACCGCCTGGGACTACTTCGTCGATGCGGCCCGCTACGAGCAGGAAGCGAGCGTTGCGCTGATCGGGTGCCCGACCCTGGTCTGCGACGCCGCCGGAGACGACATTTCCGGTCAGGCACGCCGCTTCTTCGACCTCCTCCGGTGCGAGAAGACCTACGCGCGGTTCGCCGTCGAGGATGGCTCCGGCGAGCACTGTGTCTCGGGGAACCGCGCTCTTTATCACCAGCGGGTGTTCGACTGGTTGGGAGATCAGTTCACGCGGATCACCGCGGTCGCCTGACTTGGGCGCGATCTCTCGGATCTGCGGATTGAGGCGGCACCTCCTGCTCGAGCCCGAAGGCCCGCTCGATGACGCCGATGACCACCATCCCCTGCGGACCGCCACGAACCTGACCGACCTCGAGCTGCCCGCGGACCTCCACTTGCTGGTCAACGGCACCGAAGCTCCCGCGGCCTATGATCCCTCGAGCGGTTGCCTGCTGACGACGGTGACCCCGGAGCCCTACGTCCGTCTCCACGGCCGGCTCCGGCAGCCGTGAGCGGTTCTCGGCCACGGGCTCATGTAGAGGGATCGCGGAAATCGCGTGGCCTGTCGATCCGCGCTCACGAGGGCCGCCAGCCTCGACTCGTCGTCCAGGATCGAACTGCCGCTGTACGCAACGGCGTCCAGGAACCGAGAAGTCGACCGACCCGGAACGTATGCCTCGTCGGTATCAGCCATCATTCCTACTCCTTGCCGGGCTGGACGCCGGCGGCTGCCCGGAGCACGCGCCCGTCCCGACCGGTCACCCAGAGCTTTCCGTCCGCGTACGCGCAGGCGGTCAGCGTTCCGTCCCGCGTCGCCGCGCCGGCCGCCGCGGACGCCGGCGCGACCTCCTCGTAGCTGGTGGCGTGACTGCCGTCGATCCTGACCTGACGGTTCGACCCGAGCAGCCAGAGCGTTCCGCGTCCCGCGGCACAGGCCACGCCCAGCGCGGTCGTGTGCGCGACGGGTTCCGCGACGCCGTTCGAGAGATGAAAGGGCCCGTCGCTGGTCAACACCCAGCGCTCGCCGTGGCCGCCCGGGACCACGGCATTGATCCGCCGCCCTGTCCGGACCAGCCCGAGATCGCCCTGCGCCCACCGCCGACCGTCCCAGCGCTGGTCGAACAACCAGAGCTCACCGTCGCCGGCGTAGAGGTGAGAGGCCCCTTCCTTGGTGGGGAGCGGCTGTTCGGTCCAGCTGCTGCCGTCCCAATGGACGCCGGCTCCCTTGTAGCCCACCGCCCAGACGTCGTTGGGGCCAAGCCCCGCGACGGCATACAGCGGCGCCTGGACCGGTTTGGTCCGCCTGGCCGGACGTACCTCCTGGCACGTCCCCTTGAGGCAGCGGACGATGACCCCGAAGTTGCCGACCACCCAGACATCGTCGGCCGAGGCCCCCCAAACGCCGAAGAAGTCGGTCGCAGTCCCGGCGGGGACCGATGACCAGCGCCCCGCCTGGCGGCGAAGGATTCCGCCCTGTCCGACCGCCCACACGTCGTCCCCGAAGGCGGCGATGCCGCGCAGCTCGTAGAGGGGCTCGCCGGGCCCGCCGGGAACCCGCCCTGTCCAGCTCTGGCCGTCGAATTTCCGGATGGTGCCACGGGCCCCCACCAGCCAGACCTGGCCGTCGTCGGTGCCGAACAGATCGCGGATCGGTCCCACCCCTTTGAACAGGCGATCGCCTTCGGCCGGCGCGGCGGCAACCGCCGGTACCGTTGCGCGCCGGGCCACCGCGTCCCCTTTGAGGATCCAGACCGGTGCGCCCTTTCCCTTCCAGAGGGGCCCCACCAGGCCGAGCCCGGTGTCGAACGTGGTGGCGGCGTCGAAGTGGGCGGGCCCCGCCGCCAGCCACGCCGCCGGGATAGCGGACGCGACGCTCCAGGCATGCCCGTCGTAATGAAGGGCGCGGCTCTGCTCGGACGGGTCGCGCGCGAGATCGTGGCCGACCGCCCAGACGTCGGTCGCGGTTCGCCCCCAGATTGCCTCGAGCGGCGGGGCGCCTTTGATGACCTCGGCGCGCCATTGCTCGCCCGTGAAGCGGCGAACGATCGCGACCTCGCCGCCACGAAGGTCGCCGGGCGACTGCCGCTTGTGCCGAGCCCCGCCCACGATCCAGAGCTGGTGGCCGTCCCCCCATAGCCCCGCGAACGTCGCCGCCATGTCATCTGCCAGATCCTCGCCGGGCGGCGACGCCTGCAGGGTCAGCGGATCGTCCACCCGCAGCAGGGAGCTGGGCGCCGCGCCGTCGGCCCGGGAGGGCGGACGGGCGGCCCAGTCACGTTCGTCCGCCGACAGCAGGCTGGTGCGGATGCGCTCACCGTCCCAGCGGAGCAGCTGCCCCTGCTCACCCAGCATCCAGACATTGCTGGGGGAGGCTCCCCAAACGCCAACCAGCGTCGCGCCGGTTCCGGTGGGGACCCGCCGCCAGCCGGCGCCGTCGAAGTGAAGCGCCGTTCCGCGATCGCCCACCGCCCAGACGTCGTCGGCCTTCGCCGCCCACACGGCGTTCAGCTGCTCACCCTGCGGCCGGGGTCGATCCCAGCAGAGCCCCGATCGGTAGCAGATGTCCCCTGCCACAGGCATCCGGCTCGCGTCGAGCGGGACAGGCTGCGGCGCCGGGGGCGCCTTCCCGGCGCCGGGCGTGGCAGCCTCACTCAGGCGGCAGCCCACCAAGCCTCCCAGACTGCAGAGGGCGACGACGAGAATCGGTCCCGCCAGCTTCACCGTTTGAGCCTCACGGTCGGAATCGCCGACCCCCGCGGCAGCGCGCCGAGCACCGGAACGAGTCTCCCTCTTTCACGCCGGCGTTGCAGTTCCCGCCCACGAGCGGCAGATCGTAGGCCGGCCAGGCCACCATTGTACCCCAGCGGATCGAGCGATGCCGGCGAAGGAACGACTGCTTGGGGACGACCAGCCAGCCGGGACTCCGCCCAATGAATCCGGATCGCACCTGAATCACCGGCCGACCGTGCGTTTTTCAATGCGCGAGGGGTGACGGCAATCACTTCGCGCACAACTGGCGCTGTATACGTTCTCTCTGTCGGCGCAACTAGGCGTAACGGTCGGCATTTCAGGCCGCCTGCCATATTTTCCCATATCGTGCATTTCACGGGAAGGGCGAGTCGTTTGTTTGCCGGGTTGTTTACAAATAATGATTGCAAACGAAACTGCGTGGTAACGCGGATTTTCTAGACTGCCCACATTGAGCCGGTGCTCGGGGGCCGCAACTGCGCGTCCGACACCGGCGAGAAGGAGCTCCGGACGATTCATAACGACAACTGAAATCGAGACCGAGACGAGGGAGGTTGGAACATGTCGCAGTTGCATCGGGTTGGCCGTGTGCGTCGCTGGTTCACGCTGTTCATTCTGGCCGCAACGTTGGCCGGCGCCTCGGCGCCTGCTTTCGCGGACGAGCCGGTGCCGGACAAGACGGGCGCCTTCCAGACCACCCCCACCGCCTTCAGCGTCGCGGGTTACACGAAGCCCGATCCGGAGAAGGCGACGACGAAGGATCTCGCTGTCGCCGTCGACGCCGTCGCTCAGTCCGCGTCACACGGCATCTACTCGATCAACTTCGTCTGGACCCTGATCGCCGGGTTCCTGGTCATGTTCATGCAGGCGGGGTTCGCGCTGGTGGAGACAGGCCTCATCAGAGGCAAGAACACCGCGCACACCATGTCCATGAACTTCATGGTGTACGGCATCGGCATGATCGGCTTCTTCATCTGCGGATTCGCGTTCATGTGCGGTGGCGCGAACGGCACGGCGATCGGCGGGCCCGCCTCGCTGGGGGGCACCCCCACGCTGCATTCGATGCTCACCGTCGGATCGGCGGTCAGCGGGGATCACGGGTGGGGGCTGCTCGGCACAACCGGGTTCTTCCTGACCGGGAACGGCTACGACGCGGCCGCCATCGTCTGGTTCCTCTTCATGATGGTCTTCATGGACACGACCGCCACCATCGTCACGGGCGCTTGCGCCGAGCGCTGGAGCTTCAAGAGCTTTTGCATCTTCAGCTTCTTCGTGGGCGCCCTCATCTATCCGGTGTTCGGCGGTTGGGTCTGGGGCGGTGGGTGGCTCGCCCAGCTCGGCTACCGGGCTGGCCTGGGCCATGGCGCCGTCGACTATGCAGGGTCCGGCGTGGTCCACCTCCAGGGTGGCGCGCTGGCCTTCATCACGGCGCTCCTCATTGGACCGCGCATCGGCAAGTTTGGTCCCGACGGCAAGGTCAACCCCATCAAGGCGCACAGCATCCCGATGGTGATGCTGGGGACCTTCATCCTGGCCTTTGGCTGGTTTGGCTTCAACGCCGGAAGCTCTCTGGCCGGCTCGGACGGGCGCATCGGGATCATCGCCACGAACACGATGCTCGCCAGCGCAACCGGAGCGTTCTTCGCGATGCTGTACGTCTGGATCACCTCGAAGAAGCCCGATCCGACGATGATGTGCAACGGCATGCTGGCCGGCCTCGTGGCCATCACCTCGCCATGCGCCTTCGTCACGCCTGTGGGGGCCTTCATCATCGGCGCGGTCGCCGGCGTGATCGTGGTCTGGAGCGTCGCTTTCTTCGACAGAATCAAGGTGGACGATCCGGTAGGCGCCATCAGCGTCCACGGCACGTGCGGGGCCTGGGGTCTCATCTCCGTCGGGCTTCTCTCCGACGGAAGCTACGGTCAGGGCTGGAACGGCGTAGGCGCCACCGAGTACCTGGGCACGAAAGGCGCCTCGGTGATGGGCGTCGCGGGGATCTTCTACGGCGACTCCAAGCAGCTCATCGCGCAGATCATCGAAGTCGTCGTCTGCGTTGGATGGAACGTCCTGGTCGGCGGCCTGATCTTCTACGTCGTCGGCAAGCTGGTGGGCAACCGCGTGTCGGCCGAGGTCGAGATCGCCGGCCTCGACATCCCCGAGATGGGCGTCGCGGGATATCCCGAGACTGTCGGGCTCCTTCTGCCGGCCGACGTGCCGTCAGCGGAGATCGCCGCGGCGAAGAAGGCGATTCCGGCCCTCGCGGACCACTAGGTCCAACCCACGCACACACCGGGCGGCCGGGCTTCGGGGAGGCATCCTCACCGGAGCTCGGCCTGAAAGCATCGACATGAGGCAGGCTCGATCACGCTCTGACCGCTGAGGCTGGTCGTGGATGGCCCCGCGGCGGAGCTGGCCCAGGCGCTCTCTGATCGGCGACGGATCGCCCGTTACCGCCGGATTCTCGTGGCTCTCCTCATCCTCGTGGGCGGCGCAGTCTTCGTGCTGACCCGGTTCAGGCTCCCGGCCCTGCGGCGCCCGATCATGCTTCTCGCCGTCGGGTGGTGCGGGCTCTGGCTGCCCACTTTTCGCGCGGTGGTCTTCGAGATCATCACCCAGCGGCGGATCGACCGCCTCTCGAGCTCGCCCCAACGCCGGCGGTCCTGAGCGCGACAACCCCTCACCTGTTCGGGCGATCCCCCCTTCACCCGTCCGCGCACCTCCAGCCGGGACGCCTCGGCAACGTCCACCTCTCGGAGATGGGTCCCGCGCGGATGGGGACGGCCATCCTGCTGATGAGCAAGGACGCGACCTCCCCGCGGCGAGCGAGAGGGCCAGCCCCTGGAAGACCGGATCGAAGAGGATCGCCGCGGACCCGACGATCACGGCCAAGGCGGTGAGGAGCATGGGTCTGAAACGGACGGCGCCAGCCTCGACCACGGTGTCCCCGACCGACATTCCCTCGCGGATCCGGTCCTCGGCGAAGTCGACCAGAATGATCGAGTTCCGCACGACGATCCCGGCGCCGGGCATGAAACCGATCGATCCGGTCCCACCGAGCCCCTCGGCCGCCCGGGCTACCGTGTGCGCGGCCTGCCGGCGAATCGAGCCTGACGGTGAGAGGGCAGCTTGCGGCGACTACACTTACTGCAGAACATCCGAAATCGCGCTGTACCAAGCGGTGCCGATAGCGGCATAGCCGGTGGGATTGGGATGCCAGGTGTCCACCAGGATTGTCGTCTGGTAGTTCGGAGTGTTCGCGATCACCGGCCACATGTCGACCAAGCGGATGTGCTTGCCGGCGTTGGCTCGCGCCTGTACGAGCGCCGGGATAGCCGCGTTGTATGTCTGGATCCGGGTATTGGTGGCCGCGTCCGCGGTGGGGATGATTTGCGCTACGACCAGCAGCACGTCGGGCAGCTGCGCGTAGATGCTGTCGATGAGATTGCCAAGCCGTGTCGGCGCGTTCGCCATGTCGATACTGTAGAAGGCGTCATTCGTGCCGATCATCAGCGTGATGATCTGGGGCTTGTACATGGGCATGACGCTGGGCACCAGCGGTGAGATCCCGTTGTGCCCGGTCTCATTGTCGATGGTGTAGCCCCCGTGTCCTTCGTTCTCGGGCGGGAAGGCGACGCCGTCGACCTGGGCCGGCCCGTTTGAATTGGACCCGACGAAGGTGATGTTCTTTCCGGCCTGGTGCGCGAGCTGGAACAGTTCGATCCGGTAGCCGCCGTCGTTGGTCGGCGCCCCTTCCGTGATCGAATCGCCAAACGGCATGATCTTGCATGGGTCCCCGTTCGTGGGGCAGGGGCTGTAGGCGCTCGCACCGCCGGTGCCGCCGGTGCCTCCCGTGCTCGTGGTACCTCCGCCGCCGGTCGCGCCGCCGGATCCCGTTGTGCCACCCGAACCAATCGCCCCGCCACTGCCGTTGCCCGCGCCCCCGCTCCCGGTCTTGCCACCGCTTCCGGTTGCCCCTCCCGTACCCGGTGCGCCGCCCGTCTGCGACGAGCCGGAGTTGCCTGAGCCGCAGCCGGCCAGGGCGAGCAATATGCAGGAGGTGAGGACGACTGCTCGGACTTTCATACAGACTCCCTCTTCTAGAGATCGCGTCAGTTGGGGCACCGTGCGCGGGTTGGCCCGCGACCGCGGAAGGCCACTGCAATCCCGGTCTACTTGGGCAGCAACGGGCCGATGACCGAGTACCAGTGCGACGCCATGAACTGGTAGCCGGTCGTGTTCGGATGGATGCTGTCGGAGCCCAGCATCGTGGAGGTGTTGAAGCCGGTGTACATGTCCACCAGCTCGAGGTGCTTGCCGGCGGACGCAAGCGATTGCACGACCCCAGGAATCGCCTGGTTGTAGGCCATGATCACGCTGTTCGTGCCGTATCCCAGCGGAATGATCTGGGCGACCACGATCAGGGCGTCGGGCGCGTTGCTGATGATCTTGTTGAGCAACCCCCGCAGATCGCTGATCATCTGCGTCGCGGGAAAGCTGCCCTGGTCGTTGGTGCCGATGTGCAGCAGGATGATGTTTGGCAGACCGCCGCTGGCACTGCTGAAGGCGGGCGTAGGAATGACGGTCGTGATGCCCGCGTTGCCGCCGCTGTAAGGCGTGACCTCCGAGATTCCCCAGCCGCTGTGACCCTCGTTCCGCATGGGGAAGGGCTGTCCGGACACAGTGGTCGGCCCGTCGGACAGCGATCCGGTGAAAGCGATCTTCTGGCCGGCCGCCAAGGCGGTTGCGAAGAGCGGTCCCCGGTAGCCGGCATTCCCTTCGTCGTTCACGCCGTAGGTGATGGAATCGCCCAGCGGAAGGATCTTGCATGCCGCACCGGCCGTCGGGCACGGGTTGTAAGCGCCGGTGTTGCCACCCACCGCTCCGCCAGTTCCCACTCCGCCCGCTCCCGCGTAACCTCCCGTACCTCCGGTTCCCATGCCGGCTGCTCCGCTCGACCCAGCGCCCGCGCCCGCGTGGCCTCCCGCACCGCCGGAGCCGGCAGCACCGCCGCTGCCGACACTGCCGTCGCTGGCTGTCGTGCCTCCGCTTCCAGTCGTGTCCCCTCTCCCCCCTGCGGCTGTGCCCTCGCCGCCTTTCCCGCCCTCGCCCTGCGACGTGCCCCCGCCGGAAGAGCAGGCGGCGCCGCTCACTGCGATCGCGACCGCGACCGCGACCGCGACCAGGAGGTCTCCACCCGGAAAGCGTGACGTCATCGTGGTGGGTAATTGTTGGCCGCGCCCGCTCTTGCCAAACGATGCGCCGATAGCCACATCTGAGCGTTCGGCGACAAATAGTGAGAGACGGGGGAGAGTGCGCCCGTAACGAACGCGGAGAAGTGCGTCTGACTGGGCGCGGCGACGTCGTTGGGCCTGCGCGATCTCATTCCACACTCCGGTCTGACGCTTGCACCGGGTGGCGCGAATTCAAACGCCGTAACAAGAACCGCGCGTTCTCAACAACTGCTCACCATGATCTCCAGAACGGTCGTCGCGCGTGCGCTCTTCATCGCCTCCGCTCTGAGCTTGCTGGTGAACCGATCGGCCGCGGCAGCATCGCTGCAGCCGGTGAGCAACTGGGGGGCGAGCGGCGTCCCGAGCTACATCAGCATGTACATCTACGTGCCGGACAAGCTGGCGGCGACGCCGCCCATCCTGGTGGTCGCTCACTACTGCGGCGGAAGCGCCTCCGGGGTCTTCGGCCAGCTGCAGGGCGCGGGCGTCGTGGCGGACGCGGACAAGTACGGATTCATCATGGTCTTGCCGCAGACGGCCAATACCGTCAGCCCGGCCATGTGCTGGGACGTCGGTTCGAAGGCGTCTCTCACGCACAACGGCGGCGGCGACACCCAGGCCGTCGCCGAGATGGTGCAGTACACGATCACTAAGTACGGCGCGGATGCGAATCGCGTCTACGCGACCGGCGACTCGTCCGGTGCCATGATGACGCAGGCCCTGATGGCGGTCTATCCCGACGTGTTCCAGGGTGGCGCGTCGTTTGCGGGCGTCCCCGCGGGATGCTGGTCCGACGGCTGGAGCACGACCAGCAACTGGGGCAGCGTGTGCGCAAGCGGCAACGACATCATGACCGCGCAGTCCTGGGGCGATCTCGCTCGCGGCATGTATCCCGGCTACACGGGTCACCGTCCCCGCGTGCAGTTGTTCCATGGCGACGCCGATCCGACGATCAACTTCAAGAATTTCGGCGAGGCCATCAAGCAGTGGACGAACGTGCTGGGCCTCTCCACTACCCCGACGACGACGACAATGGGCCTCACGCTCGGGACACACCAGGCGACGCGGCAGCAGTGGAAGGACGCATGCGGCTACGTGGTTTTCGAAGCCTTCGAATCGATCGGCGGCGACCACGGCCCGTCGGACGCGATATTCAACGCCACGTACATGGTGCCATTCCTTGGGCTCGACAACACCAGTGCGGTCGATCCGGAGATCGCGCAGTGCGGGAACGGCGGCGCCGGCGGGAACGGCGGCGCAGCGGGCCGCGGCGGAATGGCCGGTGCCGGCGCAGGCGGTCGTAGCAGCGGAAGCGGCGGGCAGCTTGGCAGCGGCGGCGGTCCAGGAACTGGCGGGACCATCGGCACGGGAGGCTCCTCTGGCAGCGGCGGTGGTGGCGCGATCGGCTCGGGTGGCGCGACCGGCTCGGGTGGTAGCGGAGAGACCGGCGGGTCGAGCGGTACTGGCACCGGCGGGACGGGTACCGGAAGCGGCGGTGCGACCGGGAGCGCCGGAACCGGCCCGGGCGATACCGGTTCGAGCGGCTGCAGCTGTGACTCGGGCGCCGCGGATTCACACACCCGAGGGCCACGCGCAGCCTGGGTGCTGTGGCTCGCGCTTGCAGCAGTCTGGCGTCGCCGACCCAGCCGCGGGTGACCGTGACCTGACCCCCGGACTGGTCCGCTCAGGCTGCGAGTCCGACGGTTGATGAACACTCCTTGGCCTCAGGTCGCCAAGTTCAGATCGCCCACGGCGCGATCGGGGATCGGGCGGAGAGGGCGTGTCACCTCAATCGCTCGAGGAGATCGCGGCGGTGGGTGCGTGAGACGACGACCGACGAGCCGCCTCGGAGGACGGCGATCGCGTCACCGTGGTCGCAGGACTCGAGGCGCTCCACCGCGGCGATGTTCACGACCTCGCCTCGGTGTACCCGCACGAAGCGTCCGGGGTCGAGGCGGGCGATCGCCGCGGTCAGCGATTGGCGCACCACGAGTGTGGTTCCGTCGAGAAGCGTGATCTCCACGTGTTTGCCGGCGGCTGTCAGCCGGACGACGTCCGCGAGCGCCAGCGAGCGCCAGCCACCGTCGGCTCGCACGGTGAGCGTGTTGCGCGCCGCTGGCGGCTGGGCGCTGCGCGCGAACGCTGCCAGCGCCGTCGCGCTGGTGTGGCTTCCGGCCCTGCGCAGCTCGGCGGCCGCGAAGGCACGATCGAGGGCGCGGGCGAACCGGGCAGCGTCGTAGGGCTTGAGCAGGTAGTCGACGGCGTTCGTCTCGAAGGCCCGGATCGCGTGGCGTTCGTAGGCGGTCGAAAACACCACGATCGGCGCGGCGCGGCCCAGTTCGGCGAGCGCGTCGGCAACCTCGAGACCGCTGGCGCGGGGCATGTGCACGTCCAGCACGATCACCTCGGGGGACAGTCGCTCGATCGCGTCCAGCGCCGCGAGGCCGTCCGCCGCTTCTCCGAGCCAGCGAAAACGCGCATCGCTGGCCAGCAAGCGCTCGATCGTGCGGCGCGCCGGCGCCTCGTCATCGATGGCCAGCAGTCCGAGCGTCGAGCTCACCCGACTCTCGCCTCGGGCAGCCGGATGGCGACGAGCGCCCCGCCACGCGGCGAGGTGGCGGTCTCGAGCGAAGCGCCCCGGCCGTAGATGAGCTCGATCGTCTCCTCGAGACGAGCCAGGCCGCGGCCGGCCTTGCGCGCGTGGTCCGCCAGGCCGCGGCCGTCGTCGCTCACGGCGATCCGCAGCACGCCGTCCTGGTCGCCGGTCACGAGCACCTCGACCCGCAGCGGCTCCGAGCGCTGGTTGTGCTTCACTGCATTCTCGACCAGCATCTGGATCGAGAAGCGGGGGACGGCGCGCGCCATGAGGCCCGGTGCGACCGACCAGGCGACGCTCAGGCGGTCGGCGAAGCGCGCGCGCAGGATGTCGACGTAGCGCTCGGTGTGGGTGTGCTCCTCGGCCAGCGTCCAGGTCGGGCGGCTCGCCTCGTCGAGCGTCACGCGCAGCAAGTCGCCCAGGTTCGCGAGGAGCGTCTCGGTGCGCGCCAGGTCTTCGTGCATCACGGCGCCAATGGTGTGGAGCGTGTTGAAGAGAAAATGCGGATCCAGGCGGGCGCCCAGGGCGTCGAGCCGACTCTCGGCGAGGGCCTGTTCGAGCCGCGCCGCCCGCAGCTCGCTGGCGCGGCGCTCGTCCCGCACCAGGGCCACGTACCAGACCCCCGCGAGGGCGGGGTAGAGCACGAGGTCGGCCCGCACCTCGTAGGCAATCTGCGCCCCGATCGGACCGAACGAGGCCCGCCCGATCGCCACGCCGACCAGCGCCCTGAGGACGAGCATCGCCGCGAGGTGCGCGAGCGCGAACAGGACATAGCCAGCCAGGTGAGTCGCGCCGAAACGCGCCCAGCGCCCGTCCGGCACACCGGCGCGCCGCACACTCAGGGCGACAACCGGGAGCGCCATCCAGGCCGCGATCGCGCCCGTGAACTGACCCGCCAAGACCGGCAGCAGCGCCGGGACCTCGCCGTGAGCGCGGAGGGCAGCCGTGCTGGCCAGCCCCTGGAGCGTCGTGATGGCGAGGAACAACGCCAGGAGCGCGAGCGCCGGAGCGAGCGCGAGCGGCTCCCAGGCCACGCGTCGAGACACCCGAGCATCGTTCGGCCGATGCGTCGCCATGAAGCCAAGATAGCGCTGAGCCTCGGGGGGCGCCACAGCGCTGCGCCGGCAGGCGGCGCCCGGACGTCGTCGGCGGAACGAACCGGACGCGCGACGGCGTGAGCCGGACCGCCGCCGGTCGCGCCCCGTTCGAGCGGCCGAACGATGGCGCCAGGCGGTCGAGAAGCGGCACGGGCGGCGTGGCGGGCCAGCGGGCCGGTGGGCAAAGTGACGGCATGCAAAGAGCATGGTTGTGTGGATGCGTTGTTCTCGTGGGGTGCTCGTCCTCCGCCGACAACTGGCCAGCGCGCGCCTGGACGCACGGAACGCCGGAGCAGGCGGGGATCTCGTCGCGCTCGCTCGTGACGCTGCTGAGCGCCCTGAGCGGCGCCAGCGCCGGGCTGCACGAAGTGCTGATCGCTCGCCACGAGACGGTCGCGCTCGACGCCCGGTTCTTTCCCTACGACGGCCAGCGCCCGCACGACGTCGCGTCGGTGACCAAGACGCTGACGGCGCTGGCCGTCGGCCGCGCGCTGCACTCGGGCGCTCTCCCTTCGCTCGACTCGACCTTGCTCTCGTTCTTCCCGGGCGCAACGGTCGAGAACGACGGGTCGGACAAGCGGGCGATCACGCTGGCAGACCTGCTGACCATGCGCAGCGGCCTCCAGTGCGCGAGCGACGTCGTGTCGGTGCAGGGCATGACGTCGTCAGCGAACTACGTCGACTATGGGCTCGACCTCCCGATGGATGCGGCCCCGGGCACGCGCTGGGCCTACTGCAGCACGGGCCCCCACCTGCTCTCCGCCGTCGTGGGATGCGCCACGGCCACGCCTGAAGACGCCTGGTTGCGCCAGGAGATCTTCGACCCGATCGGGGTGGGCGACGTGATCTGGCCGCGCGACCCTCAAGGGGTCGCGCACGGATGGGGCGACGCGCGGCTCCACGCCGAGGACCTGGCCCGCATCGGCGACTTCATGCTCTCGCAGGGGACCGTGAACCACGGGACGATCATCGACGCGGCCTGGCTGGCCGCCGCGACGGCGAACCAGGTGGGAGCCGAGGCGCCGCCCGACGGATACGGCTACCTGATCTGGCCGAGGGCCGCCGGGGGCTTCTACGCGAACGGTCGGGGAGGGCAGTACATGTTCGTCCTGCCCGAGCAGAGTCTGGTGGTCGTCACGCTCGGCTCCGCGACGCCCGAGGTGGCCAATACCTACGGGGAAATCCTGGCCAATCAGCTCTTGCCCGCTCTGGGGAATGCCCCGCTTTCCGCGGATCCCGAGGGGGATGCGATGCTGGCAGCCACCGTCGCGCAGGTCGCGACCCCTCCCGCAGCCAGCGTGCCGCCGCTCCCGCCCGCGATCGCCGCCCAGGTCGACGGCGTCCCCTGGACGACGGAGACGAACCAGCTCGGCTGGACCTCACTCTCGGTCTCGTTCGCGGCCGACCAGGCGACGGTGGCGCTCGAGATCGGTCCGACCACCACGGCGTTCGACGTCGGTCTCGACGGCGTTCCGCGCGTCACGCGCTCGATCGTGCTCGACACCGACGCGCGCCACTCGGACGTCGACCTCGCCGCGCTCGGAGGTTGGACCAGCGAAACCTCGTTCCAGATCACCTACGACACGATCGACCGTATCGACGCAGGGACGATCACGCTCGACTTCGCGTCCCCGACCGTCCACGTGGACGTCTACGAGCGCACGTACCTCCTCGATGACATCACGTTCGACGGGGAGGCCGCGAAGTGACCGGCGTGCGTCCAGGCCTTCTCGGGATGGCGACCGGTCTGCTGGTCCTCGGCGCGCCTGGCTGTGCCGGCGCGAAGCAGCTCGTCACCGCGATGCGCTCGACCAGCGGGTTCCGAGCCTCGGCCGACCCGCGCGTCTTCTACGAGCCGGGGGCGGAGCGTTTGCTGCCCGCCGTCGTCGGGGCCATGCCGGGCGCGATCCGCCGCGTCGAGGATGGCCTGGGCGGGCCCTTCAGGACGCCGATTCTCATCTATCTGTGCTCCACGATCGAGAGCTACGAACGGTTCACGGGGCACGACCGTTCGGGCGGCGACACGACGCTCGCGAAGAAGATCTTCATCTCGCCCAAACCCGAGAACACGCCCCAGAGGGTGCCCGCCGTCGTCGCTCACGAGCTGACCCACCTTCACGTGGCGCAGGGGCTCGGCCTGTGGCGGATGAGCCGGATCCCTTCCTGGTTCAGCGAAGGGCTGGCCGCCTTCGTCTCGGGGGGCGGCGGCGCGGAAGGAGTCACCGACGCGGAGGCGGCGCGGGCGATCGTCGAGGGACGGCGGCTCATTCCGGAGTACGCCCACGGTCGAACAGCGTCGAGCTTCGGGCTGACTCCGCACATGTTCTACCGTCAGGGCGCGCTCTTCATCCGCTTTCTGAAGGACCGCGACCCGGCGGCTTTCCGGCGGTTCATCGCGGGCGTCGAAGACGGGAAGGAATTCAGGCGAGCGTTCGAGGAGGCGTACGTCACCGAGATCGAGGCACCGTGGCGTCAGTTCATCGCGCAACTGGCGGCTGATGGAGGCGCAGAGCGCTGATGGTGATTCGGCTGGGCCTGATTGTCGCGCTCGCGGGGTATAGCGGCGAGTTTGGCCCCGGCCGCGACAGCGCCCGCCTATTCGACGCTTTCGCTGAAGATGCTGGCGGTCCCGGCCACGATCTTCTAGCCCAGGGGAACAACCAGCCGGGAGCCTATTCGTGCGTGTATCGCGTGGCGGCCCAGACCATGTGCTTGAAGGGGACCGCGGCGGCGCGATAGGCGCGCCGGACCGACTCCGCGTCGGGTGCCTCATAGATGCATACGCACTGCGAGCCGTCGCGCGCGACGTATGAGCTCACCCACCGGACATCGTAGGTCTTGAGGCAGGGCGACAGCGCGTCGCTGTAGGGGTTGAGTTTTTCGGCATCGATCGGGGGATCGAAGCGCTCGTCCACGACGAACAGAGACATGGGCGTTCCCTCCTTACGCGTGACCTGAAACCAGTTCCCTCAACAGTGGAAGAATGTCACGAGTCCGGCGCGGGAGGGAGGCGAGATCTTCGGGGCGGGCCCCTGCGACGAAGCGACGCGCGGGCTCGGGCCGCCCCTCGCGCGCCTCGATCGCCGCGAGCACCAGCTCGGCCCGGCGGGATTCGCCGATCCGTTCCACGGCGTCGGCCGCCCGCTTGGCGGCCTCCGATCGCCGCCGCGCTTCGGCGAGCATCCCTCTGCGAAAGGCGATCTGGGCGGCCGTGTTCAGCACGTACGCGAGGTGGTAGCGCGAGTCGACGCGCTCGAGCGCCTGGATCGCTCCGTCGAGCTCGCCGGCCCCCTCCTCGTCGCCGCTCTCGAGGCGCGCGAGCGCGGCGAGCGAGCGCGCGAACGGCCCCTCGTTACCGCTTTCGCCGAGCTTGTCGGCCAGCCGTTCGAGCTCGGGACTCAAGGCCAGAACCCGATCGTGCTCCCTGGCCTCCAGCTCGACGGTGGCGATCGCGGCGAGCGTGTCGAACTCCGCCCACGTCTTCTTGGCCCGCATCGCCAGCGTGTTCGCCGAGCGCAGCGCTTGTCGCGCCCGGTCGAGCTCGCCCTCCCACAGCGAGATGAGGCCGATGCCCCACTGGAAGCCGAGCAGCCCTTCGACGCCTCGCAGGCGCGCGAGATCGTCGAAGAGCGCGCGCGTGCGCCGCATGTCGATCTCCAGGTACGCGAGGCAGTAAGCGCCGTCCGTGAGGGGCTCCAGGTTTGGTTCGGCTGGCAGGCTGTCGAACACCTCGACCGCCCGCCTGATGGCGGCGCGCGCGCGGGGGACGTCGCCAAATGCGTGGTGGTGCAGCTGGGCAATGAGCTTGAACCCGAGCGAGCATTCCGCGGTCAGGCCCGCGTCAGCCGCCTCCGTGCACAGGTCGGCGATCTGGGCGCCGAGCGGACCGGGGTGGTGAAGTTTGAGGCCGGGGTGTACGAGGATCGCGTAGAGCTGCATCTGGCCGCGGATTCGAGAGGCGTCGGCGAGCCGCGCGGCGTGGCGTTGCCCCAGCTCGACGAGCCGCTCGGCCTCGCCGTAGGCGAAGACCTGCAAGCAACGCGCGCATGCCTCGAGGCATGCCTGCACGCACAGCGCGCTGTCGCCGCCCAGATCAGCGTGGCGCGCGACGTCGACGGCCCAGGTCTCGGGGCCCTCGCGATGGGCGGCGATCGCCGTCGCGATGCGCGCGTGGACGAGGCGGCGCTGGGGCGGCGAGATCCGGCGGTACGCGGCCCGGCGGATCAGATCGTGCGCGAAGTCGTAACGGTCGTCCGCCGCGGGCGACGCGCGGACGACGGCGCGGCGCTCGAGGACGGCCAGCGCCGACAGAACCTCGCCGACAGGCAGCTCGGTCGCCTCGGCCAGGAGGCGCGGGTGCACGGTGCGTCCCATGGCCGCCATCCACGGAAGGACGTCGTTGGCGCGTCCCTCGAGGCGGACCAGGCGATCGGAGATGAGCTCGTCGAGCGACTCGGCGGGCGCGGCGCCTGCTCCGGGGCCCGCCCGCGCGAGCTCGAGCGCGTACAGGGGATGCCCTTCGCTCTCCGACAGGACCCAGGCGACGTCGGTTCCGTGGGGGACGTCCGACACGAGCGCCGCGATCGCTTCGGGATCCAGAGGACCGACGGCGAGCTGCCGCAGGCGCCTCCCACGCGTGAGGTCGCGCGTGAGGCGGAGCGCGCTCGGGTTGTCGCCGAGCTCGCCGCGCCGCGCCGCCGTTGCGAAGATCACCGGACCGCGCGCCTGCCGGACGCAGTAATGGAGGAGCGCCACCGAGGCCTCGTCGAGCCAGTGAAGGTCGTCGATGCTCAGGCAAACAAGCCGTCGCGCCGCGAGCCAGTCGAGGAGGCGGGCCATCGCGTCGAAGAGGCGGCTCTTGTCCGGCGCCCCATCGGTCGAGGGCGGGCCGTTCGCGGAGCCGGGGAGCAGACGCGACACTTCGGCGGCGATGCCGGCCGGAGCCTTGGCGAGCGCTATCCCGCGGAAGGCGTCTACGAACGGCCCGTAGGGGCGCGTGCGCTCGGCCTCGAATGCCCTGGCCACGAGCGCGATCCCGCCCGCGGCCCGCACGCGCTCGTGCAGCGCCTCCAGCAGCCGGGTTTTCCCGATGCCGGGATCGCCGAGCAGGAGCGTGACCTCGGGCGCTCGCGCCTCGCGTGCTGCCGCGACGATCTCATCGAGGGCGAGCTGCTCGGCCTGCCTTCCGACGAGCGGGCGGGCCGCCGCCGGCTCTTGGATCTCGACGGGCGGCGGCATCGGAGCGCGGCTGTCAGAGACTCCGACCTCGGCGCGGATGATTGTGCGGGCTTGCTCGAGGACGGCGCTCGGGCGACGGTGCAACTCGACCTCGAGGATGTGCCGGCAGGTGTCGTACTGCTTGATCGCGTCAGCATGGCGTCCGAGGCAGACCAGCAGGCGGATGAGCTGCGCGTGTGCATCCTCCGACAGCGGATCTATCGCGACGCGCCGGCGTGAAAAGGCGAGGGCGCGCTCGGGTGCGCCGGGGGCGAGCCGCGTGGCGAGGGTCCCGAGAACGTCCAGGCGCAGCGATCTGTAGACCTCGCATTCGCCGGCCCGCCACTCCTGGAACGCGTAACACTCAGGGAGCTCGACGCCGTCGATGAAGTCGCCCCGGCAGCGCCGCTCGACCGCCTCGAGCGACGCGGTGTCGGCGTCGGCGGCCGCCCCATTCAGAAGGGCGCGGACCCCAATCAGGTCGATCTCCGCCCCGTGCGGCTCGAAGGAGACGCGCTCGCGATCGGCCACGAGGCGCTGGGTGCGACCGTGATCGAGGAGCGGACGCAGCTTCCACAGGCTCCAGCGCAGGGCGGCGCGCGGATCGTCGGGGCCCTGCCACAAGAGCTCGCATAGCCGCTGGCGGGTGTGCGATCGGTAGGTCGCCACCAGGTAGGCGAGCAGCGCCCGAGTCCGCTTCGACGGTGGCAGCTCGACCGGGCGACCGTCGTGCAGCACGAGGATCTCTCCAAGTAGCTGAATTTCCAGGCGCGACCAGCTCACGCCTCACGCTCCCACAAATAAGACGGGCGTTCAAACGATGGTTCCTACGCGCGCCCGCCAGAGTGCCTGGGTCAGCGAGGCGGTCGTTTCGGCCGCTGGATCAAAAAGGAGGTTTCCATGTCCAATCCAGTGAATGTTTCGAGGTTCGAGGTGAAGGCCCACGACCAGGCCGACGAGGTACGCACGCCGAGCAAGACCCGGGTCGAGGTCTTGCGAATGGAAGGGTACACGCTGGCCTACATGGGCCTCCAGCCCGGATGGCGCTGGTCCGAGTGCATCAAGCCGGTGGTGCACACGCACGACTGTCGGAACTCGCACGTTGGCTACGCCGTTTCAGGGCGCCTGACGGTCGAGGCGGGCGGCACGCGCAAGAGCATCGGCGCCGGGGACGTCTATACGATCCCGCCGGGCCACGACGCCTGGGTCGACGGCAACGAGCCCTTCGTCTGCATCGAGGTGCTGAGCGCCGAGGAGTACGCCAAGGCTCCGTAGACCGGCGTTCGGCACGCAGGATGCTCGCGCGGGCGGAAGAAGCAAGACGCGCGTCTCCGCGCCAGCGGCGCGCCCGTCACGGAGCGGATGCTCCAGAGGGCGCACGTCGGCGCGGATGATCGCGTCCTGGACATCGCCTGCGGCACCGGTGAGCCGGCGCTCAACGTGGCCGAACAGGTAGGACCTCGGAGTGATGTGCTCGGCGCCGCCATCGTCGAGGACATGCTGGCCTTCGCGCGCGTCAAGGCCGCGGGGCGCGGCCTTGGCAACGTCGACCTTCGTCGCGTGGACGGTGAGGAGCTCGAGGTCGCGGCGGGGTCGTTCGATGCCGTTCTGATCCGCGGCGGGATCCCGTTCATGCCCGATCCTCTCGCCTGCCTGCGGCGCGCGCACAGGGGCCTCCGCTCCGGAGGACGGATCTCTGTCACATGCTCGGCGGGTCCCGATCGCAACCAGGCACGGGGATCCCTCCGACGATCCTCGCCAGGCACGCGGGCTCACCCGTGGCGCGACCCGGCGCTCTCGGTGTCTTCGCATTCGCCGATCCCGGTCGGCTGCGGCGGGCTCTCTGCGCCGACGTACCGGACAGTCCGAACGCGTCCGGACGAGACCGCGCTTCACTTCTCACCGCGCGGGGTGGCGCGACGACGGCCCGATCGCGTGGCACGCGCGGTGCAGTGTGGACCGCCGAACGCAACCACAAGAGAGGAACGAACCAATGAATACGCAAGGATCGCTTCGAAGGTCGGTGGTGATCGGGTTGATCGCGCTCTCCGGCTGCGGCGGCGGGAGCAAGAAGGCGTCTGCGCCGGCCACTGCCACGCTGCTCGGCAGCGTCAAGAGCGTCGGAACGACGACGCCGGTGCCGCTGGCGACGATCTCGGTCGGTGACGTCGTCGTGCAGACGAACGAGAGCGGCTGGTTCGTGATTCCCGATCTTCCGGAGGGCGATCGAGTCCTCGTGAACATCGAGGCCGACGGCATGGTCCCCACCCAGCGAGTTGTCGAGCTGAGCGCTCTCGGACGCACGTTCCTGGACGCGCGGCTGTTCCCGATGGCCACCGCGGTCAAGGTCGATCCCACCACAGGCGGAACCGTGACCAGCGGGCGCGCGAAACTGGTCGTCGGCCCCGGGACGCTCACCACCATGGGCGGCGCCGCGCCGAGCGGCATGGCCAGCGTCAGCCTGACCATCATCGATCCCACGTCGCGCGAGCAGCGGCTCGCCACACCGGGAGACTTCTCCGGCGTCATGCAGGGCCAGGACGCAATCCAGAGCCTGGAGTCCTTCGGCATGATCTATCTGTCGATGACCGACGAGGCCGGCGACGAGCTCACGTTCGCCCCGAGCTCCCCGGCCACGGTCAGCATCCCTGCGCCGACGGGCGGGGGGGCGCCCCTGACCACCACACCCACCTGGACCTATGACCAGGACTCGGGGCTCTGGGTTTCCGCGGGCACCGCGACCTATGACACCGGCACCCAGACCTACACGACCACCATCGATCGGCCGCGCTACTGGAATTGCGATCAGCCGTACGCGACGGCCTGTTGGACCGGGCAGGTCGTCACGCCCGAGGGCATGCCGGCGCCGGCGGGGATCAAGGTGGCCGCCGAAGGGACCAACTACATCGGCGAGTCGATCTCCTGGACCGACGACAACGGACGGTTCGCGGTCCGGGTCATGGCGTCGACGGCCACCCGGTCGGCCACCGCGCGCGTCTACGCCGAAGGGACCGGCCGCTACGCCGACCTCCCTTCGACCGCGACGCCGACGGTCCTCGCCTCGACCGGCACCTGCACAGACCTCGGCTCGATCCAGCTGGCCTTCCCACTTGCCTCGATGGTCCTGACCTGGGGCGAGACGCCGCACGACCTCGACAGCCACTTCACGGGTCCGACCACGGCCAGCGCCACCTCCCGGTTCCACGTCTACTACTCGCAACGCTCAGTCGACGGCGCGTTCCTCGACACGGACGACACGTCTTCTTACGGACCGGAGGTCACCAGCCTGCTCAAGGCGGTCCCGGGCACGTACGTCTACGCGATCGACAACTTCTCGGGCGAAGCCAGCGGCCCCATCGCGGCGTCGATGGCCCAGGTGATCGCGATCTTCCCCGAGGAAGAGCGGACCTTCCAGGTCACGGATGCCGCCATGCCGGCGCCGATCACTACGTCGAAGGCCGTCTGGCGCGTCTTCAAGTTCGACATCGACGCCGCTGGGAGGATCTCCCCCCTCGAGTCCATCAACACCATCGTCAACGAGAGCCCCGACGCGTACCAGCCCTGAGCCGGAGGCCTTGTTGTGGTTGGACGATCCCTGCGGAGCCGAGACGGAGCACGCGGAGGTCATCGGCGTCGATCACGTCGCTTACACCTACGCCACGATCGATCAGCTCCTCGGCAACTACCAGCGCCTGCTGGAGCAAGGGATTGAACCCTACTGGTGCGTCCACCACGGAATCACGGTCTCGGTGTACTACGCCGATCCCGACGGCAACCAGATGGAGCTGCAGGTGGACTCGTACGCCTCCGTCGCCGAAGCGTGCGCCTTCATGGAGGGACCGCACTTCCGCGACAACCCCATTGGCGTCGAGTTCGACCCTGGCGACTGGCTCGCCCGGCTCCGCGCGGGGGAGCCCGCCGAACGCTTCCTCTTGCGCTCGGTGCAACAGCCCGTGTCACCCGTGCGGGGCTCGGCGCTCGCGAGGCATCCGGCTTAGAACACCGAACGGTTCAGCTGCTGGGCACGCTGCGCACGCAGATGACCCCCGCCGAGGCCGCCCGCTGGCCCAGCTACGCGGCGGCTCGGGCCCGCGTGCTGCCATCCTGCCGACGGGCGCCAAGGCAGGTCGCTCCGGTGAGGAGGTAGCCCGCCGCGCCCAGCAGGATCACGGTCGAGAAGCCCAGGTTGGTCACGGCGGTCATGGCCCAGGCGGCGCCCCAGACCGACGACATCGTGGCCATGGCGTAGGTGGCGGGCACGGCCTCGCGGCGTCCGTCCTGCACCACGCGCTCCACGCCGAACGGGTAGAACATCCCGAGGAACGTCCCGGCGGGCGCCACGGACAGCGCGACGCAGACGATCTTGAGCGGCAGGGGGAGAGAGAGCAGGCGGGCGTTGCACAGGCGGGTGGCGAGCACGCCCCACGCGATGGCCGCCACGGCCGCCGGCACCAGCGTCAGCGGGCCGCGGAACAGGCGCAGGCGGTCTTGCAGGTAGGCGCCCAGGCCGTTCGACGCCAGGAACAGCGCCAGGAGCACGGCCACCGTGTAGAGGGGATTGCCCAGGAAGAGCTCGGCCTTGGCGATGAGGCCGATCTCCACGCACATGTACGAGAGGCCGGACGCCAGGAAGTACAGCGCCCAGGGCCAGGGCACCCGCCGCTCGCGGCCGCGCCGCAGGCCCGAGCCCAGCCCGGCGAAAGCCATCACCGCGACCGAGACCACCCCGAAGAGCAGGACGGTGAAGACCTTGATCCAGCTCGAGGCGTAGAGCTGATCGATGAAGCGCGCCTTCGCGGGCAGGAGCTCGAAGTCGCGCCAGCTCACGGCGTTCACGAACGGGCGATCGTCCGTGACCAGAGGACCGCGCGCGCGCCCCAGGACGGCGTCGGCGAAGCGCGGGTCGCTGGCACCCGCGGGCGAGTAGAGCACTGTCCGCGGGTGCGGCCACGACGCGATCTTCTGCTCGATGGCCACGATCTCTTCCCGGGTGAGACCGCTCGGCTTGACGACCATGCTGTCCTGGCCCCGGGACTCGGGCGAGCCGAACGCCAGCACCGCCTTTGCGAAGTCGCCCAGGCCGCGCTGGGCGAAGAGCAGCCGCAGGCTCTCGGCCTTGTGGAGGACGGGCTGGTTGACGAACACGATCATCGAGTCCGGGCCCGGGGCCAGGTGGTCCAGGTACGACGCCATGGCCTCGTAGGTGTCCAGGTACTTGCGCGTGTGGCCGGTGCGCCCGGTGTTGATCGAGCCGTTGGTGGCCACGAACAGCAGGTCGTAGCGGCCGCGGTCCTTGTCCAGGAAGTCGCGCCCCTCGGACACCACCAGGTGGATGTTGGGGCGCGCGAGAAAGGCGGGCAGGTTCATGCCCGCGAGCAGCGGATCGCGGTGCAGCTCGACCACGGCGGGGTTCAGCTCGACGCCCGTGATGTCCGCCTGGCCTTGCGCGATGCAGTCGATCTCGACCATGTCGCGCCCCACGCCGGCAAACAGCACCAGAACCCGTTTCGGCTGGTGCCCCATCAGGAACGGCAGCGCGTGGTGCAGGCTGGCGGGCAGGATGTCCGCGGGCTTGGCGGCCGGATCCCAGCCCGCGACCTTCACGTTGCTGATCCCGTCGTCCTGGACGATGCCCCAGGCCTCCCCGCCCGCCCTCGGGCTGCCGGTGTCGGCACGCACCAGGCTGGTGCGCGCCAGGTCGTTCCAACGCACGTGCACCTCTTCCATGGGGTGGCCGGTGTACTCGCTCAGCGCGTAGCGCGACAGGCGCACGACGTCCGGGTGCTCGTGGAACACGCTGCCGCGGTAGGCCAGGAGCGCGACCAGACAGAACCCCGCCGCGCCGGCGCCCACCGCCAGGCGCCGGCGCGCCAGCGGCGTGGCGGCCAGCAGCAGGAGCGCGCCGAAGAGCACCGTCAGGATGGCCGCCGGCAGCCCCGCCCAGGCCAGTACGAGGGGAGCGAGGACGCAGCCCGCCGCCGCGCCCGCCAGGTCGAAGAAGTACAGCCGCCCGATGCTGGTCGGGCGCTCGTCGAAGTACAGGGCCAGAAGCGCCCCGAAGATCGCGTACGACGGCAGGAAGATGCCCGAGTAGACCAGCACTCGCGTCGCGTCTCCGTACGGGTTCTCCAGCGAGACGTGAATCCTCGGAAAGAACGCGTTGGCGGCGGCGAAGAAGCCGGCGAAGGTGACGGCCAGGACCGGCAGCGCGAGCGCTTGCAGGATGGCGATCGGGCGGCGCGCGTCCCCCTTTTCCACCTTGCGCCGGCGGTGTACCAGCAGGGAGCCGAGCGCCAGCCCGAAGAGCGACACCGGGATGGCCAGAAAATTCGAGACGCTGCCCAGGAAGAAGGACAGCAGGCGCGTGTGCAGGAGCTCCTGCATCAGGCACAGGAGCCCGACCAGGAAGATCCCGCTCACTCGAACTAGAACGTGAGCGTCGAGAAGAACGCTTTGATGTTGGACTGCATCGCGCTCACGTCGCTGTCGCTCATCACGTTGTTGGTGAACAGCGCTTCCCGCATGCGGACCGGGTCGGGCTGGCTCAGATCGCCGCCGCCGCCCAGGTGAACCGCGGTCCCGGCGTTGATCTTTCCGGCCTTGGGAGGCGAGTGCGTGAGCACCTTGGTGCCGTTCAGGTAGGTGATCACCGCGTTCGGGCTCGGGTCGTACTGGGTCACCACCACGGCGTTGTCGAGAGGCGAGGTTCCGTAGTCATAGAGATCGTTGTTCTCCTCTTCTTCGGCCCCGACGCAGTACTTGTTGGACGCACCGCAGTTGGTGGCGATGCAGCAGCCACCCGAGTCCTTCCACCCGTACGCCAGGGCGAGCATGAAGTCCGTCCCGGTGGTGTCGTTCGCGTTGTACTTGTGGGTGATGCCGATGACCCCGCAGCAGTAGGTCTGGCTGGAGACCGGCTTCCCGTTGTACATGATGCCCACGGCGGTGCTCCCGCCGTTGATCCCGGTGGCGAAGTTGTCCCCGGACAGCGAGTACTCCTGCGGCGCGTTCGTGGTGAGGATGGGAAGGTTGGTGGTCGTGTCGATGGTGAACCTCGCGGCGCACGTCCAGCCGCCGGCGCTGCAGTCCGGGTTCCACGGCGTCTTGAACACGCCGGGCACCAGGTCGTTGGGCCCTTTGTGGATCTGGGCGTAGATCTTCGAGACGACGCACCCGGCCTGGCTGCCGCCGCAGAAGGCGCTCCAGGTCGTCAGGTCGGCCGTGTGGTCGCTGGCCTGGCCGATGTCGAGCGTCTTGGACGTGTCCTTGGCCAGCCCGAGCTGAAACAGCGGGCCGGTGTACTTCGACGTCATCGCGCGCGCCATCCCGTACGCCTCGGCGCACCCGTTGGCGATCACGTCGCAAGGTCCCTGGTACGCCGCCGCCGTCGTTCCACCGGTGCCGCCGCCGGTCTGGCCCGCGCTCCCCCCGGTGCCGCTGGACGAGGCGCCCCCCGTCCCCACCGAACCACCCGAGCTGGCGTGCCCGGCGGCGCCGGCCTCGCCCCCGCTCTTGCCGCCGGTCGAGACCGAGCCGCCCGAGCCGGTCGAGCCGCCAGTCGAGACCGAGCCGCCCGAGCCGGTCGAGCCGCCAGAGCCGGGGGTGCCCCCGGTGCCCACGGCGCCGCCCGTGCCGCTGCCGCTGCCGCCTTTACCGCTACCGCCCGAGCCCGTCTCCGTGGGGTCCCGGAACGTCCCGCTCGACGAGTGACTGCCGCACCCCGCGAGGGCGCAAAGGGCTGCTGCGGTCGAAAGAACGACGCTGGCTCTCATGAGGCTCCAATTCCCGGTGGGGAGGTTCGTGATCTCGGGCAAGGGGTCGGACGGCAAAGAGGATAAGCCTCGACGACCTCGCGCAGCACCGTCGCTGTGTGGTCATTTCCGGCGTTTTGACAATCGAACGGCTCGAGCTTCAGTCACGCCGCGGTTCGTCGATGTCGTGAAGCGATGTTCAGGCGAACGTGCGCGGTGGCTCTGGTGACGATGCTGCTCGGTGCCTGCGGAGGGTCGGGGTCGCCCGGCGGTAGCGGGGGCGGGGGAGCGGGCGGCGGAGGGTCGGGCGGAGCGGCGGCCAAGGGAGGCTCCGGCGGAAGCGCCGGCCCGGGCGGCAGCGCGGGCGGCGGGGACGTCGCAGGCACGGGCGGCGGGGACGTCGCGGGCACGGGCGGCGGGGACGTCGCAGGCACGGGCGGTGGGGACGTCGCGGGCATGGGCGGTGGAGGCGTCGCGGGCGCGGGCGGCGGGGACGTCGCGGGCGCGGGCGGTGGAGGCGTCGCGGGCGCGGGAGGCGGGGACGTCGCGGGCGCGGGCGGCGGGGACGTCGCGGGCGCGGGAGGCGGGGACGTCGCGGGGGCGGGCGGCGGGGACGTCGCGGGCGCGGGAGGCGGCGCGGGTGACGGACAGGCGGCTGGCGCGAGCGGCGGCGGTGCGGGCATGGGCGGGGCAGACGCCGGCACCGACGCGCCCATCCCGACGCCGGCCACGACCATCTCGGCCGACCCGATCGACTTCGGGCCGATCGACTGCGGCGCGTCCGGCGGGACGAAGTCCCTCTCCTTCACCAACAGCGGCACGGCGGTGCTGCACTACGGCGCCTCGGTCGACTTCGGCGGCACTTACACCTTGCAGGGCGCCGCCTCGAACGGTTCGGTCTCGGGCGACGTCGCTCCCGGCGACAGCGCCACGGTGACGGTCGTCGCGGGCGTCGTTCCGACCACCAGCGCCGCGGGCGCGGTGCTGGGCGGGTCGCTCACGATCACCACCAACGCCCCCGGCGTCGCCAGTGTCCAGATCGCGCTCGCCATGACAGCGCAGGGGGGGACCTGCACGCTGACCTGCGGCTCGTTCCTCAAGTGCACGCCCGCCGACGCGTCGCCGTACTGCGCGAACGCGCAGACGGACAACCAGAACTGCGGCAGCTGCGATCACGTCTGCTCGTCCGGCGAGACCTGCGTCGCCGGCAACTGCACGATCACCTGCGGGTCACTCTCGACCTGCACCCCCGACAGCGCGCCGGCCTATTGCGCCAACCTGACGACCGACAACGCGAACTGCGGCACCTGCGGCCACGTCTGCCCGTCGGGTCAGGTCTGCACGTCGGGCAACTGCGCGATCACCTGCGGGTCGCTCTCGACCTGCACCCCCTCGAGCGGCTCGCCCTATTGCGCGAACCTCGACGCCGACAGCGCGAACTGCGGCACCTGCGGGCACGTCTGCCCGTCGGGCCAGGCCTGCTCGTCGGGGAGCTGCCAGGCGACCTGCGGCGGCACCGAGACCGTCTGCGGCGGAGCCTGCACGAACACGGCCTACGACCCCGGCAACTGCGGGAGCTGCGGCCACGTCTGCGCCTTCCCTCAAGGGTCGGCGGCCTGCCTGAACAGCGGCTGCGTCCTGGCCGGCTGCAACACGGGCTACCTGGACTGCAACCACAACTCGATGGACGGCTGTGAGATCAACCGAACGAACGACCCGGCCAACTGCGGCGCCTGCGGTGCCTCGTGCGCGCTGGGTGAGACCTGCGTCAGCGGCACCTGCACGGCCAACCTGTCCCAGGGGTTGATCGGGTACTGGAACATGGACGACGCCTTCGGCTCGACCACCGCTCACGACAGCGGGCCCAACCACCTGGACGGCCTGGTCATCGGTCCGGTCACGTTCGTGGCCGGCGCCGGCAAGCAGGGGAGCGGCGCCATCTCGCTGGGCGGGAACGCGTACGTCCGCGTCCCGTTCCCCAACGACGCCCGCGGCGATGGAACGGGCGTGTTCCTGCCGCAGGGGAACATGACCTTCTCGATGTGGTTCAAGACCAGCGCGTCGGTCGCGGGCGGCTTGCAGGTGGTGACCGGGACATCCTCGGGCGACTGCGACCGCGTCATCGGGGACGGCACGGGAACTGCCCTGGACTACAACGCCTGGGCCGAGGTCAACATGAGCGGGGCCACCGCCGTCAACGACGGCAACTGGCACCTGGTCACCTACATCCTCGACGAGACGACCGGGTTCAAGGCCTACGTCGACGGCTCACTGGACGCCAGCAGCGGGACGGCCACCAGCAACTGCGGGATCGGCTGCAGCGGGTTCAACTGGGCGGTGAACTACTGGATCGGACGAAGCTCGAACTGCCGCTTCAGCGCCGACTACTTCGTCGGTCTCATCGACGACGTCCGGATCTACGATCACGTGCTGTCGGCGAACGCCGTCCAGCAACTCTATCAGACCACCAAATGAGGGGTCGGCGCGAAAAAGATCGGCGCCCCGTGATCCGTGGGCGGAGATCCGGGAATGCTGCTTCATAATGTTCGCCTTGGATTCGCATCGTCGGACGGCTCGACTCCTTTTCGTTGGCTTGGTTGCGGCGGTCCTGGGAGCCTGCGCGGGCTCCTCGACCGACGATGGTGAAGGCGCGACCGGTGGCATGTCCGGGGGAGGCGCGTACCCCGGGACCGGCGGAACCGCGACCGGCGGGAACCGCAGCACGGGTGGAACGCCCGGCACCGGCGGCGCCACGGGGACCGGAGGCGTGAAAGCCACCGGCGGCTCGACCGGCACCGGCGGCAGCGCGCCCGACGGCGGCACGGTCGACTGCACGGCCACGCTGCCGACCAGCGGCGGCACCATGCACACCGGCAGCACCCAGGGCATGGCGGGCAGCCTCAGCTGGTCCCTCTGGATGAACGGAAGCGGCGGCAGCATCACGACCTACACCACCCCCGCGTTCAGCGCTTCCTGGGGTCCCAGCTCCGGCGACTTCCTGGCCCGGATCGGCCTGCAGTGGGGCAACGGCAAGGCGTACACGTCGCTGGGGACCGTCTCGGCCGACTTCTCCGAGACCAAATCGGGGAACGGCGGCAGCTACTCGTACGTCGGGATCTACGGGTGGTCGGTCAACCCGTGCATCGAGTGGTACATCGTCGACGACTCGTACAACGGCCTGCCGTTCAATCCAGGCGGCAGCATGGTGGGAACCGCCACGATCGACGGCGGCAAGTACAACCTGATCACGCGGAGCACGACCGGGACCGGCGGCAACCGCTGCGGCAACGTCACCAGCTGGAACCAGTTCTACAGCATCCGCACGACCAAGCGGACCTGCGGGACGATCTCGATCACCGACCACTGGGACGCCTGGGCCAGCAACAACATGCAGCTGGGCGCCGTGCTGGAGGCCAGCATCCTGGTCGAGGCGGGCGGCGGCACCGGCAGCATCCAGTTCCCGATCGCCAACGTCACCGCGCAGTGAACCGGCCGCGCGTCATCGGCCCGGCACCGGACGCGGGTCGTGTCCTGCGGCGATCCCGACCAGCGCGCTGACGACTGCCCACGCGCGCTCGGGCGCGAACGCCGACGGAGACGCGCCCGGGTGGTGCGGCGCGATACGACAGCGCAGGGCGGCCGGGCGGGTGCGAAACCGCAGGGGCGGGTCCAACAGCAGGGCTTCGCCGTCGACGCCGGCCGCCACCTTGCCCTGCGCTTCGACCTCGAATGACGGCGTGGTCCAGGACTGCACGCCGGCGCCGTCGCCGGCCGCGCCGATCACGGCGACGCCCAGAACGCCGGCATCCAGACGGGGCCGGGTGCCGGCGCCGATGGCGAGCCCCAGCCGATAGGGATCGTTGGAAACCAGGACGCCGCGGCAGCGATCGCATGGTGTCCCGTCAGGTCCACGCCATCGCAGGTTCGGCTTGGCCTGCGGACCCAGAACGTCCGGCGCCTTCTCGAGCAGGGTGCGTACCTTGGCGTCGCGATACTCCTTGCGCTGCACGGCTTCGCCGTACAGCCCGAGCGAGACGTTGTTGACGAAGACCCGGCCGTTGACCTCGCCCAGATCCACCCGGCGCTCGCCCCCGGCCACGAGCGCGTCGAGCGCGCCCACGACATCGTCACGATCCACGCCCAGGTCCAGCGCGAAATGGTTGCGCGTGCCAGCCGGGATGCAGGCGAAGGGGACGCCCCGCTCGGCCGCGATCCCGGCGACCAGCGCCTGCGATCCGTCGCCCCCGGCCATCGCCACCGCGTCGGCTCCGCCGTCCAGCGCCTGGCGCACCAGCTGCGCCAGATCGGCGCCGGGGACGAGCTCGATGGCGGCGATCCCACGCGCCCGGGCCTCGTCGGGCAAGCGAAAGCGCGCCGCCTTCCCGCCTCCGGACCGCGGATTGTAGAACAGCGCCGGACGGCGCGGACGCGGCGCGCGGGGGAGGGTCGCCCGCAGGCGGAATGCGTAGGCGCCAGCGCTGAGCGCCAGCGCCAGCGCCACGACGGAGGCGAGCAGCACCAGGGGCTCGCGAGCCATCACGAGGGTCACGAAGCCCACCAGCAGCAGAGCGCCGGCTCCCAGGCCCACCAGGCGCCGGACACCCCGGCGTCGCAGGCCCTGCCAGGCGACGGCGACGGCGGCGGCGAACAGGGCGACGGCCCATAGCCCGCGCCAAGGATCGGCGACGACGAGAACCGCCAGCGCCGCCAGCGCGGCTGATCCAAGGCCGAGCGTGGCGGCTGCCGCGAGACGACGACGTGACATGGACGGGCGGGCGACCGCACTGTCACCGCGGTCGCCCGCGTCTCCTCTACACGTTGCTCGCCCGCAAAGTGCGCATGGCGCGCCGCGCGGTCACCGCGGCCGCCATCGTGAACACGCCGCGGATGAAGAAATCGGCACCGACCAGCGTGCCCAGGAGCCACATCGCGGACGACGGCCAGGACCGCGCCGCGATCGCGCCGATGGCGATCGAGCAAAGGCCCGACAGGCAGTCCATGCCCCAACCCTGGTACCGATCGGCGACCGACGTGACCACCCGGTAGAGGCCGGTGATCCAGAAGTAGCCGATCAGCAGCAGGGTGAGCGCCGCCATTCCGCTGCCGGGGTGCGTGAACATCAGCACCCCGACCACCAGGGACAGCACGCCCATCAGGACGACCCCGCCGCCTGCGCCGCGGATGCCGTAGGCCAGGCTGATCACGCCGGCAATCGCGAGCAGCGCGCCGATGTAATAGATGGCCGCCACGGTGGCCAGGCCCGATGCGGCCAGACACAGGACGCCGGCTATGCACCAGAGCGCCCCCAGAACCAGGGTCCCGCCCCAGGCGGCCCTCTCGGGCCGACTCAGGCTGCCGGCTTGCCCTTCTCGATCCGTTCTCGTTGGCATGGGGTACCTCTTCGTCGGTTGCGAACGGTGACTGCGTCAATGCGACGCGAAGAAGTCCTTCGCGATCTCCGGAATGATCATGTAGCGCGTGGTGATCTCGTCCTTGGGGACCGCCAGGTGGATCCCGCGATCGTCCAGGTAGGAGATCGCCGTCACCGGAAGGAACACCTCCTTGGGCGCGAGCGTGCCCTTGAGCAGTCGCATGTACCCCGTGTCGGGATCGTACGCCTCGACCGTTCCGAGCTTTTCGTCCATCTCGTCGTAAACCGGGAAGCCCTCGCGGATCAGATGTCTGACCCGACAGACCTGGTCGGCGTCCAGCGGAAGGTGGTGAGCCGGGTCGTACCCGCTCTCGACCGTGGCGGCGCCGGTCAGCTTGCCCGACGCGCTGATCTCGGGTGTCACCTCGGGCAGCCGTTTGTACACCGCCGTGACCACGTCCTTGGTGACGTTCAATCGGATGCGATCGGGAGCCAGGCTCTCGATCGCGAGGAAGGGAATGTACCTGGGCCCGGAGAACGTCCCTTGCGTTTCCAGGTACCCGAGCCGTGTGTCGTGCCGAACCAGGGTGCCCACTGGCGCGCCCTCCGCGTCGATGACCTCCATCCCCTCGAAGAACTCGGCGTTCTCACTTGACATGGCTTTCCCTCCTTGGCGGCCGTCCTTGGCCGATCGACTACGGCCACAACCTGACGTCGGGGCCCTCTCCACGAAAGCGGGAGCGCCGGGTGATTGCGCCTTTGTCTTACGCCGCGAAAACTGGAGGGCCCCGACGTTGTCCTTCGTTGCATGAGGTTCACCGTCGCGCTGTCAATGATCTGGCTCGCCGGCTGCGTGGATCGGCCGGCGCCGCCGTCGCGCGAGGATCGCGGGGCGAAGGTGCGGACGGGCGGCAGGTTCTTCGCGCTGACTGACGGCGGCGAGGAGCGGCCGCTCGCGCTTCGCCAATTGACGGTCAGCGCCACCATGCACCCCGGGACCGTGCGCTCGCACCTGCTGGTGGAGATCGCCGGGCCGTCCGTCGCGCGCGTCGAGGCCAAGATGCGGCTGTCGCTGCCGCGCGGCGCCGCGGTGACGCGCGCGGTGCTCTGGATCGATGGTCGTCCGACGAACGGCGCCTTCGTCGAACGCGAGCGGGCCCGGGCGATCTACGGCGCGATCGTGGCGCGCCGGCGCGACCCGGCGATCGTGACCTGGGACGGGCCGGGGTGGCTCGCGGTGTCGATCTTTCCGCTCGAGCACGGTGAAGCGCGCCGGTTCGAGCTCGAGTGGGTCGAGCCGGCGGAGGCGGGCGCCGACGGTCAGATCGCGTACCGCGTCCCGGCCGTCTCCGAGCAGGGGCGGCTGGTCGGCCGCGCGGCCCTCGAGGTCGACGGCCGACCGGTCGACGCCCGCGGCAGCGACCTGGTGGCGCTCGCGTCGGCTCCGGCGGGCGTGGTCGTCGGTCGGGCTCCGGGGGACCCGTTTGCTCGCGTGCTGGTGCGGGGCCAGGCTTCGGCGGGCCCGGCCCGGGTCGCGATCATCGCCGAGACGTCGGCCGCGATGACGGGGGTCGAGCGGGCGCGCCAGCGCGCGGAGATCCGCGCGGTGCTCGCTGGCCTGCCGGCGGGGGCACGCGTCAGCTTGTTCAGCGCCGACTGGGACGTGGGCGCCATCGCCCAGGATGTCACGCCGGCTGTTGCCACGGGCGAGCTCGTCAAGCTGGACGCGGTCGTCTCGGCCGGCGCGCTCCACCTGGGTCGCGCGCTGGCGGCGGCGTCGGCGCGGGTCCGGTCAGGGGTGGCGACGGTGGTGCCGGGCACGGTCCTCTTCGTGGGGCGGGGGACCGACGCGTTCGGCGACGACGCCGTGCGCGCGCCGCTGGAGGCCTTTCGCCGGACCGGCGCGGCGCTGTCGGCGGTGACCTTCGGCGGGCTTCCCGGGCCCCTGGCCGACGCGGCCGCGCTGACTGGTGGCGAGGCGAGCGCGGCGCCGCTGGACCCCGATGGGCTGGCGACGCTGCTGCGCGCGCTTGGCCCGCCTCCCAGCCGGCCGTCGCTGGCGCTGCGCGGGATCGAAGACTGGCGCCGGATCCAGACGGCCGCGGGGCAGGCGATCTGGATCGGGCGCGCGCTGGGGGCGGCCTCGGCCCTCGACGCGGGGGCGTCGGTTCCGGTCGACGGCGACGCGGCCGACCTGCTGGCGCTCTGGGATCGGGCGCGGCTCCCCTGGTTCGACGCCATCCGGCGGCCGCGCGTCGAGCGGACGTCACCGGTGGCGCTGACGCCGACGCGCGCGCTGCTGGTGCTGGAGAACGGCAACGACCCGAGCGAGGACGTGCTCGGCGGGCTGACCGGCAACCCGGGGGACACCCCGCCGGGCAAGAGCATGTTTGGCGTCGGGGGGACCGGCGCGGGCTCGGGCAGCAGCGGGTACGGCATCGGCGCCGGCACCGTGGGGCTGGGTGGGCGGCGGGCGCGCGCGCCGGAGATCATCCCCGGCCCAGCGGAGGTGCGGGGCAACCTGGACAGGGAGATCGTCCGGCGAATCATCCGTCGCCACATCAACGAGGTCCGGCAATGCGCCGAGAAGCAGCGTGAAGCGAACCCCCGTTTTGGCGGACGCGTGGTGGTCCAGTTCACGGTCGCGGCCTCGGGGACGGTCATCCTGTCCAAGCTCCAGAGCTCCACGCTGGCGGATGCGCCGGCCGAGACCTGCCTGGTGGGGGCGGTGAGACACTGGGAATTTCCCGAACCGGTGGGCGGCGGCCCGGCGATCGTCTCGTTTCCGTTCCAGTTCATCGCGCGTGGCGACCTCTTGCCGCCGGCCGTCGCGGCGGGGCCGCCTGCCGACGACAGCGATCCGGCGGTGGTGCAGTCGCTGGTGATCCTGGCCGGGAAGGGGTCCGTGGCCGACCGCGTCGGCCAGGTCGCGACGCGGCTCGATCTCCCCGACACGTCGGACCCCGAGGGCCTGGCCTGGACCATCGACCGCGCTCAGGCCGACGTCGACCTGATCGTGCTGGTGGCTCGCCTGCTGGTCGCGGCCGGTCGTACCCGTGACGCCGTGCGCGTGCTCTCCGAGCGCGCGGTCGCATCACCCGAGCGGATCGCCGCCGAGCTGGTGCTGATCGGCCAGCAGGCAGACGCGCAGGAAGTGCTGGCTCACGCCCGGCGATAGGCCGGTCGGCCTATTGTCGGATCGGGATCGGGCAGCGAGAGTCCGATGGCCATTCGCAAGGAGACTCGCATGCCGTATTCCGTTCGATCTCGCCTGGGCACCGTGCTCGTCGTCGGTGCAATTCTCAGCGGCTGCGCCGGATCGAACGGTGACGGCGCCACGTCCGGCACCGGCGGAACACCGGCCACCGGCGGTTCCACCGGCACCGGCGGCCTGCCGGCCAACGGCGGCGCGACCGGGACGGGAGGCAAAAGCAGCAACCTGACGGGAACGGGCGGCTCGGGGACCGGCGGGGCCGCGACGGGCGGCTCGGGGACGGGCGGCGTCGCCGGTGGCGCCGGGCGGGGCGGGGCGGGCGGCGCCGCCGGAAACGCGACGACCGGCGCAGCGGGCAACAGCGGCGCTGCCGGCGACGGCGGCACGGCCGCCTGTCCGACGCCCGCGCTGAAGGCCGGCGACAGCAACCAGACCGTGATGGTCGGCTCCACCAGCCGCACGTACATTCTGCACGTCCCGTCGGCGTACGCGGGGAACAAGCCCGTGCCGCTGGTGGTCGACTTCCATCCGCTGGGCGGATCGGGCTCGCAGGAAGAGGGGAGCTCGCCGTACAAGGCCCAGACCGATCCGGAGGGCGTGGTCAGCGCCTACCCCAACGGCCTGTCCGGTCCGTCGGGCGCCGCCTGGAACGTCGGTCCCTGCTGCGTGGCCAACGTCGACGACGTCGCGTTCGCGCGCGCGCTGGTCGCTCAGGTCGAGACCAAGGCCTGCGTCGACACCAAGCGCGTCTACGCGGTCGGGTTCTCGATGGGCGGCGGCATGTCGCACTACGTGGCCTGCCACGCCGCCGACGTGTTCGCCGCGGTCGCGCCCGCCTCGTTCGACCTGCTCGCGGAGAACGAAGACGGCTGCACGCCGCCGCGCCCCATCGCGGAGATCTCGTTTCGCAGCAGCAACGACCCCATCGTCCCCTACGCGGGCGGCGCTTCTTCGCTGGTCTCGGGGATGCCGGTCACCTTCCTGGGCGCGGTGGGCACGTTCCAGAAGTGGGCCCAGATCGACGGCTGCTCCGGGTCGGCGACCGCGGCCGACAGCAACGACTGCCAGTACTACAACAGCTGCAGCGCCGGGGTGAAGGTGGGCCTGTGCACCATGAACGCCGGCCACGCGCCCGGCGAGGCCAACATCGGCTGGCCGTTCATCAAGCAGTTCACGTTGCCCTGACCGCGGCCAAGTTTTCGTGACAAATCCGATCGCCTCCCGACAGTTACCGCTGGGGCCCTCGGATGCACCACGGTACTCTGCGTCGATCGCTGATTGTCAGTCTGCTGGCCGGAGGGCTGGCCTGCTCTGCGGGCAGCCGGGGGAACACGGAGGGATCCGGTGGAGATGATGCGACCGGCGGAAGCCACGCCACCGGCGGCGTCGTGGGGACCGGCGGCGTCGTGGGGACCGGCGGCGCTATCGGGATCGGCGGTGTGCCGGGGACCGGCGGCGTCGTGGGCAGCAAGACGCCGGGCACCTCTCAGACGGGTGACATCACCGTCGACCCGTCCAAGACCTATCAGGTGGTGGACGGCTTCGGCGAAGCCGACGTCTGGCAGGCCTCTTCGTCGGCGGCCATGCAGACGCTGCTGTGGGATCCCGTCAACGGGATCGGGCTGACGTTGCTCCGCGTCGGCATCGACGGCACCAGCGGCCAGCCGAACATCATGGGCGCCGCCGGTTACGCCGACGGCCAGGCCTGCGTCAAGTTCAACGGCAGCTCGTGCAAGGTGTGGGCGGCCCCCTGGTCGCCTCCCGCCGGCATGAAGGACAACAACAACGTCAACAACGGCGGCCACCTGCAGAGCGGCAACTACGCGGCCTGGGCCAAGGTGCTCGCGGCGTTCCCTGCGTTCTACAAGAGCCACGGCGGCGTGGACCTCTACGCAGTCTCCGCGCAGAACGAGCCCGACTTCACCGCCAGCTATCAGTCGTGCCTGTTCAACGCGTCCCAGATGGTGGCCTGGGTCGACGTGCTGGGCCCGGCGCTGGCGGCGCTCAGCCCGCCCGTCAAGGTGCTCGCGGCCGAGCCCGACAACTGGAGCAACCTCTGGGGCGGCGACGGGTACGGCCCGGCCATTCTGGCCGACGCGATGGCCAGCATGTACGTCGGGCCGATCGCGACGCACGACTACGGCAACACCAGCGCCGGGACGTACGCGCGTCCAGCGCCCCCGTCCAGCAACACGCACCCCGTCTGGGAGACCGAGTGCACACCGAACGACACCGGACCGATCACCATCGCGACGATGGTCTACGCGGCCTTCGCGACCGGCGGGGTGAGCGGGTGGCACTACTGGTGGACCGAGTCGTTCGTGCCCAACGCGAACAGCCCGCCCGCTCAGGTGTTCGCGCTGGGGAACTTCAGCAAGTTCGTGCGCCCGGGGTTCCTGCGCGCCGACGTCACCGGCGCCCCAAAACCATCCGGATCGGCGCCGCTGGTGGTGGCGTTCACGAACCCGCCCGACGGCACGCTGGCGATCGTCGTCGTGAACGGAGGCGCGGCGCAGCAGCTTTCGTTCTTCGTGTCGGGCTCGGCCTGGCCGGCCTCGGTCACGCCGTACGTCACCACCAGCAGCTCCAAGCTCGCCGCCGGGACGCCCATCTCCGTGGCCGGCGCCCGGTTCTCGGCCTCGCTGGCCGCGCAGTCGGTCACCACGTTGCTTGGAAAGCCCTGACGGGCCTGGCGGCCCACCCCCCGACACGAGCGCGCCGATGTAGCATTCGCCCATGCGGGAGGAGCTGCGCGCGCTGGTCCCGCCGGACGCGATCAAGATCGGGCTGGCGGCGGTGAAGCGGCTTTTCGGGCCGTCGGGCAGGGGGGCGACACCGGCCATTGCGCAAGTTGTACACCCCGCAACACACGGCCTTGCGCTTCTTGTGCGGCCGGGACGGTCTCCAGCCTGACATCCGGCGCTTTCCCGCATGGCACGGCAACTGCAAAGCAAATGCACCGTCATGATCGAATCAAGCCGCCGCGTCGCACAGTCCATGCCGGTCCACTTCATCCCCGGCGAGGAGCCGCAGCCCGAATCGTCCGCCGACGAGCGGGGCCAGCGGATCGGGGTCCTCCGGGGGATGCTGGGAAGCCTGCGGCGACTGACGCCCACCCGGCGGCAGACCCAGATGGAGGACATCGTCCGGTTGCTGCGCTCGGAGGCCCTGGATCCGACGGCGCAGTTTCGGCCGAGTCAGCGGCAGGTGGTGGTCCGGTCGCTCGACGACCTGGAGCACGAGCTCTGGCAGCAAGCGCCCGACGCGGGCACCTTCGATCGCAAGGCCACGATCCTCATCGATGTGTTCGCGATCATCTGATTGGCCGAACCTGCCAAGTTCCTGAAACTGCTGGGGTCTGCCGCCGGGTTGGAACCGTGAACGGGGCAGGGCGCCAATTTTGAGGGCTGTTTGGCGCCCGTTCGTCCCGATTTCACTTAACAAAAAGCGCCAAGATCGCGCAAATTACTTCCGTTAGCTTGCGTTATTTCATAGGGCGGCGTTTCGGAAAACATGGATAGTCCGGGACCGGCGGAACAGGGACCAGTCGCGACCTCTGAGCTTGGATCGAGGCTGGGCAGCTACGAGCTCGGGAGCCGGTTGGGAACCGGCTCCATGGGCGCGGTCTATCAGGGCGTCCGCACGACCGACGGCAAGCGCGTCGCAATCAAGGTCCTCAGCGCGGCGCTGGCCGCGAATCCGGTCAGCCGCGAGCGGTTCCTGCGTGAAGCCAGGCTGACCGCGCGCGTCCGGCACCCGAACATCGTCGCGGTCATCGACGCGGGCGAGGACGAGGGGCAGGCCTACCTGGTGATGGAGCTGCTCGAGGGAGAGGATCTCGCCAGCCGCTTGCGCGCCGGTCCCCTCACGGTGGCCGACACGGCCGACATCCTGGTCCCCGTGTGCGACGCGATCGCGACGGCGCATCGCGAAGGGATCACGCACCGCGACCTCAAGCCGTCGAACATCTTCCTGGCGACCCGGGAGGGGCAGGTTCGTCCGACGGTGCTGGACTTCGGCATCGCTCAAGACAACGAAGGGGTCGCCCTTCCCGCCGCCCCGACGGGGCAGGCGACGCCCGTGGTGTTCGGAAGCCCGATGTACCTGGCGCCAGAGCTGGTGGCGGATCACCGGGCGGCGGGGCCGGCCAGCGATCAGTACGCGCTGGGGGTCATCCTGTACGAGTCGCTCACCGGCGAGCAGCCTCACCTGGCGGACGACGTGCCGCAGCTCCTGCGCGCGATCGCGAGCGGCAAGCCGCCGGCGCTCCGGGAGCGGCATCCCGAGATCCCCGCCGCGCTGGAAGCGATCGTGGTGCGGGCGATGAGCGCCGATCCGCAGGCCCGCTTCTCTTCGGTCGCGGAGCTGCGCCGGGAGCTGTTGCCGTTCGCGTCGCCGGTCACCCAGGCGGCGACGCCTGGCCGGCGGCGGGCGCCGTCTTCGCCCGCCATCGAGGTGGAAGCCGCGACGCCCAGCCCGTTCGTCCGCACGCTGGTCCCCGAGGCGCAGGCCGAGAGCGGACCGTGGTTCGTGGCGCCGCCGTCGCCCGAGGGCGAGACCGGCGATCTGCCGCTGCCTCCGCTGCCCCCCATCCCGGAGCACGAGAGCCACGAGGACGTCGTCCTCACGCCGCGGGCCGCGGCCGACCTGGGGCGGACGCTGAGCGCAGTCTCTCGCGCGGTTGGCGGACGGCGCCGGATCGTCATCGCGGCGGCAGTCGCCGTATGCGGCGTGGCCCTGCTCCTGCTGGTCCGCGGGGGACATTCTCCGGCTCCTCCCTCGCCGCCCGTCGCGATCGTTCCAGCACCGGCGCCGGCTCCGGCGCCGGTCGCGGCCGCTCCGCCGGCTCCGACACCCGCGCCGGTCGCGGCCACGCCGCCGCCGCCGGCCCCCCCGGCTCCGCCTCCTCCGCCGCCCGCGCCCGTGGCGGCGAGTCCGCCGGAGCCCGTCGCGCCGCCACCGCCCGCGCCGCCGCCGGCGCCGTCGCCCGTCATCGAGCCGCCGCCGGTGCCGCCGGTCGCGGCCGCGCCCGCCCGGCCGGTTCCTCCGCCGCCGCCCGAGGATCGTCCGGCTCCGCCGGCCCGCCGCGAGCGGCCAGCGTCGGCGTCCACCGAGCCGACCGCTCCCGCGGCCCCCCAGCGGGTCCGCCCGCCGTCGCCGCGGCCGCGGGTACACGAGAACACCGACGTTCGCCTGCACAACGGCGTTCCGCTCCTGGATTGAGCGTCGATCGAGGAGACGCGCAGCAGATGAAAACCCTGGCGACTCGCAAGCTCGAGAGACTCCTGAGCATCGCGCTCCCGCTGGCGGTCTTCGTCGCCGTGGGCGCGCTGCGGGTCGGGTCGGCGCGGGCGAGCGCGGCCGCTGACCAGGAGGCCGAGGCGCTGATCCATCAGGGGGTCCAGCTGCGCTCCCAGGATCAGACCGCCCGCGCGCTGCTGCTGTTCCAGAAGGCCTACCAGCTCTCGCCGACGCCGCGTCCCGCCGCGCAGCTGGGGTTGTGCGAGATGGAGCTGGGGCATTACGTCGAGGCCGAGCGCCACCTTTCCGAGGCTCTGGCCAGCCCGGACCATCCCTGGATCGCCAAGAACCGCACGGTCCTGGACACCCAGCTCCAGACCGCCCGGGCGAACATCGGCGAGCTGGTCGTGTCCGTCTCCCCGGCCAGCGCCGACGTCTTGCTGAACGGGACCCTGCTCGAGGAGGCGCAGGTCGGCACGCCGATCCGCCTGAGCAAGGGGTCGGTGGACGTCGACGTCCGCGCGGCGGGGTACGTCCGGAGGCACGAGACGATCACCATCAGCGGGGGCCAGCGCGAGCAGCGGACGTTCACGCTGGTGCCGGTGGCGTCCAGGTCGGCGGTCGCGGCGGTCGCGCCGCCGCCGGCCGTTCCACCCCCGCCGATGGCGCCGGTGCAGGCCGCGGTCCCGATCGCGCCGGTCGAGATCGAGCCGGCGCCGCCGCAGCCAGCCGGCGGCCGAATGAGCAGCAAGCGGCTGGCGGCCTGGATCACCGCCGGAGCGGCGGTCGGCGCGCTGGCGTTCGGCACCTCCGAGGCGTTCAACGCCGCCAGCAGGCGCGACGCGTTCAACAACCACACCATCACCTACGGTGGCGTGGTGGTCCAGGACTGCGGCACCAACAACCTCTCGGGCGCGTGCAAGCCGCTCAAGGACTCCTACGACCAGGCAATCACGCTGACGGTCGTGGGATTTGCGGCGGCGGGCGCGCTGGCCGCCGCGTCCTCTGTGCTGTTCCTGCTTTCGTCACCCGACCACGGGGAGACGCCGGAAGGGGCCGGCGCTCGTGCCTTCGCTTGCGCACCGGACGTCGTGAACCGAGGTCTGGGCTGCGCCCTTCGCTTTTGAATCGGAGAGACGCGATGCTGCGACGTCTGCTGCTGGTCACGGTGCTGCTCGGCTTGTCGAGCCTGGGCTGTGGGTTGCGCGAGCAGGCGTTCGTCCCCGACGGGGGATTTGGCACGGGCAAAGGTGGAGCGACCGGCGGTGGTGGAACCGGCGGCGGACATGACGCCGCCGTTTGCACGTCGGGCTCGGCCTGTACGCCCGTCAACGCGTGTCACGTGGGGCAGACGGCCTGCTCGGCGACGGGCGCCTCCTGCACCGACACCCAGAAGTCGCAGCCGAACGGGACCGCCTGCGGCGAGGGCAAGGTGTGCAGCGATGGGATCTGCTCGGACTGCGTGGAGGGGATGTCCTGCGCCGTCACCGGGAGCCCGTGCCGCACCGGCGGGATCACCTGCGGCACCGGCGCGCCCGTGTGCACGGCCAACGGCGATCAGCCGAACGGCATGTCGTGCGGCAACGGCATGGTTTGCCTGAGCGGGCAGTGCACGAACTGCCAGACCGGCGCGTCCTGCGTTCCGGCGAACGCCTGCCACCAGGGCGCGCTCGCCTGTGACAGCGGAATGGCCGTCTGCAACGACAAGACGACGCCGGCCGCCGCCGGGACCGGCTGCGGGACGAACAAGGTGTGCGACGGGGCCGGGACCTGCGTCGCCTGCCAGGCGGGAATGACCTGCCCGATCAGCGGCAAGCCTTGCCGGACCGGGACCATCACCTGCGACACCGGCGCCCCGGTCTGCACGGAGTCGGCCAACGCCGCCAACGGCACCACCTGCGGCGCCAACATGGTCTGCGCCGACGGGACCTGCTCGCCGTGCACCCTGAACATGACCTGCACCCCGGCGGCGAATCCCTGCCACGCCGGGGCGATGAGCTGCTCGCCTGCGATCACCTGCTCGGACACCGGGAAGAACCTGTCCAACGGGAGCACCTGCGGTACGAACAAGGTCTGCAACGCCGGTCTCTGCACCGCCTGCACGGCCGGCGGCACCTGCACGCCCACCAACCTGTGCCGGACCGGGATGTACTCCTGCGCGACCGGCTCCGCCGTCTGCGTCGAGGTCGCCAACGTCCAGAACGGGATGAGCTGCGGGACCATGGCGTCCCCCGCCGTCTGTAACAACGGGACGTGCAACCCCTGCATCTCGAACATGATGTGCACGCCGCCGAACCCGTGCCATCTTGGGATGTCGTCCTGCTCGACCGGCACCTACGTCTGCAACGACACCGGCAACAACGCGTCCAACGGGACGATGTGCGGGGCCACCGCGAACTCCAACAAGTACTGCCGCGCGGGTCAGTGCATGTCCTGCACGCCCACCGGGAGCTGCACGCCCAACAACCCCTGCCACACGGGGGTGTACAGCTGCGCGACGGGGAACATGACCTGCCAGGACACCGGCAACAACGCATCCGACGGCACCGATTGCGGGACGAACCTGGTCTGCAGCTCGGGCAACTGCGTCTCGTGCACCGAAGGGGATCCCTGCCCCATGTCGAACCCCTGCAACGCGGGGAGGATGTCCTGCTCCTCGGGGCCCCGGTGCGCGCGGAACGGGTTCCAGGACCCGGGCACGGTCTGCGGGGTGGCGATGTGCTCGGACGGCACGTTGAGCACCCCGACCTGCGACGGCAGCGGGAACTGCAGCATGACCCTGGATCAGGCCTGCTCGTCGGGCATGTGCAAGGGCGACGGCACCGCGTGCATCCCCGGCGACGGGGGCCCCTGAGCCTGCCCGGGGCCGCCCGTCAGGCGTCGCCGCCGCGGATGGCGCCCATCATCGAGTCGTAGCTCCAGGCCCCCAGATAACGGACGCCGTTCAGGAAGACCGCCGGCGTCTCGTCGACGCCGCTGGCGGTTCCCCGCTGCAGATCGAAGTCGACTCGCTGCGCGATCTCCTGGCTGCCGGCGTCGCTGAGGAGCTGGGCCATGTCCAGCCCCAGGTCATGCGCGATGGCCAGCAGGTCGCCGTTCAGGACGCGATCCTGCTGCTCGAACAGGGCGTCGTGCATGTCCCAGAAGCGCCCTTGCAGCGACGCCGCCTCGGCGATCTCGGCGGCGGCGCGCGCGTGGCGGTGCTCCTCGGCCAGCGGAAAGTGCCGGAAGACGACGCGCAGGTCGTCGCCCAGGTCCATCTCGAGGCGGCGCACGATCCGATCGGCTTCGCGCGAGGCGCGGCACTCGTAGTCGCCATAGGTGGTCAGTGTCACGCGGGCGGTGGCGGGCCCGCGGGCGTGATCGCGCGCGGTCATCGCGCTCTTCAGCTGCATGAGTGGGAGTTGTGTCCAGTACTTCAAGGGCTCGGGCGGACGGGCTCCGCGGGTACGGGCCCGTTCCATACGACTGTGCTCGATTCTCATCGGGCTAGACATCCGCCGTTGGAAGGCGCCGACCTACGACTAGAGCCTGCAATGCCATACGACGAAAGTCGTAGGCGGGCGGGTCAGCGGAGCCGAACCAGGCCGCGGCGGGCGGCGACCGCGATCGCCTCGGTGCGCGTGGAGACCCCGAGCTTCTCGAACAGGTGCGTCAAATGGACCTTGACGGTGCTCTCGGCGATCGACAGGCAGACGCCGATCTCTTTGTTGGTCTTCCCGTCGGCGATCAGGCGCAGGACGGTCAGCTCGCGCATGGTGAGCTGGACCTGGGTGACGCGATCGGCCAGCTTGGCGGCGACGGCGGGGGCCACGCAGGTGCGCCCGGCGTGCACGTCCCGGATGGCCTTGGCCAGCTCGGTGACGGCCGCGTCCTTCAGCAGGTATCCGCGGGCTCCCGCGCGGAGCGCCCGTTCGATGTCGTCGTCGCTGTCGAACATGGTCAGCACCAGGATCCGCGCGTTCGGGTGCTCGGCCCTGATCAGGCCGATGGCCTCGACGCCGTCGGCGCCCGGCATCTGCAGGTCCATCAGCGTCACGTCGGGGTTGAGGTGCTGGAAGCGCTGCACGGCCTGATCGGCGCTGGCCGCCTCGCCGCAGACGGCGAACCCGGGCTGGCGGGAGAGCACCGAGGCCAGCCCCGCGCGCAGCAGCTCGTGGTCGTCGACGATCATGATCCTGACGGATTCGGCGGTCTCGCTCATGACATCACGGCGTGGGCGGCGCTGACGGACCAGTAGACCAGCACCTCGGTCCCGGCTCGCGGCTCGCTGGCGATGGTGATCGCCGCGCCGATCGCGTGGGCGCGCTCGCGCATGCTGCTCAGGCCGACGTTGCGGCGGCCCACGGCGGCGGCGTCGAACCCGATCCCGTCGTCGCGGACGACCACCCGCACCGCCGGATGCTCGTAGGTCAGCTCGACGTCGATGGTGCAGGCCTGCGCGTGCCTGGCGGCGTTGGTCATGGCCTCGCTCACGATACGAAGCAGGGCCGCCTCGACCTCGGCCGGCAGCCGCCCCGGCGCGCCCCAGGTGCGCACCCGGAACGTCGCCTGGGACAGCCGCGCCAGCCGGCCCGTCACCTCGCTCAGGGCCCCTTCCAGCGTGCGGCCGTCGAGCCCGGCCGGGCGGAGCGCACGGATCGAGCGGCGCGCCTCGATCAAGCTCTCGCGCGCCAGCTCGGTCGCGGCGGTGATATGCGGGATGATCTGGGGCGAGGCGCCCGCGGAGGCGGCCGTCTCGAGGTGAAGGATGATCGCGGCCAGCCCCTGGGCCAGCGTGTCGTGGATGTCTCGCGCCAGCCGGCTCCGCTCGCCGCTCACCGCTGCAGCGCGGGCCGACTGGGTCAGCCGCGCCAGCTCGATGGCGAGGACCGCCTGGTTGCCGAAGGTCTGGGCCAGCTCCACCTCCTCGGGTGACAGGCGCCGAGAGATCGCGAACCGGAGCAACATGCAGCCGCGGTACTCGTCCCCCAGGAACAGCGGGACGCGGAGCATGCACTTGATCCCTTTGAGCGCCAGGTAGCCCTTGAAGCGTGCGTATTCCGAGCGGGTGGCGAAGTCGTGTGGGTCGTCCATTCCCAGCTCGCGCCCGCGCGCCAGGATCGGATCGATGTCCTCGCCCTCGATCACCGAGAACGGAAGCCGCGAGTCGTTGCCCCGGCGGATCACGCCGTCCTCCAACGACACCGCCAGGTCCGCGCGGCGCCCCTCGACGCGCCAGACCGATCCCTCGAAGGCTCCCAGCTGCTCCGCCGCGACCGTCAGCACGTGACCCAGGAACGCGTCGGGGTCGGCGCTGACCGCCAGCCGCTCCAGCGTGCGGCGGCTGGCGTCGGCCAGCCGCGCCTGCGACTCGGCGCGCTGTCGGGCGGCCTGCTCGGCCTGCTGCGCCAGCGCGGCGGCCCGCGCGCGGCCCGCCAGCCGCGTCAGCCGGAACGCCAGCGCCGTCTGATCGGCCAGGGCCTGTGCGATCTGCAGGTCCTCGTCGGCCGGCCGGCCGTCGCTGTGCAGGCGAAGGTGAAATGACGCAATGGCGACGTCGTCCAGCAGGACCGGTATCGCGACCACCGACTTCACGCCCATCTCCTCGAGGTAGACCCGTCCGTGCTCGTTGTGGCCAAGCGTACCCGAGGTGATGCGCGGGACACCCGTGCGGTGTTCGGCCGACTTCAGGTGCGACGTGTAGTCCGCGAAGCCGAGCGGCCGGGTCGCGTTCGGGTGCCGGCTCTCCGCGCCCCGGACCAGCCGCCCATCCTCGACGACCCAGGTGAGGCGCACCTGCTGATCCTCGTCCACAACGAAGACCGCTGCAGAGGCAGCGCCCACCTGCTCGGCCATTCGTTTCAACACCTCCGCCAGGAAGGAGTCGAGATCGTCGAGGCTGCGCAACGCGCTGACGGTGAGCCTGAGCGCGCCGATCGCCCGCGCGAGCTTGGTCATGGGCGGATCCGAGGGGCGCTGGACGTCTTCCTTGAACAGGCCGGTCAGTCGCCTGGCGCCTGCCACGCTCCACGGAGTCTCGCCCACGCGCGCGCGAAGCGACGTGAAGGCGCGACAGAGCCGCTCGACGACGGCGTCGTAGGTCAGCGGCTTTGGGCGAGCGAGCAAACTCGGCATGAAACCCCGGGGCTCCCGATGATACCGATTTCGGCCGCTGGTTGAGCATCCGTGCGCGCCCACGCAAACGACGGGGAATCGAGCTATACGTCGACTGCAATGAATGCTCGGCAAGTGAGTGCCGTTACCGGTATTCCAGGTGCAGTCGATTTTGAAACCCTCCATCGCCACCCCTTCGCAGATCGCGGGCAGGTGGTTAGTGTTCCGCCGTCATGAGCGAGTCGGGCATCTGGAGAGAGCTGGCTACCCAGCTGCGCGTCGACAGCATCCGTTCCACGACAGCGGCCGGCTCGGGCCACCCGACGTCCTCGATGTCCGCGGCCGATCTGATGGCCGTCCTGGTGGCTTCGCACCTGCGCTACGAGGTCAGTGACCCGCGCAACCTGCGGAATGATCGGTTGATCTTCTCCAAGGGTCACGCGGCGCCCCTGCTTTACTCCGTCCTCAAGAGTGTGGGCGGGATCACGGATGCGGATCTGATGACCCTGCGCAAGCGAGGGAGCCGGATCCAGGGTCACCCGTCGCCGGCGCTTCCGTTCGTCGAGGTCGCGACCGGTTCGCTGGGGCAGGGGCTGGCGACCGCGGTCGGCATGGCGCTGGCCGCCAAGCGGTTCGAGGCGACCGATGCGCGGTTCTGGGTCCTGCTGGGAGACAGCGAGATGGCCGAGGGGAGCGTCTACGAATCGTTCGAGGCGGGCGCCTTTTACGAGCTGTCGCGGGTCATCGCAATCCTGGATATGAACCGCCTGGGGCAGCGTGGGCCGACCATGCTCGGCTGGGACGGCGAGGCCTACGCCGACAGGGCGCGGGCCTTCGGCTGGGAGGCGCAGGTGATCGACGGGCACGATCCGGCCGCCATCGACGCCGCCTACGCGGCCGCCGAGCGGGCTGCGCGGCCGACCTTGATCGTCGCGCGGACCAAGAAGGGGGCCGGGGTCTCGTTCCTGGAGGACCGGGAAGGCTGGCACGGCAAGGCGCTGTCCCGCGACGAGGAGGCCAAGGCGCTGGCCGAGCTGGGTTGGAAGCCGGGGACGCCGGCCCGGGTGGTCACCCCGGCCGCCCCACCCGCCTCCAAGCCCCGCGCGCCCGAACCCCAGGGCAAGCTGGAGCTGCCGACCTACGCGCCGGGGACCGAGGTCGCCACGCGAGCGGCGTTCGGCGACGCCCTGGCGGCGCTGGGGGCGGCGAACCCGCGGATCGTGGCGATCGACGGCGAGGTCTCCAACTCGACCTACACGGACCGGTTCGACAAGGCGCACCCGCGGCGGTTCTTCGAGATCTACATCGCCGAGCAGCAGATGGTGTCGGCGGCGGTGGGCATGCAGGCGCTCGGATGGACGCCCTTCGCGGCGACGTTCGCGGCATTCCTGACCCGCGCCTTCGACCAGATCCGGATGGCGTCGATCTCGAACGCCAGGCTGAACCTGGTGGGCACGCACGCCGGCGTCTCGATCGGCGAAGATGGACCGTCCCAGATGGCGCTGGAGGATCTGGCGATGATGCGCGCCGTTCACGACAGCGTCGTGCTGTACCCGAGCTGCGGCAACGCCACCGCCAAGCTCCTGGTCGAGATGGCGGGCCGCGACGGGATCCAGTACCTGCGGGCCACGCGCGAGAAGACCAAGATCCTCTACGCGCCCGGCGAGCCGTTCCCGATCGGTGGGTCCAAGGTGTTGCGCCGTTCCGCCCAGGACCGCGTCGCCATCGTGGCCGCCGGCATCACCGTGCACGAGGCGCTGAAAGCGCACGAGGAGCTCGGGCGGGGCGGCCTGGCCGTCCGGGTGATCGACCTCTACTCGGTGAAGCCGGTCGACCAGGCGACGCTGCAAGAGGCGGCGCGCGACTGCCCGGGTGGATTCGTGGTGGTCGAGGACCACCACCCCGAGGGCGGCCTGGCCGACGCCGTGGCCGAGGCGTTCTCTTCGACGCCGGCCCCGCGCATCCGGCGGCTGGCGGTGCGGACGATGCCGGGCTCGGCCACGCCCGAAGAGCAGCTGGCCGACGCCGGCATCGACGCCCGCGCGATCGTCGAAGCGGTGAAGACGCTCGGCTAGCGTTTCTTGATGAAGAACAGGCTGATCGCCAGCAGCAGCACGGCGGCCGGCGTGATCAGGATGGTCCAGGTCGTCGGCTCATAGAGCGAGGACGAGATGTCGGACATGGCGACGATCAGCAGCGTGGTCAGGACCGTCTCCCAGATCAGGACCTTGAGCTCGGTGATGCTCTCGATTCGCAGCCAGACAGGAAGCTTCGAGTCGTCGTGGTCCGCCGGGCTCCGCAAGAAGAGCTTGGCCATGCCCAGCGCGAGCACGATGAGCACCATCGAGATGAACAGCGTGTCCAGCGAGTGAAGCAACTCCACGCCGGGCCGTCCGGCCCCGATGTCCTTGGCGCCCGCGAGAATGAGACCGTACGCGTGGAGGGCCGTCCTGATGCCCAGCGCCATGAACGCCAGCGCGTGCACCACGGCGACGACGACCAGCACCAGGACCAGGAACCGGATCTTCAGCAGTTGCTGGAACATGCCGTCGTCTAGCCTGGCACCACCGTAGTTCCCGACGGTGACCGGTCAACGCGGCGCGGGCATTTGCGGGCTTTCCTTACGTCGGTGACAGGCGCGGTCGCCCCCATCATCCTGTCCGATGACGAACGGCTTGACGGCCGACCTGGCGGCCCGGCGGCTGGCCGAGGCCGGGCCGAACGAGATCGCCCAGCAGCGCTCGCGCTCGCCCTGGTCGATGCTGCTCGGGCAGTTCGCCAGCCCGCTGATCTGGTTGCTGATGGCGGCCTGCGTGGTCTCGGGCGTCCTGGGCGACGCCATCGACGCGGTGGCGATCGGGGTCATCCTGCTGCTGAACGCGCTGGTCGGCTTCTTCCAGGAGTACCGCGCCGAGAAGGCGATCTCGGCGCTGCGCGAGATGACCGCCCCCGAGGCCCGCGTCCTGCGCGACGGCCACGCGGCCCTGGTCGCCGCCGCCGCGGTCGTGCCGGGCGATCTGCTGCTGCTCGAGGCCGGCGACGTGGTCGCGGCGGACGCGCGCCTGCTGGACGCGCACGCGCTGACCACCAACGAGGCGGCGCTGACCGGCGAGAGCCTGCCGGTGGAGAAACAGACCTCCGCCGCGCGCGCCGACGCGCCCCTGGCCGAGCGCCGCGACAGCGTCTTCATGGGGACGTCGGTGGCCACCGGAACGGCGCGGGCCGAGGTGGTGGCGACCGGGATGCGGACCGAGCTGGGGCGCATCGCCCACCTGCTGGCTCATACCGAGGAGACGGAGACGCCGCTGCAGGGGCGCCTGCGCCGCCTCGGCCGCACGCTGCTGTTCCTGGCCATCGGCATCGTGCTGGCGGTGGCGGCGCTGGGCCTGGCGCGCGGGTTGGGCGTGCTCGAGGTCTTCATGTCCGCCGTGTCACTGGCCGTCGCGGCGGTCCCCGAGGGGCTGCCCAGCATCGTGACCATCGCGCTGGCGATCGGCGTCCGGCGGATGGCCGCGCGCAACGTGCTGGTGCGCAAGCTGCCGGCGGTCGAGACGCTGGGCTGCGCGACGGTGATCTGCACCGACAAGACCGGCACGCTGACGGCAGGCAGGATGGCCGTCCGCGAGCTGTGGGGCCCCGACCAGACCCCGATGCTCGCCGCGGCCGCGGCCTGCTGTGACGCGCAGCTGGGGCCGGGCGAGGGGGGCGGCGTGGGTGATCCGACCGAGGTCGCCATCCTGGTCGCCGCGGCCGAGCGAGGCGTCGCCCGCGAGCGGATCGAGGCCGAGAACCCGCGTGTCGCCGAGTCCCCCTTCGACTCGGAGCGAAAGCGGATGTCGATCCTGCGCCGCGACGGGCGTCTCTACGTGAAAGGGGCGGTCGAGGTGATCCTGGCCCGCGCGACGGAGGGGACCGAGGGCGCGTCGCCGGCCGCCGACGCGATGGCGGGCCGCGGCCTTCGCGTGCTGGCGGTCGCCCTGGGCAGCGGCGAACGGGAAGAGGCGCTCCGCCTGCTCGGCCTGATCGGCATCGCCGATCCGCCGCGCCCCGAGGCGACGGCGGCCGTGGCGGCGGCGCGCGAGGCCGGCATCCGGACCGTCATGATCACCGGCGACCACCCGGTGACAGCCTCGGCCATCGCGCGCGAGATGGGGATCGTCGAACCCGGCGAGGACGCGGCCGAGCTGGTCCACGCCCGCGCCACGCCGGAGGACAAGCTGAGGATCGTCCGTCGCTGGAAGAGCCGCGGCGCGGTGGTGGCGATGACGGGCGACGGCGTCAACGACGCCCCGGCGCTGCGCGAGGCGCACATCGGGATCGCGATGGGGCGCGCGGGGACGGCGGTGACCCGAGAGGCGGCCGACATCGTCCTGGCGGACGACAACTTCGCCAGCATCGTGGCGGGTATCCGCGAGGGGCGGGGCATCTTCGAGAACATCCGCAAGAGCCTGCTCTACTTGCTGGGCGGCAACAGCGGTGAGCTGATGCTGATGCTGGGCGCGGCGATCGCCGGCCTGCCGACGCCGCTCTTGCCGCTGCAGATCCTCTGGATCAACCTGGTCACCGACGGACTGCCCGCGCTGGCGCTGGTCCTGGACGCGCCCGATCGCGACGTGCTCCGACACCCGCCCCGCCGCGTCGACGAGCCGATGCTGGGCCGCCCGGAGTGGGGCGTGGTGCTGCTGACCGGGGCGATCCTGGCTGGAACCGTCTTCGCGGTGTTCGCCTGGACGCTCTCGCACGGCGGCGTTCACCTGGCCCGCTCGCTGTCGTTCACGACGCTGGTCTTCGGCCACACCATCATGGCGCTGGCCTTCCGCAACCCGGCCAAGACCGTGTGGGAGCTGGGTCTGCTCACGAACCGCCGGCTGCTGCTGGTGATCGGCGCTTCCGGCCTCATCCAGCTCGTCATCGTGCTCAGCCGGGTGGGGCAGGGGCTATTTCAGCTGACCAACGCCTCGTTGAAGGCCGACCTGGTGGCGGCGCTGCTGGGCTTCATCCCGGTGATCGTCCTCGAGGCCATCAAGCTGGTGCGCCATCGAATATCCTAGCTTCCATGAATAGCGCGCCGCTGTGGGCCGTCGAGCACAAGCAAGGGCCCGAGACGCTGCTGGCGATCGAGCCCACGGCCGCCGAGCTGCGCCAGGCGGCGCCCGCGCTGGCCGCGTTCTACAACGACGACCACAACCGGCGGATGATGGGGCACCGCGCGGAACCGCTCACCGCGGACGACGTGGTGGCCGTTTACGAGGACCTGCGCGCCCAAGAGGGACGGCCGTTTCTGCTGTATCGCGACGGCGCGCTGATGGGCGACGCCGACTTTCGCAACCCCGACGGCGACACCGGCGAGTTCGCCATCATGATCGGCGGGCGGGCGGAGCAGGGGCGGGGGCTGGGCACGCGGTTCGGGCGGATGCTCCACGTGTTCGGATTCCGCAGGCTGGGCCTGGCGCGGATCTACATCTCCGTGATCCCGGCGAACACCGCCTCGCGCCGCCTGTTCCAGAAGCTCGGCTACCAGGTCGACCAGAGCGCCGAGGCGCGCGAGTTCGCCGACGAGGAGACCGACATCGTGATGTCACTGGCGCACGACACGTTCGACCGCGCCCCGGGCGTCGACCTGACTGGCATCCGCGTCTTCCAGCGCCCCGCGTCGTAGCCAGAGGTAGCTACACGGCGGTGCAAAAATGAGCCGATTAAGGCTCTGATCGAGGGCGTAGCCTCGAGAGGACCGGACCCGAATGAACGTTTCCGATCCCCTCGCCCCGCGGAGCGGGGAGAGGGCTAGGGAGAGGGGCCCGCAAGGAGAGAGGCCGCTCCATGATCAAAGGGAGGCATGGTTCGGCGACGACACGCACAGATGGAGCTGTCGCAGAGACGAAGAGATCGTCGAAGCGCTGGTGACGGCGATGCGCGGACGGTGGCAGCAGAGCGCCCGGGCGAGGACGCGCGGGCACGCCCGCCGAGGTGGTGCTGCGGATGCTGGCGCTCAAGCACTTGCGCGACTGGAGCTACGACGAGCTGGAGCGGGAGGTGACCGGGAGCCTCGTTTAACGGCGCTTCTGCCGGATCGACGCGGGCAAGCCTCGGACCGTCGCAACCGACCGCGGCTTCTACTCAGGTCGCGGCGAACGCCGTCTGAGCGAGATGGGCGTCAGGCACCCGGTCCTACCCCGGCCCGGCCACCGCACCCGAGAGCGCGTGGCGCACGAACGACAACGCTGGTTCAAACGAGGACGCGCGTGGCGCGCCGGCGGCGAGGCCCGCATCTCGCGACTGAAGAATACCTTCGGGATGCAGCGCAGCCGCTATCGCGGCCGGCACGGCGTCGATCGCTGCAGAGGTACCTCGCCGCGGACCCCTCTCCCTGACCCTCTCCCCGCTTCGCGGGGCGAGGGGATCAGAACGCGGGCTCGAACCCCTGCCTCAACTCCCCGCCCGCGGATCACGCCTCGCTCACCGCCATTTCTGCGCCGCCATGTAGCTAGAGGCGGAACAGGTTGCCCAGGCGCCGGCCCAGGACCGAACGAACGAAGGCGAACGAGATCAGCAGGAACAGCATGGCCCACAGGCCCAGCGCCGCGGCGACCTGCCGGCCGTCGCCCAGCAGCTGGAACAGCTCGTAGATCGCCTTGGTGATCGGGTAGGTCGATTGGCGCTGCGCCAGGATCAGCGAGTCGGAGACCTCCAGCAGCGACAGCGCGAACGCGAACACGGCGCCCGCGAACAGGTGCGGCGCCAGCAGCGGCAGGGTGACGCGACGGAAGGTCTGCAGCGGGCGGGCGCCCAGGCTGGCGGCGGCCTCCTCGAGGGTGACGCTGATCTGGGAGAGCCCGGCCGCCGCCGAGCGCACCACCAGCGGCATCCGCCGCATGGCGTAGGCGATCACCAGCAGCGGCGTCGGATCGCGCACCGGGTTCAGGAAGTAGAGCGGGCGCCCCTCGCGCGAGATGGCGAGGTAGCCGAACGCCATGACCAGCCCCGGGACAGCCAGCGGCAGCATCGCCGCGGTGTCGATCGCGCGCGCGATCGGTGTCCGCACCCGCACGACGATCCAGGCGATGGCCGTCCCCAGCCCCAGGTCGACGGTCACCGACAGCCCGACGTAGCGGAGGCTGTTCCCGATCGACGGGATCACCATCTCGTGGCTGACGGCCGCGCGGAAATGGTCCAGCGTCAGCCCGGTCGGGAACACGGCGCCGTACCAGTCGCGGGTCAGCGCCAGCAGGACGACCGCCAGGTTCGGCAGCGCGGCGGCGCCTACCGCGACGGCCAGCGCCGCGAAGGCCAGCGCGGCGGGGGCGCCCCGCAGCGGGCGGAGCTGGCGGCGCCGGGCCGCCTTGCTGACCACCGGCGGCGGCGCGCGGCCGATCAGCGCGCGCGCCCCCACGTACAGCAGGACCGCCACCACCAGGACCACGGCGACCAGCGCGTAGACGAACGGGTTGTGGCCGATGTCCTTGAGGCCGCTGAAGATCTGCACCGACGTCACCCGCGAGAAGTCGGCCACCAGCGGCACGCCCAGCTCGGTCAGCCCCCAGATGAGCGCGATGCTGGTCCCGCCGAACACGCTGGGGAGGATGAGCGGCAGCGTGATCTTCCGGAAGCGGCGGAACCCGTGGCAGCCCAGGCTGGCGGCCGCCTCTTCCAGCTCGACGTTCACGCCGGCCAGCGCGCTCTGGACGTTGAAGAAGATGATCGGGGTGAGGTGCAGGGCGGTCAGCGCGATGACCGTCGCCAGCCGGCCGGCCCGGAGCCAGTCGATGAGGTGCCCGGGCGGCAGCAGGCCCAGGTGCCCGAGGAGCGCGTTGGCGGCGCCGTTCTGACCCAGGATCTGGCGGATCCCCATCGCCCCCACGAACGGCGGCAGCAGCAGCGGCAGCGGGATCAGCGGCGCCAGCCAGCGGCGCCCCGGGACCGCGTAGCGATCGAGCAGCAACGCCAGGCCGATCCCCACCACGTCGGCCAGCAAGGCGGCGCCGACGGCGATCACCAGCGCGTTGCGCAGGCCGGCCAGGTAGATCGGGTCGCGGAAGGTGGCGGCGACGTAGCCGAGCGTGAAGTGACCGTTCGGGTCGACGAAGGCCCCGCGGATTCCTTCGGCCAGCGGCCAGAACAGAAAGAGCACCAGCATGGCCGCCACCAGGCCGACGACGCTCCAGCGAAACACCCACCGCGCGTTCATAGACCCTCGCGCGCCAGCGCCGCCGCCTGCGCGTACGTGTCGCGAAAGTGCTGCACCAGCCGGCGCGACCAGCCCTGCTGCTGCAGCGGATCCGGCGACTGCAGCGCCTGACGGATGGCGCCGCCCACCGTGGCGTAGTCCACCATGGTCATGTCGTCGAAGACGGCCGTCGCCCGGGGCGGGAAGCCGGCGCGTGCCAGGGCCCCATAGGCGCGGGCCAGCTCGTCCTGGGTGTCGACGCACATGGCCCGGATGACGAACGACATCGCGTTCCGGATCGGCCCGGTCCAGGGGGCGTGGTAGTCGAAGGCGCGGGCCTCGACGTAAGCGTCGTCGCCGCCACCGGCCCGGAGCGCGGCGGTCGGCTCTTCGTAGACGCTGGGGAGGATCGGCGATCGGCCCAGCGTGTAGCGCTCGGGGCCGCCCGGCGCCCCGCGCCGGAATGACCAGAGGTGCTGGCCCTCGGGCGACAGCACGAAAGCCATGAACGCCAGCGCCAGCTCGTGGTGGGGGGCCCCCCGCAACAGGCCAATCGGGTCGGCGTCGATCACCGTCTCGCCGCGCGCGACGGAGAACCCCACCCGTTCCGGGTGTCCCGCCTCCGCCGCGGTGGCGTGCTGGAAGCGGCCGTAGTAGTCGATGCAGGTCCCGGCGGCGGCGTCGCCGGTCGCCACATCCAGGGGGATGACGGCCGACGAGTCGCTGAAGTAGCGCGCGTTGCCGCCCATCCGTCGGATGAGCCGCATCGCGCGAGCCCACCCGTCGGTCGGGCCGGCGAGCTGCATCTGGCGCTGGACCAGGCTCTCGAAGATCGTGGCGATCGAGCCGCTCTTGGTGGGGTCGGCCATGGCGACCTGACCGTGCAGGCGCGGGTTGGCGAGATCCTCCCAGGACGAAGGGACGCCCACCTGCAGCCGCTGCAAGCTGTCTCCGTTGAAGCAGATCCCGAAGCTGGCCAGGCACGTTCCGATCCAGCGGCCGCGCGCGTCCCAGAAGGCCTGGCCCCCGACGGTCTGGGGGATGCCGGTCGGGCCGAAGGAATCGGGATGGGCGGTGATGAACCCGCTGTCGACCAGCCGCCCGGCGTCGGCCTGTCGAATGAACTCGACGCTGCCACCGCCGAACAGCAGGTCCACGCCGCAGCCGACGTCCGAGGCCAGGAAGGCCGCCCGCGCCGCGGCCAGGGCCGCGGGGGCCGCCGGGCCGTGCGGGTCCGCCGGGCGCATGAAGCCCGAGGCGAGCTCGCCCGACCAGGGGCGCCCCAGCTTCCGCGTCCAGAAGAGCTCGAACGAGGCGGTGTACTCCGCCACCAGGTAGCGCGAGATCTCGGCGGTTCCGCCGGGCGTGCGCCAATCGATCTCGACCTGTCGGCCCAGGCCGGCCATGTGCGCGCGGAAGGCGCGCCCGAACTCGTACCGGACCGCCTGGTTGTGGGGCGTCAGGATGACCAGCGTCTCGGTCGGCCCCGGCCGCGGCGCCTCGGCCCGGTGTGACCGCGCCGCGAACGGCGCGACCAGGACGCCGATCAGGGCCGCCAGCAGCGCCAGGCGCGGTCTCATGTCTTTTCGCGCGCCAGGAGCACGACGTCCTCGGGCGCGATTTCCAGAGTGACCGTCTCGCCCATCTCCCCGGCGGCTGGCCCGGGGTTCGCCTCGGTCACCAGGAGGGTCTGCTCCCCGGCCTGCAGGCGGTGCTCGGCGACGTCGCCCAGGTAGACGACCTCTTGCCGCACACCCGACAGTCGGTTCGAGCTCCCGCCCGCGTCGCGCGCCATCCGGAAGCTCTCGGGTCGGATCGAGATCCAGACGGCGTCGCCCGTCCTGAAGGCGGGGTCGGCGGCGCGCAGCCGGCCCAGGGCGCAGGCGATCTCGGCGCCCGCCGCGTCTGTCGCCACCACGTCGCCGGCGATGAGGTTCGTCTCGCCCAGGAACTCGGCGACCGAGCGCGAAGCGGGGCGGCGGTAGACCTCGCGCGGCGAGCCGACCTGCAGCAGGCGACCCTTCTGCATGACCGCGATGCGGTCGGCCACCGACAGCGCCTCTTTCTGGTCGTGGGTCACGTAAATGGACGCGAGCCCGAACGACTTGCAGATCCGCCGGATCTGGTCGCGCATGGCCCGCCGCAGCCGGGCGTCCAGGTTGGCCAGCGGCTCGTCCAGCAGCAGGCAGCGCGGGCGCACGATCAGCGCGCGCGCCAGCGCCACCCGCTGCTGCTCGCCGCCCGAGAGCTGGTCGATGCGGCGCCCGGCGAACCCGCCCAGCTCGACCGAGGCCAGCGCCTGTTCGACCCGCTCCGCGATCTCGGGGCGCGGCGTCCCCTGCTCGCGCAACCCGAACGCCACGTTCTCGCCCACGTTCATGTGCGGCCAGAGCGCGAAGCTCTGGAACACCAGCCCGGCGTTGCGGGCGTGCGCCGGCAGGCGGGTGACGTCCTGGTCCCCGAAGCGGATCCGCCCGGCGCTCGCCTCGACGAACCCGGCCACGGCGCGCAGAAAGGTGGTCTTGCCGCAGCCGCTGGGGCCCAGCAGCAGCAGCAGCTCGCCCGGCGCCACCGACAGGCTGACCCGGTCGACCGCCGTCACGTCACCGAATCGAACCACGAGATCGTCGACGGTCAGCCCGGTCATTGCGCCCGCAACATCATAGCGGGGATGTGTTGCCGATCAGAAGGCGGTCATGGTGAACAGCATGCGGAAGCCGTTGTCGGGGGCGTAGGCGAACTGGATCTCGTCGCGGGCCACCGCGTCCCAGTAGGGGCCGTTGGGCGTCTTGAACAGCCGGAACCCCAGCCCATACGAGGGGAACCAGCGGCCCCAGTCGAGGTTCTTCGTGCTGCAGGACGGGCTGCGGACTCAGGCCCGCCAGGTGGTTGCCGCCGCCGCCCAACACGACGCCGGCCGTCTGGCCGTCGTGTTCAGCGAGCTGACCAGGACCTGTATCGCCTGCCATGCGGTCTACCTGC
>DATJWP010000033.1:0-28759 GCA_035578045.1 Polyangia bacterium | reverse complement strand
TCTGCGATCCGGCCGACCGGCGGACGCAGATCCTGTGGGGGCTGCAGGACTTCGAGCGCCGCTTCGGGTACCCGGCCGACGGCCTCTGGATGCCGGAGACCGCGGTCTCGCCGGCCACGCTGGAGACGCTCATCGATCTGGGCGTCCGCTACACGATCGTCGCGCCCGAGCAGATCGACGGCGTGCGGGCGGCGGAGACCGAGGCCTGGCAGACGGTCGACCGCGACAGCCTCGACACCGGGCGGGCTTATCTGTGGCGCCACCCGGACGGCTCGGGGCGAACCATCGCGCTGGGCGTGTTCGACGGTGTCATCTCGCGCGCGGTGGCGTTCGGGGAGGCGGCCGGGCGGGCCGAGAGCCTGCTGGACGCGGTTCACGCCGCCGCCGAGCGCTCGAAGGCGGACGGGCCGCGGCTGGTGCTGTGCGCCTCGGACGGCGAGCTGTGGGGGCACCACAAGAAGTTCGCCGACCTGACCCTGGCCTTCGCGACGCACGTCGAGGCCGAGCGGCGCGGTTTCGAGGTGACCAACCTCGGCGCCTACCTGAAGAAGCACCCGCCGGTCTGGGAGGCGCGGCTGGCGAGCGGCCCGGACGGCGAGGGGACGGCCTGGAGCTGCTCGCACGGCGTCGGGCGCTGGATCCGCGACTGCGGCTGCCACATGGGCAGCGGGATGGGCTGGAACCAGGAGTGGCGCGGGCCGCTGCGCGAGGCGCTGGATCGAATCCGCGCGGCCGCATCGGAGTTCTACGAAGACGCCGCCTCGCAGCTGCTGATCGATCCGTGGGGCGCGCGCGACGCCTACGGAAGCGTCGTCGACGCGCCGATCCCCGAGCGCGACGCCGTGCTGGCGATGTTCGCGACGCCCGAGCTCGAGGCCGGCGGCGAGGAGGCCCGCGACCGGGCGCGCCTGCTGCTGGAGCTGCAGCGCGCGACGCTGCTGATGTACGCGAGCTGCGGCTGGTTCTTCGACGACATCGCGGGGCTCGAGGCCTCGCTGGTGATCCGGGTGGGCGCGCACGCGCTGGACCTGCTCGCGGAGGCGGGCGGGCAAGCCCCGACCTCCGAGGTGCTGGAGCTGCTGGCGCTGGCCAAGAGCAACCGGCCCGAAGAGGGGACGGGGGCCGACGTGTTCCGGCGCATGAGCCGGCAGCGCGTGACCCCGGTGCACGCCGCGGCGGGGGCCGCGTTCGAGGCGCTGGCCACGCCGTTCGGCGACCCGGGCGATCTGCACGCCGCGCCCGGGTTCGACGTCACGCTCCGCGGCAGCCTGGATGAGGCGGGCGAGGGAATGAGGCGCTTCGCCGGTAGCGCCGAGGTCCGACAGCGGCGCACGGGCGCCACCGATGAGATGGCCGTGGTCGCGTCGGCCGGTCCCCGCGCCCACTACGAGGCCGAGGTCGACGCCCAGCCGGTGGCGCTGGACGACCTGACCGAGGACGCGCGGGCCGCGCTTGTCATTTCTGGACTGCCCGGGCTGCTGGCGGAGCTGGACGATCCGCGCGTCGCCCGCCTGATGCTGGTGGCGGCCCGGCAGCTTCCGCCCGACGGCGAGACGCCGGCGGGCGTGTCGCGGCGCGCTCTTCTGTCGCGGGCGGTGCTGATCCTGCTGGGGGAGGGCGACGGCCTGCCCGGAAGTGAGAAGTTGCACCTGGCGACCCAGCTCCTCGATCTCCTGGCGTTACCCCAGGGATCACCTGAGCGGCGGGCCATCGAGGAGCGGACCTGGTGGCTGATCGCGCGCGGCCGGCCCAACGCCGCCCTGCGGGCGCTGGCCGACCAGCTCGGATTCGCCTCGCACCCCGCACCACTCACTTCCTGAATCGCCCGCGCGCGAGTATTCTCCGGCCGTGCCTCGCCAGAGGATGTTCGTCCTGGCGGCGATCTTCGCCTGCGCGGCTCTGGGGGCCGGCTGCGGCGAGTCGCTGAAGATCTCCAAGATCGGCGCGTCGGCGCGCCGGCCGGCGAACGTCGCCCTGTACCTGAGCGTCGCCGACGACAAGGGACAGCCGGTCCCCGGCCTGGCGGTGGCCAACTTCCGCGTGTTCGAGGACGGCAAGCTGATCTCGCCCGCCAAGGGGAAGCGCGCGCTGGTGGACGCGAGCGCGGCCAGCGGCCGGTTCACGCTGCTGCTGGTGGATCTGAGCGGGCCGATCGTCGACTCCCCGGACCTGCCCGAGCTGGCGGCCGCGGTCGGGCACTTCGTGGAGAAGGTCAGCCTCAAGCAGGCGGTGGCCGTCAGCATCTTCGATGGGGGCGACAGCCCGGTGCCCGTCACGCCGTTCGGCGTGCCCGCCGACGCCCAGAAGGTCGTCGCGGCGATCCGCAAGTATCGGCCGCGCAACCGGAACAGCAACCTGAACGGGGCCGTGTTCCTGGGGCTGGGCGCGATCAAGGAGCGGATGGAGGCGGACGACGAGCCGACCTCGGCCGCCCTGGTGGTCTTCACCGATCGCGGCGATCTGGCCCACAGCGTGAACGCGCAGGTGGTCGAGGACGCCTTGAAGCAGTCGCCGGCCGAGGTCTACGTCATCGGCGTCGGCCCGGCCGTCAGCCGCGCCGAGCTGGCCGACATCGGGCGGAACGGCATCTTCGTCTCCCCGGACCCCAAGGTCTTCAAGCGCGGGTTCGAGCAGGTCGCCACCAAGATCACGACGGTCGGCAGCGGCCGCTACATCTTCTCGTACTGCACGCCCAAGCGCCGGAACGAGCACGTGCTGAAGCTGCAGATCGACTCCGCCGGCAACACCGGAACGCTCGAGTACCACTTCAACGCCGACAGCTTCCACTCCGGCTGCTCGCCGACCAAGCGGCCCAGCATCGCCGGCCTCCCCGACGCGCCGCCGCCCCCTTCCGAGGCCTCGGCCGAACAGTAGTCAGGCTCGCGAGAGGAAGCTGTCCAGGTCGGTTTCGCTGACCGCGGGCTCGCCGGTGGCCACGTTGTCCAGCTTGCCGTCGCGGATCCAGCGTTCCAGCTCGCTGACCAGCTCGAACAGGTGATCGAACGACTCGACGATGTAGAGCAGCGGCTGGTAGTGGTCGATCTCGAAGGGTTGGTTGATGACCTCCTCGATCGAGAACGGCACGCGGCGAACGTCGGGCGCGTCGATGGCGTGCGCGATCTCGCCGAACGAAGACAAGAGCCCGCTCCCGTACACCTTCAGTCCCCCGCCGTCGCGCATCAGGCCGAACTCGACGCTGAACCAGAAGAAGCGCGACATCCCGCGGATCTTGCTGGTCAAGACGCGCAGCTTCTCGTGGTGGTCGCCGATGTCGGCGGCGCGCTCGGCCGCCGCGGCCGCCGCTTCGCCGAACCGGACCAGCGCCTCGGCGAAGGCCGGGTCGGTGTGCATCGGCACGTGGCCGGCCACGTCATGGAAGATGTCGGGCTCGGGCAGGTACTCGAGGCGGGCGCCGTCCCGGATCGTGATGGTCGTGGGGAACTCCCGCCGCCGCAGGCAGTCGAAGAAGATGTACGACGGCACGTAGCCGCTGACCGCCCGCGACCGGAAGCCGGTCAGCGGCTGCATGAACCGGCTCAGATCCTCGAGGCGCGGGATCTGCGCGGCCGAAAGGTGCAGCCGGTCCAGGCCCTCCAGGTAGCGCGAGTTCGCATAACGCGCCCAGCGCGGCGCCATCCGGCTGAGCAGGCGTCCCCAGGTTTCCTGGTTCTCGGGAGAGTATTGCTCATAGGGCTGGCGGATGTAGATCTCGCCGTTCGCCCGCGCGTTCTCGATGAAGGGCGCCCTGGTGGTCGTCAGCCCCGGCGGCGACATGGTCCCTTCTCAATGATATCGACGAAATTCCTTCGTGCTCAATGTAAGGGGGGGCGGGCGTCGGGGGGGCCAACAATAGCTGGGCCGGCCCGAGGGGCGACCGACTCTTCCCGAGTCGAGAATGAGGCCGTTAATCAGGCGACCTTCGTCACTTATTGGGTCACTGACTTGCTTAGCTTGGCTTGCCGCGGGTGGGTGTAGCTCCGACTCGGCCGTTGGGCCGACAGGAGGTTCGGGCGGGACGGGGGCGGGCGGCGCGTCGGGAGGGACTGTGGGGTCGGGCTTGGCCGGCTCGACCGGGGATGGGGTGGTCCCTGACGCGTCGCCCGTGGCGGGACTGAATCCGGTCGCCGTGCACGGGCAGCTGAAGGTGGTCGGGACCCAGCTCCAGGACCAGCAAGGGAACCCGGTGCAGCTCAAGGGCGTCAGCAGCCAGTGGCTGAACTACGAGAGCGGGGCCTACCCGGAGAGCAAGCCCGCCATCGAGTGGGCGCGCGACCACTGGAAGCTGTCGGTCATCCGCGCGGCCATGGGGGTCGACGCCAGCAACGGCTACCTGGGCACCAATTCCACCAACGCCAACCCGACCCTCATGCTGTCGAAGGTCGAGACCATCATCCAGAACGCGATCGATCTGGGCATCTACGTGATCGTCGACTGGCACACCAGCAACGCGGTCACGGCGACCGGGACCACGACCCAGGCCCAGCAGGCGTCGGACTTCTTCACGATGATCGCCCAGAAGTACGGCGACACGCCCAACGTCATCTACGAGGACTTCAACGAGCCGACCAAGGCGACCTGGGCGCAGGTGAAGCCGTACCACGAGACGGTGGTGGCCGCGATCCGCGCGGTCGACCCGGACAACATCATCGTCCTCGGGACGCCGACCTGGTCCCAGGACGTCGACCTGGCCGCGCAGGATCCGCTGACCGGCACGAACCTGATGTACACGCTGCACTTCTATTCGTGCACGCACAAGCAGTCGATCCGGGACAAAGGGACGACGGCGCTCGGCCTCGGGCTGCCGATCTTCGTGACCGAGTTCGGCGCGACGCCCGCTGACGGCGGCGTCGTGAAGTCCGGCGATCCCTACGTGTGCGAGGACGAGGCGAACCTCTGGTTCACCTGGATGGCCCAGAACGACATCAGCGGCGTCGCCTGGAAGCTGGACACTTGCACCGACACCAGCTGCATCCTGACCGGCGCCGCCTTGGTCAACGGACCCTGGACCGACGACCTGCTCACCAGCGACGCCGGCGGAACCCCGGTCTCGGGCGGCGTGCAGCCCCCCGCCGGCGGCGGCCACGGCCAGTTCATCGTGAGCTGGATCCGGGAGTGAGCCCGGGTCGGGTCTGCGTCGGGGATGGTGTGTTGCGAGGCGGGCACCGCGCGGCCTGAGTGACGGCGAAGACGCCGTCGGAGAGGTGGCCGGATGTTCGTCCACCCGCACCGGCCCACCGGCATGGCATCGACGGTCGGCCGTGCGGCCCGCGCGCTTGCGAGCCCCGCCCGACGTCCTGGCCACCGCGAGAGGCAGCCGCATCTGCCGACCTGGCACCGCAAGCCGCTGGCGATCCCTCGCGGTCTTTCGGCCGGGCCCGGGGGCACCTCCCGCTGGCGCAGCATCCGACCAATCAAGTGGGGCGGGGTCGCGGAGCAGCCGCCGGATGTTCGTCCACCCGCAACGGCCCTCCGGCGCGTCGCCACCCGGTGCGCGCCATCCAGGTAGACGGCATGGCAGTGGCCGGCGGGAGGTCCGTGGCCTGGGGCTGTCGCTGCCAGCCCGAAAAGTGAGGCCCCGAGCTGCGTGGGTCGATGCACGGCGGCGCACGCAGGTGCTTCCGGAAGTTCAGCAGCACGTAGACCATGCTGTTTCGCGTCTGCCGTGGCGTCTTGAGCGGGCGGGCGTGATATCGATCGCCGACGACCTTTCCCTTGCGGCCCAGCACGCGATTGACCGCCAGCGCCAATCGGATGGCGAGCCCGTGGATGCCGCCGCGGGCCCGGCGCGGTTCATCTCCCTCGACGATGAAGTGGCCGTGGTCCTGCTGGATCGAGAAGTGGACCACCCGAAAGCGATCGACCGAGGCCCTGGCGATGGCGCGTCTGACCGCGCCGAACACGCGCGGCGAGCGAAGCGATGGCAGCCCCGGCGCGGCTCGAATGGTGACCTGCACCGGATAGCGCGGGTCGACCTGGGGTCGGGTGACGTGTGGCATCGATGGCCGGCCGCGCGGTTTGCGGCCGGCACCCTTGCGAGCTCCGCCCCACGTCCTGGCCGCCGGGAGGGGCAGCCGCATCTGCCGAGCTCGTCCCGATTTGATTCCGCGCATGTTCCGTTTTCGGCGCGGCCGGCGGCGGGTTGCGTGGAGGCCTGAAGATCGTTTCGCGCGGGCGCGGATGTCCGGTGGCTGATGCCACAATCGAAATGAACCTGAGAGGCGCACCTTGGGCGCCAGCGGCGTGCGTCGAGGTCGACCGTCGCTGCAACAGCGAAGATTTGCGCTCCGCCCGATCTCCCGCACCCCGCACGCCGCCGAAACGGAACATGCGCGGATTCAAGTCCAGACCAGGTCGACAGATGCGGCCGATTCACGCGCCGGGCGACGGTGACGGCACCCCTCTTGATTGCAGATGTTGCGGCTGGCGGCGCGCAAGGGCCGGGAGGCACCGAGGGGATCCTCGATGAGGTGACGAATCGTCAGCCGGCCCGGCGCGGTCTCCCGCAGCACGTGGAGACGTTCTCGGCGTGCGACACCCGGAAATGTGGGCCGGGCGCTCGATCGGGCGCGGGCACGTAGCGCTTCATGCGCGCGTCGTCGAGCGCGCTCGCCATCGGCACGGCGCAGCCGGCCACCGCGGCGACCGTCACCCACGACACCACTGCTGCGCGCAGCGCGCTCACATCGCGGCTTGCTGCTCGGCGAAGGTCACCAGGCTGGAGCTGCCGACGGCAATCGTGACCGAGCTGGGGATCTTCACGACCTTCCACTGCATCTTCCACGGAAGCGTCCCGTTCGCGGCGATCTGCGTGTAGGGGCCCTCGACCTCGTACTCGATCCAGGTGGCGCCGGGGTAGATGCAGATCTCCCCTTCACCCGGCGCGGCCGCGCTGGCCGGCGTGTCGGTGAACTTCTTGAGAAACAGGTTGCTCCCCAGCACATAGGCGTCCCAGCCCATCGCGCCGTCGGCGATCAGCTTGGCGCCGTTGGTGCTGGTGGCCGTCTTGGACGAATCGTCGAACCAGACGATCCCGTTCGACTGGGTCACCGTCAGCGGCCCCGCCATGACCGACGACGAAGAAGACGTCGGAAAGAACACCATCCCACCGCGCTGGACGCGCGTCACCTCCCAGGGCGCCTCCTTTTGCCCCTTGGTCGACTTGATCGTGTAGTTGATGGTGATCCAGCCGGACGCGTCGGCCGAGTAGTCCTTGACCATGCCGATGCCCATGGAGCTGTCGGTCATGCCCGTCAGGATCAGATCGTTTCCCGAGATCATCGCGGTGTAGGGATCGTTGTCGATCGCCGCCGGCGGCGGCCAGGTGTCCGGCGTCCAGGCGCTGCGCGGGCTGGGCCAGAACACCGAGCCCCAGGTGGTCGCGTCGCTGGCCGGCGGCACCATCAGGTCGGTGCCGCTCAGCGACAGGCTGGAGACGCGGCCGCCGGTGCTCGCGTCGATCTCCATGACCACGTCGCCGAAAGCCAACCGATAGAGGTTGTTGTTGGCGCCCGACTCCTGCGTCGGCGTGACGGGCCCCGAGGCCGCGCCGGCCGTGCCCCCGCCGCCCGTCGTGCCCGAGCCGCCCGCGCCGCCGTGCCCGCCGCCGCTCGTCGACCCGCCCGTCCCTGGCGCGCCCGCGGCGCTGGAGCCGCCCGTCCCCGACGCGACCGAGCCTGCGGCGCCTCCGGTGGCGGTCGTACCGCCCGATCCCGTCGTCCCGCCGGTGCCGCTTCCCCCCGTGCCGGTGCTTCCCCCGGTCGCGCCCCCGGTGCCGACTGCGCCCCCGGTGCCGCCGCTCCCCGACCCACTGCCGCATCCCAGCGACGCCAGAGCGGCCACCACGATGACCCGGATCAGACTCTTCATTTCCCGCACGTTAGGCGTGGTCCGATCGGCCGTCCAGGCGCATTTTTTGACCGGTCAGTTCGGGACCCTCGAAGGGGCTTTGCCCCCCCGCTCAGGCGATCTACTCGCAGCTGACCGGGCGCTTGCCCGGGTACGCGAGGCGCGGATGCTCCGGATCGTAGAGCTGGTGCAGCGGCGGGACGGCGCGGCGGGCCCTCAGCTGATCGGCGACGGCGTCGCGGATCGGCGGTCCCTCGACGATCCGCGCGCGACCGAGCAGCTGGGCGGGGAAGAACTTGTCGCCGCCGGTGGCCAGGAACTCGCTGGCGGCCAGCGTGAGGTGAGCGCCGGCGGCCACGGGCCGTCCGTCGGGGCGCGTCAACGAGACGCTCAGCTCGCCACCCGTGCAGGAGGCCACCGCGCGCACGCCCGAGACCGAAAGCACGGCGCCGCCGTGGGTCAGGTTGCGCGCGATCAATCTGGCCAGGTCAGCGCCGGTCAGCGGGACCAGCGCGAAGCGGTTGTCGAAGGGGAGCGTTTCGAACAGCCGCCCGTAGGTCAGCGGGCCCGCCGGCAGATCGGCGCGCACGGCGCCGCTGGTGGTCAGCGCCACGTCCGCGTCCGGCCGGGCGGCGCGCATCAGGTCGGCGATCAGGTTGCCCAGCGGCGATTCGACCTTCTGCGCCCGCGGGATCGCCTGCCCCAGGTCGACCCCCAGCCGCTGCTCGCGCGCGGCGGCGGTGGCGGCCAGCGCCGGGGCGATCGCGGCGGCCACCGCCGGATCGGGGCGCACGATGTCGGCTTCGTAGGCGACCAGCTGAACCGAATCGGCCGGCGGCACGTCTTGCGGCGGGAAGATCCGCGCGGCGACCACCCGGCCGGTGCCACGATCGACGGTGAGGTCGATGCGGCTGAAGGCGCGACCGTTGGAGAACGCTTCGACGATCGGGATGCCGTTCACGCGGTGGGCGATCGCCTTGTGGGTGTGACCGGCCACGATCGCGTCGACGGCGCCCGCCGGCAGCTCGCGCGCCACCTGGAAGATCTCCTGGTCCGCCTCGCACGAGCTGAGATCGTCGGGAGCGTTGAAGTGGTGGCACTCGCCGCCCGCGTGCGCCACCGCGATCACCACCGTCGCGCCGCGACGCCGCAGGTCGGCCGCCGCGGCCGACAGGGCGGGGGCCAGCGGCGTCACCGACAGCCCGGCGAAGTTGGCGGGCAACGTCGACCGGGGCGTGCTGGCGGTCATCACGCCGACCAGTCCAACCTTCACGCCGCCGACGTCGCGGATCGCGGTGGGGACGACGTTCTTCCAGGTCGGGGGCGCGCCGGTCGCGTCGTCGATCAGGTTGGCGTCCAGCAACGGGAAGGGGGCCTCGGCGGCGCGGGCGCGCAAGGCGCCCCGCGGGTCGTCGCCGGGCGCGCCGGGCGTCTCGGCCGGCCCGACCGGACCGTAGTCGAATTCGTGGTTGCCGATGGCGGCCGCCGCGTACCCGAGCGCGCCGTAGGCGCGGACCACGACCGCGCCCTCGGTCCGGTTGGAGGCGATGGTCCCCTGGAACATGTCGCCCGCGTCCAGCAGCAGCACCTGGCCGCCGTCCTGGCGCCGCGTCCGGCGGAGGTTGTCGACGTATCCGCCGAACATCGGCAGCGCCTCGATGTGGCCGTGCAGGTCGCCCGTGCCGATCACCGAGAGGGTGAAGCGCTTCCCGCTGCCGTGCGCGCGCCGGCAGGCCGGCAGCGCCGCCAGCAGCCAGAGCGCCAGGACGGCTAGTTTGCGACCACTTCGCATCGACCGCTCGCGGCGGAGCGGGCCAGCGCCTCGAGCACCGCCATGTTCTTCACGGAGTCTTCCAGGGGAACCGGACCGGCGCGATCACCGGCCGCCGCCGCGCGCGCGAACGCGTCGACCAGCCGCGCGTACTGGTCGGCAGCCGGGAAGCTCACGCGCTCGGCGAACGGCTCCTCCAGGGTCGGGCTGGTCTCGACCACCAGCTCGGACGCGCGCGCGCCGGGCGGGTTCCAGGCGATCGGGACGTCCAGGTGGCCGCGCGTCCCCAGCAACAGCGCCCGCTGCACGGGCGCCATCTCCATGCAGCACGAGAAGGTGGCGTGCCCGCGCGGGAACTCGAGCACGGCGCTGGTCAGCACGTCGGCGCCGGTCTCCGGGTCGCGGGCCGCCCGCGCCACCACCGCGGTCGGCTCGGCCTCGAAGCAGAAGCGGCTGACGGTCACCGGGTAAAAGCCGGTGTCCAGCAGCACGCCGCCCCCCATCGCGGCGTCGTAGCGGACGTTGGCCCGGCTCTGCAGGTCGTACCCGAACGTTCCTGTGAAGGCGCGCAGCTCGCCGATGCGGCCGGCCCGCAGGAGGTCGCGCACCGCCAGCCAGCGCGGGTGCAGGCGGACCATCGTCGCCTCGCACACGGTCACCCCGGCGCGGTCGCGCGCCGCCAGCAGCCGCCGCGCCTCGTCGGCGGTGGTCGCGATCGGCTTCTCGCAGAGCACATGCTTGCCCGCCGCGGCCGCCCGCTCGGACCAGGGGACGTGCAGGTGGTTGGGGAGCGGGTTGTAGATCGCGTCGATCTCCGGGTCGGCGACCAGCGCCTCGTAGGATCCGTGGGCCTTCGCGATCCCGTGCTCGCGGGCGGCGGCCGACGCCCGGCCCAGCTCGCGCGACGCGATCGCCGCCACCTCGATCCCCGGCACCGTCCGCATCGCGGGCAGCATGCGCTTCATGGCGAAGTGCGAGACGCCAAGGATGCCGAGCTTCATGGGCTGTCTGCTAGATGACCATTCCGTCGGGGATGACGCCGTTCTTGGGGACGATCACGATCCCCTCGCGGATGTAGTAGCCGGTGCCGTCCTTCTCTTTGATGCCTGCCTCGTTGATGATGCGGACGTTGCGGCCGATGCGGGCGTTCTTGTCGATGATGGCGTTCTCGATGATCGTCTGCGAGCCGATCCCCACCGTGGGCAGGCCGCGCGCCATCGTGGCCTGCATCTCGTCCAGCGACTCGTAGAAGTCGGCGCCGATCAGCAGGCTGTTGCGGATGCGCACGTCGGTCCCGATGCGGCTGCGGATCCCGATGACGGCGCGGTCGATCTCGGCGCCGTGCATGATGCAGCCTTCACAGATGAGCGCGTTGTGGATGTTGCATCGCTCGACCTTGGACGCGGGCAGGAACCGCGGGTGGGTGTAGACCGGCCGGGTGGCGTCGTAGAAATCGAACGGCGGGATCGGCTCGCACAGCGCCAGGTTCGCCTGGAAGTACGACTGGATCGTCCCCACGTCCTCCCAGTAGCCACGGTAGACGTGCGCCTGCACGCGCTGCCGGGGGACGGCGTCAGGGATCACGTGGCGGCCGAAGTCGACCAGGCGCGGGCTGGACAGCGCCTGCTCCAGGATGTCGCGCCGGAACAGGTAGATGCCCATCGACGCCAGGTGGCCCTGACCGCCGCCCGGCAGGTCGGAGACCAGCGCCGGCAGCCGGTCGGCCGGCGGCTTCTCGTCGAAGTGCACGATGCGGCCGGTGCTGTCCATCTTCAGGATGCCGAAGCTCGAGGCCTGCTGAGCCGACACCGGGATGACGGCCACGGTGGCGTCGGCGCCGCTCTCGCGGTGCGTTCGCAGCATCTGGCGATAGTCCATGCTGTAAAGCTGGTCGCCCGACAGGATCATCATGTCGCGCCCGGGCGTGCGGTGCATGTGCCGCAGGCTCTGGCGAACGGCGTCGGCGGTTCCCTGGAACCAGTTGCCGCCCTCCTCGGTCTGCTCCGCGGCCAGCACGCTGACGAAGCCCGACGAGAAGACGTCGAACTTGTAGGTCATCGCGACGTGCTTGTTCAGGCTCTCCGAGTTGAACTGGGTCAGCACGTAGATGTGCCGCAGGTTGGCGTTCAGGCAGTTGCTGATCGGGATGTCGATCAGCCGGTACTTGCCGCCGATCGGGACGGCCGGCTTCGATCGCTTGAGGGTCAGCGGAAACAACCGCGTTCCGCGGCCACCGCCGAGGATGATCGCCAGGACGTCGTCCATCGTCGGGCAGTGTATATCCGGACCGGGCCCCTCGCTACGGCCGGCGGCCTCAGCGATGTGCCAGGATCGTCACTTCGTTCTTGTTGTGCGCGAGCTGCTTGACGCGGGCGAACCGGGCGCCCGCGACCGCCAGCCGGTCGACTAGGCCGTCCAGCACGCCATAGCCGGCCTGCCCCTTGAACTTCACGGTGACGATCAGGCTGCGGCACCAGCCGGACGACAGCCAGATCTCCGCCAGCGCCAGGCTGCGCGGCGGCTCGCAGACCACGTCGGAGACCATCCAGGGGACGGGGGAGGGTGGGGCATAGCTGAAGGCGTTGCCGATCACGCTGGTGACCCGAGCATCTCGGGCGACCGGCGGCTCGAGCGGCGCGCGGTCGACCGCCACGACCCGCGCGTCACGCTTGAGCAGCGTCGCGGTCCACCCGCCGGGCGACGCGCCCAGGTCGACGCAGACCTCGCCCGGGCGGGGCTCCCGCCCGAGCCACGAGAAGGCCTCCTCTAACTTCTGGTAAGCCCGCGAGGGCGGCGCGCGATCGATCGCCACCGGCGCGTCGCCGCCCGGCCAGGGCGCCATGTCGAACCCGCCGTGCGGAAGCGCGCGCGGCGGCGCGGCGGAGATCAGCAACTGTTCGCGCGACAGCGCCACCAGCTGGAGCACCAGCCAGCGCTCGCCGAAGGTCTGGTCCGCCGGGCGCTCGCGTCGCGAGGCGCGTTTCCGTCGGGCCGCCAGCAACGCGCGGAGCTCGCGCGCGACGCCGCCGGCCCGGCTGGCCAGCCCGGGCGGCGGCTCTGCGTGGGCCAGATCGTGGATCAGGAACGGCCCCGGCCACCGGTCGACGATCTCCTGCACGGATTGATAGACCGACTCCGCCAGCGCCCGGACCGACGTTCCTTCGATCAGCCGAGCGTCGGGCAGCACCTGGCGCGCAAACACCGGATCGATCTGCACGCCGGCGTCCACCACGACCAGCCCCGGCGCGCGCACCGTGGCCAGCCGGCCCGCGCGCGCCAGCTCCTGGACCAGCGCCGGCTCCGATCCGGCCGAACAGAGGTAAGCGCGCACGCTACCTCGATTCTGCGCCTCTCCCGCGAACGCGCCGAACGCGGGGGAGGCCGTCCAGCCGGAGGCGCGGCGGGAGGGGTCCGAACCTCTTCCGGCACTCACGGTGCCGACCTCTCCGGCTTGGCCTGGCTTCGCAGGCGAGGTGCAGAACGGCGGACATTCGCTTCAACCTGAAGGCGATCTACGCGCTGAGGGCCGCTTCGAAGGTGGGGTCCAGCAGGAAGGACACCAGCTCGCGCACCGCGGACCCGCGCAGCAAGGCGGCCCGCGCCGTGGCGTCGCGGATCGGTGTCTCCTCGCCGATCGCCTCCGCCTCGGCGACCACTTCCAGGGCGGCGACCGGGCTGCCCGACACCAGCACGCCGACGCGGTTGCAGGTGTGCCGGATGCCGCGCCGGAAGGCGTCCCAGTCGGGCAGGGCCGCCAGCGCGGTCTCGACGTCGGACAGCAGCTCGGCGCGGGCGTCGGCGTTGCCGAGCATCAGCTCGTGCTCGGGACGCCGCAGCCAGTCGGCCACCCGCTGGGCGGCCGGGTCGTCGGTCGGGACGCCCCCCAGGCCGGCGCGCGCGCCCACGAAGATGCGGGCCATTCCGTCGGCGCTGTTCAGGCCGGCCGTGACCAGCCCGCTCCGGAGCGCCTCGATCGCGCGCCCCGCGACGAACGACCAGGCGGCCGGTCCCAGGCTGGCGGCGCTGGGGCTGATGAGCAGGCCGGCAGGCTGGCTGGGGACCAGCCGGACGCGGCGCCGATCGCCCGAAGCCTGCGCGGTCTTGATGGCCCGCTCCACGTCGGGCGCGACCACGAACGGTGGGGCCGAGAGCAGCTCGGCGATCCGCCGGAGCTCGATGGCGCGCCCGGGCGGCAGCCCGCTCCCCTCGACGGGCTTCGGCGCGGGCTGGTCGAAGGCCAGGCCCAGCAGCGCCGGGGCCAGGCGGGTCAGCGCGCGGCGCGCGGCGCCGGCCGCCGACGGGTGATCGACGATCGAGCCGACGCGCAACGATTCGGCGCGCGCCGGCGGGGCGGGCGGCAGGTGCTCGAGCAGGTAGGCGGCGATACCCTGGGGCTCGACGAACGCCGCCAGCGAGTAGGCGGCGCGGGCCAGCACGGGGCGCCGGACCCGCGTCGCCAGCCCCCCCAGCATCAACGCCGGCCCCGGTCGGGCCGGATCGGCCAGCAGCATCTCGGCCAGCGCATCCACCAGCGCCTTCTCGCCGTCCGAGCCCGCCCAGAATCGGGCGCGTGCCAGCAGAGGGTCCAGGATCGACTCGATCGCGTCCAGCCCACGGGCCGCCGCTCGGTCGCCGGCCTCGGCCAGCGCGCGCGCGGCGGCGGCGGCCAGCGCCGGGTGCTCCGCGAAGCCAAACCGCGGCGCCGGCGTGCGCGGGCCGGCCATCGCCATCCCGAGGCGCGCGATCAGGTCGGCGTCCGCCTCGATCGTCAGCGGCGCCGAGGCCAGGTCGCCGGCCAGATCGGCCACCACGTCCAGGTCGCCCTCGACCCAGAAGTGGTCGACCAGCCGGCGCCGCGAGGGGAAGAACTTGGGGTCCGCGTCCGACGACCGCAGGTAGGCGTCCAGCGCCCCGGGCTGGTCGCCCAGCTGGGTGCGCCTGATCTCGGCCTGACGGAACAGCACCGCCGCCCGTTGCCCGCGATCCGGGTAGAGCCGGGCCAGGCGCCCGCAAACGTCCGACGACTCCCGCGGCATCCCCAGCTTCTGATAGGTCTGCGCCAGCAGCTCCAGCGCCGGCACGCGGCCTGGATCCTGCTCGACGACCAGCTCCAGGCAGACGCGGGCGCCGGCCCACTCGCCGGTCTCGGCGTAGATGGCGGCCAGGCGGTGCCGCAGGTCGACCAGGCCGACCGCCTCGCCGGCGGCGCCGGCCGGCAGCATGTGCAGCAGCTCCTCCAGCCGGTGGGCGGCGGTCGACGTGTCGCCGCGCGCCAGCGCCAGCTCGGCCAGGGCGCGGCGCGCCTCGGCGTGCTGCGGGGTCAGGATCGCCAGCTCGCGGTACAGCCCCTCGGCCTCGGCCAGGTCGCCGCTGCGGTGAGCGAGCACCGCCCGCCGCTGGACCAGCTGCTCGTGGGACAGCGCCTCGGCGGCACCGGGGGCCCGCTCGAGCGCCGCGTAGATCTCGCGGGCGCGGGCCCAATCCTGTTTGCGGAAGGCGATCTCCCCCGCCAGCGCCAGCGCCTGGGCGTGGTCCGGCGTCTCGGCCAGCACCGCGTCGACCTCGGTCTGCGCGCCGATCACGTCGCCATGGCCCAGCGCCACACGCGCCTTGGCGATGAGCGCGTTGGCCCGCAGCGCGGGCTCGGCCTCGGCGCCGGTCTCGCGCCAGTAGCTGCGATCCTCGGTCCCGGGCGCGGCCGAGGACTCCAGCTCGGCCAGCCGCTCCCGGGCCCGGGCCGCCTGCTCGGGGCGCTCCAGACGCGTCTCGTAGATCTCGGCCAGGCGCTCGAGGATCGTTCGCTGCTCGCGCGGACCGCGCGCCGCCACCTCGAGCTTCTTCTCGAGCACGTCGGCCAGCCGGCTGAAATCCCCGGCCTCCAGGGTCAGCGCCTCCATCGCCTCCATGGCCTCGACGTGCGTCGGGTCCAGCGCCAGCGCCCGCTCGAGCAGCATGCCGGCGTCGCCGGGCAAAGCCAGGCGCTTGCGCAGGATCTCGGCCGCTGCCACCAGCGTCGCGGCGCGCTCGCTCTCGCTGGCGGCGACCCGCCGGTCGTCGGCCTCCGCGATCAGTGCGCGGGCCGCCGCGTGGGGATCACCGCGCCGCGCGTGCAGCTCGACCAACCGCCGCCAGGCCTGCCCGATCAGGGGCCCCGGGCCGGCGTTCTCGACGCAGGTCTGCAGCGCCGCGATGGCGCCGGGCTCGTCCCCCTGGCGCTCGCATGCGGCCGCCAGGCGGTGCGCCAGCTCGGCCCGGTCCGGCCCGGCGGGGGCCGCCGCCAGAGCGTCCCGCAGGGCCGCCAGCTCGCGCGTCGAGCTGGGATCCGTCGCCTCCAGCGTGGCGTCATCGGCGGTGGCCGGCCCCGGCGCCCAGCGGAGCAGGATGCGGTCGCCGTCGATCGAGAGCACGTGCAGCCGGATGTCCGACGCGGCCGGCAGCCGGAAGCCCTCGGCCACGAAGACCTGGTCCAGCGCCGCCCCCAGCGGATCGCGCGTGTCGGCGTCGCCGGCCAGCGGCGGGCCGAGCAGATCGGACAGCAGCGCGCGCAGCCGCTCGACGGCGGCCCCGTCCCCCTCGACCTGGACGCGAATGGAGCGGCCCGGGCCGAAGACGAAGGGCGCCCGCGCCCAGCCCCCCGGAGCGGTCACCCCCAGGGTGCCTCGCTCGAGCACCAGGGTCGCCTCCGGATCCGAACCCTGAAGCGCGCGCAGCCGGCCTTCGACGCGCGCCCGGTCGGCCACCAGCGTGGCCCCGAGCAGGCGCCCGCGGCGGTGGCGCACCTGGGCCGGGGCCGAGGCGCGGACCCCGGCGTGCTCGACCTCGAGCCGCTCGACCAGGAAGGAGCCGGCTTCCCGGCCGGCCACGGTCAGCACCGCTCGCCCGTCAGCCTGAGACAGGGCCATGGGCGGCGGGGCTTCGGTCATCCGCGGTTTCCTGGGCCGCCTGCGGCGGCAGGTCGTCGGGCGTGGTTCGCTTCGCTCACCGTTGCCCTCGGCAACGCCCTCCTGGGCCCAATGCCGTTCACGTAGACGTCACCGATTTCGGGTCGACCGGGTCAGGCGTCTGCGAAAGCATGCAGAGGGTCGGAGCGAGGTCCGGACCCCACCCGACCAGCCTCCGGCTCGTCGGCCTCCCCGCTTCGCGGAGAGGCCCAGGAAGCACCTCCGCGCCCCGGCGCTCGCGTGAACAGCATTGCTCCCAGGCCGCCTGCGGCAGCACGTCGTCGGGCATGGTTCGCTGTCGCTCACCGTTGCCTTCGACAACGCCCTGCTAGCCTCCGAAGAGCCGGCGCGGCGAGCAGGGTTCGTAAGTGGGCGGTTCGCCGCTCTCTTCGTACCGGAGCAGGTCCGTGTTCACGCTGATCCGGTGAGCCTGCTTGGCCTCCACGCAGCGCGCCTGGGTCCAGTCGGTCAGCACCTGCTCCCACTTGGTCAGCTCCGTCTCGCGGGTCAGCTCCACCTTCTTCTTCTCGAACTCCGCCAGGTCGGGCTCTTTGCGCTCTTTCAGCCGGACGATCACCTGGGTGCCGCCGACCTCGAACGGGCCGGCCAGGGGCGCGGTGGGCGTGAGGGCGAAGGCGGCCTTGGCCAGCTGGTTCGAGACGCCGATCCCCTCGACCAGCGCGCCCTCCTTGGTGGCCCGGAGCGAGAACAGGCCGGTCTCCTCGGCGTGAGGCGGCGCGTTCTTGTCGGCGGCCGCGGCGTCGCTGTCGCTGGGGGCGGGGAATGAATCCTTCATCGACTTTCCGGGCGTGGCCTGCAGCTTCGCGATGGCCTCGCTGGCGGCCGCCTTGGCCAGCTCGTTGCCGCGCTCCTCGCGCAGCTTCTGCTCGGCCAGCTCCAGCTTGGCCTGGTCGTAAGAGACGGAGCCGCTCCGGGTCCCCTCGACCTTGGTGATCACGAAGCCGTCGGTGCCGCGCAGCGGCCCCACGATGGCGTCGGGCTTGGCGTTCCAGACCTTGTCCTCGGCCTCGCCGGACAGGTTGGAGGCGCCCCGGGCCCGCCAGCCCAGCTCGCCGCCGCCGGCCTTGGTGCTGGCGTCATCCGACGACGTACGGGCCAGCTCGGCGAAGGTGATCGCGTCCTTGCCGGACGTCGGTTCCTTGCCGCCCTTGGCCCCCTTCTTGAGCTGGTCGACCAGCTTGTCGGCCTTGGCCTCGGCCGCCTTCTGCGCGGCGGGGGCCGCGTCCTTGGCGACTTTGACCAGGATCTGCCGCAGCTTGCGCTGCTCGGGCACCTTCTCGTACACGAACCGGTTCTGGTCGTAGGCTTGCCGCAGCTTGGCATCGTTCTTCGCGGCGTAGTCGGCGATCTCGGCGTCGGTGAGGGTCACCTGGGACTGGTACCGATTGCCCGAGAACCGCACGTACTCCAGGTTCACCTGCCGGTTGCGACGGATGAACTCGGTCTTCACCTCTTCGTCCGAGACCGAGACGCCCGCTCGCAGCAGGTCGCGAACCCGGGCCGCCAGCAGCTCTTTCCGCTGCTCCTGCACGAAGCTCTTGGGGGTCAGCCCCAGCTCGTACTGAAGGAAGGTCTTGAACGAGTCGTAGTTGAACTTCCCGTCCTTCTGCAGCCGGGGGACGGTGTGCAGCGCGCCCAGGCCGATGATCTTGGCGTCGGCGATCTGGTCCTCGACCTCCTCGTCGGTGACCACGTACCCGAGCCGGTCGGCCTCCCGGGCCAGCAGCTCGCGCTCGATGAGCTTGTCCATCACGGCCTCTTTCAGGCGCTGCCGCTTGGCCATGGCCGGCGGGACCTGCGCGCCGCCAAACAGCATGAAGCCGTACCTGAAATCGTTCTGGGTGATGGTGTCGCCGGCGACCTGCGCCGCATAGTGATCGTCACCGTTCATGACTTGATCGCAGGAGGTGCCGCGCGACTGAGGCCCGAAGCTGATGACGAAGATCGCGATCAGGAACAGGAACAGGGCATAGATGAGCACCGACTGCGAAGATTTCCGCATCCGCTCCAGCATGGCGGGGCGGAATCTAACACAAAGACGACGAATCGAGCCCCCGGGTCTATCGAAGTGCCGCAAGGTGTGATAAAAGGCATTGTCCCGTGCTGCTCGACTGGGTCTACGGACTCTTCTCCAACGACCTCGCCATCGATTTGGGTACGGCGAACACGCTGACGTTCGTTCGCGGCAAGGGAATCGTCTCGAACGAACCGTCGGTGGTCGCGGTTCAGCGCTCGGGCAACGGCACCAAGAAGGTGCTGGCGGTCGGCAAAGAGGCGAAAGAGATGCTGGGCCGCACGCCCGGCAACATCGTCGCGGTCCGGCCCATGAAGGACGGCGTCATCGCCGACTTCGAGGTGACCGAGGCGATGCTCCGCTACTTCATCACGCGCGTCCACAACCGGCGCACGCTGGTCAAGCCCCGGATCATCATCGGCGTCCCCTCGGGCATCACCGAGGTCGAGAAGCGCGCCGTGCGTGACTCGGCCCTGGCGGCCGGCGCGCGCGAGGTCTACCTGATCGAGGAGCCGATGGCGGCCGCGATCGGCGCCGGGCTGCCGGTGACCGAGCCGTCGGGGAACATGATCGTCGACATCGGCGGCGGCACCACCGAGGTCGCGGTGATCTCGCTGGCCGGCATCGTGGTCGCCAAGTCGATCCGGGTGGCGGGCGACAAGATGGACGAGGCGATCGTCGCCTACATCAAGCGCAAGTACAACCTGCTGGTCGGCGAGCGCACGGCCGAGATCATCAAGAAGCAGATCGGCAACGCCTACGCGACGGACGAGGTCTCGACCATGGAGATCAAGGGTCGCGACCTGGTGGCCGGCGTCCCCAAGACCCTGGTCATGAACAGCGACGAGGTGCGCGAGTCGCTGGCCGAGCCGGTCAACCAGATCGTCGACGCGGTCCGGTCGGTGCTCGAGCGGACGCCGCCCGAGCTGGCCGCCGACATCGTCGACCGCGGGGTCGTGCTGACCGGCGGCGGCTCGCAGCTCCGCAATCTGGATGTGCTGCTTCGCGAGGAGACCGGCCTGCCGGTCATGGTCTCCGACTCACCCGAATGCGCGGTCGTGCTGGGCACCGGGCGGGCGCTGGACGAGCTCGCGTTGCTGCGCGAAGTCGCGCTGCAATAACTCGCCCAATAAGTCGCAACAGCCGCCGGCTCCGCGCATACTAGCGGGCCAATGGCCGCGGGCAGTAAGAAGCTGCGCGAAGCCGCCGTGGTGGCGGTCACGCTGCTGGTGGCGATTATCGCCCTGCGTATGAGCGCCAAGAATCCGGGCGACATGTCGGCGCTGGACCGCGGAATCCTGCGCCTGGTCTCGCCCGCCCAGTCCGCCATGTCGCTGATCGCGCGGGCCATCACCGGGGTGGCCGGACGCTACGTCGAGCTGACCCACGTCCGGGCCGAGAACGAGACGCTGACCCGCGAGAACCAGAAGCTGCGGGCCGAGCTGACCGAGATGCGCCGGCTGGCCGAGGAGAGCGGCCGGTACCAGCGCCTGCTGGGATTGCGCGACGTGACCCCGGCCGAGACCATCGCCGCGCGGGTCATCGCCGTCGACGCCTCGCCGTACTTCCGCGTCGCGCGCGTCGACATCGACCACGGCGAGGGGTCGGTCCGCCACGGGATGCCGGTGCTGACCCCCGACGGGGTGGTCGGCCGGGTGAACCGCGTGGCCGGCAAGAGCTCGGACATCCTGCTGCTGGTCGACCCGCGCTCGGCCATCGACGTCGTGATCCCGCGGACCGGTGGGCGGGGGATCCTGCGCGGCAAGGCGGCCGAGAACGGCTATCGCTGCAGCATCGAGTACCTGGCGCGCGGCGAGCCGGCGAAGGAAGGGGACGCGGTCGTGACCAGCGGCCTGGGCGGTGCCTTCCCGCGCAACCTCGCCGTTGGTCACATCACCCGGATCATCCCCGGGGCGGTCGGCCTGTATCAAGAGGTCGAGGTCACCCCCGACGTCGACTTCGGCCGCCTGTCCGAGGTGCTGGTCGTCGTCGCTCCGCCCCCCGCTCCCGACCCCGATCCCGCGGCCCGCCACCTGCCGGCCCGCGGCCCCATGGTGTACCGATGAGAAGCGCGATCACCCTTGTCGTCGCCTACCTGCTGCTGATCCTGCAGTCGACCGTCCTCGAGCTGGCGCCGGTGCGGATGGCCACCCCCAGCCTGGGGCTGCTGGTGGTCCTGCACGTGGGGCTGTCGTCCAAGTGGACGATCTCGTCGGCGGCGGTCGTGTCCTTCGCGACCGGCTATCTCTTCGATCTGGTGTCGGGCGCGCCCCAGGGCGTTCACGCCTTCGTCTTCGTGCTGATGGCGCTGTTCGCGCGTGCGCTGAGCATGCGCCTGGCGGTGCAGGGGATCGTCCTGTCGGCGGCGACCGCGTTCGTGGCCAGCCTGCTGGCCTCGGCGCTGATCGTCATCGTCCGCGCTCAGGTGGCGCCCGAGGGCGGGTACGGCGGGCTGCGCCAGGCGCCCTTCGAGGCGCTGCTGACCGGCTTCTTCGCCCCCTTCGTGCTGGGCCTCTTCCGCCGCATCGACGGCAAGGTCGACGCGGCCCGCTCGCGGGTGGGCCTGGCCCGCGGCCCCCACTCCCACAGCTTTGACCCCATTCCACGCAGGTAACTGAAGTCGTTTCATGGAGATCGCCGGACAGGATGCTGAGCTGCCCGAGATACGCCGCCGATCGCGCTACTTCGCGCTGGCGGTGATGATTGGGTTTCTGGTCGTCGCGGGGCGCCTGTTCTACCTGCAGGTGATCCAGGGGGACACGTTCTTCCGCGTCACCTCGGATAACATCGTCCACACCGATCTCCTGCCCGCGGTGCGCGGGCAGATCCGGGACCGCAAAGGGAAGGTGCTGGCCACGGTGCGGCCCGCCTACAACGTGTACGTGACCCCGCGGCTGCTCACCCGCGAGGGCTTTGCCCGGCTGCGCGCGGTGCTGGGGATGAACGGCGACGAGGCGATGGACGTCTGGGAGCGCATCGGCGGCGACGGGGGACCTGGAAAGGCGGCCGAGCGCCCGATCCTGCTGGCCGAGGACATCTCGCGCGAGGCGATGGCGGCCATCGAGACCGGCGTCGACCTGCCCGGCGTGAAGATCGTGTCGGGGCCGCGCCGGTCCTACCCGATGGGCACGATGGCCGCGCACGTGCTCGGCTACATGAACGAGATCTCGGCCGACGAGCTGCGCGCCCACAAGGACGAGGGATTCCGCCCGGGCGACCTGATCGGCCGCACCGGCATCGAGCGGCAATGGGACGGCTACCTGCGTGGCCGCTCCGGGTTCCAGAAGATCGTGCTCGACCGGCGTGGTCTCCCCAAGCCGGACATCCACGACGTCATCGAGGGACCGCCCGTCCAGCCGGCGGTGGCTGGCAACAACGTGATCCTGACGCTGGACGCGGATGTGCAGAAGTCGGCCGAGCGCGCGCTACGGAACGTTTCGGCCGCCGGCGTCGTGGTGATGGACGTCAACTCGGGGCGGATCCTGGCGATGGTGTCGAAGCCGAACTTCGACCCGAACGAGATGTCCGGGCACCTCACGCCCGAGGCCGAGCAGCGGCTGCTGGCCGACCGCTACAAGCCGCTGCACGACAAGAGCCTGGCCGAGAGCTACTTCCCGGGCTCGACCTTCAAGGCGGTCTCGGCCATCTCGGGGCTGGAAGACCGGCTGATCACGCCCGAGGACAAGGTGAAGTGCCACGGGTCGTTCGATCTCGCGCGGCGCCGCTTCAAGTGCACCAAGACCCACGGGGTGGTCAGCCTTTACGAGGCGATCGTGCAGAGCTGCAACGTCTACTTCTACGAGCTGGGGGCGCGGCCGGGGATGATGGACCGGCTGGCCAAGTTCGGCAGCGACCTGGGGCTGGGCGCGCCGACCGGGCTGGGCCTCAACGGCGAGGACGCCGGGTTCCTGCCGACCGAGGAGTGGTACCGCGAGCAGAAGCGGCTGAACCCCAAGGCCGAAGGGTTCCAGATCGGACAGGCGCTGAACGCGGTCATCGGTCAAGGTTCGACGCGCGTGACGGTGCTGCAGATGGCGCTGGCCTACGCCGCGATCGCCAACGGCGGCAAGCTCTGGCTGCCCCAGATCGTCGAGCGGATCGAGTCGCCCGACGGGCAGACGGTCGAGGAGTTCCCGCCGCGCGTGCGCCGCGAGATCTCGGTGGCGCCGGAGACGCTGGCGATCATCAGGCAGGCGATGGTCGGGGTGGTGAACGAGCGCAAGGGGACCGCCTACCGGGCGCGCCTGGACGACAACATCGAGGTCGCCGGCAAGACCGGCACGGCGCAGGTCCACGGGCGGCACACCGAGCTGGGGGGCTACGAGGCCGGCGACCACGCCTGGTTCGTCGGCTTCGCGCCGGCCGGCAAGCCCAAGATCGTCGTCTCGGTGCTGGTCGAGCACGGCGGCCACGGCGGCGACGTCTCTGCGCCGGTCGCCATGGAGATCATCCACAACTACTTCGAGAACGTGGCCCCGGGCGACCGCGCCGCGCCGAAGATCGGGCTGCCCCGTCATCACCTCAAGACCCTCGACGTGGAGGCGGAGGCGCCATGAATCCAGCACGTGGCGTGGGCTGGCGCCGGCTGCGCTTCCGCTTCGACTGGACGCTGACGCTGTCGGCGGCCTTCGTGACCTTCCTGGGGTTGATGAACCTCTGGAGCGCCGTCCACGACAAGCAGTCCAACCTGTTCTCGCAGCAGATCTCCTGGCTGGGGCTGGGGGTCGGCGTCTTCCTGGGCGTCGCGATGCTGGACTACCGGACCATCAGCCGCTACGCGTATATCCTGCACGCGGTCGGGGTCGCGCTGCTGCTGGGCGTGCTGGTCTTCGGCAAGATGGTGGGCGGCGGGCGCCGCTGGTTCGAGCTGGGGGCGTTCCACGTCCAGCCGTCGGAGCTGATCCAGCTGCTGACGGCGATCGCGCTGGGGAAGTACCTGAACGACTCGCCGGCGCTGGAGGGGCGCACCTGGCGCCACCTGGCCATCCCGGTCCTGATCGTCAGCGTGCCGGCCTGGGCCATCGCCAAGCAGCCGGACTTCGGCACCGCCATGCTGCTGCTGCTGGTGTTCTTCACCATCATGCTGACGGCCCGGCTGCGGCTGCGCACGCTGGGGGCCATCATCGGCTTCGCGACGCTGGCGGCCTTCCCCATCTACCAGCACCTGCTGCATGAGTACCAGCGCAAGCGCGTCGAGGCCTTCTTCAACCCGAACTCGGAGGCGGGCTACCAGACCCGGCAGGCGTTGAACGCCATCGGCTCGGGCCGCTTCCTGGGCAAGGGCTTCCTGCACGGCACGCAGATCCGGCTGCGGCACTTCCCGGCGCTTTGGACCGACTTCCCCTTCGCCGTCTGGGCCGAGGAGTGGGGGTTCATCGGCTGCTTCGTGATGCTGCTGGCCTACCTGGTCCTGATCCTCTGGATCCTCAAGATCGCCGGCGACGCACGCGACCGTTTCGGCGCCACGGTGTGCGTCGGCGTGGCCGCCATGTTCTTCTGGCACGTGTTCATCAACGTCGGGATGGTGAGCGGCCTGCTCCCGGTCGTCGGCGTGACCCTGCCGCTCATCAGCTACGGCGGCTCCAGCGTCCTGACCATCGCGGCGGCCCTGGGTTTGGTGATGAACGTCAGCGTCCGACGGTTTTCCTACTGAATCAGGCTCTGCGGGCGGGGTGCGGTCCATCCAGCCCGCGCAGCTGGTCGACCAGCCGACCGTCGCCGGGGTTGCGGAGGCCGGCGCCTGCCATCGAGCATCGCGTGAAGCCGGCGCGGGGAACCGACGCGGCGCCGGACGAGGACCTCGAGGTCATCGTCAGGGCGGGATCGTCGTCGAGGCCGGCCGCTGAGCCAGCCCGCCCGTCAGGCGGCTGGGCGCGCGGCGACGCGTGGGAGGCGGAGCGTGAACAGCGTGCCGGCTTTCTGGGAGGAGGTCGCCTCCACGGTCCCGCCGTGCGCCGAGGCGATGGCGCGCACGATGAACAGGCCCAGGCCCAGGCCGCGCCGGTCGTCGGACGCCCCGCGCTGAAACGGCTCGAAGATCGCGCCCAGGCGGGCCGCCGGGATGGAGGCGCCGAAGTTTTGCACCGACAGCTCGACGGACGGTCCGTTCCCGGTGATGCGCACCCAGACTTCGCCCTCGCCATAGAGAAGTGCGTTGACCATCAGGTTCGACACCGCCTGGTACAGGCGGTCGGGATCCCACTCGCCCAGCGCGTCGCCGGTGGCGGTCACCCGGAGCCGTTCGCCGCCCGCGAGCTGGCGGCAGTCGCCGGCCACCTCTTCGGCCAGCGCGGCCAGATCCTGGGATCGCGCCTTGATGGGGATGGCGCCTCGCCCCACCCGCGCGTAGTCCGTCAGGTCCGAGACCATGCCGCTCATTCGCCGGACGGTCTGGACCACGCGCAGGACGATGCCGCGCCCACGCTCGTCCTTCGCCTCGCGCAGCAGCAGCTCCGCGCCGGCCGAGATCGAGGCCAGCGGGGTCTGAAGGTCGTGGGCCAGGATGGCGATGTCGCGGTCCTTGGCGGCCAGCGCCTCACCGCGCTGGTACAGCGAGGCCAGGGCCTCGACCTTGCCGCGCAGCAGGCCCGCCGCGATCGGCTTGCCGACGTAGTCGACCAGCGCCGTTCCCTGCAGCGTCTCGATCTCCCTCGGGTCGAACTCGTAGGCGGTCAGCAGGATGATCGGCGTCTGGGCCGCCAGGGGCAGGGCGCGCAGCTCGCGCACGGTCTGGAAGCCGTCCATCTCGGGCATGACCACGTCGATGAGCATCACGGCGAAGGGGCGCTCCGTGGCCAGGCGGATGGCTTCGCGGCCCGAGCTCGCGGTGACCAGCTCGATGTCCAGCGTCTCGAACAGCGCCGACAGCGCCAGCAGGTTGACCGGGCGGTCGTCCACCGCCAGGACCGCGGGACGAGAGGACGCGTGAAGATCCGTAGTCCGCACTGTTGAAGGCCGCCCTTCGGCCGACGTCGACAGTTGTACAACATTGCTTTAAAGCGAGTCGACTAATCGTTGCTGCCGCGTTGCGACTCGGAGATCAGCTTTCTTGGAAGCAGTTGCCGTCGAGCCGTTGCCGTCGGTTTGCGCGGCAATTTGCGCCGGCTCAAACGTTGGGACGTGCGGCCAGCGAAACAGCCTCCAGAAGCTGCTGCTTCGTGAACGGCTTCGACAGCACGGGGTGCACGCCGCTCTCGACCAGGGCTTGCTCGGCCCGGGTGAAGGGTCCCGCCGTGACCAGCACGACGCGCCCGACCAGCTCGGGGTTCTGCGGCCGCAGCTCCTCGAGCAACTTCGCGACGCTGACCCCGGGCATCATCATGTCCAGCAGCACGACGTCGGCGTGGTGCTCGCTGACCGCTCTGGCCAGCTCGCCGGGATCGTCGGACGTGATCACCTCGTAGGCGGAGCCCAGCAGGCGTCGCAGGACGGCCAGGATGTGCGGGTCATCGTCGATGGCCAGGACCGTCAGCCGCCGGTTGCTCGAGCTCTTCGGCGTCCAGCGCGAATCGGGGGTGACCTCCGCGGAATCGGCGGCCGGCAGCTCGAACCAGAACAGCGCGCCGCCACCAGCCGCGGGCGCGACGCCGATCTCGCCTCCGGCATCCCGGATGATGGAGCGACAGATGGAGAGACCGAGGCCGGTCCCGACACCGGCGGCCCGTGTCGTGAAGAACGGCTCGAAGACGCGGTCGGCCAGCCGCGCGGGGACGCCCGGGCCGGTGTCGGCGACCTCGAAGCGGCAGCCGCCCGTCGGAAGCGCCCGGGTCGAGATCGTGAGCAGGTGGTTGGCGGAAGGCACTTCGGACAGGGCGTGCAGGGCGTTCATCACCAGGTTCATCACGACCTGCTCGACCCGTCCGCCGTTCGCGCGCACCGGCGGCGTCGGCTCCAGCCGGAGAAGCACCGCCGCCCGATGGCGGATCTCGTGATCGAGCATGCGCACGGTCCGCTCGACGCAGCCCCGCAGATCGATCAGGGAGGTGCTCGGATCGTTCGCCACGTGCGCCAGCGTCTGGATGTCCCGCACGATCTCGCCGATGCGACGCGCGCCGTGCAGCGCCTCGGCGACCAGCTCGGGGATGGTCGAACGCGGCTCGGCCAGGGCGTTCGACAGGTCGCTGGCCGTCTGTTCCAGGTTCGCGATCACGTAGGTGAGGGGATTGCCGATCTCGTGGGCGACACCGGCGGTCAGCGTCCCGAGCGCGGCCAGGCGGTCGGCGTGCTCGAGGCGCGCGGCCTTGGCGCGGGCCACGACTGCGGCGATCGTGGCGTGCAGCTCGGGCAGCCGCAGCGGCTTGGCCACGAACGCGGCGGCGTCGATGGCCTCGGCTTGCGACGTCCGGCTGGCGGACATCGCGATCACCGGGATGCCGGCCAGCTGCGCGTCCCGCTTTTGCTCGACGCGGAACTGCCAGCCGTCCATGACCGGCATCATCAGGTCCAGCAGGATGACGTCGGGCGGATGCGAGGACCGGAGCGAGCTGAGGGCGTCGGCCCCGTTGGTGGCGGTGCGGACCTGGTAGCCGTCGTCCCGCAACAGCTCCGCCAGGCCATCCCGAATCAGGGCGTCGTCCTCGACCACCAGAACGTCGGTTCGGGACCCCAGCAATGAAGGGCCGCCGTCGCGGTTGTCGCCTGGCGAAAATGATGGAACAGATTGTTGCGCCCGTGAGGGCGAAGCAGATTGCTCGGCCGACGGGAACATGCCCGTCGAGTTTCGACCGTCACTCGCCGTTTCGTCAAGAGACGACGTTGGCGTCGTTGCGTTACATCCAACGACATCGCTGCAAATGCGACGGTTGAGCTCGAGGCGCGACAACAAAAAAGCGGGAGGGGCCTTTAGGGCCCCTCCCGCCATACGAACCAACCGCCTCGGCCGGTCGAGGAGAATTCTTGGCCCCTACTTTCGTAAGGGGGGAGCCACGGGTATGACCGCATCGGGCTTCCCGACTCGCGGGCGTGCACATCCATCGGTCAGTGGCGGCTCCCTGGTGCGTTCTTGTAGGGAAAAGAATCTCTCCTCGTGTCGTACCGTGCAGAAGGTTCTCAGCCAGCATGGGCAACGGCACCGGGTCGGTCAAGGCAGATCTCGGCCAGGTCAGGCCGACCGCCGCGCCGCGCGATGGACAACGGACGAGACACGGTCGAAGATTCGTCCGCATGAAGCCGGTGTTGGCCGGGTCCGCGATGGTCTGTCTGCTGGCGCTGGGTGCGACCGGACGGGCCGATGAAGCGGCGCCGACGGCTCAGGTCCCTTCGCCGCCGCCGCCGGCCGCCCCCGGCCCGCCGCCGCCGGCCTTCTATATGCCTGCCCCTCCCTATGCCACGGTTGCCTCGACCGCCGGGTACCACCTGCACGACGGGTTGTTCGTGCGCGGGCGCTTCGGGATCGGCGTGACCTCGCTGTCCGCGACGTTCAGCGGCGCCAAGACCACGCTCTCGGGTGGCGGCGTGGCGCTTGGCGGGGCCATCGGGGGCGTGATCGCCCGGAACCTGATCCTGTACGGCGCGTTCTTCGCGACGGACGTGAGCAACCCCAACATGGACATCGCCGGCGCCAGCACCGCCACCAACGTGAGCGAGGTCGGCTTCGGCGGATTCGGTCCCGGCGTGGCCTACTACTTCGAGCCGATCAACCTGTACCTCTCGGGAACGCTGGGTCTGTCAGCTTTCCATGCCAGCGACCCGGCCGGGGCCCGCCTGGATTCCTCGAAGACCGGCCTGGCCCTCGAGCTGAGCGTCGGGAAAGAGTGGTGGGCGTCCCACGACTGGGGGCTCGGGCTGGCGGCCGAGCTGATCTTCGCGTCGATGAAGGATCAGGACATGCCTGACGTGACCTGGTCGGTCGGCGCCTTCTCGGTCGTCTTCTCCGCGACCTACAACTGACGTCGCGGCCGATGTTGCAGGGACACCTCCGCCGGCCGCGACCGCGCAGCCGCGCCCCGTGGGTGAAGGCCCTGCGTGGCCTATGGACCCTGCCCACCAACCTGCTGGGGCACCTGGCCGGGCTGGTGGTCAGCGGGCGGCGGCCCCGGCGCGCGGGGGGGCCGGCAGCGGTCGGGTGGCTCTACCCGATCCGCCCCGGTGTCGGCCTGGACTGGGTCGGCGCGGTGACGATCGGGCACGCGATCCTCTACACGCGCGGAATGCTGGACGGGCCGTCGT
>DATJWP010000032.1:0-18036 GCA_035578045.1 Polyangia bacterium | reverse complement strand
GTGATCGACCAGGACGTCGAGCTGGTCGACGTCGCGCCGACCCTGCTGGACCTGACCGGCGCGCCGGTCCCGCCGTCGATCCGCGGCCGCAGCCTGCTGCCCGCCATCGACGGCGACCCGCTGCCCCCTGCCCCCATCTTCGCCGAGCTGATGCCGGCCACCGCCTGGCCGCACCAGGCGTCGATGATGGTCGACGGCGACCACAAGGTCATCCACCGGATCAGCGACCGCCGCTGGGAGATGTACGACCTGCGCCGCGACCCCGGCGAGAAGGTGAACCTGGCCGACCAGCCGGCGGCTGCCGAAGTCTTCGCGCGCCTGAAGCAAAAGCTCGTCGCCTTCGAAGAACGCCCACGCTGACTGACGGCGAAGACGCCGTCGGCCTCGGACCCCTCCCTGCCCTCCCCGCTCTGCGGGGAGGGTTAGGGTGGGGTCAGCGTCCCCGCGTTCCTGGCGCTTGACTGACCGACTCGGTCGCTTTCAAACCCCGCCGGCCGGCGGACCAGGAGGAGGATCGAGACGCCGAAGGGGGGGCGGAAGTGTTCGGCGGTTCGGATGTCGAAGGCGAAGATGCTGGAGAGCAGGCGGTTCACGAGGGGGGTGTTGATCTCGCTCTCGCTCTGGACGGAGGGGGGGCGGAGCTTCATCAGCTGACGGGCGAGAAAGATGGGGGCGAACAGGAGGTAGTTGAAGTGGAACGACTGGTCGGGGACCAGGCCTGCTTGGCGGATGTGATCGACCAGGGCGCGCATGCGGTAGCGGCGCTTGTGCTTCGAGACGATGTCCTGGAATCCCCAGAGCTCGGGGAAGGCCGGGACGGTGATCAAGGCCGGGTGGCCCGGCTTGAGGACGCGGCGGATCTCTTGCAGGGCGCGGCGATCGTCATCGACGTGCTCGATGATGTCGGTGGCCAGGACCAGCGAGAACGTCTCGGCTCGGAAGGGCATGTCGGTGATGTCGCCGCGCCGGACGGTGCCGTAGCCGTTCTCGGCGCAGAAGCGGATGGCGTCGGGGCTCAGGTCGAGGCCCGTGACCGAGGTGAACCCCAGGTCGCGAAGCAGCCGCAGGTTCGTGCCGGCGCTGGTCCCGACGTCCAGGACGTGGTCATGCCGCCGCAGGCCCAGACGGCCGATCAGCCTGGCGAACAGCCGGCGGCGCCCGACGTACCACCAGTGCGCCTCCTGAAGACGGGCATCGACCGCATAGACGGACTCGTTCATTGGTCGAGCGTGGCGGCGATCTGGTCGCGCTCTTCGACCGGCGCTCGATCCAGCAGGTAGGAGCGGATCTCCTGCCAATCTCCGGCGCCCGGATCGCGCCGCGCGCAGGAGACCGCCCTCACCCAGAGCGGCAGCCCCTGCGCCGGCCAGCTCGGGTCCTGCGGCCGATCGCGCCAGCGCGCCGCGCGAATCCACTGCGCGCAGGCCTCGCGCGGGCGGCCGACGCGCTCCCAGATCTCGGCGCCCCGAGCCAGGCCGGAGGCCCGATCGGGCGTGTGGAACGTCAGCTCGGCCAGCATCCGCTCGGTGCCGCCGAAGCGCCCGGCCCGCCCGAAGATCTCGGCGACCAGCGCCAGCACGTCGGGCGAGCTGGCGTCCTCGTCCAGCAGCAGGTCGGCCCACCAGAGGGCGCGCGGCAGATTGTCCAGCACCCAGGGCGCCGCGACCGCCAGCGGCAACACCCGCGTCGACAGCGCCGGCGTTGCCAGCACCCAGGTGTCCAGCGCGGCGGGCGGCGGCAGCGGCGAGGGGAGCGGCTCGGCGGTCGCCGCGTGGGGCGGCGTGCCGGGCGCGACGCCGCCCAGCGCGGCCGCCAGCGAGAACGCGGCCCGGGCGTCGTCGACGGCGTGAATCGACTTCCAGAAGTCGCCGGCGGCAACCGCGGCCGCGGCCCGCACCTCGCGCGCCGCCCGACCGCGCGCGGGATCCAGCCGCGCCATGTTCTCCAGGTCGCGGCTCTCGGGCACGGCGCGGCCGAGCGCGCGGAACGCCGCGGCCCGCGCCTCCAGGAGCTCGGCCAGGCGCGCCCGCTCGGCCGGCGTCGGATTCGCGCGCAGCCGCGCGTCCTCCCAGTACTCACGGTCCAGCGCCTGCAGCGCCGCGAGCTCGAGCACCGGCTCGGCAGCCGCTCGTGCCTCGACCGCCGTCGCGCGGGCCCGGGCCGGCGTCGGGAGGGCGGTCCGCGGCGGGATCGACGGCCGGCCGTCCAGCGGTCGTCCGATCCGCCAGGGCGGCCACATGCACGCCGACAGGCTGGCCAGCGCCGCCACCAGCGCCAGGCGTCCCAGGCGCGTCATCACGACCGCCTCCACGCGCGGGGCGACGGAACCGCGACCACGGCCAGGAAGGCGCCCCCCGCGAACGCGCCGGCGAAGAAGGCCAGCATCGGCAGCCCGATCGGCTCGCGCAGCAGCGCCACGGGGAGCGTCGCGGCCGCGATGGGCGCAAGCGCCAGCGGGACGGCCAGCACCCCGCGCGGGCCGGCGATCAGCACCAGCAGGATGCCGATCACGGCGGCCGACGCGATCAGCCCGGGGCGCAGGCCGCGCACCCAGACCTCGGACAGCGCTCGATCGTTGGCGGCGCCGCCGATCGGCTCGGCCTCCAGGTGGAACGCCCCGGGCGTGCCGGCCGCCACCGGCAGGCCGACCAGGGGGCCGATCGCCTCCAGCGTCGCGCTCCGCACCTCGTCGGCGAGCACGCCTTCGGTCGGCAGGTTCGCGCCGTACAGCATCTCGCGGAAGTCTAGCCGGGCGGTGTGCCGGCGGCGGACCGCGGTCAGCCGGCGCGACAGCGACGAGGCCGTGGCGTTGACCACCGGTTGCGGCATACGAGGACCGTATACCGCCTCGACCACCGCCCTGACGTCATCCTGTGTGGCGCCGGCCTCCAGGGCGCGGGCCCCCAGAATGAGCCGCTCGATCGCCCCCGGCGTCAGCGGGAATGGATGGTGCGCCGCGAAGTCCCGGACCGCGTCGGCGATCTCGCTGTCCAGGCGCTGCGGGTCGGCCGCCGGGATCAGCGCCACCGCGCGCGCCGTGCGCTCGACCGAGACGCGCTCGGTCGCGCTGAGCGGGCGGCCGGACCTCGCGCAGATGCGCGCCACCCGCTGCGCCAGGTCCCCTGCCAGCAGCCCCTCGCCCAACAGACGCGCCGACGGATCGGTCGCCGGCGCGGTCAGATCGACGCGGGCGATGGCCTGCCGCATGTCCCGGTCGATGTAGCGCTGCACGTGGGCCACCAGCGCGGCGTGGTCGATGGTCGGATCGTCGTCGAACCGCACCGCCACCAGCGCCTCGCGGTGATCGGCCGACAGCTCCAGCCGCACCGCGGGGTCGGTGCGGGCCTGGACCAGGATCCGGCGCAGCTCCTCGGGGTCGTCGGGGATCCCGTTCGCCTCCTTCCCCTCGAAGATCACACCCGGGAACAGATCCGCGACCGACCAGGCGTTGGCGACGCCGGGCTGGGCGCGCAGGTCGTCGGTCATGCGGCGCAGCTCGCGCAGGACCACCGGCTCGTCCAGGTCGCCGCGCACGCTCACGAAGAACATCGGGGCCGCGCTCCACTGCCGCGTCTCCACCCGGACCCGCTTGGATAGCGCCCCGACCTCCAGGACCAGCACGGCCGAGAAAGCGAGCAGCCAGCCGAAGCCGGCGGGACGGGCCGGCAACCGGTCGTCCGCGTCGTGGCGGCGAGGTCCCAACAGCGCGATGCCGGCCGCGGCCAGCGCGGCGGTGGCCCCCATCCACCGGACACCGGCCACCGGCACCAGCCCGAACGGCGCGGCGGCGCCCGCGGCGGCGGCGATCGCGCGGGTCACGCGCCGGCGCACCAGCGGAAAGCGCGCGCGCCGGACCGCGACCAGGACGAAGAACACCCAGGCCGCCGCGAACACCGGCGGAAGCAGGCGGGCGCGGTGGTTGCGCGGATCGGGCCACAGCGGCCGCGCCTCGAGCGCCGACGACGACGGCACGATGGACAGCCCCGACTCCTGGATGGCGGCGACCAGCGCCGGCTCGTTCGCCTCCCAGTCCGCGACGTCCACCAGGAATCGGACGCGCCGGCCGTTCTCGGTCAGGAACCAGCCGAGCGCGTCGGCGCGGCGGACGATCCGCTGGCGAGCCTCCTCGTTCTCGCGCTCCTCCTGGGCCGCCGCGCCGGCCAGCGTCCGCACCGCGCCCGGGCCGCGCGCGATCCGGCCCAGGTCGATGATCGCGCCGCGGCCGCGCCCCAGCGCGCGCCGGGCGCTGGGCCTGCCGCCTGGATCGACGGTGATGTCCAGCAGCTCGGCGGGACCGAACACGGCGCGCACGCCATGAACCGCCGCCAGCCGCTGCTCGGCGACCGCGACGGCGTGCCGGTTGGCGGCGTCGTAGACGTCGTCCACCTCGACCTCGATTTCCGTCAGACCGGGCACGCCGAAGCGAGCGCCGGTCTCGCGCCCGCGCACCACGGCGGGCGCGCGCGGCGGCGCCCAGGCGAACGGATCGGGAGCCCCCAGGGCCGCCCGATCCGCGCACATCGCCAGGGCGACGGCGACCGCCGCCGCGAGAGTCGCGCCTCTCACGGCCGCGAAAGTACCAACAACCTGGGGCGCGCGCGAAAGAACCTTCTCTCGGGACCCTATCTGACGAACGTCGCCTGGCGGGCGACGGCGACGCTGCGCTCGGCCTCTGCCTCGGTGATCAGCTGAGCCTCGAGCAGCATCTGGTACTCGCGTCTCAGGTGGGTGTTCAGCAGGTACGGCCCGTCGGTGTTGATCGTGTAGCGCACCCCGGCTTCCTCGAACGCCCGCAGCGCGTCCCCCAGCTCCTGCAGACCCTCGACGGCGTGCGTGCGCAGGTTCGAGCTGGGGCAGATCTCCAGCACCGTCCCCGACTCGGCCAGCTTCCGGACCGCCTCCTCGCTCTTGGCCGCGGCCACGCCGTGGCCGATGCGGGCGGGCGCCAGCTCTTTCATCACCGCCAGCACGCCGGGGACCGCCGTGTAGGGCGTCTCTCCGGTGTGCACCGTCGTCCCCAGCGCGGCGGCCCGCGCCCGGGCGAACAGATCGCGGTAGCCGGCCACCTCTTGTCCCAGCTCCGTGGTGTGGACCTCGGGCCCCGCGAGATCGATGCCGACCACGCCGCGCGATTTGTACTTCACCGCCTTCTTGACCAGGATCTCGTTCAGCTCCAGCGGGAACTCGCGCGCCAGGCAGAAGATCAGTCCGGCCCGCACGTTGTACTCGAGGCAGGCGCGGTCCATCCCCCGCAGCGCCGCGTGGATGATGTGGTCCAGGTCGCGCTCGCCGCCCAGGTTGCGCTTCATCGGGTTGAAGCGCAGCTCGATCAGCGATACGCCGCTCGAGCGGAACTCCTTGCCGATGATCTCGTACACCGATCGCTCGATGGCGGCCGGGGACGACTGAATCTTCTCGGTCCAGTGGTGGAGGATCGCCAGGTACTCGTCCAGCGACGAGACGTTCTCGGGCTTGGCGGTGACCAGGTCCCGGAACTCCCAGTAGGTCGACACCGGCAGCTTGAACCCCTGCTCGTGCGCGATCGACCAGAGGACGTGGGGCGCGACCGCGCCACCCACGTGGATGTGCAGATCGCAGAGCTCGAGGCCGGGATCGAGCATGTCGTCTCGCCCTATTCTAGCGGGGCCGAGGCCGTTCGTCAGCGGCGGATCAGCGCGTCGCCGCGTTCTTGATCGGCGGAGCAGGTGGGACCGGGTGCGACCCGGTCTTGGCAATCCCGTTTCGGTTCAGCAAAGACCGCAGCTCGGTGCCGGGCGAGAACGTGATGGTCTCTTGCTGCGGGATGGTGATGGGCGCGCCGGTCGCCGGGTTCTTCACCATGCGCGGCGGGCGCCGCCGCTTGGAGAAGGTCCCGAATCCAGGGTAGGTCAACCGCGCCTGCTGGTTCCGGGTGAGTCTCGCGCGGATGAAGTAGTCGCCCATCTCGGTGAACACGGCGTCGACGATCTGAGCCACGGTCTTCTTCGTCAACCCGCGGGGTAGGTTCTTGCCCGCGTACACGCGTTCGATGAGCTCCGCCTTCGTCATTTCTTTCTCGCTCCCGTTCCCCAGCTCACGGGGGCGGTCAGAGTACGGATTCGAAATTGGCGTGTCAACGCATGACGCACGAGGTTCGCACGAGTTGTTTCTTGGTTTATCCTAACTATGGGGACAGGGTGATCTTTCCATGACGACGGCGCCCAAGGTCACATATGTCAGCCTCTCGGCCGACGACCCGGAGATCGACGCCGGGTTCCAGACGGCCATCGCGGAAGCCCGCGCGACCCTCGGGCGGACGCATCCAGCGCGCGTGGCCGGCCAGGATCGGCCGGGCGACGGCGCGATCGACAGCCGCAACCCCGCCGACGCGCGGCAGGTCGTGGCGCGCGTCGCCAGCGCGAGCGCCGCGGATCTCCGTGACGCCGTGGCGGCCGCCCGCGCCGCCTACCCGGCCTGGAGCGCGCGCCCCTGGCAAGAGCGCGTCGCCATCATCGAGCGCGCCGGCGAGATCGTGCGCGCGCGCCGGTTCGAGCTGTCGGTCTGGATGATCCTCGAGATGGGGAAGAACCGGGTCGAGGCGCTGGGCGAGATCGAGGAGACCGCCGACCTCTTGGCCTATTACGCCGGTCAGATGCGCGAGAACCACGGCTATGTGCGCGAGATGGGGCGGCTGGCGCCGACCGACCAGAACACCAGCGTGCTGCGCCCCTACGGCGTCTGGGCGGTCATCGCCCCCTGGAACTTCCCGTACGCGCTCCTGGGCGCGCCGGTCGCCGCCGCGCTGGTCACCGGCAACACCGTGGTCTGCAAGCCGTCGTCCGAGACGCCGCTGTCGGCCCTGAAGCTGACCGAGATCTTCGAGGCCGCCGGCGTGCCGGCGGGCGCCCTCTCCTGCCTGCCCGGCAGCGGCCGGGTGATCGGCGACGGGCTGGTCGAGCACCCGGACGTCGACGGCGTCACGTTCACCGGGTCCTACGACGTCGGCTTCAAGCGCATCTACCAGCGGTTCGCCGGGGCGTTCCCCAAGCCGGCCATCGTCGAGATGGGCGGCAAGAACCCGGCCATCGTGATGCCCAGCGCCGACCTGGCTCAGGCGGCGCAGGGGATCTACCGATCCGCCTTCGGGATGAACGGGCACAAGTGCTCGGCCTGCTCGCGCGTCTACGTCCACCGCGACGTCGCCGACCGCCTGCTGGCGGAGCTGGCCCGCCTGGCCGACGCCGTGAACCCCGCCGACCCCCTGGACAAGGGAGTGTTCGTCGGCCCGGTGGCCACCAAGGCCAGCTACGAGGACTACCAGCGCTACATCGAGATGGCGCGCGCCGCGGGCCCGAACGTGGTCCGCGCGGGGGGCGCCGTGCTGGCCGACGGCGCGCGGGCGCACGGCTACTTCGTCCGCCCGACGGTGCTGGCCGGCCTGTCGCGCGGTCACCAGCTGCTGACCGACGAGCTGTTCGTCCCCATCGTCGCCGTCGAGTCGGTCGGGAGCATGGCCGAGGCGCTCGAGCGCGCCAACGACACCAAGTTCGGGCTGACGGCGGGCTGCTTCTCGCGCGATCACCGCGAGATCGACGCGTTCTTCGACGGCATCCAGGCCGGCGTCGTCTACGTGAACCGCGCGGCGGGCGCGACGACCGGGGCCTGGCCGGGCGTGCAGCCGTTCGGCGGCTGGAAAGGGAGCGGGTCGACCGGCAAGAACATCGGCGGGCTCTACACCCTGCCCTGCTACCTGCGCGAGCAGAGCCGGACGGTGTGCGCGTGACGGCCGCCAGCTCGAAGACGTTCGCGTCGGATTTCGCGTCGCTGGCGGGGCATCCGATCCAGATCGTGACCGAGCCTCCCGGCCCGCGCGCCAGGGAGATGATCGCGCGCGCGATGCCCCACATGTCGCCGTCGCTGATCCACTGCTACCCGCTGATGGTCCGGCGCGCGGCCGGCTGCATGGTCGAGGACGTCGACGGAAACATCTACCTGGACGCGGAGGCGGGCGTCGCGACGGCCTCGACGGGCCACTGCCACCCGGCCGTCGCGGCGGCCATCGCAGCGCAGGCCGAGACGCTGATCCACATCTGCGGCACCGACTTCCACTACCCGGGCTACGGCGCCATCTGCGAGCGGCTGGGGACCTTCGCGCAGCGGATCGGCCCCAACGCCCACCACTGGCAGACGTTCCTGACCAACTCGGGGACCGAGGCGGTCGAGGCGGCCCTGAAGCTGGCCCGCCAGCACACCAAGCGGCCGAACGTCATCGCCTTCCGGGGCGGGTTCCACGGGCGCACGATGGGCGCGCTGTCGCTGACCGCCAGCAAGGCCAAGTACCGCCGGGGCTTCGGCCCGCTGCTGCCCGGCGTGTACCACGCCAGCTACGGCGAGGCGGCCAGCGTCGCCGAGCTGTTCGGCACCATCTGCCCGCCCGAGGACGTGGCCGCCATCGTGGTCGAGCCGGTGCTGGGCGAAGGGGGCTACATCGTGCCGCCGCCCGAGTTCCTGCCGGGGCTGCGCGCGCTCTGCGACCGGCACGGCATCCTGCTGGTGTTCGATGAGGTCCAGAGCGGGATGGGTCGGACCGGAAGGATGTTCGCCGCCGAGCACACCGGCGTCGTCCCCGACATCATCCTGTGCGCCAAGGGGATCGCGTCCGGCATGCCGCTGGGAGCCATGATGGCGCGCCGCGAGGTCATGACCTGGGGTCCCGGAACGCACGGCTCGACCATCGCCGGCAACCCGGTGGCCATCGCGGCCGGCATGGCGACGCTCGACCTGCTGGAAAAGAGCCTGGTCGACAGCTCGGCCCGGGTCGGCGCGCGCTGCAAGGAGCGGCTGGCGGAGCGGCTGGCGGGCCTGCCGGCCGTGACCGAGGTGCGCGGGGTCGGCCTGATGATCGGCATCGAGCTGGCCTCCCACGCCCTGTCCGAGGCCGTCGCCCAGCTCTGCTTCCGGCGCGGCCTGCTGGTGCTGGAGTGCGGCCAGAAGGCCATCCGCATCTCGCCCCCCCTCATCTTGAGCGAGGGACAGGCCGATACCATCGCGGAGGTGTTCGCGCGCGCCGTCGCCGACGTGCCGGCCGCCTCCGCATCCGCATGACCAACCTCGCCCAGGACCAAGCCGCCCGCGTCTTCTACACCTGGACCGCCCAGGCCGCCGCCACCCCGATGGAGATCGTCGGGGGCGAGGGGGCGCGCTTCACCACGGCCGACGGGGCGCGGTGGTGGGACCTGGGGAGCATGACCTGGAACGCCCCGCTGGGGCACGGGCACCCGCGGATGAAGGCGGCCCTGGCCGAGGCCGCCGGGCGCGGGCTGCTGGTGACGCCGTCGGGGGTTTTCCCGGACAAGCTGCGCGCCGGAGAGCTACTGGCCCAGGTCACGCCGGCGGGTCTGGAGAAGACCTTCTTCTGCTTGTCGGGCGCCGAGGCCAACGAGAACGCCATCAAGATGGCGCGCCTCTACACCGGTCGCCAGAAGGTGGTCTCGCGGACCCGCAGCTATCACGGCGCGACGCTGGCGATGCTGTCGCTGTCGGGCGACCCGCGGCGCGAGCCGTTCGAGCCCGGACTGCCCGGCGTCGTCCGGATGGGCGACCCCTATTGTTTCCGCTGTGCCTGGGGCAAGGTGCCGCAGAGCTGCGCCCACGAGTGCGCCGGCGATCTGGAGGTGGTGATCGCGCGCGAGGGGGCCGACACCATCGCCGCCGTCATCCTGGAGGGCATCGTCGGGGCCAACGGCGTGTTCACGCCGCCGCCTGGCTACTGGCGCAAGGTGCGCGACATCTGCGATCGTCACGGCATCTTGCTGATCGCCGACGAGGTGCTGTCCGGCTTCGGCCGCACCGGCCGCTGGTTCGCCGTCGACCACGACGGCGTCACGCCTGACCTGATGACCATGGCCAAGGGGATCACCGCCGGCTACGCGCCCGGCGGCGCCGTCATCGTGACCGACCGGATCGCCCGCCACTTCGACCAGCAGGTGCTGGTCTGCGGGCTGACCAGCTACGCGCACCCGCTGGTCTGCGCGGCCATCGTCGCCGCCATCCAGACCCTGCGGGACGAGGGGCTGGTCGAGCGGGCGGCGGCGCTGGAGCCGGTCATGCGGGCCCGGCTGGGCGAGCTGGCCCGCACGCGCCCCGTGATCGCCGAGGTCCGGGGCCTGGGGCTGCTCTGGGCGCTGGAGCTGTGCGTGCCCAGCGCGGCCGGCGCGCGTGGGCGCGACCCGCTGCCGGCGCTGGCCATGGGCAAGATCGCGGGCGCACTGCGGCGGCGTCACGTTCACCTGCACAAGCGCGAGAACCTGGTCTACCTGGCCCCGCCGCTGGTGATCGACGAGCGCGAGCTGGACGAAGCCATCGGCGAGGTCGGCGCCGCCATCGACGAGGCGCTGTCGTGAGCGACGCGCGCGCCGCCGGCGACAAGCTGTACGGCAGCGTGACCGAGGCGCTGGCCGGCCTGCTGCGCGACGGGATGTCGATCATGTCGGGCGGGTTCGGCCTGTGTGGCAACGCCGAGGCCTGCATCGAGGCCATCGCCGACAGCCGCGTCAAGGAGCTGACCATCATCAGCAACAACTGCGGCAACCAGGGGCAAGGGCTGGCGGTGCTGCTGAAGAACCGCCAGGTCGCCAAGGTGATCTGCAGCTTCGTGGGCGGCAACCCCGACCTGGCCGAGCAGTACCTGTCGGGCAAGGTGAAGGTCGAGCTGGTCCCCCAGGGGACGTTCGCCGAGCGGATCCGCGCCGGCGGCGCCGGGATCGCCGGGTTCTACACCCCGACCGGCGTCGGCACCGTGGTCGCCGAGGGCAAGGAGGTGCGCGAGATCGAAGGCAAGCGCTACCTGCTCGAGCGACCGCTGCGGGCCGATCTGGCGATCGTCCGGGCCGCCCTGACCGATCGCTTCGGCAACCTGCGCTTCTACCGGACGGCGCGGAACTTCAACCCGCTGATGGCCACGGCGGCCGAGGTGACGGTCGTCGAGGCCGACAAGATCTTCCCCAAGGGAGCCATCGATCCCGACGACGTGCACCTGCCCGGCCTCTACGTGAAGCGGATCGTCGTGGTGCCCGAGCACCGCGACGTCATCGAGTACCGCAAGACGCGCACGGGCGCGACCCCCAAGCCGATCTCCGAGGCCGAGCGGACGCGGCCGGGCCGGGCATGAGCTGGACCAAGGAGCAGATGCTGCTGCGGGCCGCCGCCGAGGTGCAGCCGGGGCAGATCGTGAACCTGGGGATCGGCATGCCGACCGAGGTGGCCAACTACATAGCGGCCGACCAGGGGGTGATGCTGCAGTCGGAGAACGGACTCCTGGGCATGGGCCCCTACCCGACCGAGGAACAGGTCGACGCCCGGCTGATCAACGCCGGCAAGGAGACGGTCACCGCGGTCCCGGGCGCCAGCCTGTTCGACTCGGCGGCCTCGTTCGCGATGATCCGGGGCGGCCACATCGACCTGGCCATCCTGGGCGGGCTCGAGGTGGCTTGCAACGGCGACCTGGCCAACTGGACCGTTCCCGGCAAGCTGATCACCGGAATGGGCGGCGCCATGGACCTGGCCGCCGGCGCGCGCCGCTTGGTGGTCCTGCAGAGCCACGCCTCCAAGGACGGCAAGTCCAAGCTGGTGCCGCGCCTGACGCTGCCGGCCACCGCGCTCGGCTGCGTCCACCGGGTCATCACCGAGCTGGGCATCTTCGATGTGGGCGGCGACTGCTTCGTCTGCGTCGCCAAAGCCACCGGCGTCAACCGCCAGGCCATCATCGCCGCGACCGGCGCCCCCGTGCTGTTCACGACCGCCACGTCGGGCGCCTGAACGGCCCGCAATCAGCCGCTGACGCATTGACCGGAGCAGCGGGCGTGGCCATCTGGGTACTCCCATGTCGCACCACTACTCGGGTCCCAACGTCGGGTTCCCGCGCGGAGACGCGCGCCTGGACCTCACCGATCTGTTCGCGTTCCCCAAGCCCGGCGATGCGAGCCGGTCGATCCTGGTCATGGACGCCCATCCGTCCCATGAGGTGAAGACGCCGGCGGCCACCGTCGCCGAGCCGTACGCGCCCGAGGCGGTGTACGAGCTGCGCATCGACACCAACGGCGACGCCGTCGCGGACATCGCCTACCGCCTGCGCGTCTCGCGGTCCCAGGGAGGGTCCCAGACGGCGACGCTGCGCCGGGCCGAGGGGGCGCAGGCCGCCCGAATGGGCGACGAGGGCCGCCTCATCGCCGAGGGGATCGTGGTCTCGACCGGCCCGGAAGCGCGCGCCACCGAGGCCGCCGGCCACCGCGTCTTCGTCGGCAGGCGCAGCGATCCGTTCTTCTTCGACGTGCAGGGCGCCCTGCGCGACCTTGCCTTCACCGGCGACGACTACTTCGCGGACAAGAACGTCTACAGCCTGGTGCTGGACCTGCCCAACGCAGCCCTGGGCGGCGGGCCGGTGGGCCTGTGGATGCGCGTCGTCGTGCAGGTGGGCGGCCCGGGCGGAGAGTGGGTTCAGGTCGAGCGGGGCGCGCGACCGACCCAGACGGTCTTCCTGGCCGGCGAGGCCCGTGACGCCTACCTGGCCGCGGAGCCCAAGGACGACGCGCGCTTCGTCGCCGTGTTCGCGCACGAGCTGGAGCACGCGGGTGGATACCTCTCCGCGGATGCCAAGCGCGCCGCCGAGAAGCTGCTCCCCGACATCCTGACCTATGACCCGGGGCGTCCAGCCTCCTACCCCGGCAACGGCCGTCTGCTCACGGACGACGTGATCGACGTCTTCCTGCCGATCCTGACCAACGGAAAGGTCCAAGGGGACAAGGTGGGTCCCCACAAGGATCTGCTGGCGGACTTCCCCTACCTGGGGCCGCCCCACGGGCGCTGAACCAGCCTCGAAAGGCGCCTTGACGTCGACGCCCGGTCGACTAGGCTCCACCGGCTCGACCGATGTGGATTGTCCGACTGGCGCTGCGACGACCCTACACCGTCGCGGTCATGTGCGTCCTCATCCTGGTCATGGGCGTGCTGTCCCTGACCCGGATGATCGTCGACATCTTCCCGGCCATCGACATCCCGGTCGTGGGGGTCATCTGGAACTATCCCGGGCTTTCGGCCCAGGACATGGAGCGCCGGGTCGTGCTCATCAGCGAGCGCGGCTTCTCGACCACGGTGAACGGCATCGAGCGGATCGAGTCCGAGTCGATCCCGGGCATCGGGATGCTCAAGATTTACTTTCAGCCTGGCGCCGATATCGGCGCCGCTATTGCACAAATATCGGCCCTGACAAACGGGATCCTGCGCATCACGCCGCCCGGCATGACCCCGCCGACCATCGTCCAGTTCAACGCCTCCAATGTCCCGGTCGCGCAGGTCACGCTGTCCAGCGCGACGCTGCCCGAGCAGCAGATCTTCGACTACGGCCTCAACTTCATCCGGGTCAAGCTGTTCACCATCCCGGGCCTCTCGACGCCGGCGCCGTTCGGGGGGAAGTTCCGGCAGATCAACGTCGACATCGACCCGCGACAGCTCGCCGCCAAGGGGCTGTCGCCGTACGACGTGGTCAACGCGCTGAACGTCTCGAACGTCATCCTGCCCGCCGGCACCGCCCGCATCGGCAGCCGTGAATACAACGTCCTCATGAACTCGAGCCCCGGCGAGGTGGCCGAGTTCGGGCGCATCCCGGTCAAGATCGTGGACGGCGCCCCCGTGATGCTGGGCGACGTGGCGCGGATCTCCGATTCGTTCGCCGACCAGACCAACCTGGTGCGCATCAACAGCCGCCGGGCGACCTACCTGGCGATCCTCAAGCACTCGGACGCGTCGACGCTGGCGGTGGTCGACGCCGTGCGCGAGGCGCTCCCCCAGATCAAGGCCGCCGCCCCCAACGGGCTGGAGCTGAAGATCGACTTCGACCAGTCGGTGTTCGTGCGCGGCGCCATCGGCGGCGTGGTGCGCGAGGCCGTCATCTCGTCGATCCTGGTGTCGCTGATGGTCGGCCTGTTCCTGGGCAGCTGGCGCAGCATGGTGATCGTCTGCACCTCGATCCCGCTGGCGATCTTCTCGGCCATCGTCGGGCTGAAGCTGACCGGCCACACCATCAACATCATGACGCTGGGGGGGCTGGCGCTGGCCATCGGCATGCTGGTCGATGACGCCACGGTCGAGGTGGAGAACATCCACCGCAACCGGAACATGGGCAAGCCGCTGACCCGGGCCATCCTGGACGGCGCCCAGCAGATCGCGGTCCCGGCCATCGTCGCCACCCTGTCGATCTGCATCGTCTTCTTCCCGGTGGTGCTGCTGGTCGGTCCGGCCCGCTTCCTGTTCACGCCGCTGGCCATCGCGGTGGTGCTGGCGATGCTGGCGTCGTACCTGCTGTCGCGGACCCTGGTGCCGGCGCTGGCGCGGATGCTCATGCGGAGCGAGCACCACGCTGCACCGGGCGAGACGCCCCCGACCGGCGGTTGGTCCCGGCTGGCCCATCGCTTCAACAGCTGGCGCGACCAGAAGTTCGACCGCTTCCAGGACCGCTACGCCGCGTTGCTGGGGGCGGCCCTGGCTCACCGGCGGTTCACCGTCGGGATCGCGGGCGCGGTCGCGCTGGCCAGCTTCGGGCTGGTTCTGGTGGTCGGCACCGACTTTTTCCCCTCGGTCGACACCGGGCTCATGAAGCTGCACTTCCGCGCGCCGGTCGGCTCGCGCATCGAGAAGACCGAGGAGCTGGTCGGCCAGGTCGAGGACGGCATCCGCCAGATCGTTCCCTCCCGGGAGATCTCGACGATCAACGCGATGCTCGGCGTGCCCGTCTCGTACAACCTGGCGTTCGTCCAGACGGACAACGTGAGCCCGATGGACGCGGAGATCCTGATCGCGCTCAAACCCGAGCACGCCCCGACCGAGGGCTACATGCGCCGCATCCGCCGCATGCTGGCCGAGCGGTTCCCCGGGTCGACCTCCTACTTCCAGCCGGCAGACATCGTCAGCCAGGTGTTGAACTTCGGGCTGTCGGCCCCCATCGACGTTCAGGTCGAGCACGCCGACCTGCAGAAGGCCTACGAGGTCGCGCGCAAGCTGCGCGACGGCATCGCCGAGGTGCCCGGAACCGCCGACGCGCACATCGTGCAGGTGATCGACTACCCGGCGCTGAAGGTCGACGTCGACCGGCTGCGCGCGGCGCAGGCCGGCATCGCCGAGCGCGACGTGGCCGACAACCTGCTGGTGTCGCTCTCGTCCAGCGGCCTGGTCGCGCCGTCCTATTTCCTGAACCCGCACAACAACGTCAACTACACCGTGGTGGTCAAGACGCCGCTCAAGCAGCTGGCGTCGGTCTCGCAGGTGATGGCGACGCCGTTGACGGCCGGGGCACCGCTGGCCAGCACCAGCGGCGGCGGTTCGCCGGCCGCGCTCCCCGAGGCGCCGACCCAGGTGCTGAGCGGCATCGCCACCGTCCACCCCGGCGGCAGTCCGGAGCAGATCAACCACTACACCGTCCAGCGAGTCATCGACGTGGGCGCCAACGTCGAGGGGCGGGACCTGGGCTCGGTCGCCACCGACATCCAGAAGAAGATCGACGGGCTGGGGAAGCTGCCGCCCGGGATGCGCGTGACCGTGCGCGGGCAGAACCAGGTCATGACCCAGTCGTTCCGCAGCCTGGGATTGGGGCTGATCCTGGCCGCGCTGCTGGTCTACTGCCTGATGGTCATCCTGTTCCAGTCGTGGCTGGACCCGTTCATCATCATGGTGGCGGTGCCGGGCGCGCTGGTCGGGATCCTCTGGATGCTGGCCGTCACCCACACGACCATCAACGTGGAGTCGCTGATGGGGGCGATCATGGCGGTCGGCATCGCGGTGTCGAACTCGATCCTGCTGGTCAGCTTCGCCAACGATCTCCGGGTGGAGCAGGTGGGCATCACGCCCGTACAGGCGGCGCTGGAGGCCGGGCGGACGCGGCTGCGGCCGGTGATCATGACCGCGCTGGCCATGATCATCGGCATGGTGCCCATGGCGCTGGGGCTGGGCGAGGCGGGCGAGCAGAACGCGCCGCTGGGTCGGGCGGTCATCGGCGGCCTGGGGCTCGCGACCATCACGACGCTGTTCGTGGTCCCCGTGGTATATGCGTCGCTGCGGGTGAAGTTGCCCACCAAGCACGTCATCGAGCAGACCTTCCTGGCCGAGGAGCGGGAGACCTGATGCGCTCGACGGCCGTGTACGTGGTCGGAGTCGCGGTGCTCGTCGCCACGGCGCTGGGTGTGGTGGGGCTGGGCGCGCGCCGCCGGCAAGCGGCGCAGGCCGAGGCGCAGGACCGCGAGTCCGAGGTGCGGCGCGGTCCGCGCGTGCGCGTCGCGGCCGCCAAGACCGCCCCCGGCGTTCGTCACCTGACGCTCCAGGGCGAGGCCCGACCGTTCTTCGAGGTGACGCTGTACGCCAAGGTCGCGGGCTTCCTGCGCGAGCTCAAGGTCGACAAGGGCGACCACGTGAAGAAGAACCAGCTGCTGGCGACGGTGCTGGCGCCCGAGCTGGACGCGCAGTACGTGGCCGCCGCGGCCGACGCCCGCAACAAGCGCGTCAACGCCAAGCGGCTGTCGGCGCTGGCGCCCGAGGGGGGCGTCTCCGCCCAGGAGCTGGAACAGGGGCAGGCCAGCGCGGACGTCGCCGACGCGACGACGGCGGCGCTGGCGACCCAGCGCGACTACCGCGTGATCCGGGCGCCCTTCGACGGCGTCGTCACCGCGCGCTTCGCCGACCCGGGGACGCTGATCCAGAACGCCGCCAACGCGCAGTCGGGCGCCGTGCCGATCGTGTCGGTCGCCAAGGGCGACCAGCTGCGCGTCTACGTCTACGTCGATCAGTCGAGCGCGCCCTTCATGCACGCGGGCGACCCGGCCACCGTTCGCGTCGCGGAGCGGCCCGGGTGGTCGCGCCAGGGCTCGGTCACCCGGACCAGCGGCGAGCTTTCGCCCAGGACCCGCACGATGCTGACCGAGGTCGACATCCCGAACGCGGACGGCGCCATCATCCCGGGGAGCTTCGTCGACGTGACGCTGGACGTGAAGGTCCCGCCGCTGCTCGAGATCCCGGCCGAGGCCTTGGTGACCCGCAACGACAAGACCGTCGTGCCGGTGGTCGATGCCAGCCAGCACGTCCACTACCAGCCCGTGGTGGTGGCCGATGACGACGGCCAGCTCGTTCACCTGGCCGGCGGCCTGAAGCCGGGCGACAGGGTGGCGCTGGACCTGGGCGGCGCGGCCGACGACGGCGCGCCCATCCAGGTCGTCGAGAGCAAACCTATCGGGAAATGAGCTCCAGCGCGGGGTGCGCCGGGGTGTCGCCGTCCTCCGGCTCGGTGTAGGCGCGCAGCTCGAGCTGGGTCGGGGTGCGGGCGGCGCTGGTGAAGGGCCAGGCGCGGTGCAGGTTCGAGCGGGCGCACTTGCGGGCGGACGGCGCGCAGGTGTGGGCCACGTCGACGACCAGCACGTGGTCCCCGGCTGCCACCGAGCCGCTGTAGAGCTTGCTGAACTCCGGCGACCGGAGCTCCGAGACGCCCTTGTCCCGCGTCGCCACCGGCGCGAAGTCCAGCGAGATCACCACCGACTTTGGCGTGAAGTCGTCGGTCACCTCGTCGCGGTAGCGGATGATCACCGGCGCCCGGCCCGTCTCGTCGCTCTGCTTCGAGGCCAGCCCGTCGCGCACGCGATCGCGGTCGGCCGCCAGCGTGGCGTCGGTCGCGTGCGGCGGGTAAGTCAGCGCCTGGTCATAGGCCGCCCAGGCCTTCGCCAGCGCCCCCTGCTTCTCGTACGTGTGTGCCAGCGTGAGCTGGGCATGACGGCAGCGCGGCTGTTGCTCGCCCCCCACACACCTCTTCCCGACGAACGCCTCCAGGTCGGCGGTGCCAGACTCCGTCTTCCCCCCCTTGAAGTCCGCCATGCCCCGGCTGTAGAGCTCGTCGGGCGACGGGCTGCAGCCGGCGGCGACGCTCAGTACGAAACCAATCAGACCGGCGAAGGCAACCCTTGCGCCGCAGCGGGGGGGCATACAGGCTGGATGGTACCTCAGATCATCCAGATTCAGGTTCTGGTC
>DATJWP010000031.1:0-94021 GCA_035578045.1 Polyangia bacterium | reverse complement strand
GCCAGGAAGACGCCGTCACCGGCCGTGTCGACGACGCGGCCGCCGGTGGCGGCCGTGGCGCGCTGCACGAAGTCGTAGTGCCGCTGCTGGAGCTTCCGCCCCGCTTCGTCGCCGAACCGCGCGAAGTAGGGCGTCGATCCGACGATGTCCGAGAACCCCAGGGCCACCTGTTGCTCGAAACGACGCTTCAGGTCCTGGGACAGGCGATCCTGAAGCCGGATGACCTCCGTCATGGAGAGACCGGCGATCACGTCCTCGAGCTTCGTCCGGGTCCCGTCTTCGGACATGCTGCGATACTAGCCAAATCGCACATGCCGGAAAAGAGCGCTATCTTGCCCGGCCGAAAGGGACTTCATGAGCACAGCCCCCATCCAGCCCATGCAGCAGCCGGAGTCCGAAAAGCGCTTCGCTTTCGGCCGAAACTGGCGTCGTTACCTGGGGAACGTGGATGAGGGGGCCATCGCGGAAGCCGAGACGTCGATCCGCAACTGGCTGGGCGACATCTCGGGGCTGCGGTTCCTGGACCTCGGGTGCGGAAGCGGCCTCTTCAGCCTGGTGGCGCGCCGCCTGGGGGCGACGGTGCACTCGTTCGACTTCGACCCGGACGCCGTGGCGTGCGCCGAGACGCTGCGCGCCAGGTTCTTCCCCGGCGACCCGCGCTGGACCACCCAGCAGGGGTCGGTCCTGGACGCGCGCTTCATCGAAGGGCTGGGGCAGTTCGACATCGTCTATTCGTGGGGCGTCCTGCACCACACCGGCGACCTGCACACGGCGCTCGAGCACGCGGGTCGGCTGGTGCGCCGCGGCGGCCGCCTCTGGATCGCCATCTACAACGAGCTCGGCCCGATCACCGACGCCTGGATCAAGATCAAGCGCGCCTACGTGGCGGGCCCGGTCGGCCGGGCCGCGGTGCTGGGGACGTTCGTGCCGATGTTCTTCCTGGGCAACCTGGTGGCCGACCTGGCGCGCCTGCGCAGCCCGATGACGCGCTACCGCGAGTACCGCGCGTCGCATCGCGGGATGTCGCGCACCGTCGACTGGATCGACTGGCTGGGCGGCTATCCCTATCAGCCGGCGCGCGCCGAGGCGATCTTCGATTTCTTTCGCCAGCGCGGCTTCAAGCTGCTTCGCCTGCGCAGCGTCTACGGGTGGGGCAACAATCAGTTCCTGTTCGAGCGGGAAGCCCCGGTCGCCGCCGTTTGAAGACCAAGATCCTGTACCTGATCTCCTCGCTCGCGCAGGGGGGGGCAGAGCGGCATCTCGTCGATCTGATCAGGGGCCTCGATCCGGAGCGATACGAGGCGGACATCTGCGTGCTCAGGAGCGACGTGCACTTCGCCGGCGAGGTGCCTGCCGGGCAGCCGAAGTACAGGCTGGGCGCTCGCTCGTGGGTCTACCCGGGCGTCTTCGGGCGGTTGCAAGCCGCCATTCGCGACGCCCGCCCGCACATCCTGCACACCTACCTGAATGACGCCAACCTCTGGGGCCGTCTGGCGACGATGGCGGGCCCCCGGACCCGGGTGATCACGTCGAATCACATCGACTACCTGCCGCTCCACTACCTGTGGCTCGAGCGACAGCTGGCCCGATACAGCGACTTCATCGTCGCCCACTCCGTCAGCATCGAGCGCTTCCTGGGCCGGGATCTCCACCTGGCGGCCGGGCAGGTCGTGGTCATCCCCAACGGCGTCGACGTCGATCGGTTCGAGCCCGGCACCGGCGACCAGCGGCAGGCCGCGCGCGCGGAGCTGGGCCTGACCGCCGATCAGACCGTCGCGCTGATGTCCGCGCGCATCGCGCCGCAGAAGAACCACGACCTGGTGGTGGCTGCCGTCGCGGCGCTCGCCGCCTCGGGCGCGCTGCCGCCCGGGTTTCGCCTGCTGTTCGCCGGGCGCGTCTCCTCGCCGCTGTTCGAGCGCAACGTCCGCCACGCCATCGCGCGCGCCGGCCTGGAAGACCGGGTCCGCTTCCTGGGCCCGGTGCGCGACATGCCGGCGCTGTATCGTGCGGCCGACGTGGTGCTCATGCCGTCGCGGACCGAGGCGTCGCCCATCGCGGCCCTCGAGGCGCTGGCCTGCGGCGTGCCCGTGCTGCTGTCGGCCGCCGCCAACACCGACCAGGTGGTCGTCGACGGCGTGAACGGCTGGGAGATCGGCGAGGTCACCAGCTCTTCCCTGGCCGCGATCCTCGGGCAGATCCTGGCCACGCCGCCGGGCGAGCTGCGCGCCAAGGGGGCGGCCGGGCGGGCTCACATGCTGGCGCGCTTCACGTCGGCCCGCGTGGTGGCCGACTTCCAGCGTCTCTATGAGGCGCTGGTGCCGCAGCTCGCCGGCGACGCAGCCGTTCGAGCGCTCTGAGCAGAACCCGGCGATCCTCGTCGGCCAGGCCCAGGGTCGCGAGCGCGCCACCGTAGGTGGGCAGGCCGATGGCGATCACCAGGACGACGCGCCAGGCGGTGGTGGCCACGTGCCGGCTCACCACCGTCTCGGCCAGGAACGCCAGCGCCGCAGCGACCAGCGGCTTGGCCAGCGAACGATCGAAAGGCGAGACGCCCTCGGTGAGTCGCACCTCGATGACGGCGGCGATCTGCAGCAAGGCGATGCTGCCCAGCGACGCGATGGCGGTCCCCACCGGCCCGAACCGGGGAATCAGCGTCAGCCCGGCCACGATGTTGACCGACGCCGCCGCCACGTTGTTGAGCAGGCTCAGGCGCGAGCGGCCGCCGGCGACCAGGATCCAGCCCGAGAGCCCCAGCGTCGCGTTCACCAGGTGCCCGATGGCCAGCACCGAGAGCGCCGCGGCGCCGTCGCCAAAGCTGGGACCGTAGAGCGACAGCAGCTCGCGGCGCAGGACCACCACCGTGACCGCGATGGGGGCGGCCAGCGTCGCGACCCAGCGGCTCATCCGGACCAGGTTCTGGCGCAGCCGCTCGCGCTGGCCCAGGTGCAGGCTCTCGGAGAACACGCCCGCGGCGATGCTGTCGAAGACATAGCGCGTGTTCGAGATGACGCGGGTGATGAACTCGGACGCCGCATAGACCGCGGTCGCGTTCGGACCCAGGAACACCGTCAGGATGACGATGTCGGCGCGCTGCATGACGGTGTTCAGCAGCTCGGCCGCGCCCAGCGGGATCGAGAAGCGCGCGAACCCCGGCAGCCAGGGCGACCAGAGCGAGCGCGCGAGCTCGCCGCGCCCGAACACCCGACCCACGACGAACACCGCCAGGGCCAGCGTGGCGCCGGCCGCCAGCACGTGCGCCACGCTGAGCTGGACCAGCGAGCGGCCCACGCCGGCCGCCGCCACGCCGGCCAGCAGAAACAGGATCGGCTCGCCGATGCCCCGGACGATCAGGTTCGCGCGGGGGGCCCGGGCGGCCAGGCTGGCCTGCACCAGCACCCAGACCGCGCCGGTCAGCACGGCGGCGGGCGCCATCACCCGCAGCCCGGTCGTCATGGCCGGCTCGCGCGCCAGCGCGGCGATCGGTCGGGCGAACAGGATCAGCAGCAGCGCGGTGCCGCCGGCGATCAGCAGGCAGAGGCGCAGCCCGGTCCCCAGGGCGCTGCGCACCAGGGCGTCCTCGCCGCGGGCGCGGTGGCCGGCGACGAAACGGAGCATCCCCTTGTCGGCCCCGCCGGTGCCGCTGCGGGTGAGCATCTCCAGGACGGCCAGGCTGGCCTGATAGCTCCCGAAGACTTCGCGCCCGAACAGCCGCGCGAGCAGCACGTGGGTGACCGTCAGCAGAGCCTGACCGGCGACCGTGAGCGTCTGCACCAGGCCGCTGCGCGCGGCGTGCGAGACATCCTGGTGCTCGCTCTCCTTCGGGTCCCCTGCGGACAACGGCGGTCAGGGTGACCGGGGGGTATAGGACTGTCAACGTTGCCGATGTCGGTTGATGTAGGCCAATTAGATTCTAAGTGCAATATAGAGTGTGATTGCTTACAATAGATCAGGGTGATCCTTGAGTAAGCGGCGCCTGGCAAGCAAGGTCGTCGCGGAGATTTCCCACCTCCACGACGAGATCTTTCTGCTGGAGACGTTGATGGACAACGTCCCCGACAGCATCTATTTCAAGGACCGCGAGAGCCGTTTCACGCGCATCAACCACTACGCGGCGGCGCGGTTCGGCGTGGCCAACCCCGCCGACGCGATCGGCCGGACCGACTTCGACTTCTTCACCGGCGAGCACGCGCAGAAGGCGCTGCGCGACGAGCAAGAGATCATGCGCACCGGCCAGTCGCTGGTGAACGTCGAGGAGAAAGAGACGCTGGCCGACGGGGCGGTCCGGTGGGTGTCGACGACGAAGATGCCGTTGCGCGACCGCGACGGAAAGATCATCGGGACCTTCGGCATCTCGCGCGACATCAGCGAGCGCAAGAAGGCCGAAGAGCTGCTGGAGCGGCGGGCGTTCTACGATCCGCTCACCGAGCTGCCCAACCGGGCGCTGTTCCTGGACCGGCTGCAGCACCTGTTTCACCGCTCGCGGCGCGCGCTGGGCAGCCCCCTGTTCGCGGTGCTGTACCTGGATCTCGATCGCTTCAAGTCGATCAACGACAGCCTGGGGCACCAGGCCGGCGACGAGCTGCTGGTCGGCACCGCCCGCCGGCTCGAGCGGTGCATCCGTCCGGGCGACACGCTGGCGCGCCTGGGCGGGGACGAGTTCACGGTCCTGCTGGACGACGTCCGCTGCGAGGCGGACGCGACCCTGGTCGCCGAGCGCATCCACCAGGAGCTGGCCGCCCCCTCGAAGGTCGGCGGTTACGAGGTGTTCACCAGCGTCAGCGTCGGCATCGCGCTCTCGAGCGCCGGCTACGATCGCCCCGAGGACATGCTGCGCGACGCCGACACGGCCATGTACCGGGCCAAGGCCGGGGGACGCGCCCGCCACCAGGTGTTCGCGGGCCACATGCATCAACGGGCGGTCTCCTCGCTTCGCCTCGAGACCGATCTGCGGCGCGCGATCGAGCGCCAGGAGATCGTCCCGCACTACCAGCCGATCGTCGACCTGGACACCGGCGCGTTGCTCGGCTTCGAGGCGCTGGCGCGCTGGCGGCACCCCACCCGCGGCATGCTGCTGCCCGATCTGTTCATCCCGGTCGCCGAGGAGACCGGGCTGGTGGCCGACATCGGCGAGTGGATGCTGGCCGAAGCCTGCCGCCAGGCCCGCGCCTGGCAGCTGGCACATCCGCGCTGGTCCAAGCTGGGGATCAGCGTCAACGTCTCGGGGCGCCAGCTCTCGCAGGGCGGGGCCGCGGCCGAGGTCGAGCGGGTGCTGGCGGCGACCGGCCTGGATCCCGCCTGCCTGACGCTGGAGATCACCGAGACCGCCCTGATGAACAACCTCAGCACCGGGGCCGGGGTGATCCAGCGCCTGCACGCCATGTCGGTCGGGCTGCATCTGGACGACTTCGGGACCGGCTATTCGTCGCTGGCCTACCTGCACAGCTTCCCGGTGCACGCGCTCAAGGTCGATCGCTCCTTCATCAACCGGATGGACCACGCGCCCGAGCAGGGCGCGATCGTCAAGGCGATCGTGACCCTGGCGCACAACCTGGGGATGGAGGTGGTCGCCGAGGGCGTCGAGACGCACGCGCAGGCCCAGGCCCTGCGCGCGCTGCGCTGCCGGCGCGCGCAGGGCTTCCTGTTCTCGAGGCCGCTGCCGGCCGGCGAGGTCGAGCCGCTGCTCGGCTCCGCGCGCTGAGAATCGGCCTGCGACGAACCTCCGGCGTCGTCGCGCGACGCCCACCATCGACGGGGCGATCGATCAGATGCGCGAGCAGCCGGACATCGACGCGCCTACGACGGGGCCGCGGCGCGCCAGCCCATCCCGCCGCACACCTTGCAGATCATCCCGCGAATGCGGAGTGATTCCTTGCGGTCCTCGGAGAACAGGTGCCAGTCGCCGGTTGCGCGGCAGGCGGGGCAGCCGGCGGCGTGGGCCGGGCGGACCGGCAGCAGGCCGGCCAGCGCCGGGAAGCGGCGGGCCGCCATGACGATGAAGCCGAGGCGCTCGACCCCCAGGGCGCGGTGCCAGGTGGCCGTGACGTCCGTACCGTCGACCGTGTCGAAGTCGTACTCGCCCACCCAGATGTCGCCGGTGGAGGTGAGGGCCGCGTCCAGGCCGATGGACCCGTAGACGTACATCGCGTCCCCGTCCACCCCGGCCAGCGTGGTTCGCTGCGCCGCCCCAGACCGAAGCTGATCGGTGACCCAGGCTTCCAGCCAGCGCGACATCAGCGGGTCAGTCTAGCAGCCGGGTTGGTGTAGAGTCGCCGGATGTCGCGACCTATTCGTAGCTTGTTCGCGCTCTCGCTGGTCTTGGTCCTGGTCACTTGCTCGTCTGGCAACAAGCAGCAGGGGGGGACAGGTGGAAGCGGAAGCGGCGGCACGGGAACCGGTACCGGTGGTCAGTCGACCGGAGCTGGAGGCATCAGCAACCCGACCGGCGGTACCTACGTGATCTCCGGGGCCGGCGGCACCGGCAACGTGATCTCCGGGGGCGGCGGCACCGGCAACGTGATCTCCGGCGGCGGCGGCATGGGCAACGCCGGCGGCCAGCCGGGAACCGGGGGCGCCCCGGCGCGCAGCTTCCCGACGCAAGCCTGCCTGGACAAGGCCAGCGCGCTCGTCGCGATGATGACCGCCGACCAGAAGGCCGCGCAGCTTCACCAGATCGAGCGCGCCAACGCCACCACCTCGGACATCACGAATTACGACGTCGGCTCGATCTACAGCCAGGGTGGCTCGGCCCCCAGCACCAACACGCCGACCGGCTGGGCCGACATGATCGACGGGTTCCGGAAGGCGTCGTTCGCGAGCACCCAGAAGATCCCGATCATCTACGGCCTGGACGTCGTGCACGGCGTGGGGCCGGTCATCGGCGCCACGGTGTTTCCGCACAACATCGGCCTGGGCGCGACCCGGGATCTGGCGCTGGTCGAGCAGGTGGGGAGCACGGTTGCGGACGAGGCAGCCGGCGTGGGCGCCGACTTCCCCTTCGCGCCCGTGGTCGCGGTGGCGCGCGACGAGCGCTGGGGGCGCACCTACGAATCGTTCGGCGAGGACCCCACCCTGGTGTCCCAGATGGGCGTCGCCTACATCAATGGCTTCCAGAAGCGCAGCGGCTCGTTCACCGTGCTGGCCAACGCCAAGCACTACCTGGGCGACGGCGGCACGGCCAACGGCGTCAACGAGGGCAACACCTCGGGCGACGAGACGACGCTCCGCTCGATTCACCTGACGCCCTATCAGTACGCCGTCAGCGCCGGCGTCGGCTCGATCATGGCGTCGTACAGCAGCTGGCAGGGCGTGGCCATGCACCAGAACACCACGATGATCACCAGCGTCCTCAAGGGGATGCTCAACTTCCAGGGGTTCGTCGGCTCGGACTACAACGGCTGCACGCAGCTCGGCGTGACCCTGGGGAGCTGCCTGAACGCCGGCGTCGACATGGTCATGACCTACCCGACCAGCGCGTCGTCCTTCGTCTCCTCGGTCAAGGCCCTGGTCCCGGGCACCGTCCCACAGAGCCGGATCGACGACGCCGCCCGGCGCATCCTGGTGGTGAAGTGCGAGATGGGCCTGCTCGACGGCTCCATGCGGCTGGTCGATCGCAGCCTGACCTCACAGGTCGGCTCGGCCGCCCACCGCGCGGTGGCCCGGAAAGCCGTGTCCGAGTCGCTGGTCCTCCTCAAGAACGACGGCAACGTGCTGCCGCTCCCCAAGAGCGCGGTCGTCTCGCTGGGCGGCAAGACGGCCGACGACATCGGCAACCAGTGCGGCGGCTGGACGGTGAGCTGGCAGGGGGCCAGCGGCAACACCACCACCGGAGGCACCACCATCCGTCAGGCGCTGCAGTCCGTGGTGCCGACGGTGAACTACGCGCTGGACGGGTCGGCCACCGGCAACGGATCGACCGTGGGCATCGCGGTCATCGGCGAGACGCCCTATTCGGAAGGGTGCGGCGACATCCCCAACCCGATGGGCGGCACGCTGTGCACCAACCGGCCGACCACCCTGGAGGTGGACAGCTCCGACGTGGCGGTGGTGCAGAAGATGAAGAGCGCCGGCCTGAAGGTCGTGGTGGTGCTGGTCGCCGGCCGCCCGCTGATGCTGGACCAGATCCTGCCGATGGCCGACGCGATCGTCATGGCCTGGCTCCCGGGGACCGAGGGGGCCGGCGTCACCGACGTGCTGTTCGGCGACGTCCACCCCAGCGGCACGCTGCCGCGCACCTGGCCCAGCAGCATGTCGCAGATCCCCATCAACGTGGGCGACGCCAACTACAACCCGCAATACCCCTTCGGCTACGGGCTGACGTACTAGGACCTCGCCACAGTGGTTTTGATCGATTGGTGAACGGGGGTTACCGGTCGGCGGGCTGAAGCCGGTTGTCCTCGCCCTCGGGGCGAGGATAAAGGAGAGGGGATCCGGTTTCGCGGGGCCGTCCCCTCTCCGCCTTCGCAGCCTTCGCGGGTAGAGGCGCAGATACCGCGTCGGCTCAACCCGTCATCTTCTCTATGGCGAAGGCTAGGTCGCGTCGGCGGCGTACGAGATCAGCGCGAACGGAAACCAGGGGCCGGGCTCGGCGCCGACGGCCCCGGTGTTGATGTCGTCGCAACACCGCTGCGCTTCGGCGACCGTGGCGATGAACCCCGCCGGATTCGGTCGGATGCCGAGAGTGTCCGCGTAGTGGGTGTGGAGGCGGTTGCAGAGCCACGAGTGGGAGAGCTGGCCCAGTTCGATGTTCAGCGGCTCGAAACCGAGCAGCTCGCCCCCCGGCTCAACTGGTAGCCGGCGGTCGGCCCACGCGAGAAGGTCGGATACCGCTTCGAACGCATGACCTGCCAACGCCAGACCGATCAGTCGAACATCCGGCTGCGCGGGAAACCGGTCGCGCCGCGCGGTCCTGGCGGCCTCGATCGAATGGGATGGGTCTCCCAGCTGCGGGCAGAGGCAGCTGCACGCGCTGACGATCGGGTCTGGAAGCAGCCCGTCAGCCCAGGTGAATCCGGCGAACGGCTGGACCAACAGGTACCCCAGCGCGACCAGGTCGTCTCCCATGACGCGAAAATACGCTCTGGGTCACGCAACCGGAAACGGGGCGCGTCCGATGACGGTTCATGGTCGCGTTCGATTGTGTCGAGCTTCCGGGGGTGGGGGTCGGGCTGGGCCGCGGGTGGGTCGCCCGCGTGCAGCCCACGGATCGTGGTGCGCTGCTGCGGCTACAGAGTCCGCGGCAACCAGCGGTGGATGTCGAGATCGTCCTGACCGCGGCGGGGCCGGTGATCCGCGCCGCCGCGGCCGCTCTGGAGATCACCGCCGCATCGGACATCGTCGCCCGTTGCGACCAGTTCCGCGTCGAGGCGCGGGGGTCGTTCTCGGTGCGGGCGGGCGAGGTCGCGGTGACGGCGCGGACAGGCGGCGTCGCAATCCGCGCGAACGACGACGTCGCCCTCAATGGCGAGCAGGTGCTGCTCAACTGCGATCGCGATCCGCCGCTGCCGTCGTGGCTACCGGGGCCGGCGGCGACCGAGGAGAGGTGATCGGTGGAGCTCGACAACCGCACCTCGTTTGCCGGCCGATTGCTGCGCTTTCAGAGCGCAGAGGGCGCGCCGGTCCGCGGAGCCGTGATCGTCAAGGCCACCTTCGCGCTGGAGTCCGGGCGCTGGGTGCCCGCGCCGGAGCAGGTCCCGATCGTCGACGCCTCGCTTTCGACGGCGTTCGGGACCTTTCATGGCGACAACTTCATGCGAAAGGACGGCGTCGACCTGTGCGTGATGGGGACCGTCCGGCCTTCGCGGCCGCGGCGGGCGGTGGAAGTCAGCGTCGCGGTCGGGAGGCGCGAGAGCCGGCTCGTGGTCTACGGCGACCGGCGCTGGGTGCGCGCGGGAGGTTTCGGGTTGCTGTCGTCCGATCCCCAGCCGTTCGAGGAGCTGCCGCTCTGCTACGAGCGCGCCTACGGCGGCAAGACGGTCCACGACTATGAAGAGGTCGTGTTCCCGGACAACCCGCTCGGCCGCGGTTACTACCTCGCCGAGGCCGAAGCCGAAGGACAGCCGCTGGCAAACATCGAGCGTGCGGCCGAGCCGCCCGTGAGGGCGTGGAACGATCGGCCGGTCGTGGCCGGATGGGGACCGTATCCCTGCTTCTGGGGGCTGCGCGCGCGCGAGGCCGTGACGCCCGACGCCGAGGGCCTCCCGCGCGTCTCTCCACGGCTCAATAACAACGCCCATCCCGACCTGATCCTCCCGGCGCTTCCGGACGGCGCCGAGGTTCGGATCGCCGGGTTGTGCGCCGCAGAAGTCGTGTACTGCGTGCCGCGCCTGTCCGCGCGGTTCGAGGTGACCGCGGGCGGCTCCGTCATAGCCGAGCCCGAGCTGGAGATCGACGGCGTGTTCGTCTGGGCCGACCTCGACAACCTCACCGTCACGGCCCGCGGGCTCTTCAGCTATCCCTACAACCGGGGCGAGCTCCGCGGGGCTCGCCTCTGGCGGGGAGCATGACATGGGTGCCGCGCACGTCCTCAACTCGACCCATCCGGTGATTGGTTGCGACTCCCACAGCCAGGCGCCCCCGCCACAGCCACCGCTCGGGCCGCACATCGTGGTCGGGGGCATGGGCCAGGCAGACCCCACGACCTCCAAGGCCTCGGCGACCGTCAAGGCCGGCGCGGGCTATGCGCTCGGCCGGCAGCACGATCTCGGACGCGGCAAGTACCACTTCGCGGCGAACATGTTGCTGCCGCTGGTCTGGGCCGGCGCCGGCAACAAGGCCGAGTTTGGCTGTTCTTCGGTTCGCGTCGGGGGCTGCGGCAAGGACAACGAGGCGTTGAGCATGGCGGCCGCGCTGGGTTGGGGGCTCAACCTTCAACTCGACTGCGGCGAACCGTGTCCGGCGCCGACCAGCATCTGTATCGCGTCGTTCAACACAGTCTTTGCCGGACTCACGGCCGCCGACAAGGTGGCGGGGTTCCAGGCCATGACGGTCGACCTGGTCCTCACGTGGGCCGTCGGGAAAATTGCCGGGGTGCTTGCCAGCGCCTTGCACGGAAGGGCGTACGAGATCCTTGGCGACGTGCTCTCGTTGCTCGGGCCGGATGCCCGATTCGTCGGCGCGCTGCTCGACGCCGCCGCAGCTCCGACGGTCCGCGAGCTGATGAAGACCGCCATCGGATGGTTCATCGGGACGCCGCTCGGGTACTCGTACTCCGGTCCGGTGCCGCCCGGTGGCGAGTGGGATCCGCTCGGGAGCCACCTGCCGGCGTCATGACTGCCATGGTCATGGTCGCCGCGCGGGCCGGCGGCGGCTCGCTGGTCGGCGTGATCGCCAAGCGGACCTACCGGGTCGCCGCGGGGCGGTGCTTCGTCGCCGACGAGCAGCTGCCGCTGGTCGAGGAGCCGCGGTTCTCGGACGATCGTTCCGTGCTGCTCCACGATCTGGACTGCGTGTTGAATCGCGGTGAGGTCGACGTTGTCGTCGAGGGGAGCGCGCGCCCGCCTGGACGGGCCGCCGCGGCCTTCGAGCTGCGGGTGCGCGTGGGCGGCCTGGATCGACGGCTGTCCGTCTTCGGTGACCGGCGTTGCTACCGTTCGACCTCCGGGCGACTCAGGTTCAGGGAGCCGGCTCCGGTCGAGGAGGTTCCCCTCGACTGGACCTCTTCCTACGGTGGGTTCGACCGGGTCGCGCTGGAGCGGCACGGGGATCCGCTGCTCGAGCTGCGAGAGAAGGCGAGACAGCCGTACAGCCCGCGATTCGGTCGCTTCGCCTACCCGCGGAACCGAGCGGGCAAGGGCTATCTGATCGAACCAACCGACGAGGCGCTCGAGGCCTGTGAGCTACCCAATCTCGAGGAGCCTTCGCGCCTGCTGTCGCCCGAGCGACTCGCGATCGGTGCGCCCGAGAGGTGGCCCGCCGCGCCGCCGGTGGCGGCGGTGGGCTGGCTCTCTTACGCCAATTTCCCGCGCGCCGCGATGCTGGGGATTCCACCGGCCTACGACGCCGAAGTCTGTCCCCCTGCCAGCTTCTTCGAGGTCCGGACGGGCGCCCTGGCCGTCGAGTCCATCGCGCCGGCGATCGCGATCGCCAGGCGCCTGGATCTCCGGGTGGCCCAGCAGTCAGCGCCGGGAATGCGCGTCCCGGCGCTGACCGCCGGTTCCCCCGTCAGCATCGTCAACGCGCATCCGTCGATGCCGGCCTGGGAGTTCGCTCTGTCGTCCGAGGTTCCCATGCTGGCCTTGCAGATCCCCGGGGCCAGGGCGGTCCGACTCGAGCCCAGGATTCGAACCGTGCACATTCAGCCGGATCTGGATCGCGTCTCGGTCGTCTGGGTGGGTGAGCAGCAGCAGCCGGCCCTCGTCGGTCCCGGCAAGCGGGCGCTGATCAAGCACGCGGTCGAGTGGAGACCAGATGGGCGCTGAAGTCCGCCTCATCGACCGATATCAGCTCGCCGCCGGCGTTGCGCACGGCCGTGGCCAGCGCGCCTTCGAGCGCTCGCATGTCGAGCGGCGCGAAGGTGTAGAGGCCGGCGACGTCGCCATCCACGCCCGGCAGCAGCAGCCCGATCGCCCCGAGTCGCTCGAGCTGATCGATCAGCGCGGGATCCGTTCCGACCTCCAGATGACTCTGGTTCAGCCGTGGTGACGTTCCCGGGGATGAGAGGACGACGACCTGCCCCTGCAAATCCCATGAGAAGACATCGCCTTCGAAGACTCCAGCCGTTGCCTCCCGGGGATCCCGGGTGGACTTCCATCGCAGGGGCGTCAGGCCGGTCGGGTAGTTCAACGTGGCGTGACGACACAGGGCCGTGGACAGGATGTCCGCGACGACCGGCGGGACGCCCGCGTCCACGGGCTCCGGGTCGACCGCCCAGCCGATCAGGGTTCGCTCGGCGCCGGGCAGCAGCGGGAGCTGCCATTCCGGGCCCACGAATTCCGGGCAGAGGCAGAGCCTGGGCGGTCGCGGGGTCATGGGGCCGAGGTCTCCGGGACAGCCGTGAAGGTGGCGTCCGCCCAGTCGTAGAGACGGCCCGCCGCCCGGGCTGCTCCCTCGTACCCGATGAACCCGCCGACCAGGCACCCGACCACGCCGCCGATGGCGGTCCCCATCCCGGGCGTGACGGCGGATCCCACCCAGGCGCCGCCGGCCCCGACGACCTTGCACCCGACCCAGGCGCCCGCCCACCCGGAGATGACCTTGGTCGCCTGCCTGAGCGGTCGATCCGACTTCACCACCGAGTACACGTCCGCCGCGACGCCGACCACGGCCAGAACGCGGCCTGCGTACCGGAAGTAGCGGGCCGACTGGTACACCACCCGGCCGACGTTGCCGGCCAGAGCATGGTCGGCGATCCCGAAGGTCTGAAAGGTCCCTTTCTGGTTCCAGTGATAGTTCACCGTCCCGGTCTTGACGTTGAACCCGTAGTCCAGCCGGAGGTTTCGCTTCCCCAGGGCATCTTGCACGAACAACGTCGACGTCGTGCCGTTCTTGGGGACCCAGCCGCGAGGAACCAGCTGGATGCACAGCCCCTTGGTTCCGGGCACGGGGATGGGAATCATCGACGCCGCGCCCACCACGAACGGGATCTCCCCGTACATCGGGACGTTGTGCGTCTCGATCATGGTCCCCGGTGTGAACCCGACCGCCACGTCGGCGGTCGCCCAGGAGCTTCCGTCGGGCATGAAGGCGGACAGCGTCGTGATCCCGAAACCGGCCGCTCGCAAGCTGACCGAGCGCAGGTTCTGGCCACGCGAGGTCGGATCGACACGCGTGATCTGGACGACCTGGGAATTGTCCACCTCGACGTCCAGATCCTCGCCGTTCGGCCCGCCGCCCCAGAGCGCCAGATCGCCCGTCGTCCCCGGGGCCAGGACGAACGCTTCCTCTTCGTCGATGTATGTCAGATGGACCTGAGTCGAGACGAGACGAAAATCGGCCATGGGTTCCGTTCTCCCTTCCGAAGAACGTCCCCCGCAGGGAAAAATTCACCGGATGCTGGTTGAAGCGGTTACCCGGACCCGGCTGGGGCGGATGCGCGCGGGACAGCTGCTGGCGCCCCTCGGCGTCGGGGTCGGGGTCATCGCCCGGCGCACGCTGAGCGTGCCGCTGATCATCTTGACAGCCGTGACGTACCTGGCTGCGCTGGTGGCCTTCCTGTCGGCGCGCCGGACATTCCGGGGTGTCGAGGTCCGCACCGCGGGACGGGCGCTCTCATTCGTCCTGAACGGGGTGCCCGTCCCTCGATCGCGGCCGAGCCCGCCTCTATGATTCACGGCGCTCGGGTGGCAGGCGCCGGGGCGCCTGCGCTGGTGGCGGGCGCCGTGTTCGACCTGGTCCCGCTGGTGATCGTCGGCTTGCTGTCGGTCGTCTTCGGTCTGGCCTATTTCGCGGCGCTCTCGCGGAAGGTGGTCAAGCCGGGGTCGCGAGGCTGATCATCCAGTGCACGCCGAAGCGATCGGTGCACATGCCGAAGTAGGGCCCCCAGGGGGCGTTGGCCAGCGGCATGCGCACCGCACCGCCGGCGCTCAGGAGCTCGAAGGCGCGGTCGGCCTCGGCCTTGTCGGCCGCGACGATGCAGATGTTCACGTCGTTCCCGCGCACGAACTTGCCGGGCGATACGCCTTCGACGAAGTCGCTCGCCATCAGGTGCACGGCCTGGGTGATCGGGAGCTGCGCGTGCATGACCTTGTCCTTTGCCGCCGCGGGGACGTTCGAGGCCCAGGGGGCCTCGCCGAAGGTCGTTCGCGAGATCGCCTTGGTGCCGAACGCCTTCTCGTACAACCGGAACGCCTCGTCGGTCGTTCCAGGAAAGTTCACGTAAACGTGGACCAATTGCATGTCGCGCCCCCCTCTTGGGGCGCCCAATCTAGGACCGCTCGCCGACCCGCTGCAAGCCCGACCGGAGCCACACCATTGCGGTTCCGGGATATTGTCGCCCCCATGTCGGAGGCGACGGCGGCGGACCGGTCATTCGTGGGTCGCGAGCGCGAGCTGGCCCAGATCGGCGCGGCGCTGGACGACGCGGCGGGGGGACGGGGCAAGCTGATGATGCTCGCCGGGGAGCCGGGCATCGGGAAGACCAGCGTGGCCGATCGCGTGTCGGTGGCGGCGCGGGAACGGGGGTTCACCGTGCTCTGGGGGCGCTGCTGGGAGGCGGGGGGCGCACCGGCGTACTGGCCGTGGCTGGACATCATCGCCGAGCTCGCCCGGGCGGTCGACGACGGCGCGCTGGGTCGCGTGCTGGGCGACGGCGCGCCGCTCCTGAGCGAGATCGTTCCCGAGCTGCGGCCCCGGCTGCCGGAGGCGCCCGCCGGGGCGCCGCCGCCCCCCGACGAGGGGCGCTTCCGGCTCTGGCGGGCGGTCAGCGCGCTGGTGCACGAGGCCGCCCGGGGCAGGCCGGCGCTGCTGGTGCTGGACGATCTGCACGCGGCCGATCAGTCGTCGCTGTGGCTGCTTCACTTCGTCGCGCGGCAGCTGCGCCCGATGCGGGTGCTGGTGCTCGCCAGCTATCGCGACGTCGAGGCGCGCATGGACGCCGCCACCGGCGATCTGCTGTCGCGGGTGGGCCGCGAGGGGACGACGCTCTCGCTGGCGCGGCTGGATCGGGCCGCCGCGGGGCGCTTCGTGCAGCAGCGGGTCGGCGCCGTCGCGTCGGACCTGGAGGCGCGCCTGTACGATCGCAGCCAGGGCAACCCGCTGTTCCTCGAAGAGATGGTCAGGATCTGGGACGAGCAGGGGCCCGACGCGATCACGGAGGGGGTGGTCCCCACCGGTGTGCGCGACGTGATCCGCCAGCGCCTGGACCGCGTCGCCCCGGAGACGCGCGCCCTCATCGATCTGGCGGCGGTCGCGGGAGACGTGATCGATCCGCTGCTGCTGGCGGCCGCGGCCGGGCGCGAGCCGGCGTGGGTCGCGGCACGCCTGGTCGAGGCGGGCCGGGCCGGGGTCCTGTCCGAGCGCGGGGGACAGCGCCGATTTGGCCATGCCCTGTTTCGCGAGGTGCTGTACCGCGAGCTCCCGGAGACCGAGCGGCGGGCGCTGCACGGCAGCGTCGCCGGCGCCCTGGAACGGCTGGCGCCGGGGCAGGTCGCCGAGCTGGCGCACCATCTGGTCGAGGGGCCGCCCGAGCTGCTGGGCCGCGCGGTGGAGCAGGCGATCCGCGCCGCGGCCCGGGCGCAGGAGCTGCTCGCCTACGACGAGGCGGTCGGGACGCTGGAGCGGGCGCGCGACGCGGTCAGCGCGGCGGGGAATCCCCCCGCCCTGCGGGCGCCGGTGTTGCTGGCGCTGGGGGAGGCGCGCATCCGGCGGGGCGAGACCGTCGCCGGCAAGCAGGACTGCTGCGAGGCGGCGGCGCTGGCCCGCGACCTGGGCAACGCCGAGCTGGGCGCGCGAGCGGCGTTGATCTACGGGCGGGTCTTCGTGTTCGCGCACGTCGATCCGGTGCTGGTCGGCATGCTCGAGGAGTCGCTGGAAGCCCTGCCAGCCGGGGACAGCGCCCTGCGCGCCCGGCTGCTGGCTCGTCTGGCCGCCGCTCTCCAGCCCAGCCCGAACAGCGCCGAGCCCGTGGCGCTGGCCCGGGAGGCGATCGCGATCGCCCGCCGCCTGGGGGACCAGGAGACGCTGCTCGAGACGCTGTACGCGGCGGTCTCCGCGCTGATGGACGTCGTCGACCCAGCCGAGCCGCGAGCCCTGAACCTGGAGATCGCGGTGCTGGCCCAGGCGCGGGGCGATCGCGAGCGGATGCTGCGCACGCACCTTCGCCTCACCATCAGTCACCTCGGGGTGGGGGACCTCAAGGCCTGCGACGCGCAGCTTGCTGCGTTCGAGGAGGCGGCCGCCGCGCTGCGGGCCCCCTGGTACGCCTGGTGGTCCGGCATGGTGCGGGCCATGCGCGCGACCATCGAGGGGCGGTTCGACGAGGCGGATCGCCTGGCGACGGCCGCGCGCGACGCCGGCCGAGCCGCGGGCCACGAGGCGGCGGAGCGGATCTGGACGACGAACCGGGAGTCGCGCCTGCGGGCCGCCGACCGGCACGAGGAGATGCTCGCCTGGGAACCCGAGGCGCGTCGCGCGGCCGCGTTCACGCACATCGCGGTGGCCTGGCAGGCCATGGTGTCCGCGGTGCTGTACGCGCGCCTCGAGCGTCCGGCCGACGCCCGCACGTACGTCGAGCTGACCCCCGAGCCATTCCGTCCGCCGGACGGCAACGTCGCCGCGATGTACTTCACCGCCGAGGCGGTGGCGGTCGCCGGCCCGCCGGAGCTGGCGCAGCAGGTCTACGAGCTGGCGCGACCGCTGGCCGGGCGGTGCGCGACGATCGGGATGAGCTACTTCGGCTGGGAGGGGCCGTGGACGCGGCTGCTCGGCCTGCTGGCGGTCCAGCTCGAGCGGTGGGACCAGGCGTTCACCTACTTCGACGAGGCGATCGCGGACTGCCGGCGCATGAACGCCTGGCCGTATCTCGCCCGCACCCAGTACGAATACGGGCGCGCGCTGGCGGCGCACGGCCAGCGCGCGAAGGCCGGGCCGTTGATCGCGTCGGCGCGCAAGGCGGCCGAGGAGCTGGGCATGACGGGCCTGGTCCGGCTGGCTGATGCGAGGCTCGCCGAGCTGGCTGGACCGACCGCGGAGCCGGCGCCGGCCCCTGGGGGCGACCAGCCGTTTGCGTTCGCGCGCGAGGGGGAGTACTGGGCGGTCTCGTTCGAGGGGACGACCTTCCGGCTGAAGGACAGCCTGGGGATCCAGTACCTGGTGAAGCTGATCGACGAGCCCGGGCGCGAGATTCACGTCCTGGATCTGGCGGGCGAGCGCGGTGCGGCTGGCTCCGGCGTCAACGAGGCGATCGACACGGGTGACGCGGGCGAGCTGCTGGACGCCGAGGCTCGCCAGAGCTATCAGCGCCGGCTCGAGGATCTGGAAGAGACGGTGGCCGAGGCCGAGTCGTTCGGCGACGCCACCCGGGCGGCCGCGGCGCGGGCGGAGATCGAGATGCTGGCGGCCGAGCTGGGCCGCGCGGTCGGGCTGGGCGGCCGGGCCCGGCGCGCGGGCGGGTCTGCGGAACGGGCGCGCAGCGCGGTCCAGCGCCGGATCAAGAACGCCATCGAGCGCATCGCCGAGCACGCGCCGGCCCTGGCCGCCCTGCTGGGCCGCCATGTAAGAACCGGAAATTACTGCGTGTTTCGTCCGACGCCCTGACGCGGGCCGAGCGACGGGCTGCGACACGGAACGTCTCGTTCCGCCGGACGGTACGCCTCTCTCGATGGGAGGCGTAATGCTCGGACTGAAGGCTCTGTATGAGCGCAAGCGGCGCGCGCTGCTGAGGCGTCCGTCGTTCGGTCGCATGCACGCGCAGGCGCATGCCCGCCTGGCCGACGGCCTGCTGTGCGAGGTCGAGGAAGCGGCCTGGCGGACCCGCGTCGATCAGTCGGTCGAAGAGGGCGGGAGCGAGAGCGCGCCCCAGCCCTGGCAGATGATGCGGGCGAGCATCGCGGCCAGCCTGGCGATGGGCTACCGGCAGTGGGGCGCCCGGCTGGACGTGGCCATCGACGGGGTCGAGGTCGACGTCATCTGCGAGTCCGACACGCGCGGGCAGCTGGGCATCGAGGGTGTCGCGGTCGGGTGGCAGCGAATGGTGGTGGTCGTCCTGATCGCCAGCGCGGTGCCCGAGGCCGACGTTCGCCGCGTCATCGAGACGGCGGACCGGCTGAACCCGCTGCTCGCCAACCTTTCGCCGGCGATCGAGCGGGTTCACCACCTGCGCCTGGTGCGCCCGGCGGTTTAGCTCGGCGGAACGTTCCGTTCCGTCTTTGGTCACGCCTCTGGCTCGAAGCCGACGGCAACGAGCCGAAGCGAATCACGAAAAAAGGAGACAGGTCATGAACACGATGAAGCTGATGAAGATGGGAACTCTGGCCCTGGCCACGCTGGCCTTCACGTCCGCCGCCCGCGCCGAGAAGCCCGCCGCGGCCGCGGCCAAGGCCGACATCCAGAAGACGATCGGGTTCGTCCCGCAGTTCTTCACCAAGCTCCCGGAAGAGGCGCTCCCCGGCGTCTGGGAAGAGATGAAGGAACTCCAGCTGAACCCGCACACGGCGCTCTCGGGTCAGACCAAGGAGCTGATCGGGCTGGGCGTGGCGGCGCAGATCCCCTGCCGCTACTGCATCGTCGCCCACACCGAGTTCGCCCAGCTGAACGGCGCGAATGACACCCAGGTGGGCGAGGCGGTGGCGATGGCGGCGCTGACGCGGCACTGGAGCACGTTCCTGAACGGCGTCCAGACCGACGAGGGGAAGTTCCGCGCCGACATCGCCAAGATCGTCGACAACGTCAAGAAGGCCAGCGCTTCGAAGTCGCCGCCGCCCGCGCCCGTGAACGTGGTGGACGGGGCCAGCGCGCTCAAGGAAGCCGGGCAGATGCTGGGTGGTTACGTGCCCGAGTTCCTGCGCGCGTTCCCTGACGAGGCTCGGGCGGGCGCCTGGCGGGCCTTCCGCGACGTGCAGCTCTCGCCGTCGACGGCGCTGTCGGGCAAGCAGAAAGAGCTGGTCGGGCTGGCGGTCGCCGCGCAGATCCCCTGCCGCTACTGCATCATCGCCCACACCGAGTTCGCCCGCCTGAACGGCGCCAGCGACACCGAGATCAAGGAAGCGATCGGGATGGCGGCGCTGACCCGCGAAATGAGCACGATGCTGAACGGCATGCAGGTCGATGAGCCGCAGTTCCGCAAGGACATCGATCACCTGGTGAAGGGAGCCAAGGCGGCTGCCAAGAAGAATCCGTCGACCGCCGAGCGTTGAGCGAACCGAAAGGGTGGTTGAATGAAGGCCGGGGCGGCATCACGCCGCCCCGGCCTTTTTCGTGTCAGGGACGCGCGATCGGAGGAGATCATGGGGATTCGACTTTACGGGTGGCCGAACAGCACGTCGGGGAGGGTGCGCTGGGCGCTCAAGGAGCTGGGGGTCAGCTACGAGCGCATCGAGCTCGATCGGGAGAAGGGGGAGAACCGGGCGCCGGAGTATCTGGCCATCAACCCGACCGGCAAGGTACCGGGGCTGGTCGACGACGGGCAGGCCTACTTCGAGTCGGCCGCGATCATCCTGCACCTGGGCGAGACTTACGGTCGCGAGCGCGGGCTCTGGCCGGCGGCCGGGCCGGCGCGCGCCGAGGCGCTGTGCTGGACGATCTGGAGCGCCACCGAGCTGCAGGCCTACATGATGCAGTGGCTGTATCACGGGCTCGACACGCCGGTCTCGTACGCCCCGGCCGACCGCAGCCGCGCGACCGCCGAGTACAACCACGGCCAGTTCCTGCGCAACCTCGACGCCCTGGACGCGCGCCTGGCCCGCCGCGAACATCTGCTCGGCGCCGGCTTCTCGCTGGCCGACATCCCGGCCGCCTCGACGCTGCAGACCGGCCTGGACCTGGGGGCCAGCCTGGAAGGGCGGAAGCACGTGGCGGCCTGGGTGGACCGCTGCCGGAATCGCCCCACGTTCCGGCGGTAGTCGCCTAAGAGTCGCGGTCCTTGGGCGACGCGATCTCGGCGCACCGCTTGGACAGCACGCACGAGCCGTCGCTCTCGAACCGGATGACCTCGGCGTTGACTCGACCAAAGGTTCGATGGCTCGCGGCGACCGCGCGGATGGCCCCCGCCACGTCCTCGGCGGGGATGTCGGCGATGAAGGGATCTCCGGCGCCCTCACCGAACAGGCGCCAGTGGGTCCAGGGCGGCTCGATGGCGGGAAGGCGGCGCTCCCATTTCGCGCGCAGGCTGGGTGGCGCGGACGGCCGAGACTCGGTCAGCATCGCGACGATCTCCTCGGTGTCCCAGCGGGCCGCGCCGATGTGCTGCGAGATCACGTCGCCGTTTCGCACGATGAAGGTCGCGGGGATCGAGCGCGTCTCGAAGATCGAGGGCCGATCGTCCGGAAGCAGGTAGATCGGGAGCTTGAGCTGCCGGCGAGCGGCGAAGCTCTGCACCTTCTCGAGCGCCTCGCTGGTCACGCAGGCGAACGCGACGCCCGTCCCCTCCAGCCGCGCCACCAGCCGCTCGATGCTGGGCAGCTCGGCGACACAGGGGGCGCACCAGGTGGCCCAGAAGTTCAGGAACAGCGTCCGATCGCGAAACGTCTCGGCCTCGACCACCTGGCCTTCCAGCGTTCGCAGGCGCATCCGGTAATCCCACCCCTGCAGCGGGCGAGCGGGAGCGGGTTGCAGCTCGCCCCCGACCCGCTTCCGGACCCAGCGCATCGCCAGCCAGATGACGACACCCAGCAGAACCAGGGTCAGAGCCACCCCGACGGCGATGCCGATGACCAGATCGTGGCTCATCTATTCCTCGACCTTGCCCGGCTGCGTAAATGGGCCCACGGTTACGGTTTGTAATCGGATGAGGTTCGCGGGTGGACAGCTGTGGGCTCTCATCGCCCTCTCCTCGGTTTTCTTGAGCGGCGCCGCTGCGCGTCCCCGGCTGCTGCCCGTCCCGTTGATCTCCCAAGCGCACCCCTGGAGCTGCGGCGGCGCCGCGCTGATGGCGACGCTGGTCTACTTCGGCGTGTTCGACGAAGCCGAGTCCAAGCTGGACGAAGAGCTGGGCGCCGACCCCAAGGACGGGACGCGCGTGACCAGCATCGTCGCCGAGGCCCGACACTTTGGCCTCCAGGCCGAGGCGCGCACGGGCCTGACGCTGGACGATCTCGGGCGCGAGCTGGCCCGCGGTTCGGTGGTCATCGCCGCCATCCAGGCCTGGCCGGACCAGAAGATCACCGACTGGCGCGCGAGCTGGGAAGACGGTCACTATGTGGTGGTGGTCGGCCTGACGCGCGACCGCGTCTTCGTGATGGATCCGTCGGTGCGGACCGGCTACGCCTACCTGCGCCGCGAGGACTTCGTGGCGCGCTGGCACGACTACGAGCTGGAAGGGGGCCGCAAGACCATCTTTGACCGGCTGGGGATCGTGATCCGGGGGAGCAAACCGCTGCGCCGATATCCCGCCGACCCCGCGCCGGTCGAGTAGCCCTGGCCCAGCCAGGAGGGAGACATGCTGGGCGCAGGTTCTACGAGGGACACTCGGACCGGTGACCTGACCGCCTTCAGCGCGGCTCGAGCTCGACCACGTGCCGATAGATGTACGTCGGACGCCGCTGGCCGGCCGTCCAGGGCAGCTCGGGCCCCGCGATGTCGGAGCTGTAATCGTAGACCACCAGCCGGTCGGGCGCGTCCCCCGGCAGCACCGAGGCGAAGCAGGTGTCGCCGCGTGACGGGAGATCCAGCACGAAACCGACCTTCCCCGTCGCGCGGTCGTAGCGCCAGAGCGAGCAGCGCTTGGCCTGCGTGATGTACGCCAGCTGGTTGCGGAGCATGCGCAGCAGGCCGTTGCCCAGGCCCAGATCGTAGCGGCCGTCGTTGGCCAGGTTGCGGCGCGCGAAGAAGTACACCTCGCCGTCGTGCACGAACACGTTGGGCGAGTCGAACTTGCGCGGGTCGTTCGTGCAGGTCCAGGCGCCCAGCGCGGCGGCCGTCGCGCGGCACAGCTTCGAGCCCCATCCGCTCTCGTCGCCCTCCTCGTTGCGGATCACGCCGAACAGCGAACCGCCCGGCATCAGCGCGAAGTCCGCCTCGCTGCCGCCGCCGCGGCTGACCACCGGATGCGCCGGATCGGCGGGGGTCCAGTGCCGCCCGTCGTCGGTCGCGTACAGCTCGACCGCCATCGGCTGGCGGCTCAGCGAGTACAGGTGCTCGCCGCCCCGGTAGGCGGTCATGTAACCGCGGCCGTCGATCACGCGCGTCCGCCAGGCGATGCGGCCGGGGAGCCCGGCCGGCTCCAGCGGCCCGAAGCTGCCGTTCACCAGCTCGGTGACGTCCACACCCTGCGGCTCGAAGGCGTAGGAGGTCGAGCCGAGCAGGCTGACGTACAGGAACAGCCGGCCGTCCATCGGCAGCCAGCGCGGCTCGCGCAGGTCGCGGCCCAGGGCGAATCGCGCCTCTTGCCGCCAGGTGCGTTCGTCGTCGCTGCTGACGACGTGGATGACCGTGCTGTCACCGGCGAAGTGGCTGTTCGCCGACCGAAAGGCCAGGTACGTTCGTCCGCCGAAGCGCGTGACGTCGAGATTGTTGTTCGAACGCTTCACGTCGACGGCGGCGGGTAGCCCGTCGCTGGGGACGACGCGCCGGGTCTCCACCACCCGGGCTGTGTGGCGCCCGAGCTGGGCGGGCGGCGGCGCCGGCAGATCGTGTGACGCGGCCCACGCGGCCGTGTCGCACCGTCCGAACAGCAACAGCCCGATATCCGACCAGAAAACCACCCCCCCCACGACCAGAGAAACAGCAATCAGCGCAAACAGCCGCCGAAACATCGAGCGGAAAAATGTGACATATCGTCACCGAAACGAAACAGGAAAGTTGCCGGGAAAGTTTCTTTTCGGCTACGTCCATTGGATGAGCTGGGAGGCGGTCAGTCGGTGAGGCAGTCATCGTTCGTCAGCGTCGTATCGGTTTGCTTGGTCTTCGGGTGCACGGGTGGCGGGCGGGTCGAGACGACCGTGGTCACGGGCCGGGGCGCGCTCACCAGCACGGCCGTCTCGTGGACGTCGACCGAGTTCCTCGGGCGCCCGACGGACACGTCCGTGACGCTCGAGGCGATCGCGGGGCAGGCCGTGGAGGCTTACGTCGACTACGGCACCACGACCGGCAGCTACCCGTCAGCGACGTCGGCGGCCACGTTCTCGGACGGGTTCGTCCGGATCGTCGTCGGCTCGCTGACGCCGGACACGGCCTACGTCTATCGGCTGCGGTCCCGCGCGGCGGGATCGACGGACGACTTCGCGGCTGGCGCCGAGCACTCCTTTCACACGCAGCGGGCCGTCGGCCAGACGTTCAGCTTCGCCGTGCAGGCCGACTCGCACCAGGGCTTTGCGCCGTTCTACAACGACACCCTCTACCGGCGGACCATGCAGAACATCCTCGGCGAGGGGAACGACTTCATGCTCGACCTGGGCGACGCGTTCAGCCTGGACGGCGTCGCCGAGACCACGGCCACCGTCAGCCAGAAGTACCTGAACCAGCTGGCCGTCTTCGATCTGGCGGCCCACTCGACGCCCGTCTTCCTGGTGCTCGGCAACCACGAGCGCGAGGAGGGGTGGAACCTGGCCGAGCTCGGCTCCGACGTGGCCGACACGCTGCCCGTCCTGAACGCCAACGCCCGCAAGCAATACTTCCTGAACCCGATCCCGGACAGCTTCTACACCGGCGACACCGACACCTCGGGGGGCGCCGTCTACGTCAACGGCGACCACCTGCGCGGCGACTACTACGCGTTCCAGTGGGGGGACGCCCTGTTCGTGGCGATAGAGCCCTACTGGTACAGCATGAAGAAGCCGTACGCCGGGTCGCCCGGCGGCGATCTGAGCACGGCGCCGGTCGGGACCCGCTGGGACTGGACGCTAGGGCAGCAGCAGTACGAGTGGCTGCGGCAGACGCTGGCCAGCAGCACGGCGACGTACAAGTTCGTGTTCGCGCACCACGTCGCCGGCGGCATCGAGGACTACGGACGCGGCGGCGCCCTGGCGGCCAAGTACTGCGAGTGGGGCGGATACGACCCCGACGGCCAGACCTACACGTTCGGCGCCAACCGGCCCGGCTGGGAGATGCCGGTGCACCAGGTGCTGGCCCAGAACCACGTGACGGCCTTCTTCCACGCGCACGACCACGTCTACGCCAAGGAGACCCTGGACGGCGTCGTCTACCAGCTGGTGCCGATGGCCGCCAACCCCAACTACGACAAGGGGTTCGACACCAATCCGACCGAATACGCCGACACGACGCTGATCCCCAACTCGGGACACCTGCACGTCACGGTCTCGGCGGGCAAGGTGACCGTCGCCTACGTCCGGTCGTTTCTGCCGGGCGACGGCGTCAACGGATCGATCGCGGCGACCTACGATCTGCTCGCCCCCAGCAATCCGGACGCGGGCGCGGGCGGCGGGGGCGGTTCGTCGGACACGGGCGCGGGCGGCGGTGCTGGCAGCGGGGCCGCGGGCGCGTCCGGCACGGCCGGTCAGGGCGGCGGCGCCGGTAGCGGCGCGGGCGCAGGTGGCGCTGCCGGGCAGGATGGTGGCGCGGCGGGCGGCGGCGCGGCGGGTTCCAGTGGCGCGGCGGGTTCCGGGGGTAGCGGCGCCAGCGGCGCGGCGGGCGCGTCCGATTCGAGCGGCGATGCCGGCGCGGCGGGCGCCAGCGGCGCGGCGGGCACGGGCGAAGCGGGCACGAGCGGCGCGGCGGGGACGACCGGCGGCGCGGGCACGGGCGGGGCGTCGGGCGCTTCCGGCACGGGTGGCGCGGGCGGGGCGGCTGCCGCAGGCGGCGCCGGCGGCGCGTCGGGCTCTGCCGGGGCCGGAGGCCTCTCGGGGGCCGGCGGCGCGGCGGGCAGCGCGGGGACGGCTGGTGGCGGCGCCGCGGGCGGCGGACCGGCCGGCGCTTCGGGCGGCAGCGGCGGGGCCGCGGGTGTTGCAGGCGTGGCCGGAACGGGAACCGCCGCAGGCGGCGCCGCGGGCAACCACGCCGGCGGGCACTCGGGCGCCGGCGGGGCGGCCGGCGCCACCCACGGCACGGCCGGGGTCGGCGGGGCGGCGCACGGCGGCGACAGCGGCGGCTGCGGTTGCGAGACCGGGCCCGCGCCGGCCCGCGAGTCGGGCTTGCTCCTGGTGACGGGCGCGCTGTTCCTGCTCGCGCGGCGCCGGCGTCGCAGCCGGGCCGGCGTTCCCCTCGCTTGAGTCCCGCGCCAGGGACGTGCTAACAGCGGACGCTGGCGGCACGGCATGCTGTTCTTGGCACTGGTGCTCGGGGCGGCGGCGGCGATCCATCCCGCGCCGGAGGTCGTGACGGTTCAGGCGGCGGGAGATTGCCCGTCGGCCACCGCCATCCGCGAGCGGCTGGGGATCTTGCTGGGCCCCGCGGCGCCGGCGCGCGGGCCCGACGTGGCCCAGGTCGAGGTCGTCGGGCCGACGCTGGTGATTGCCCTGCGTCGTGTGACGGGCGAGCGCATCGGCGACAAGCGGCTGCCCCTGAGCGCCGGATGCGCCGAGCGCGCGGAGTCGGCGGCGATCGTGCTGGCGGCGTGGGAGACGCAGCTGGGCGACCACGCGGCCGCGACGCTGGCTCCGCCGGTGACCCCGCCCCCCGCCAGCGAAGCCGCGCCGGCCAGCCTTTCACCGCCACCGACCCCGGCGGCGGCCTCGACCCTGACCAGGAGGCCCCAGGTCCCGGCGCCGCCCGCCGTCGGGTCGGGGGGCTGGGCGCTCACCCCAGGTGGATCGCTGCTGGCCTCGATCGACAGTGATGACACGGCTCTCGCCGCGACGGCGGAGCTGGCGGTCGCCCGCGGCCAATCGCCGTTCGCCTTCGCGGCCAGCGGCATGTTCGTCAGCTCGCACGTCACCGCTGTCGCGCCGGGGACCGCCAGCTGGCGCCGGTTCGGGCTGGCGCTGGATGCGCGGCGGCGAGCTCGCTGGGCCCGGGTCTGGCTGCAGGCACGCGCCGGTGCCGCCCTGACCCTGGTCAGCATCAGCAGCAGCGGCCTCTCGGACAACGGGGGCGGGATCACCGTGGATCCGGGCGCCATCGCGGGGCTTCGGCTGGGGCTGGTCCAGACGCCCGCCACCGCCTGGCTGGAGATCGGCGCCGGTCTCTGGCCGCGCCGCCAGACGCTCGCCGTCCGCGGCGGGGGCACCGCCGTTCTGCCGGTCGTCGATGCGCTGGTAGGCATTGGCTTTTCCATCGAGCGGCTGCCCTGAAACGTTTTCGGCCCATTCGACATGAGGGCTCGAGATCAGCCTTGGCCCGCGCCATTTCCCCGCCGCCGTCCGTCCGGGTTCCCGGGGCCGACGTCGTGGTCGACACCGACTCGCTCTACCGCGCCCACGCGCCCACCGTGGCGCGCTGGGCGGCGCGTCTGGGCGGGCCGGGGATCGACTCCAACGACGTGGTTCAGGAAGTCTTTCTCGTCGCGCAGCGTCGTCTGACCGTGTTTCGCACGGAGGGCGGGAAGATCACGACCTGGCTGTTTCGTACGACCGAGAAGGTGGTGCAGACGGCCCGCCGGAAGCAGCGGTTGCGACGCTGGCTGGCGCGACGGTCGGGTGGTCGATCGCCCGGTCTGGGCCAGGCGCGACCCGGTCCGGGTGAGGCGCTGGAGCGCCAGCAAGAGGTCGAGAGCGTCTATCGCGTGCTGGACCGGATGCCCGACAAGCTGCGGCGCGTGCTGGTCCTGTTCGAGCTGGAAGAGATGTCGACGGGGGAGATCGCCGATCTCATCGGCGCCCGGATCGGGACGGTACGTGTCTGGTTGTTCCGCGCCCGGGCCCGGTTCATGGAGCTTCACATGGCCCGGTCCGCTGGCATCCGGAACGATCAGGAGGACGAAGCATGAAGCGCCCCGTGCGCGACCAGGGCGGCGAGCCTGAACGCTGGACCGAACGTCTGCCGGAGGCGACCTCCGTGCGGCGCCTCCGGACGCCTGCCGAGGACGACGTCGGGGCCCTGCTACGCAGGGTCCGGGACGCGACGCTCCCGCCGCCGCCGGAACCGCTCCGCGCGGGCGCGGCCTGGAAACCCGGGCTGGGCGGGGCCCGCTTTCTCCGGCCGCTGGCGCTGGCCGCGGTGGTCCTGGTGGCCAGCGGCGGGGTGGTGAAGGCCGCCCGAGCGGTCTGGCGCGCGATGACCGCGCAGCCTCAGTCGCTGATCGTCCCGTCCGGGAGCAGCGTGGTCCTCAACCGGCGCCGGCACCGAAAGCTGACGGTGGTCGGTCCGGCCCGGCTAGAGCTGGATCGGGGCGGGGCCGATCGGCTCGACGCGACGCTGGAGGGGGGCGCGCTGACCGCCGAGGCGGGCGACCAGGCGCTGCAGGTCCAGGCCAACGGCCTTGCGCTCACCGTGCCCGCGGGGGCGAGCGGCCGGGTCGCAGGGTCCACCGGGGGAGCGGCCGCCGTCGACGCGCTGGCGGGCGAGCTGGAGGTCGTGCCGGCGGCGAACGGCCAGAGGATCGCGTTGCAGGCGGGACACCGGTGGCCCGAGCTGCTCGCGCCCGTTCCGGCTCCGCCCGCGCCGGCAGCGGTGCCGCCCGCGCCGGCGGCGGTGCCCGCGCGGGCGGAGGCGATCATCCGGTCCAGTCCCGAGGTGGCCGTGCGGACCCACCACCGGGGTGGCGAGCAGGCGGACAGCGAAGGGACCTGCGTCGCGCGCGCGTTCCAGGCCCTGCGCGTCGACCGCGATGCGCAGGCGGCGCTGCGAGAGCTGGACGATCGCGCGCGCCGGTTCCCGGACGGCGTGCTGGCCGACGAGGCGCGCGTCGCCCGGGTCGAGGCGCTGCTGATGCTGGGGAGAACCACCGAGGCGCTCCCGCTGCTGCTGGAGATCCGCGACCGGTCGCAGGGTCTCACGCGTGAGATCCAGCTGGCGCGGGCCGAGATCCTGGCGGAGCAGAATCGCTGCTCGCAAGCGATCGCCGACTTCGACGACCTGATGGCGGCCCCGGTCCGTGACGACGCGGGTGAACGCGCGCTCTATGGACGCGCCGGTTGCCGCCTGCGAGCCGGGGAGACGACCCGGGCGCGCCTGGATCTGCTGCAGTACATCCAGCTTTACCCCGAGGGTCGGTTCATCGGCGCCGTCCGTCGCGCCGCCCGCCAGGTGGAAACCGTCGCGACGCCGTAACGTCCGGTCGCGACCCGACATGGGGGGGCAGGAGAGAGGCTCATGAACAAACTGGTCAGTGAACTCGCCTTGGGTGGGGTGTTGCTGGTGGCCGGGATCGGTTGCCAGGGGTCGACCCTGATCGGGAGCGCCGACGCCGGCTGCCGCCCCACGTTTCCGCAGGCCGGGTTCTTCGGTCCGAACATCCTTTACCCGGCGAACGACACATTCGTGGCCGAACCAGATCTCGCGGGGACGGACCAGTACGAGCTGGTCGTCCAGCACCAGTCGACCGAGACGGTCAAGGTGATCATGACCTCGCTGTCCAACCAGGGAATCTGGTACGTCGGCGGGCCCGCGAACGACTGGAAGTTCACGCCCTACGGCGGGGCGCCGGACGGCGGCGCATCCGGGGGAACCCAGACCTTCCAGGCGCCCAACGTCACGGGAGAGTTCGAGGAGTCGATCTTCTTCGATCGTACCGGACAGGCGCGGCTGGATGTTTACGCCTGCGATTCGACGACCCCCAGCGTGTCCAAGGTCATCTCCTGGTCGCCGCCCGACGGCGGCGTCTTCGTTCATGACGCGGGTGTGACGTTCGACGCCGCCATGGTTCCTCTCGACGGGAGCTCGCCGACCGGCGTCGTCGGCGGCCGCGACTAGGTCTCGAGCCAGCCACTTTGTAGGACTTGCAGGGTTGGCGCGGGCGGCGTTAGCGTTCTTCAATGACCGGATCTCTGGGTTGGGGGCGCGCGACTCTCTTGGTGGCTTGCGGTCTGGTCTCGCTGGGGCTCGGCGCATGTAGCAGCGATGTGGCCACGGGCGGGGCGGGAGCGGGTACAGGAGGCGCGGCTGGCGGTGGTGGCGGCACCAGCGCGGCGACCGGCGGCGCGAGTGGTCCGGGCGCGGCCGGTGAGACGGGCGGCGGCGCTGGAAGCGGTGGCAGCGCCGCCCTTGGTGGCGCGAGCGGCTCGGGCGCTGGCGGCGAGATCGGTGGCGCCGGCGGCGACGCGAACGTCGCGGGCGCCGGCGGCGGGGCAGGGGCGGGCACGGGCGGCGCCGCGGGCGCCAGCGTCGGGACCGGTGGCGCCGGCGGAACTGGAGGCGGGGCGGGCGGAACTGGAGGCGCGGCGGGTGGAGCTGGAGGCGCCGCGGGTGGAACCGGTGGCGACGCGAACGTCGCGGGCGCCGGCGGCGGCGCGGTCGGCGGTGCGGCTGGAGGCGGGGGTCCGGGTGGCGCGGGCGGCGGCGCCGGCGGCACACCGACGGGCGGCCTCGGGGGCGCCGGCACGGCGGGCGCCGGAGGCGCGGCCGGCAGCCCCGCGCCCGTGCTCCCCTTCCAGATGCACAGCAGCTCGATCACCGCCGATCCGTCGGCGGCCCATCTGTTCGTCGTCAACCCGGACAGCGACAGCGTGAGCATCGTCGACCGCGTGGGACACCAGCTGCTGCAAGAGGTCTTGCTGGCGCCGTCCGCGCCCGCCGTCGACGCCGGCGGCCGTTTCGAGCCGGCGGTCAGCCCGCGCGCGCTCGCCATCGACGGCGCAGGGACGACGCTCTACGTGACCGGCGAACGCTCCGGCATGCTCTACGCCGTCGACGCGACGACCGGCGCGGTGCTGCGACAGGCCGCGCTCTGCTCGGAGCCGGTCGGCGTGGTGGTCAGCAGCGACGACGCCAGCGTGTTCGTCGCCTGCTCGCAGGACGACCAGGTCATCCAGGTGAACGCCGCCGACTTCACGCCGATCTCCGTCGCGACCTGCCCGCGCAAGCCCTGGGCGCTGGCCTGGGCCGCCGACGGGCAGACGCTGCTTGCCACGCACCTGCTGGGCCCGGGGATCAGCAACTTCGCCACCCAGCCGGCGCTGATGCTGAACGGAACCTGGACGGTGCCCGACGGGGCGCCCGTCGCCGGTAACCCCAACGAGCCGCACGGTCAGGTGCGCGCCATCTACGACGCTCTGGTGCGCCCGGGGACCACCGACATCTGGACGGTGCACACCACGATGGGCACCGACACCGCCCAGCCGACGCTCAACTTCCTGAACACGGTCTTCCCGGCGGTGTCGGTGATGGGCTCGACCGGCACACAGAAGCTGCGCATGACGATCCAGGGGAAGCTCGGCGACGGCAACACCTTCTTCAACGTGACCTCCGGGCCGCGCGCGCTGGCCTTCACGCCCAACGGGCAGACCGCCTTCATCCTGGACATGGGGAGCGAGGACGTGCTGATCCTCAACGCCGTCACGAACCGCGAGGTCCGCGTGGTGCGCCCGCTGGCCGGGCACACGCCCGAGGGGATCGTCTACGCGGGCGGCGAGATCTACGTGCAGGACCGCAACAGCCAGGACATCCTGGCGTTCACCATCACCACCAGCCCCACCGTCAAGCTGACGGCCGACGGCACGCCCATCCCGACGGTGTCGGTGGATCCGATGCCGGCCACGATGCGCCTGGGCCAGTTGCTGTTCTTCTCGGCGAACAGCGACCAGTTCCCGATCACCAACACCCACTGGGTCTCGTGCACCAGCTGCCACATCGAGACGCGGGTCGACGGCGTCACCTGGAAGTTCGCGCAGGGCCCGCGCGACACACCCACCAACGCGGGCGGGACGCTGGACACGGGCTTCCTGTTCCGCGCCGCCGCCCGTAACCAGATCCAGGACTACTGGCACACCATCAACGTCGAGCAGGGCGGGACGTTCGATCCGACGGTCGCGCAGGACGCGACGTGGCTGGACGCGCTGGCCGCCTACGTGAACAGCGCGATCCCGATCCCGGTGCCGCCTTCCACCGACGAGACGCACACGATCACGGGGCAGGCGCTGGCCGACCTGCGCGCGCAGGGCGCGGCGGTCTTCAACCAGGTGGGCTGCCCGACTTGCCACAGCGGGCCGGCCTACACCGACTCGGGCGCCGGCAACCCCACGCTCGATCTCACGGGGCCGGTCGTGTCGACGCCGACCCCGGGCGGCGTGCTGCTGCACGACGTCGGCACCTGCAACACCGGAAGCTACCCCGACGTGGCCAGCACCGACGTGGACGGCGACGCGCGGGGGCCCTGCGCGTTCGACACGCCGGCGCTGCGCGGTCTCACCGACTCGGCGCCCTACCTGCACGACGGCAGCGCGCCGAACCTGGAGGCGGTCCTGCCGATCATGCTGCAGGCCGCGGCCGCCGGCGGCACGCCCGCCACGCTGTCGGCGTCCGACCAGCAGGCGCTGGTCGAGTTCCTGCGCAGCCTGTGAGCCGCGCCGGGCAGCCCGGGCAAACAGCCGCTTGACCGTACGTGAACCAATGGGTATATACGCGGTATGGAATCTTCGTTCGCCATCCTCGCGGAGCCGAACCGGCGCGCCATCCTGAGCCTGCTGGCGTCGGCGGAGCGATCGGTGGGCGAGATGGAACAGCGCCTGCGGATGCCGCAGACGTCCGTGTCCAAGCACCTGCGCGTGCTTCGCGACAACGGCTTCGTCGAGGCGCGCGTGGAAGCCCAGCGCCGCGTCTACCGCCTCAACCCCAAGCCGCTGCAAGAGGTCGATGCCTGGCTGGAGCAGTTCCGTCGCTTCTGGTCCAGGCACATCGACGCGCTGGAGAAGCACCTGGACAGGATGGACGCTCCGGGCGCAGGCAAGAAGGCCAGGAAGTGAGGGACCCCATGAGCGATCGCGGTCGATACGCGCCGGGCGCCGCCTTTGGCGCCCACATCCAGAAAGACGAAGACAGGTGGACGCTGGTCCTGGTTCGCGAGCTCGCTCACCCGCCGGACAAGGTGTGGCGGGCGCTGACAGAGCCCGAACACCTGCGCGAGTGGGCGCCCTTCGACGCCGACCGGAGTCTGGACGCCGTCGGCGCCGCCAAGCTGACGACCGTCGGGGCGCCCACGCCGCTGGTGAGCGACATCCAGGTGAAGCGCGCCGACGCGCCCAGGGCGCTGGAATACAACTGGGGTGGGTTCGACCTTCGCTGGGAGCTGGAGCCGGTGGGAGACCGCGGCACGCGGCTCACGCTCTGGCACAACATCAACCGTCGATTCATCGCGCTGGGCGCCACGGGCTGGCACGTCTGCCTGGACGTCATGGACCGCCTGCTGGCCGGCCAGCCCGTTGGCCGCATCGTCGGTCCGGACGCCATGAAGATCGACGGCTGGCAGCGCCTGCACGCCGAGTACATCAAGCAGCTGGGCCTCGCGGATCGCCCGCTGGAAGGAGGCAACTGATGGAATCGACCCTGCAACAGCCGACTCTGGCCGGAGCGAAGATCGACGATCGAACCAACGCTCGCGCCGCGAACCTCGCCTACTGGATCGTCACGGCGCTGTTCTGCTTGCAGATCGGCTTCACGGCCTACGCGCAGCTACGGCTGCCGCAGGTGGCGGCGATGTTCGCGCACCTGGGCTTCCCGGCCTACTTCCGGGTGGAGCTGTCGTGGGCCAAATTCCTGGCCGTGGCAGTCCTGCTCGCGCCGGCCCCTGCGCGCTTGAAGGAGTGGGCTTACGCCGGTCTGGCCATCACCCTGGCCTCGGCGCTGATCGCGCACTTCGCGCTGGGCGACGGGCCGCAGGTGTGGGGCTGGGCGGCCGGGAGCAGCGTCCTCGGGGCGCTGTCGTACATCCTTTGGCGCCGGCGCCAGTGATGACCGCCGACGCGACGAACCAGGAGCCATCGACATGAAGATCAAGATCATGAACCAGTACGTGGACGACCAGGAGAAGGCGCTCCGCTTCTACACGGAGAAGCTGGGCTTCGTGAAGAAGGCCGACTTCTCCCAGGGCAACTACCGCTGGCTGACCGTGGTGGCGGCCGAGGATCCCGCCGGCGTCGAGCTGGTGCTGCAGTCGAGCGCGTTCGCGCCCGCCGCCAAGACCTATCACGAGGCGCTGCGCCAGCAGGGGATGCCCTCCGTGATGTTCTTCGTCGACGACCTGGCCATCGAACACCAGCGCCTGAAGGGACTGGGCGTCGAGTTCACCAGGCCGCCCACCAAGACGACCGGCTCGACGATCGCGATGCTGGACGACACCTGCGGCAACCTGGTCCAGCTCACCCAGCTGGACGCCTGGGCGAAGTAGCGGCCGCCACGGCAACCAGGCGCCGGCGCGGCCGGCGCCAGACGGATACGCGGTCGCCACGCTCGGGTATGACCTCGAGTTCGCGGGCACGGACGCCTTCCTCACGCGCGGGGCACGCGACGATCCGTCGCGTGGCGATGGCGCGCCGGTTGCGATAAAGAACCGGCATGACCGACCTGATCCGCGATCTCCGGAAGTTCGTCTCGGAGCGAGACTGGCAGCAGTTTCACGATCCGAAGAACCTGGCGATGCTGATCGCATCCGAGGCCGGAGAGCTGCTGGCCGAGTACCGGTGGGTCGCCGGTCCGCAGGCTGACGCCCATTCCCGCGAGCCGGCGGCCAGGGCGCGGATCGCGGCGGAGATCGGCGACGTGGGGATCGCGCTCCTGCTGCTCTGCGACCGAATTGGGGTCGATCTGGCGGCGGCCGTGGCGGACAAGCTGGCCGTCAACGCCGGGCGCTATCCGGTCGAGAGCTCGCGCGGGCGCGCTGAACGCCCGGAGCCGTGATCAGAACGCGCCCCCGCCGGCGGCGCTGAAGACGAACCCCAGGCCGAACCCGGCGTAGTAGCCGGTGTGTGGCCGAGGGAAGATCTCCGCCAGGCCGGCCACCAGGCTGACCAGCAGGTCGCCCGGTCACGGACCCGGCGCCCCCCAGGCCATCGGCGAGGGCGGAAACTGGATCCCGCGCGCCGCGAAGGCGCGTGAGACGGCGAACCGCAGCTGCGACGAGACCCGGCGGTCGGCGGTCGGATCCTCGATCCAGGCGATCAGCGAGAACCTGTAGCCCCAGGGCTCGATCGCCTCCAGACGCACCCCGGGCGGCGGATCGGCGAGGATCTCCGGGTGCTGGTCCGCGGCGCTCACGATGACCGCCCCGGCTTCGTCCACCGGCTCCGAGCTGGCCACCGGGACCTCGATGCACAGCCGCGAGCGCCTGAACGGATGGGACTGGTTGACCACCTCGGTCGACACCAGCAGATGGTTCGGGACCACCAGCACGGTCCCCTCGGGGGTCAGGAGCTGGGTCGCCCGGAACCCGATCTCCCGGACCGTGCCCGAGGTGCCGGCGAACGACACGAAGTCGTTCTGGCGGATCGACTGTTCGACCAGGATGACGACGCTGGCCACGAAGTCCTGGGTGACGTGCTGCAGACTGAAGCCGATTCCGACCAGCAGCGCGCCGGACGTCAGCAGCAGCGTCGACAGCGGCAGTCCCAGGGAGGCCAGCGCCGCCACGACGCCGGCGAAGACCAGGGCGTAGGTGAGCAGCTTGCTCAGCGCGAAGGCCGCGCCCCAGCGCCCGCGCGACCAGCCGGCCCGGACCAGATAGCCCGCCAGCTTGGCGAACAGGATCGAGCCAATGAAGACCGCAGCAGAGAGGACGCCTCGCTGCCAGGTGACCGCCTGTACCCCCTGCTCCAGCTCCTGGATGGGGATCTCGTTCGGCATTCAGGCCCGCTGGATCGAGCGAGGGCGAGCGTGGTGCTCGAGCCCACCGACCAGCATCGTCGCCCCACGCACGATGACGGCGATCCCGACCAGAGATCCCGGCAGCCAGAGCGCCACCGACGGCCAGCGTCCGGCCATCGCGATCCCGAAGAGCACGGCCGCGGCGCCGAACAGGCAGTCCCAGCGCCAGCCGGGATAGCGGTCCGCCGCCGAGAGCCAGACCGCCTGGAAGCCGGAGGCCAGCAGGAGCACCACGAACAGCAACGGGATCACCCCAACGGAAGCGGTCGGTCGCGCCAGCACGAGCAGCCCGACGACGAACCACAGCGCGCCGCCGCCCACCAGCAAGCTCCGGTGCTGTTCGGGTTCGCCGCGGCGACCCGAGAGCGCCTCGACGAGGCCGGTGGCCGCCAGCAGCAGGCCCAGGTAGGTGGCCGATCCGCTGCCCATGGCTTTGGGAACGACCATGAAGAGCACGCCCAGGATGATCAGCAGCGTGCCGGACAGGATGAGTTTCCCCGGACGCCGGCCCTGCCCGCTCGAAGTCGCCGCCGTTGTGGTCGCCATGACGTCCCACGATGGTCACAGCTGCCGCCCGTGACAGTACGCGGTCCCCTGATTCGCGCTTCAGACGGGCTTCGAGGTTGAGTCCCAACCAGCCCATGTGCAGATTGACCGCCGACGATGTCGGAGGGAAGGTTTCTCCCACCCTGGCGGCTGTTCGTGTTCTTGAGCCTGCCGCCGCTGCTGATCTGCGCGGGCGCGATCGGCTATCGCCTCATCGAGCGATGGTCCTGGTTCGACTCGATCTACGTCGCGGTCACCTCGCTCACGTCCCTGGGCAGCGGCGTCAGGCACGCCACCTCGCAATCCGGGCGCGTGCTGACGCTGGGGCTGGCGCTGGCCGGCGTGTCGACGCTGGCGCTGGCGGCGACCGAGCTGCTCAGCGCGATCATGACCGGTGAATTGCGGGAGTACCTGCGGAGTCGGCGGATGACCAGGCGAATCGAGGCCCTCGAGCAACACGTCATCGTCTGCGGCCATGGTCAGGTCGGCCAGCACGTCTGCGCCGAGATCATCGCCGGCGGCGTTCCGGTGGTCGTCGTCGACCGCCAGGACGAGGCGCTGGCGCTGGCCCGAGAGGCCGGCGCGCACGCCGTGCTGGGCGACGCCAGCGACGACGACACGCTCCGGCGGGCCGGCATCGAGCGGGCCCGCGCCCTGGTGACCGTGGCGGGGAGCGATCCCGACAACGTCCTCATCACCATGACGGCGCGTCTGATGCAGCCGGCGCTGCCGATCGTGTCGCGCTCCGATCACGAGGCGACGGTGCCCAAGCTGTTGCGGGCGGGCGCGACCCGCACGGCGTCGCCGCACCTGATCGCCGGCGAGCGCATCGCCGACGTCGTCCTGCACCCCGCCACGCTGGCCGCGGACCTTCAGATGCGCGAGTCGATGGTGCGCCCGGGCGACGCGTTCGACGGCCTGACCGTTGGCGCCTGCGGCCTGCGCGGGCAGGGCGGCCCGATCCTGATCGCCATCCGGCACCGCGACGGGAGCGTGGTGTTCAACCCCGCGGACCACGTCCGCGTCGACGCCGGCGACGTCGTGATCACCCTGAACCAAGGCCCCCAGCGGGATCATCGCAATGGCTCGGCGCGACCTGCGTAGCCTGAGCGTCACCACGCTGGGTGCCGTCCTGGGCGCGGCGCTGGGCGCGTTGGTGGGCGGCTTCCTGGTCATCGGGGTGACCCTGGTGCTGAAGGCGGGGATCGATCTGGCCGCCAGCCAGGGGACCTGGTTCGCGCTGACCATCCCTCCGCTGGGGTTGCTGCTGGCCGTCGCGGCACTGCACGGGATCGGCACCACCGCCACCGACGAGGAGACGCGGGCCCGGTCGTGGCGGGCTTTTCCGCCCGACGCCGCGCGCGCGGACATCAGCGCCGACGTCGTCGACAGCGCCGGTCAGGAAGAGCGGTTCCCCTGGCGGCTGGCTCCGATTCGCGGCATCGCCATCCTGGCCACGGTGGGGCTGGGCGGGGCCATGGGGACCGAGGCCCCGGCGGCCTACTTCGGCGTCGCGGCCGGAGTCTGGCTGGGCGATCGGGGCCGCCGCTGGCGGCGGTTGCTGAGGCCCGCCGCCCTGGCGGGGGGCGCGGCCGGCGTGGCCGCGCTGATGGGCATCGCCCTGGTGGGCACGGCGTTCATGCTGGAGCTGGGGCGCCGACGGCGCGCTCCCCTCGATCTGGAACGCGTGATGGCGGCGCTCATCGGCGGCGTCATCGGGTGGGGGACGGACAAGATCCTGGGGCTCAGCTTGATCCGTCTGGTGGTGCCCAAGGAGGCGCCGGGAACGTTTGCGCAGGCCATCATCACCGCGGTGTTCATCGGGGCGGCGTCGGGCGCCATCACGGCGGCGGCGGCGGCGGCGGTGTACCGCGCCAAGAAGTGGCAGGCCAGACCGGCCGTCCGGCTGGTGCTGGGCGTGGCGGCGACCATCGTCATCTCGCTGGTGCTGGCCCGGATCGCGGCGCCCTCGGCGGCGGTGGGGCCGGGCGGCGGGGCCATCTTGTGGGCAGAGGCCGTGGACGCGCGTCCGTTGAGCGCGCTGGTCGTCTGCCTGCTGCGCGCCGCCGCCACGACCGCCGCCGTGGCGGCCGGCGGCTGCGGCGGCGTGTTCGTGCCGTTCCTGGCCGTCGGCGATCTGGCTGGTCGGGTCTTCGCGCCGGGGCTTCGGGTGGGACACGACCTGGCCGGCGCCGCCGGCGCGGCGGGCGGCATCGCCGCGGGCTACCGGCTCCCCATCACCGCCGCGATGATGGTGCTGGGCGTCGGCGGCCCGGCGCGGGCGACGCTGACCTGCCTGGCCACCGTCGCCACCGCGTGGACCGTGTCCGACGTCGCCCAGACGCTGCTGGTCAGGCTGCCGCGCCTGCGCTGGCGCCGGAGCTGACCGGCCGCGCATGGTCACCGGGCTGGTGCTGCAGGGTGGGGGAGCGCTGGGGGCTTTCGAGCTGGGCGTGATCGAATGGCTGCTCGACAACCGGATCGCGCCCGACGTCGTGTCGGGGGTCTCGATCGGCGCCATCAACGCGACGGTGCTGGCGGGCAGCAAGCGCGCGGATCCGCGCGACGAGCTGCGCGCGCTGTGGGAAGAGCTGACCACGCCCGCGCTGCCGCCGCCCTTCGACGTCGCCAACGGCCAGGTGTCGCTGTTCGGCAACCCTGGGATGTACGCCCCCCGCGCCGACGTCCTGAACTTCTGGCACTGGACCAGCCTGTACCAGACCGGCCCGCTCCGGCGGACGCTGGCGCGACACGTGGACTTCGAGAAGCTGGGGCCAGAGAACTTCACGCGCCCGGCCGGTGCCAGCGCGCCGCGGCTGATCCTGACCGCCACGAATCTGGTCACGGGCAAGCTGGATCGCTTCGACAGCACGGAGATGTGCCTGACACCGGAGCACGTCGTCGCCAGCGGCAGCCTTCCGCCCAGCTTCCCGATGACGACCGCGACCACGCCGGGCGGGCGCCCGATGCCGTACTGGGACGGCGGTCTGTTCGACAACACGCCGCTCTCCAAGGTCATCGACGCGCTGGAGGAGAGCCCCGATCCCGACAAGACCATGTACGTCGTGAACCTCTTCCCCTCCGGCGCGCCCCTGCCGCACAACATGGCTGACGTGATCACCCGGATGATGACGCTGGCGTTCAGCAACCGGATGGAGAAGGACCTGCAGCGCGCGCGTCAGACCACCGAGATCATCAAGCTGGTCCAGGAGCTGGACCGCCTGCTTCCCGCGCACCCCGAGCTGCAACCGCTGACCCAGCACCCCGGATACCAAGCCGTGAAGGGGCTCGAGAAGCCGATCCGGATCGTCAACATCACCAACACCGACGTCACCGGTCCGGCTGACTTCTCGCCGGAAGCGATCGAGAGCCGCCGGTTGCGCGGCTACGCGGCCGCCGACGCTGCGGTCGAGTGACACCGGCGCGCGGCGATGCACATCTTGGAGGTGGAGGGCGAGAGCCATGAGAACACGACAACTCGTGCTGGTGCTGGCGGTTGGGCTGCTGCCCGCCTGCGCGGTGACCAGGACCACCACCAGCCGCACCGTGTGGACCGATCCCGCCACGGCCGGGTACGGGCGATCCGGCCAGGTGGCTTCGGTCCAGGAGATCGTCCAGCGCACCGAGGGTAGTCCCGCAGCGGGTGCAGCGGCCGGCGCGCTGGTCGGTGGGCTCGTGTTCGGCGGAGGCCGCGGGCCATCCGCGGTGGCCGGCGCGGCCGGAGGCGCCGCCGTCGGCGCGGCGGCAAGCCAGGGCTCGACGGAGCAGCGCACCTACCAGGTCGTCGTACAGTTCCAGGACGGCGGCTACGGCGAGTTCGTCTACGCCGGGTACTCGCCCTTCCGACCCGGACAGGCCGTCGTGGTCACCCCCGACGGCCTAGCCCCCGCCACCTGACTCTGCTCCTTCTCCGGCGAAGCCGAAGAGGGCTGTGAGAGCTCTGCCTCGTCACCGCCCCTTGCCCGGCTTGCGCTTCCCCTGATACCGCCCCCATCCGCCGCCCGCCACCGGGCCCGGGCGCTTCGGTTTGTGCTCACGCGGCGCGGGGGCGGGCGCGGGCGCATGCGCCGCGTCGGCGCGCTGGATCGTCACGTGGAGCGCGCGCGGGTCGCGCTCCCGGGCGGCGAGCTCGAAGTCGCGGGCGGCCTCCCCGGCGATCTCGAACTGCGTCTCCTGCGGGCCGATCCGGATGGCCCCGACCTCGCGGCGGGTGATGCCGCCGCGCCGGCAAATCAGCGGCAGCAGCCAGCGGGGATCCGCATTGTCCTTCCCGCCCAGGTTCACCCGGAACGTCACGGCGCCGCGGTTGAAGTCGCCGCGCGCTCGGGGCGGGCGGGGACCGGGGTGTCGCTCGGCCGGCTCCCGCGGAACCTCGACGGCGCGCAGCGGCTCTCCGGCCGGCAGGCGCAGGAGCTCGCGCGCGAGCAGCCGGCTGATGATCTCGGGCGCGCCGAGCCTGGCCAGCAGGCGCGCCTGCAGCTCGTCGTCGGCGCGGCCGGGCTCGCCGGCCAGGATCTCGTCGGCCAGGCGCTCCCGTGCCGCCGTCGCGATCGCTGCCGCGGAAGGGGCCGGCGTCCAGGTGGCGGTGACGTGGGCCGCCGCCAGCAAGCGCTCGGCCTTGCGTCGCTCGGCCAGCGTCGCCAGCACCACCGCGGTCCCCTTGCGGCCCGCGCGTCCGGTGCGGCCACTGCGGTGAATGAGCGAGTCGGCGTTCAACGGCAGGTCCGCGTGCACGATCAGATCGACGTCCGGCAGGTGAAGCCCGCGCGCGGCCACGTTGGTCGCCACCAGCACCTGCGCGTCGCCGCGACGGAGCTGCTCCAGCGCCCGATCCCGCTCTGCCTGGGCGCGATCGCCCGAGATGGCGGTGGCCGCGAACCCGCGCTTGACCAGCTCGATGTGCATCGCGGCGACACCTTCGCGGGTGGTGCAGAAGACGATCGCGCGGTCACCGGCGCCAGCCCGCAGCACGTTGACCACCGCCGCCGTCCGATCGCCGGGCGCGATCAGGTGCGCGCGATGGGTGATGTCGTCGTGCGCGCCGCCCCGCGGCCCGCGTTCGTCGCCGCCCAGCTTGCGCGGATCGATGGGCAGCGCGTCTCGCTGGTACCGGCGGGCCAGCGCGCGAATGTCGGGGGGCAACGTGGCCGAGAGCAGCAGCGTGCGCCGCTCGGTGGGGGCCGCCTGGAGCAGCGTCTCCAGATCCTCGCGAAAGCCGAGGTCGAGCATCTCGTCCGCCTCGTCGAGGACGACCACCCGCAGGCCGCTCAGGGCGAGGCGCTCGCGGCGCAGCAGATCGACCAGCCGCCCCGGCGTCCCGATCACCAGCTCGACCCCCCGGGCCAGCACCTTGAGGTCGCCGCCGACCGGCGTCCCGCCGGTGAACGACGCGAGCCGGAGCCCCGTGCCGTGGAGCAGCCAGTGCAACTCCTCGCGCACCTGGACCGCCAGCTCGCGCGTCGGGACGATGACCAGCGCCAGCGGCGTGCTCGAATGAGGAACCTTCGCGCCGGGCGCCGCCCCCTCGAGCAGGCTGCCCGCCAGCGCGGCACCGAAGGCGATGGTCTTCCCCGACCCGGTCTGGGACGAGACCAGGAGGTCGCGGCCGGCGCAGCGCGCGTCGAGCACGGCGGCCTGGACCCCGGTGGGGGTGTCGTAGCCGCGTGCGTCGAGGGCGGCGAGCAGTGGGGGCGGGAGCGGGAGGTCGGCGAAATTCATCGGGGCCGGAGGTCTACCCCGGCGGCGCTCAAAAGTGGAGGCGTCGCTTTGTGGGGCTGGGCGGGACGCAGCGCGAGTGGCGCTCGGCCGCCAGCTCGTGCATGACGCGGTCGACGTAGATCTCGGTCTGGCCGTTCTGCGGGACGTGGTGGCCGACGACCGAGCCCGGGCCGGCGTTGTAGGCGGCGGCGGCCAGGCGAACGCTGTGAAAGGTGGCGAGCTGCGCGTGCAGGTAGCGCGCGGCGCCGTCCACGCTCTCTTTCGGGTCGAAGGGGTCGCTCACCCCCAGCGCGCGCGCCGTGGGCGGGATCAGCTGCATCGGCCCCATCGCGCCGGCGGCCGAGATCCGGTGCGGCTGCCCGCCCGATTCCACCTGGACGATCGCCCCCAGCAGCCCACAGGGCAGGTGGTGCTCGCGCTCAGCGCTCGCCAGCAGCGGGGCGGTGAGCGGCGCGTCCGCGCCGATCGCGCAGCGCGGGCGGTGCAACGCGTAGGTCCCCAGCGCGCGGACCTTGTACCCCAGGTGGAACGGCGACAGCGGAAACACCGAGCACCGGCCCACCCAGGCGACCGCCAGGTTGATCAGGCAGATCGGGAGCAGGACCGCCAGCAACGCCCGCCACCACCAGCGCGGCAGCCTGGTGATTCGCGGCAGTCGCCCCCATCGGCGCGCTCGCAGCCAGCGGGCCAGACGCAACCTGATGTCCTGCAGGCGGCGAATCCGCCAAGGTTAGCCCATCCCGACGGCCCCGGCGTAGGGGTTCACGCCGCGTGGCGTCGGATGACGAAGTTGTCGACGGCGTGGGCGAAGCCTTCTTCTTCGTTCGAGGTGGTCACGTAGCGGGCGCAGCGCCGGACGTCGGGGCTGGCGTTGCCCATCGCGATGCTGACGCCGCCGACCCCGAACATCAGCACGTCGTTGGGCATGTCGCCGATGGTCGCGATCTGGTCCAACGGCAGGCGCAGGGTCTGGGCCTCGAAGCGCACCACCATCCCCTTGTTGGCGTCGGGGTGGGTCACGTCCAGGTAATAGGGCTGCGAGCGCGCCGCCGAGGCGTGACCCAGGACGCGCTGGCGCAGCTCGCCCTCGACCCGCGCCACCAGCGCGAGGTCGTCGCTGACGCCGACGATCTTGACGGCGCGGTCGAGGACGGCGGTCAGGTCATCGGTCACCGTCGGCTCGAACTGCACCGTGGCCTGCTCGCGCGCGACGTGGGGCGCCTGGCGCGAGCGGATGAACCAGTCCGTGTCGCGGTAGACCCAGGCGTCCAGCCCGGCATGCAGCAGGAAGTCCAGCACCTCGCGCGCCGCGGCCGGCGGCAGCGTGCGCCCTTCGATGACCGTCGTCAGATCCGGGTGCACGAACATCCCGCCGTTGAACGCGGCGATCGGCGTGGTCAGCTTCAGTGGCTCGACCAGCATCGCCATGCCGCGGGGCGGGCGGCCGCTGGTGATGGCGAGCTCGATCCCCGCGCCGCGCAGCCGATCGACCGCCCGGCGGGCCCCGTCGGTCAGGACCTTGGCGTTGGTCACCAGGGTCCCGTCGACGTCGGCGATCAACAGCTTGACCGGCTGCGCGCCGGCGCCGCTCACCCCTTCCAGCTCCGGTAGCGGCGGATGAGCGCGTTGGTCGAGGAGTCGTGCTTCAGCGCCGGCTCGGTCTTGCTCTCGAGCTCGGGGATGATCCGCTGGGCCAGCGCCTTGCCCAGCTCGACGCCCCACTGATCGAACGAATTGATGCCCCAGATCACCCCCTGCACGAAGGTGCTGTGCTCGTAGAGAGCCACCAGCGTCCCCAGGATCCGCGGCGTCAGCTTCTCGGCCAGGATGACGTTGGTCGGGCGGTTCCCCTCGAAGACCCTGTGCGGGACGATCGCGGGCGGCGTCCCCTCGGCCCGTACTTCGTCCTCGGTCTTGCCAAAGGCCAGCGCTTCGGCCTGCGCGAACACGTTCGACAGCAAGATGTCGTGGTGGTCCCTCAGCGGATTGAGCGTCTTGGCGAAGGCGATCAGGTCGACGGGAATCAGCTTCGTCCCCTGGTGAATCAGCTGGTAGAAGCTGTGCTGCCCGTTGGTCCCCGGCTCGCCCCAGATGATCCCGCAGGTCTGATAGTCCACCGTGCGGCCGTCCAGGGTGACGTGCTTGCCGTTGGACTCCATGGTCAGCTGCTGCAGATAGGCCGGGAAGCGCTTCAGGTACTGCTCGTACGGCATCACGCCGAACGTCTGGGCGTCGAAGAAGTCTCCGTACCAGAGCGCCAGCAGCGCCATCAGCACCGGCAGGTTCCGGTCGAACGGCGCCGTGCGGAAGTGCTCGTCCAGCTCGTGAAAGCCGGCCAGCATCTCGTCGAACTGCTCGGGGCCGACGGCCAGCATCGTCGACAGCCCGATCGCCGAGTCCATCGAGTAGCGCCCGCCGACCCAGTCCCAGAACCCGAACATGTTGGCCGGGTCGATCCCGAACTCGGTGACGCGGGCGTGGTTGGTCGAGACCGCCACGAAGTGCTTGGCGATGGCCGCCTCGCTCCCCAGCCGGGCCACCGCCCACTGCCGCGCCGACTGCGCGTTGGTCATGGTCTCGATCGTCCCGAACGTCTTCGAAGAGACGATGAACAGCGTCTCGGCCGCGTCCAGGTCGTGGGTCGCCTCGGCCAGGTCCGTCGAGTCGACGTTGGAGACGAACCGGAACGTCATGTCCCGCCGGCTGTAGAAGCGCAGCGCCTCGTAGGCCATCACCGGGCCCAGGTCCGAACCGCCGATGCCGATGTTGACCACGTTCCGGATCGGCTTGCCGGTGTGCCCCTTCCAGCTGCCCGAGCGGATGCGCTCACAGAACGCGCGCATGCGCCCCAGCACCTCGTGCACGTCGGCCACCACGTTTTGCCCATCGACCACCAGCGACTTGCCGGCCGGCATGCGCAGGGCCACGTGCAGGACGCTGCGGTTCTCGGTCACGTTGATGCGGTCGCCCCGAAACATGGCGTCGATGTGCCCGCGCAGGTCGCTCTGCTCCGCCAGCTGCAGCAGCAGGCGCAGCGTCTCGTCGGAGATCCGGTTCTTCGAGTAGTCCAGGTACAGGCCCACGGCCTCCAGGGCGAAGCGCTCGGCCCGCCCGGGATCGGCGGCGAACAGCTCGCGCAGGTGTCGCCCCGCGATCTGAGCGTGATGGCGCTCGAGCGCCTTCCAGGCCGGACGTTCCCGCAACGGAGTGGTCATGGCGCGCAGCATGCCACAGCCGATTGCGCGGGGCGGAACTGTCGGGCACGATTTCGCGATGGTCAAGCCGCGGCCGGGGCGGGTCGGCCGCTGGCTGAAAATGAGCGCCGCCTTCGCGAGCGTCTCGCTCCTGGTGGTCGTCGTTCTGGCCGAACGATCCGACCCGGGGCGGGCCGGGCACGACCAGCGCCTGGTGGCGCGCGCTGTCCCCCCATCGCGGCCCGCTGCCCGTAGGTCAGAGCGCGGCGATTCGGGGGCGGCCGGAGACCCTGCGCTGCTCGACGAAGGCGGCGACCTGGTCGACCGGCATCGGGCGGCCGAAGTGGTAGCCCTGCAGGTAGTCGCACCCCGAGCCGGCCAGCTGCGCCGCCTGCTCCGCGGTCTCGACACCCTCGGCGATCACCCGCAGGTTCATGGTGTGTGACAGCGCGATGATCGAGTCGACGATCGACCGGCTGGTGGCGTCGCGGTTCATCTCCTTCACGAACTCGCGATCGATCTTCAGCGCGTCCAGCGGCATCCGTTGCAGCTGGCTGAGCGACGAGTAGCCGGTGCCGAAGTCGTCCATGTAGATGAGCACGCCCATGGCCCGCAGCCGCGCCATGGTCTCGATGGTCTGGGCCGCGTTCTGCATGGCGGTGGTCTCGGTGACCTCGAGGCGCAGGTTCTGCGGCGCCAGGCCCGTCTCGTCCAGGATGCGGGCCACGTCGTCCACCACGGCCGGCGACACGAACTGGCGGTGCGAGATGTTCACGCCCACCGCCAGCTGCTCCAGCGACGGGATCTCGCGCTGCCAGCGTCTCAGCTGGCGGCAGGCGCTGGCCAGCACCAGCTTGCCCAGCGGCACGATCAGGCCGGTCTCCTCGGCGACCGAGATGAAGGCGTCCGGCATGACCAGGCCGCGCGTCGGATGCCGCCAGCGCACCAGCGCCTCCAGCGCCGCCAGCCTCCCGGCGCTGTCGACGATGGGCTGGTAGTAAATCTCGAACTCGTCCCGCTCCACCGCGCGGCGCAGCTCCGTCTCGGTGGACCAGCGCGCCATGGCCCGCTGGTGCATCTGCGGGTCGAACACCGCGGTGCAGCTCTTGCCGGCCTGCTTGGCCTGGTAGAGGGCGGTGTCGGCGTCACGCAGCACCTCGTCCGGCCGCGCGTATCCCGGGTCGCTGGTGGCGATCCCGATGCTGCCGCGGGCGACCAGCTCGTGACCACCCAGGCTGAACGGCTCGGACAGCGCGCTGTGGATCCGCTCGGCCACCCGCACGGCGTCCTCGGGCACCGCCAGGTCCTCGACCAGCATCACGAACTCGTCGCCGCCGATCCGCGCCACGTGGTCGCCCGGGATGCGGGCGATGGTGTCGACCTTGCGCGCGCAGGTCGACAGGCGGCGGGCCACTTCGATGAGCAGCTTGTCGCCCACCTGGTGCCCCAGGCTGTCGTTGATGACCTTGAACTCGTCGAGGTCGATGTAGAGCAGCGCGAACCGGTTCCTGTCGGGGTCGCGGGCGCTCCGCGCCAGACTGTGGGTCAGGCGCTCGGCCAGCAGGCTGCGGTTGGCCAGGCCCGTGAGCGAGTCGTGCATGGCCTCGAACCGCAGCTGCTCCTCGGCCAGCTTGCGGTCGCTGATGTTGGTCAGCGAGCCGGCCGCGCGCAGGGTGGCGCGCTCCGGGTCCTTGACCGCCACGCCACGGCACAGGACCCAGCGGTACTGCCCGTCGCGGTGGCGGATGCGGAACTCGGACGACAGGTTCTCTTTCTGCTGATCCAGGTGGTCGTCGATGTCGGCGCGCAGGCGCGGCAGATCGTCGGGGTGCACGCGGTCCAGCCACTCGGCCAGCCCGTCGCCGATGTCGCCGTCCTCGTAACCCAGCATCGCCTTCCAGCGCGGCGAGTAGTAGACGCGGCCGGTCTCGACGTCCCAGTCCCAGAGCCCGTCGTTGGCCCCCTGGGCCGCCAGCGAGTAGCGGTACTCGGTTCGCTTGCGCTGCTCCATCTCGGCCAGCAGGCGCTCTTGCGCGGCCGCCAGCGCCCGGTAGCGCTCGAACAGCTCCTGCGACGCCAGCTGCATGGCCCCCTCGACCAGCTGCCGGTCCTGCTCCTGGTGCTCGTAGGCGTCGTTCACCGCCTCCAGCAGCCGCTGCAGCTCGGGGCCGGGATCGCCACCGCCCAGGTGCTTTCGGAGCTGCCGCGCGAGCAGCCGGTGCATGTTTGCCAAGAGCTAGATCTCGCTGAAGAGGGTGACGGACATCGACTGGTTGTGGAGCGTGCAGGGCGCGCCGCGCCCCGTCGGCGACAGCTCGCCGTAGGCGTAGAAGCCGGTGGTGTGGGTCTCCGGCCCCAGCGCCTCGATCACCCCCTCGACCTCTTCTTCCACGCGCTGCTTGAGAAGCTGCTTGCGGCCGATGCAGCTGATCAAGATTCCCAGCTCGGCGCGGACCCCCAGCATCTGCTGGCTGGCACGGCCCGCGGCACAGGCGCCGTCGACCAGCCGATCGAAGTTGGCGTGCATGAGGCGCACGAACGAACCCTCGGGGATGTCGCCGGCAAAGGCCATGCTCTGCGCGCCTTCGTCGATCCCCACCACGGCGCGCGTGACACACTCGCCGTTGGCCGGGTCGCGCACCGTCAGCGGGAACATCAGCCCGCTGGCCGGCAGGTTCTTGGCGTGCTCGCCCAGGTAACGCTTGTAGAGCTCCAGCGCGCTGCCGCCGTCCAGCTCGTAGAGGACGTTGCCCTTGGCCCGGGTGACCAGGCGCTCGGGCCCGAAGGCGTCCCAGCCTCCCATGGCGCTGTAGCCGACCCGCAGGCGCTTTCCGTAGAAGCCGAGCAGCACGCTCCGCCGCTCGGCCACCGAGCCGCCGGCGCACACGTAGGTGCGCTCGAAGCGCCCGCCGTCGCCCGCCCGGCCGCCGGTGGTGCTGACCCCGGCGGGGAGCAGCGACGAGAGACCGCGGACCAGTTCGCTTCCGTTGACGCCCATGCCGTCGGACAGCACGAACGTGTGCACCAGGCCCTCGTGGGGCATGGACTCCGCCAGCTTGCGTCCGGCGGCCAGGCTGTCGTCGGCGCTGTCGATGGTGACCTCGGCCGTGCGCAGCTGGGTCTTCTCCAGCCGGATCCCGGTGACGACCACCGAATCATCGCGAACCTCCCGGCCCACGATCTCGCCGGCCGTGGAGGTCCCGCAGACGTAAGCGTTCGGGTAGCGCGCGCGGATGTCGGCCAGCCGCCTCTCGATCATCGGGGCGGTAGAGCCGAACACCAGCGCGAGATCCACGTCCCTCCCACCGGCCCCGCCATCTTCGTGTGTCCAACCGGAGGCCTGCGACCAGACGGAGCGATTCACCTTCACGTTTCGTCCCTCCCCGACACGTGTGGTTTGAAGACACGATGTCGGCGGGATTATCGCCCATCTTTAAAATGGATGTAAGTAAGTGTAGGTGACGCGACGAGCCGAATACCTCCTCGATACCCGGAGGCTCGAACGGGCCGACGCCACCCTGGCGGCGGTGACAGGTGTCTCCGGCTGCGTCGTTCGAGCTGGCTCGCGGTCGAATGATCGGGCGCGCCTCGTAGTAACGTCGGCTCCAGTACACCGATGCTCCCCCTCCGAGACACCCTCCCGACCCGATCGAGAGCCACCGTCAACCTGACCCTGATCGCCGTCAACGTCGTGGTCTTCGTCCTGGAGCTCTCGGGCAAGCTCGGCCCGGTCGGGCCCGAGACGATCGCGCTGCCCGGCGCGCTGGTCCCGGCGCAGCTGGTGGCCGATCCCGCTCACAACGTCGTCACGTTGCTGACCCACATGTTCCTGCACGGCGGACTGGCCCACATCGCCGGCAACATGCTGTTCCTCTGGATCTTCGGCGACAACGTCGAGGATGCGCTCGGGCACCTGCGCTACGCGGTCTTCTACCTGGCCTGCGGGATGGCCGCGGCGGCCGCCCAGATCGGCTCCGGGCCGCACTCGACCGTGCCCATGGTGGGCGCGTCCGGCGCGATCTCGGGCGTGCTGGCCGGCTACCTGCTGCTTTACCCGAGGTCGCCGATCCAGGTGCTGAACCCCATTCCCGTGCTGTGGCTGTTCTGGGGGCTGTTCATGTGGCTGCCCGCCTGGTTCGTCATCATCGAGTGGTTCGCCGTCAACCTGTGGAGCGCGTTCCAGCCGACCCCTGCTGCCGGCGGCGTCGCCTTCTTTGCCCACGTCGGCGGCTTCGTGGCCGGACTGGCGCTGCTGCCTCTGCTGCGCAGCCGCGACCGCGTCAGCTACGACCGCTGGGAGCGCGTCCTCCGCCCGAGAGGGCGGCCCATGCGCGGGTAGGCGCGGCCTTCGCGCTCAGGGCGCCGGGCTCGCGAGCGCCTCGGCCGGCGCGCTGCCGTCGATCGCGTCGGCGTTTCCGCCGCCCGTCGCGCCGCCTGTCCCAGCCGGGCCGCCGTTCCCTGCGGAGGGCGCGGAGCCAGCCCCTGTACGCGACCCCACGTACGTACGCTCACTCGGGTTTGGTTTCCAGCGTCGGTCTGCGACGGATTCCACGCTGGCCGAATGGCGGGGCCCGTGCGATGACGTAACGTCCTGCGACACGGACGAGGAGGTCGGAGATGGATCGGAAGAGAGTGTCGAAGTTGGGGGTCGCGACCGGCGTCGTCGCCGTCCTTGCCACGTTCGGGGCCAGGGCCATCTCCGCGCCCGACAAGTACAGCCTGAAGGTGCCGGGGGGCCTGGCCTTCGCGGACTTCAAGGGCTACGAGAGCTGGCAGCTCGTGTCGATCAGCCAGAACGGAAAGCTGATCGCGGCCATCCTCGGCAATCCGACCATCATCAAAGCCTTCCGGGCCGGCATCCCCGGCAACGGCAAGCCTTTCCCCGACGGATCGAGAATGGCGAAGGTGCACTGGATTCCCAAGCAGAACGAGAGCGACCCCGGCCCGCCGACCGTGCCCAGCATCCAGCACGACGTGGACTTCATGGTCAAGGACAGCAAGAAATACCCGGACGGCAACGGATGGGGCTACGCCGCGTTCGAATACGACGCCGCCACCGACACCTTCAGGCCGGGCACCACGACCGACAAGCCGCCGCAGGGGAATGACGCCAAGTGCGGCGTCGCGTGCCACACCAAGGCGAAGGACAGCGACTTCGTCTTCACCCGTTACGCGCGGCGCTAGCCTGCTAACGGTGCTCCTCGCCGGGGGCCTTGGGCTGCCAGGGCCAGCGTCCGTCGAGCTCGACCTCGAGGGAAAAGCTGAGGAAGGTGCGAATGAGGACGATGCCGCCCAGGGCCCCGACCTGGAGGATGGTCGGCTGCGTGCTGATTGTGCGGAGGATGTCGGCGGCGACCAGCAGCTCGAGCCCGAGAATGATGGCGCGGCCCAGGCGGTTCCGGAACACCTTGTAGACGCCGGCGCTCTCGCGGTCACGGAGCGCCAGCACCAGGGCGACCAGCGCGCCGAGCGTCATCACGAACGTTCCGGCGGCCTCGAACAGCGAAGCCGCCCAGTCCACAGTCGACCGCAACATGGTTCGCGACCTGCTCCGCAAACATGCGTACAGACCCGGACGAACCAAGCCACTGCCGAGCGTGTAGTCCGGCGGCTCAGAGCCCGGGCAACTTGCCGTTCGAGTACTGGGCCTCGGCCTGGATTCCATACGAGGCCAGCTCGACGCCGAAGGCCTCCGCGATCGAGACCAGAAGCCAGTTGTTGGGCATGGTCTGGTAGTCCTTGCCGTCGGGGTCGCACCAGGTGCCCATGGGGCAATCGGTTCGATACTGGATGCGGCGGCCCATGCGGATCTTGCCGTTGAGGCCGCCCGCGAGGACGGTGGGGACGTTGCGCGTGCTGTGGGTCGCCGGGTTCCCCATGTCGCTCGACGCGTAGACCAGCGTGCTGTCGAGAACGCCGTACTCGCCCAGCCGCTGCAGCAGGCGAGCGACCTTGCTGTAGGCGTAGCGGTTGAACCGGGCCAGCAGCTGCCAGGTCGCCGGATTCCCCGGGCCGACCGGGTGCCCCCCGTTGCCCAGCGCAGACGCCGAATACGTGTGCGCCATGGCCCCGTGGTTGTCCTCGGGCAGACCGAGCGGATTGCCGGCGTACGACAGATCGTTCATCACCAGCGTCCCGAAACGCGTGAGGTCGCAGCCAATCGCCAGGGCCAGCAGATCGATGTGGAGGTCGGTGATGGCGTCGAAGTACGGCTCGCCGCCGTTGTGGCGCTCGAGGTGCGGGAAGGCCGGCGGCCGGTTCGGAAGCGCGCAGCTGTTCGGCAGCGACATGGCCTGCTGTTTCCGTTCGAACGCGCGCAGCGCCTCCAGGTGCTGGTCGAGCTTCTGGACCTCGAAGGGACCCACGCGGGCTCGCAGGCGCTGGACGTCGCCCATCGCGAAGTCGATCAAGCTCTTGCCCAGGCGCCGCTCGCGGGCGGCCCGGGCCTGGGCCGCCGGATCGCCGCCGACGATGGCGCGCTTGAACAGGAAATCGAAGGCCACGCCGGGGTCGATGATCTTCGAGATCGGCACGCCGCCCGTGCCGAACGAGAGGGTCTCCCGCGCGCTCAGCTGCTTGCTGCCGACCGCCAGCGCGACGCTGGGGACCAGGGTGCTGTCGCCCAGCCGGTGCTCGACGGCCAGGAATTGATCGAGCGAGCTGTTCCAGGGTAGGCCGCCGTCGCCGCCCACGATGCGGCTGCCGGTGAGGATGGTGCCCGCCGAGTTGTGGCCGTTCGTATCGGACAGCACGTCGACGCCCTCGATGACGACGACCTTGTCTTTGAAGCTCCTTCCGTAGGTGGCGGGTTCGTCGAACGGCTGCAGGGGGCTGTCGGGATGGCGGAGATCGAACTTCGTCTCGGTCTCGTCCGGCCGCCTGGCGAAGAGCTCCGCCGCGATGCCGTGGGGGTGGTAGACGCCGATGAAGCGCAGCGGTTGCGGAAGGCCGCTCTCTTCCCGGCGCCATCGTTTCACCAGGCGCGCGAAGGGGAGGGCCGCGGCCCCCACGCCGAGCCCGGCGAGCAGCGCCCGCCGCCCGAGCGTCTTCATGGGGCGCCCCGCAGCACGAACCCCGGCCCCTTGGCGTAGCTGACCAGCGTCTCCACGATGTTGCCCTGGGCGGCGGCCGGCGTCGCCCGCCACGCCTGCATGAACTCGGCTTCGCCCGCCGTTGCGGCGCCGTCGCCCGCGCCCGCCGCGGCGCGAAACATGAAGCGCGCGAAGCACTCGCGCGCGTTGGTGCTCCGGGCCAGCGCCGCCGCCATCTGATTGCTGTCGGCGAAGTGGCCGTCGAAGCCTCGTTTGACCGACACGTCGACGACGCTGTCGACCGGCTGGCCATGATCCAGCTCGCGCCGGGCGCCGATGCCGTCGTAGCGCTCGAACGCGAACCCGAAGGGGTCGATGATGTCGTGGCACCCGGCGCAGATCGAGTCCTTGACGTGGACGTCGTAGCGCTTGCGGGTGGTGACCGTCGGATCGGGCGCCGGTGGGATCACCTGGATGTTGAACGAGGCCGGCGAGTCGAGCCCCATGCAGGCCACGCGCTGCGCGACGGCCACGCCGCGGAAGATCGGGTGGCTCTCGTGCGCCAGCGCATAGCTGGCCAGGAACGCCGACTGGTTCAGGATGCCGACCCGATCGGTGAGGCGCGTCGGGCCCGAGGGGAGCTTCGGCCCGTCCCCGGCCGTCCGGTAGAGGTCGAGGGGGCCCGAGCCGACCGTCCAGCGGGCGCCGAGGAGCTCCGAGACCGTGCCCGTCGATTCGAACGCGACCGCGCGGACGAAGTCCCGGCTCTCGGCCACGATGCGCGGCTTGTCGCGCTGGAACTGCGGGTAGACCAGCGAGTCCTTGGCGCTGGCGTCGATGCGATCGATGCCGAGCCACTCGCGCACGACGCGGACGACGGTGTCCTTGGCGCGCGGATCGGTCTGGTAGAGGCGCCGCGCCTCGTGCTCGCGCTCGGCCGGGTCTGCCAGCGCGCCGCTGGCCGCCTTGGCCGCCAGCTGGTCGTCGGGCGGCGCCGAGGTCACGAGGTAGGCCAGCGAGGCCGCGATCTCGTAAGGCGTCAGCTCGACGGTGGCGTTCGGGCGTACCTGGCCGTTGCCCAGCTCGGTCACGTACAGAAACCCGGCCGACTGCAGCAGGCCGCGCGTGACGTGGGCGATGCCGTCGGCGTACGAGGCGTCCTGGGCGCCCGCCGCGTACAGCGTGAGCAACGCCCGAACCTCATCCTCGACCAGCGGGCGGCGGTACACCTTGGCGCCGAAGGTGGTGATGAACTTCCGCGCGCAGCTCGGGCCACCCGCCGGCGTCGCGCAGGGAGCCAGGCGCGCGAGCGTCCCGTTTGCTTGGGCCTCGGTCGCCAGGGTGTCGGCGGCGTCGGCCAGCCGCTCGACGATGAGGGGGTCGACGCGCTGGGCGGCGTTCACCGTGAAGCCGTCACGCCGGAGGTCCGGCGGGAACTCGAGCTCCGAGGTCGGGCTTCGCCCCGTCGACAGCAGCGCCTGGACCGAGGCGTCGTACTCGGCGTTGGCCAGGCGACGCACCCGAGCCGGAAGCAGCCAGCCTGGCGCCCGAACCGCTGGCTGGGGACCGGCGCCGGCGGTCGGGCCCGCCATCTGGGTGCAGAAAATGAAACCGGCCGCCAGCAGGAAGCGCGAGAGCGCTTCCACGAGCGGCCGGTCACTGCGCCCAGCGCGGGGGGTCACGACTTATTTACGTGCCGCGCGCTCCGCCGGTCTTACGCGAACGGGTCCCAGGTGAGGTTGCCGCTCAGCGTCGGCTCCGTCCAATCGATCCAGTCGGACTCGTTGAACGTGTGAAGCTTGCTGTTCGTCGCGTTGAGCAGGTCGACGCCCGAGGTGTCGACGTTCATGCCGAACAGGAACCGGTTGATGAACGCCGTGAGGGCCGACTGCTGGCTCGACGGGAACGAGCAGTGCGCGTGGTTCGCGGCCACCGAGATCCCGATCCGGTCCTTGATCCCGAGCGCGTTGTACACGTGCCGGGCCGCCACACCGCCGCCGTACGCAGCGACCGGGCCCAGCCAGTCGATGTCGTTCTCGATGAGCAGACACGCCCGCGGCGCGCAGATCGCGACCACCATGTGCTGGTCGGAGATCAGCTTGTCGACCGGCGCGTTCGTCTTGGACTGACCGTGGAACAGGTCATAGAAGGGCTGACCCTCCCAGTTCGCCTCGCCGACGATCTCGGTTGCCTCCTGGATGTTCTGGCCCAGCGACGCTTCCTTCGACGACACGCGCCAGAGCGCCGAGCCGCCCGAGCCGCCCTCCTCCATGACCGTCAGGGCGACCCGTTCGTCGAACGCGCCCATGGCGAGGGCGCCCTTGCCGGCGTACGAACAGCCCGTGACCGCGACCTTCGTCGGGTCGATGCCGGTTTGCGGCAGCATCTCGAGCGCATCGATGATGCGGCTCGCGCCCCAGGCCCAGCAGATGTCCGAGCCGCTCTTGGCCGCGGCGCTGCCATAGAGCGTGGTGACGAGCCCGGTGGTCGGCCGGGCCTTCTGGTCGGCGAACGTGCTGGTCGTGAGGCTGATGCTCGCGACGCTGCTCGGGAACGGACAGCCCGATCCGTCGCACTTGATGACCACGGGGATCTTGTCCCCCATCTTCCCGCCGCCGGTGATCGAGAAGGTGAAGGAGCCGCTCTTGCTGCCGACCTTCATGCTGACGGTGACCATGCTGCCGCTGAGGGTCGCGGTCAGTGAGTCGGGCGGCGGCATCTTCGGGCCGTAGACCGCCGCCTGGCACTTCGCGCTGAGGTCGGCCCGGAGACACTCCCAGTCCGACTTCGAAGCGATCCGCATGCCGTTGATGAACTGGAACGGATCGGGGAGCTTCGGGATCGAGGTGGCCGAAGGAACGGTCGGCAGGGCCGGCAGGGGCGTGCAGTTGCTTTCCAGGCCGCCCGCGCCGGGCGTTCCGCCCGTACCGCCGGAACCGGTCGCGCCACCGGTTGCGGCGCCACCGGTGCCGGTCGCGCCCGCGCCTCCGCTGACGCCGGCCGCACCGTGGCCGGCCGCGCCGGCGACGCCGCCGGTTCCGTTGATGCCGCCGGTTCCCTTGATGCCGCCCGTTCCGGTGCCGCCGGTGCCGGGGATGCCGCCGGTGCCGGTGCCACCCGTTCCGGTGCCGCCGGTTCCAGGGGTGCCGCCCGTGCCGGTGGTGCCGCCGGTCCCGGTCATGTCGCCACCGCCGCCTGAAGCACAGGCAGCCGCCAGTCCGGTCACGGCGAGAGCGCTGATCTGCAGGAAGCCGCGGCGAGACGCGTTGTTAGCCTCGCGCTTCTCGTCGTCGTCGACCTGGCCGCTGGGGTTGTTATCTACTAAGTCGCTCATGATCCCTCCGGGGACGGGTGGCTGGGCCTCCGTAATTCCCATCCAGCTTTGGGCTGATCACGACCGCAGCGGGCTGCGTTCGGTGACGCGTGAGGGCCGAAAGGGGCAGTGGAGGCGAAATTGAAGTTCGCACAATGACGACCGGATTCGGCTCTCTCATTAATGGCGAAGAGACCTCGCGGATTCTCATTTCGGTGAACGAAAGTTCCGATACGAGAAGACGCGTCAATAGACGATATACCGGGCGTGAGCAGCTCATCCGCGGGCGACGCAAATGGACGCCCCACGGGCGTTCGCGTCGCATCGACGCTGGCTGCCAGCGTGGTGTCAGCCTTTCGTTGCTGCACCGACGGCGATCGATTGGATCGACGACGCAGCCGACGCCGGCACCTCGCACCTAGCGTGTCCGGGCGAGAAGGTCGGCTTTGCGCTTGATCAGCTCTGCCGCATCGCGGCCGTCCGGGACCAGGTCGGTCACGTGCGCTGCGTACAGGTCCACCCGCAGGGTGCCCAGGACCTCGCGCAGGCACGCGGCGACTTCGCCGGCCGCGACCGATGACGGCGGCTCCACCGCCACCAGGCTCACGGTGCCCCCCCGGTCGAGGCGCATGTCGACGGTGAAAGCGGCTGCTTCCAGGGCGGGCTGCCGGAACCGGGCCCAGCGGTAGCACTCCACCAGGTTGAGCCGGATCGCCGCCAGCGCGGGACGGACCGTGCCGGGCGTCCGCGGCGGACCGCCGGCCGGCTGGATGGTTGGCCCTTCACTCGCTGCGCCGACGACGACCGCAGGCAGGTGGATCGCGCGGTCGGCGATCGCCTGGTCGTCCGCTCCGAGCTCGGGCCGGACAGCTCGCCGCCCCGACAGCGCCCGCCCGTCGCCAGACCAGCCGGACAGCAGCCCCAGAACGCTCAGCGCAGAGAGCCACGCGGTCCCTGAGCGAGCTTGCACCTGGACATGGACACCCGGGGGGAGGCGCGGTTCCCGAATTGGGATAGTCTTTTGCGTTCAGACCGGGTGGAGGCGCAGCGCGATGAGACCGAAAACGATGGCGTTGTGTCTGGGTGCGCTCCTGGGTTGCTCGCAGAGCGGCGCATTGCCGGGTGCTGGCGGGTCGGGTGGCGCGGCCGGAGCGGGCGGGTCCAGCTCGGCGGGCGGCGCATCGGGGAGCACGGCGACCGGTGGCGTCGCTGGAACCGGCGGCTCGGGTGGAGGCGGCGTGGGCGGCTCGGGCGGTGCGGCCGGCGCGGGCGTAGCGAGCTGTCCGACACCGCCGGCGGGACCGACCGGCACCAGCGATGCGGTCGCCGGCACGCTGATCACCTTCAACGACAACGGCGGCTGGTCGTGGTACCAGGACGAACGCGCGGTCGTCGACACCAGGGCGAACAAGCTGATCATCGGCAGCACGGCCAGTGGGGGCAGCCGGAGTGGCCAGAACGAAGCGGTCATCTACGACCTCGCCTCCGGCACGCCGACGCGATACACGCTCCCCTCTTCGCTGGCGATCAGCAACGTCGACGATCACAACTCGCCGGCGCTCTTGATCCGCCCCGACGGCCAGTACCTGGCGCAGTGGTCGGGGCATCACGTGGATTGCCTGAGCCGCTTCAGCGTCTTCGACGGGACCAAGTGGGGCCCGGAGGTCCAGGTCGACTGGACCTCGCTCGGCTGCCCGTGGGCGGGCGCCACCACCAACATGGTCACGTACTCGAATCCCTGGTATCTGGGCTCGTCCATCTACAGCTTCGTCCGCTCGATCGCCACGGACCCCGCGGCGCTGACCTCCGCCGACGACGGCCAGACGTTCAGCTATTACGGACGCCTGATGGACACCGGGCAGGCCCCATACGCGGGCGGCTACTTCAAGTACTGGGGCAACAACACCGACCGCATCGACTTCGTCGGGACGGAGGCCCATCCGCGCGACGCCGACAACAGCCTGTATCACGGCTACATCTCGGGCGGGAAGGTCTACGACTCCGCCGGCGCCGTGAAGGATTCGTCGCTCCACGACAGCGGCGCCACGATCACCAATTCGCTGAACATCGACATCTATACCCCGGTCTTCAAGACCGGCACGTCGGTCAGCGGCATGAACATCTGCCGCCTGTGGAACCACGACATCGTTCGGTACGCGGACGGCACCATCGCGGTCCTCGGGCAAGGGCGGGCCGACACTTGCGACTCGACGCCTTACGGGTCCGATCCCGACAAGCGGATGCTCTACTTCCGGTTCGACGGCAGCTCGTGGAAGACCACCTATCTCGTGAAGGGTGGGGCCAAGCTGTTCGCGGACGAGGAGGACTACATCGGCCTCGGCGCGCTGGTTCCGGACGATCCCAACACCATCTACATCTCGACGCCGTACGATCCCACCACCGACACCATGGGATCGAGCGGCAAGCACGAGATCTGGCGGGGAACCACCTGCGACAACGGCGCCACGTTCACCTGGACGCCGGTCACCAAGGGTTCGACCAAGGACAACATCCGTCCCGTCGTGCCCAAGTGGGATGCCAGCCACACGGCGTTGCTGTGGATGCGGGGGACGTACAGCTCATCGCAGAGCTACGCGACGCAGATCGTCGGCACCATCACGGGGCCGTGAACGTACCGGCGTCTCTCCCGCCGACTTCGCGCAGCTCGCGGCGAGCCCAGGCACGCACCAGGTTGCCATCGCCGCTCGAACCAGGCCGGTACCCCGAGGTGCTCCAGTCTCCTCGGCTCCAATCTACGGTTCGTCGTTGACCGATTTGCACCTGCGCGCCGCGCCGATCGCTCCCTGACCGGGAAATTTTGCGGTCTCGTCCGTTCTCTTCACGGGCGCTAACAGCGGAGGTCTCGATGCGGGGTGCGATTCGGTCATTTCTTGCGCCGGCGGCGGTGGTGGCGGCCTACGTGGTCTCGGGTGCCGCCGCTCCCGCCGCGCGAGCGGCTTCCGATCCGGCGGCGGCAGCGCGGGATCTCGGTCCAAGCTCGGCCAGCCAGACGATCACCGCCTCGCTGGTGCTGAAGGTGCGCCATCCGGACGGGTTGGAGCGCGCCGTCGCCACGACGCAGGATCCGAAGGGGGGCGCCTATCACCGGTTTCTCTCCCTGCCGGACTTCGTCGCGCAGTACGCGCCCAGCGCCGCCGACATCACGTCGATTCAACGCTATCTGGCTTCGTTCGGCGTCCGCGTCACCGAGGTCTACGCCGACCAGCTGGTGCTGAAAGCGACGGGCACGGTCGACGCCTTCAGCCGGGCGTTCGGCACCGACGTCCACGACTACGCGAGCGACGGGAGGCGCTTTCATCGCCCGCGGCGCCCGCCCGCGATTCCAATCCTGCTTCGCGACCTGCTCCTGGTGGTGGAGGGGCTCAGCGACCAGGCCCTGTTTCATCCGATGAATGTCCACGCGTCGGTGCAAGCACCTCTGCCCAGGGTGGCGGCCGTGCTGCCGGCGTCGGGGTCGACCGCCACCGGCGTTCCTGGCAGCTACACCGTCGGTGACGTGGCGAACCTCTACGACATCAATCCGCTGTACCGCCGGCATCTCGACGGCTCGGGGCGCACCGTCGGCGTCGCCACCCTGGCGAACTTCATCCCGGACGACGCTTACGCCTACTGGCGCCTCATCGGGCTCGACGTGAAGCCCAACCGCATCAAGCAGGTTCACGTCGACGGCGGCGGTCCGCTGGGGGCCGACGCGGGCTCGGGTGAAACCTCGCTGGACGTCGAGCAGGCCGGCGGCCTGGCGCCGCGGGCGAAGATCGTGGTCTACGACGCCCCGAACACCGACGCCGGGTTCATCGACCTCTTCTACAAGGCCGCCTCCGACAACGTGGTGGACAGCCTCTCGGTAAGCTGGGGCAGCGCGGAGGAGTTCTACGCCTCGGGAGTCGCCGGCGTCGATCTCACCGGCGAGATGCTGGCGTTGCACCAGGCGTTCCTGGAGGCGGCCGTCCAGGGTATCTCGCTCTTCGCCGCCTCGGGCGATTCGGGGGCCTACGACGCGAACCTCTCGTTCAACCAGCCGTTTTCGAACGTGCTCAGCGTCGACATCCCGGCGGCGGACCCGGCGATAACCGGCGGCGGCGGCACCACCACGCCGTTCACGCTGAACGCCGGCGAAGGGACGCCCAACTTCGTGGTGTCGACCGAACGGGTCTGGGGCTGGGACTACGTCCAGGACTACCTGGTCGAGGTCCTGGGACCTACGTATCAGAACGCACTCTTCCCCTTCGGCGGCGGCGGTGGCGTCAGCACCTTCTGGCCGCTGCCGTCCTACCAGGCCCAGACCAACGGGATCCGGCTCACCCAGCCGGGCCAGAGCGTGGTCTACGATGATGGGTCGGGCTCCGGGCCGCAGGACCTCCTGGCCCTTCCGGCGCACTTCCCGGGCCGCAACGTCCCCGACGTGTCCCTGAACGCCGACCCGTATTCGGGCTTCGTGCTCTATTCGACCGAGGACGGCGGCGTGCTGGCCGGCTACGGCGGCACCAGCTTCGTGTCGCCCCAGTTGAACGGCGTGTCCGCCCTCCTGGCACAGGCAGCGGGCGGCCGGATCGGTCTCTGGAATCCCATGCTCTACCGGTTCGCGAACGCGTACGCCTACGCCCCGTCCTCGCCGGTGCGGGACATCGCGGCCGGAGACAACTGGTTCTATCAGGGACGACCCGGCTACGAGCCGGGCGCGGGCCTGGGCGTGCTCGACGTGGCCAATCTGGCCGCGGCGATGGCGCGCGAGCAGGCGACGTCTCGCTGAACCGCCGGATTACTGGTCCTTGAATGACCTCAGGGCCTTGCTGCGGGTGGGGTGGCGAAGCTTGCGCAAGGCCGCCGCCTCGAGCTGACGAATGCGCTCGCGGGTCACGGAGAAGCGGTTGCCCACTTCCTCCAACGTGTGCTCGGTCGGTTCGTCGATGCCGAAGCGCATCCGGAGGATCTTCTCTTCGCGCGGCGTCAGCTCGGCCAGCACCTTCCGGGTGTGGTCGGCCAGATCCATCTGGATGACGGCATCGTCCGCGGGGATGACGTTCGGATCCTCGATGAAATCGCCGAGGTGCGACTCGCTCTCCTGGCCCGAGGGCGATTCCAGGGACAGCGTCGGCCGGACGAGCGGCAACAGCGTACGGACCTTGCTCGCCGGAATCGCGAGGTGCTCCGCCAGCTCGTCGGGGGTCGGTTCGCGGCCAAGCTTGTGGACCAGCGAGCGCCCGGCGCGGGTGATCTTGTTGAGCGTCTCGATCATGTGGACCGGGATCCGGATCGTGCGCGACTGGTCCGAGATGGCCCGCGTGATGCCCTGGCGGATCCACCAGGTCGCATAGGTCGAGAACTTGTAGCCCAGCTTGTAGTCGAACTTCTCGACCGCCCGCATGAGACCGATGTTGCCCTCCTGAATGAGGTCGGGGAACTGCAGACCGTGGTTCAGGTACTTCCTGCAGATCGAGACGACCAACCGGAGGTTGGCCTCGACCAGCGCCGACTTGGCCTTCTCGACGGCTCGCTCGCTCGCCTGGATGTCGAGCACGGCCCTCCGCAACGCGTCGGCGTCGACCTGCGCTTCCTGTTCGACCTTCCGCACCCTGATGCGGGCAGCCGAGATGGCCCGCGACATCTGGTCGATCTCGTCGAAACGGAGGCCCAGCCTGTGGGTGATCGCCCGTTGCCGCAGCGGCGACGACCGCATCTCGCGCAGCGCCCGCCCCAGCTCATCGGCCGACAGCCCGCTTCTCTTCTCGCAGGCCGAGATCTCTTGGTTGGCTCGATCGATCCGCCCCACCAGCGCTTTGAGCTTGAGGACGATCCGGTCGATCTGTCCGCGGCGCAGCCGAAGCTGCATGAGGGCGTCCAAACTCTGCTGGCGGACGTTCTTGGGCGCCGTCCGGAGCCGGCGGACCCTGTCGAAGGCCTTCAACACGCGTTCGGTGTGCCATTGCTCGTCGAACTCGGGGTCGTCGGTGTCGACGTCTCCCACGACCTCCGTGACCCGGACCTTCCCTGCGCGGAGCTCGTCGCGCAGCGCGAGGAGCTCGTCGACGCCCACGGAAGACTCGAGCACCACCTGAAGCACGCGCCGCCGCCCCTCCTCGATGCGCTTGGCGATCTCGACCTCGCCCTCGCGCGTGAGCAGCGAGAAGGACCGGATCCCGCTCAGGTACTGGCCAACCGAATCCTTGCTCACCGCCGGACGGGCGTGACCTTCGACGGCGGTTTCGTGCTCGCCGCCGTCATCGCCGGCCACGGAATGGCCCGGGTTGCGGGTTCGTCTGATCACTCGACCGGCTTGGGCGGGCGGCCCCGAGGACGTATCCCTCGCTGCTTCGGGGGCGAGGGCGGGGGGCCGTGCAGCAGGCGCTCGGCTCGCGCCGCCGCCTCGCGCGCCGCTTGATTTGCAACGATTGCTGCTCGCTTGTCTTCGGCTTTACCCATGCTGAAATCCGTTACTGAGAGGCGACCTCGGCCGGCCGTTCGCGGCGCCCCCGGGGCGACCCGGCAGCCCTGTTCTGGTTGTCGATCGCCGTCCGTTCGCTCAAGAAGGCGCGGATCACGGTGTCGACGTCTTCTCTGAACCGCACCTTTCCGGCGCCGATCTCGCGCAGGGCGGCGACGGCAGATTTGTTGTTACAGGCAACCAACCGGTTCGCGCCCAGGGCGATCTGTCGAGCGCGGCTCGCAGCCAGGATCACCAGCGCGAAGTGGTTGTTCACCTCTCCAAGACAGTCCTCGACCGTCACTCGGGCCATCTGCGCCTCCTATTTCGTGAGGCGTCTTTTCCCGCGAACGAGAGGATGGCTGGGCTTCCGCTCGCGCCACAGCGCCGAAGCCGCCTGGCGGCTTTTTCGCCCCAGGACGCGTGACAGTAGCACATTCCGCGGCCCTCGGGGGACCCGGCTGGGACGATCTGGCCGTTTCCGCTTTGGATCCGCTTCATGGATCCACGATGCGCGGGGGGTGCATAGGGGAAAAAGCCCGCGCAGTGTACTGTGAACGTCATGGCCCTCACATTTTCCGGGTGTACTGCTTTCCGTCGGGACATCGAAGGGCGCGTCGCGACCTACTTCCGGACGGGCGTTCGCAGCAAGCACGCGACCAAGCCGATGTACGTCAAAACCGTATTTCTGCTCGTCTGGCTGGGGGCCTCATATGTCGGGCTGGTCTGGTTCGCGGCGACCTGGTGGCAGGCGATCCCCCTCGCGATCTCGGTCGCGCTGGCGATGGCGGGCATCGGATTCAACGTCCAGCACGACGGCAATCATGGCGCCTACTCGCGCCACCCGGCCCTCAACAAGGCCGCCGCCCTGTCGCTGAACCTGCTTGGCGGGGACGCGTACTTCTGGCGCTACAAGCACAACATCGCCCATCACACGTATCCGAACGTCTCGGGCGCCGACAACGACATCCACATGGGTTGGCTGGCGCGCCTGTCGCCGCACGACCAGCGCTACTGGTTCCATCGGTTCCAGTACGTCTACGTCTGGGCGCTGTACGCCATGCTGGCGGTGAAGTGGCAGCTGGTGGACGACTATCGGTCGATGATCAGCCCGGGCGTCGCCGACACCCGGGTCCCCAGGCCGCGCGGGTGGGATCAGGTCTGGTTCTGGGTGGGCAAGGCCTTCTTCCTGATGCTGTGCTTTGGCGTCCCGCTGCTCGCCGGCCATCGGCTGGCCCCGATCATCGGCCTCTACCTGGCGACCATGGCGGTCCTGGGGGTCACGCTGGCAACGGTGTTCCAGCTCGCTCATTGCGTCGAGGAGGCCACCTTCCGGATCCCGAGCGCGGGGTCGCTTCGGATCGAACGCGAGTGGATGACCCATCAGATCGAGACCGCGGTCGACTTCGCGCGCGACAATCGCTTTCTCACCTGGTACCTGGGAGGCCTGAACTTTCAGATCGAGCACCATCTATTCCCGAAGATCTGCCACGTCCACTATCCGGCGCTCTCGCCCATCGTCGAGGCGACCTGCCGGGCCCACGGCATCCGCCACAGCTCGCACCGCACCATGGGGCGCGCGATCCGCTCGCACGTCCGCTGGCTGCGGCACCTCGGCCGGCCGGTGGTCAGCCAGCCAGAAACCGAAAGTCGAAGCCGACCCTCGGGGGCTCGACGGCCGGATCGCAGCGATAGCGGGCGAAATCCGTGATCCCCTCGGCGCGCAGCAGGTCCTCGTCAATCAGCGCTTGACCGGTGAAGGTGCGGGGCTCCTTGGAGAACAGGGCAACCAGCGCGTCCGCCACGATCTCCGGCTTGCGCCACATCGATCGATCGCCGAGGCCCCACCGGATCGTGGCCTGACTCTCCAGCAGCGTCGCAGGCCAGAGCGCGTTCGCCGCGACGTTGTGCTCGCGGACCTCGCCGGCCAGCCCCTGCGCGATCAAGGTCATGCCGAACTTGCTGATCGAGTAGGCGACCTTTCCGGTCGCCGCATGCACGTCGACGGGCGGCGACAGCATGACGATGTGCCCGAACTTCTGGGCGATCATCGCGGGCAACACCGATCGCGTGCAGGCGAACGTACCGCGCACGTTGACGTTCATGACCAGGTCGAAGCGCTTCATCTCTGTGTCGGCCAGCGAACGCCAGTGCAGCGCGCCGGCGTTGTTGACCAGGAAGTCGATGCGCCCGAAGCGATCGAGCGCCTGCGTCACCATGGCGCCGACGGCCGCGTCGTCTCGCACGTCGACCTGGACGGCGAGCGCGCGGCGTCCCAGCGCCTCGATCTCGCGGGCGGTCTCGGCGATGGTGCCGGGCAGCTTCGGATCCGGCGTCACCGTCTTGGCGGCGACCACGACGTCGCACCCTTCCGCCGCCAGGCGCAGAGCGACCACCTTGCCCACGCCCCGCGACGCACCCGTCACGACCGCGACCCTGTTCGCGAACCTCATGCCTCAGTGTATCCCGTCGGACCTCGAAGAGCGGCCTTGCGTGTAACCGCGGTCCGTGGGACACGGGCTCATGGTCAACGCCGCCGAGACGCTGGTGCGGGAGCTGTTCGCGACCGCGGGGATCCGCATCGGCGGTCCCGGCCCCGGCGACATCACGGTCCACGATCCGCGCTTTTACGGGCGCCTGCTGCGAGACGCCTCCCTGGGCGTGGGCGAATCGTACATGGATGGCTGGTGGGACAGCGACGCGCTGGACGTGCTGCTCGAGAAGATCATGCGCGCGGGACTGCGCGAGAAGGTGACCGGCAGCCTGCGGCTGCGCCTGCTCACCGCCAGGGCCCTGATCTTCAACTTGCAGTCCAAGGCACGGTCGGGCCGCTCGGTCGAGGCCCACTACGACATCGGGAACGATCTCTACCGGCGCATGCTGGACCCGCGCATGGTCTACACCTGCGGCTACTGGAAGAACGCGAGCACCTTGGCGGAGGCCCAGGAGGCCAAGCTGGATCTCGTCTGCCGGAAGCTGGGACTTCGTCCCGGCATGCGCGTGCTCGATCTCGGCTGCGGCTGGGGAGGTTTCGCCGCCTGGGCCGCCGAGAGGTACGGCTGCTCGGTCGTCGGCGTGACCCTTTCCAAGGACCAGCACTCCCTGGGGCGCGAAATGTGGCGTCACCTGGACGTCGATCTGCGCCTTTGCGACTATCGGGACGTCACCGGCACCTTCGATCGGGTCGCGTCGATCGGGATGATGGAGCACGTCGGCCCCAAGAATCACCGGCACGTGATGGAGGTGGTGCACCGGACACTGGTCGATGACGGGATCGCCGTCATCCACACCATCGCCAACAACCGCAGCCGCCGCCACGGCACGCCGTTCGTCGAGAAGTACATCTTCCCGAACGCGGTTGCGCCGTCGCTGGCGCAGCTCGGCAAGGCCGTCGAGGGGCTGTTCGTGGTCGAGGACCTACAGAACATCGGCCCCGACTACGAGCGAACCCTCCTCGCCTGGTGGCAAAACTTCGACAGCGCCTATCCCGACCTGCAGCACAAGTACGACCGGCGCTTTTATCGGATGTGGCAGTTCTACCTACTGGCCGCCGCCGGCGCATCCCGCGCGCGTGACGGCCAGCTCTACCACCTGGTCTTGACCAAGACGGGCCGAAAACAGCCGGATTGCCGCGCCAGCTAGATCAGAAACGGCCGGGGCGCGCCTCGGCGCGCTTGACCGTCAGGGGGTGTCCCCCCACCTCGACGCCGTTCATCTCCTTGATCGCCCGGTCGGCGGCGGCAGCGTCCCTGTAGCTGACGAATCCGAAGCCGCGAAACTGGCCCGGCGAGCGGTTGGGGATCACGATCGCGTCAGCGAGCTCGCCGAATCGCGAGAAGAACGTACGCAGATCGGCCGTCGTCGTCTCGCGGCCAAGGCCGCCGACGAACAGCTTCACCGGGCCGAAGTCGGCCCGACGCGGCTCGGTCGAGACCGAGATGACGACGTCTTCCAGCTTGACCTCGGCGAGCGCAACGGGTGATGGCTCCATCAGCTGAGCGCCGCCGACGCCACGAGCGCTCATCTCGCGATTTCGCCGAAGTCGCTCCGCCTTCTGCCGCTTTTTGAGATCGCGCTTGGCCTCGCGATCGCGCTTTCCGCCGGTGAAGGCACGACTCATCGGCGATCACTGCCGGCGCGTTCCGGCCTGGGATCAGAGCACCTTGACGGCACTGGCCTGGGGTCCCTTCTTCCCCTGGACGACCTCGAACTCGACCTTGGTGCCCTCCTGCAGGAGCGCGCCGCCGGTGTCATTGGCGTGAACAAATACGTCCTTGCCCCCGCCCTCCGGCGTGATGAAACCAAAGCCTTTGGTGGCATTGAAGAACTTGACGGTACCTTTTTGCATGGCCTTTCCTGTCTTTCTCCGTTTTGCTCCCGGAAACCGAAAGCTCGGGCTACCGCGCCCGCCGCCCTAACGACCCGGCAAGCGCGCCTCATACCCCTGTAATTCTCGCACAGCGCTCCCGCTCGTCGGCGTGATCAAATGACGGCAGAGTTGCAGCCTGAAGTTCGTCAGCGCGGCCGGGCAGAGTTGCGGCGGCCCTTGGGAACAGCCAGAGCGCGCATCGCCTTCAAGAACGCCTTCTCGTATTTGGTGACGTTCTTGGAAGCCCACGTTTTTGCCATCGAACGAGAATGAGCGTTCGGAGCAGATAACACCACCTTTATTCTTCACCCAGATGACAATAGTCGAGGCGTCATGTCCTCCGTCGCCTGGTTTCCAGCGGCGTCGCTCTGCCTGGCGCTGATCGGCGGCTGCGCGCCGCGATACCGGAACGTGATCCAGCGCCCGCTCGCGTCGGCCGACGACCTGGTGTGTCCCGGCTACCTGGTCTGGAATCGCGCGCCGGTGCGGGATGTGTTCCTGGTCGTCAACGGGTCGGGCATCGGGTCGAGCGCGTTCGTGCACCCGTCGTTCAAGGACGCGCTGGCGACCGGCGCGGTCGCCTACGCCACCTTCGACAAGCCGGGGGTCCGGGCGCCGTTCGACGATCCGGCGGCGGTGCGGCGAGACGACGCCGTCCTCGCGCGCTACACCCTGGGCCACGGGGTCACCTGCGCCACCCAAGCGTTGCGCTGGGCCCGTGAGCGCTTCGGGCCCCAGGTGCGGCTGCACCTGCGCGGACACTCGGAGGGCTCGCTGATCGCGCTCTACACCTACGAAGAGCTGCTCCAGCGCGATCCCGTCTTGGCCGCTGGGATAAAGACCCTGGTCCTGAGCGGCCTCGCCCTCGAACCATTCGCCGAGATCCTGGAGCGCCAGCTCGCTTCTCTGCCCGACGGTGAACGTGTGCGGCAGGCGCTGGCAGCCTGCGACTGGGGTGTCCTCGAAAAACGCATAGGCGTCTCTTGCCGGTACGTCGAAGATGCGAGCCGACGCCCCGCGGGCCGCGAGATGTTCGAACGTCTGGCCGCGCGCGCCGCCCCGGCCCAGATCTACGTTTTTCACGGAACCGGCGACTGGAACACGCCCGTGGCGCCCGTCCGCGCGCTCGAGGCCTGGAACGCCTCGACCGGCCACCTCCGGATCGCGTTCCACTATTACGAGGGGGGGCACGCGGGAAGCGACGCGGTGCGGGCCCAGGTGGCGCAGCTCCTGGAATCCATCGCCTCTCGGTGAGGGCGCTACATCAGCGTGAACGGGTAGGTGATCACCTGGCTCGAGTCCGACGCCGGGAACCGCAGGCCGCCCACGACGCCCCTGATGCAGCCGGTGAGGCCACCCTTGTGCAAGATGACGGGCGCCTCGACCTGCACGCCCTTCACCACGCCCGTGCGCTGGATTCGGAACCTCACGGTGACGCGTCCCGGGACGAAGGTGTACTCGTCGGGCCGCGAGCGCGCGACGCAGCCGAGCACGGCGTCCTCTTTGGTGCGGAAGCGCGCGTCGATCTCGTCCTGCGACAGCTCGTGTCCGATGGCATCCTTCGAAAAATCGAGGCGCTGGTTCTCGGCCCGTGACAGATCCTCGCCCTGCCAGACGATCTTGAGGTCGGCGGCGCGCAGCTTGACGGGTGGAGGCTCGGCCACCGGCTGGCGCTGCCCGCCGCTGGGCGCGGGGGACGACGACGAGATCGGGCTGAACACGTCGGAGGGCGGCGCCTCGGTGGTGGCGGCCCCGCCTGGGGCCAGCGGGGGGCCGTCGTCGGGCGGCGGCGAGGGCGCGAGAGCCGGCGGGGCGTCGTCCCCGGGCGCTTCGCCCGGCTGTGACGACGCCACGAAGGTCTCGTTGCGGGCGAGTCGCCGCGCACCGCGCCGGTGCCGTCGAGGACGGTCCTTCGCGCTCTTGGTGGGTGCGCTCGCGGCAACGACCGGCGCGCCGTGCGCCTTCAAGGACTGCCGCCAGTAGAAGACGCCGGCCAGACCCGCGGCGGTGAAAACGACCAGGAACAGAAACGCCTTCAAAACCCTGCAGCCAGCGTACCGGAGGTCGTCCCCGAAGGCGAGGCTGACGAAGGCGAGGCTGACGAAGGCGGGGCCAACGAAGTCGGGCTCACCTTTCCCAGGGCGCAGGCGTCTCTCTCTGGGGCGGCGCGGCCACGAACACCACCGTCTCGAGGTGACGGGCGCTCAGCTCAGCCAGCACGTCGACGAACAGCTTGTGCGGGTCGCGGATCCTCCAGTCGTTCGAGTCCATGTTCCAGAAGAACGTCGTGTTGCCGCGCCGCTGAACGAAGGTCTGCTCGGCGACGGTCTTGGCCCCGTACGGGAAGCGAAAGAACGGGAGCTGACCGGGCCGCAGGCCCAGCGCCGGCGCGGTGAATGCGTCGGACATGCGGCTGTCAGCCGTCGACTTCCAGCCGTGGGTTGCCGTCGATGAACTTCAGATCGAAACGAAAGCTGGTGAACCGCCAGCCATGGTGGCCGCCCCGCTCCAGCAAGAAGGAGTAGCTGCCCACGAACGTCCGGGTGTTGTGACCCGAAAGAGTCCGGCGGAAGTGGAACGCGATGCCATAGCAGCTGGCGGTGGCGCGCCCCTCGTACACGGCGACACGGAAGTTGCCCGCCTGGTGGTGGACCGACTCGATCGGCTTCAATCCTTCGGCCCAGCCGCCGGCGATCTCGTCCGGGGTTCGGCGCGTGGCCGGCCCGGCGCCCAGCGAGGACATGTCGAAGAGGACCTGATCCGCGAAGCACCGCTTCACCGCCGCCCAGTCGCGCTGATCGGTGGCCACGAAGAGCTCGGTCACGAGATCGACGACTTGCTGCCTCGCCACGATGGTTTCGAATGTATCCATGGCGCGGCTCCCGTGCGGGGGGGCCGATCATACCCGGAACGGTGGCCGGCCGCAGCTCGACGCGTCGTGGATTGATTCCGCTGATCATGTTGAAACTGTTGCCATCGTCGCCGCATGCGGCGGGTGCAAGACACGCCGGCTTCGATGCGGCGCCTGGACCCGGGGCGCCATGCTGAGCGGCGAGCTCGGCCGCCCCGAGATTGCGCGGAGATGGCCTTACGGCGCCGGGCGTGCTACGTCTTCCGCAAGTCCTTTTCTTGTTCGGTTTCGTCTCTGCGTCGCAGCTTCGCCTGCCCCCGCTCGAGGTCGATCGTCGGCAGGCTTGAGGCTTCTGGACGGCGACAGATTTCGCCGGATGCGACACAAGGAGAAATTGAATGGGTAGACGTCTTTATGTTGGGAACCTCTCGTACGACACGACCGAACTGGACCTGAGAGAGGTCTTCGGCAAGCTCGGCACGGTCGCCGACGCCAAGGTGGTGATGGATCGCGAGACCGGACGGCCGCGCGGCTTTGCCTTCGTCGAGATGAGCAGCGACCAGGAGGCCCAGACCGCGATCGCGGAGCTGAACGGGCGGGAGCTCGGGGGCCGCGCCGTCACCGTCAACGAGGCGCAGGAGCGATCGGGTGGCGGCGGCGGCGGCGGTGGTGGTCGCGGACGGGGTGGCGGCGGCGGCGGAAGGCGCTGGTAGCAGCAGCCATCCAGAGTCGCGGCGCCTCTGACGGGGCGCCGCGAGAACCTCGCGGCTGTCCGCTGCCTCCGCGCGAACCCCACGTGCTTCGCGCAATGGAAACATCATCGCCGCCTATCGGAAATACGAACGGCGTACACTCCTGCGCATGAGCACGATTCACTTCATCGGCGGTGAGAAGGGCGGCGTGGGCAAATCCGTGGTCGCTCGCCTCTGCGCCCAGTACTGCATCGATCGCGGCATCCCATTCACGGCGGCCGACGCCGACGGTTCGCACGGGGCCCTGATGCGCTTTTACGCGGACTACACGACGCCGATCGACCTGACCAGCTTCCCCAGCGCCGATCAGATCCTCGGCTTCGCCACCGACGCCGACAGGCGCGTGGTGGTCGACCTGCCCGCCCAGAGCGACCGCCTGCTGGGCGCCTGGCTCGGCGAGTCCGGCATCATCGAGCTGGCCGCCGAGAGCGGCGTCCGCATCGTCTTCTGGCACGTCATCGACGACGGCAAGGACGCGCTGATCACGCTCGAGCGTCTGTTGAACCGGATCGGCGATCAGGCGCGCATCTGCGTCGTCAAGAATCACGGGCGCGGCAAGGACTTCAGCCTGTTCGACCGGTCGCCGGTGCGGGTCGAGGCCGAGCGCCTGGGCGCCGCGATCCTGGAGCTGCCCGAGCTGAACACCGCCGTGATGCAGAAGATCGATCGGCTGGACGCCAGCTTCTGGGCGGCCGCCAACGCCAGCACCCCTGGGGCCGAGACCTTCTCGCGCGTCGAGCGCCAGCGCGTGAAGGTCTGGCTGACCGCCGCCTACGACCACCTGACCCAGCTCGGTGATCTTTTCTAGGTGACTCAGGGGCCCGCGTCGTCGAGCACGAGATCCGCGCCCGTGACCATGACGCGGTAGGTGCCGGTCCAGGTCCCGTCCGCCAGCAGCTCGATCAGGTTGTCGCCGGCGCGCAGCTCGGCCAGGTCGACGGCGATCGCCTGATTGAGCAGGCCCGCCCCGGCCCCGGCTCCGCCCAGGTCGGGGTTGAAGTCCATGAACGCGTTCCCCTCGCCGTCATCGATGAAGCGATCGTGCCAGGCGCCGCCGTTGACGCGGAAGCGCAGCTCGATGTGCTGGGGCGGGTAGTTGACGCCGTTCCACTCGAACCAGGGGTAGATCGCCGCCAGCACCAGGCGCGCCCGCGTCGCGCCGTCCAGCGAGACGCCGGAGAAGGGTAAGGCGACCGGCGCCACGTTCTCGTCGGCGTTCGGCACCACGTAGCCGACGTTGCGCCCCTGGCCGTCGTAGGTGCAGCCGGTGTTGGCGCAAGCGACCCGGCCGCTGTCGTCCGGCATCTGCGGGATGACGTCGCCCTCCCACTGGCAGTCGCCGCCCGACGGCGCGCAGCCGGGCAGGCCCTGATAGGTGGTCAGCGAATCGGGCGCGCTGTACTCGCGCCAGCCGGTCACGACCGGGCCGTCGAAGCCGACGTTGTCCCAGCGCACCTCGCCGGCCGAGCCGAGCCAGTACTTCATCGTCGCGTGATTTCGCACGGCCAGGCTGACGTAGCCGCGCGAGAACGGCAGCGCGACGTCCCCGGCCCAGAGCAGGTGCTGATCGGGAAACGTCAGTCCGTCGGGCGAGGTGTCGGACGTCCAGACCTCGACGTGCGTCTGGGTGACGTAGACCTCGACATGGTTCAGCGCGCCGGGCGCCGTGGTGGCATGGGCGATGCCGCAGTCGAACGACGGCACGAACGAGGTCTGCAGGTAGTCGGCGAAGGTGTAGACGATCACCTCCATCGTCTGCGGCGTGTTGCACCAGCCGGTGCCGAACTCGATCTCGATGCCGTTGCGCGGACCCGAGCCGCGCTCCTGCCAGTCGAAGCTGGGCGCGGGCGACGGGTCCTGGGCCAGGATCAGCGCGGGCCAGCCGCCCAGCCCGGCGTTGGTGAGGTCCATGTCCAGCTTGATCGTGCCGGTGCGGCCGGCGAAGTCGAACGGCTGCCGGATGCGGTAGGTCGAGAGGCCGTAGTTCTGGGCGGCGGTGGTGGCCAGGACGTGGCGGCTCGGGATGGTCGCGGTCGGATCGCAGATCAGCACGTCCGAATCGGGAAGCACGCGGGCGTTCGACAGGTCGGCGCGGCAGTCACCGATCAGCGCGGGTCCCAGGCGGAAGGCGTCGTCGAAGCTCGAGCTGGTGTAGGGCATGCCGCGGACCACGCTCCACCTGGATCCGTCCAGCTCGCCGGAGCGGCCGCCGGGCTGCGGTCCTGCCTCGAACGTGTCGCAGAACGCCGGGGCGTCGAAGCCGCAGGTCCCCGGCTGCGGCACGTACGTCGCCGGCACCGCGGGATGGTCGAAGGACACGTCCGGCAGCGAACCGGCGTCGGCGGCAGGACCGCCTCGGGTGGCCTGGCTGCCGCCTCCGCAGGCGGTGACCAGGGCGAGCGCGCCGGCGCCCGCAGCGGCCAGGGCCCGGCCGCGCGCGGCGCTCATGGCGGCGCCACCAGCAGGGTGGCGTCGGGGCCCGGGCCGGCGAGCGCCCCCATGAACGCCACCAGATCGGCGCGCTCGCGATCGGACAGGGCGAGGGCGTGCAGCTCGTTCGTGCCGGGATAGGCGCCGGCCGGATCGCCGCCGCGATTGAAGAACGCGACGACCTGATCCAGCGTCGCCAGCTGAGCGGTGTGCATGAAGCTGGGGTGGGCGGCCGCGCAGCGCAGGGTCGGCGTGCGGAATGCTCCCTCCAGCTCGGGGCCGGGCGACGTGGGGAGCGCGCCTCGGGCGCCGTCGCTGTAGGCGCCGGCCGTGCTCATCGGATCGGCCAGCGCCAGCGCGACACCCGCCGCCGCGCCGCGATCGTCGGTGTCCTGGATCGCGACCGCCACGATCGCCGGCGAGATCCCGACGTTGTGGAAGGCGCCGTCGGTCAGGCGCGGCCCCGCGTGGCAGGAGACGCAGGCCCCCTTGTCGACGAACAGGGCGGCGCCCCGCTGCTCGCTGCGGCTCATCGCGGTCGCGTCGCCGTCCAGCCATTGATCGAAGCGGCCGGCGCCGCAGCGGAGCTGCCGCACGTAGGCTTCGATCGACTTGGTGGCGTTGACCGCCACCGTCGTCACCAGCGCCTGGTCGGCCGCGGCCATGCCGTCGTAGTCGGCGCCGTCGCCCGGGACGCCGCGGCAAACAAACGTCGAGCCCATGGTCGTGTTCACCTCGACGCAACCAGCGGTGTCCGGCGACAGCGCGGGGAACCGGGTCGTATCGTCGAGCGGCGGCATCGCGCCGAACACCGCCTCGTAGTCGGCGCGGTGCAGGCGAAAGAGCTGCTCGGCGACCAGCAGGCGCCCGCCGTTGAACTCGCGGTTCGACTCCATCACGCCCAGGGCCTGGTTCCAGATCGCGTCGCGCCGGCCGTCCCAGTTGTAGAGCGGCGCGAACGCGACCTCGAGCAGCGTCGGGGTGCGCCGCATCGTCCACTGGGCGGCCAGCGACACCTGCCGGTGCGGGCTGCGCGTGTCGACGAAACCGGAGGCCGGCAGGTGGCAGTCAGAGCAGCTCACCTTGCCGCTGTCGCCCTGACGGCCGAGCGTTCCGGTGGTTCCGTCGTTGTCCCCCTCCAGCAAGCGCCCGGAGAACGCCCGCTCGAAGAACAGCCGCTGGCCGAAGGCACGCGCGCCCGCGTCGTCGGCGACGCGGTTGCTCGGATCGGCGGGCGGCGGCCCGTCGTCGTAGCGAAGCGCGGCCAGCGCGGACATCTGGTCGGCCGTGAAGACCGGATCGGGATCGTCGGTCCCCGTCATCCCGGCCATCCCGGCCATCCCGGCCATCCCGGCCATCCCGGTCCCGGCGCCGCCGCCGCACCCGAGCGCGGCGAGCAGCAGGGCCGCGCTGACCTTCAGCTCACGAGCCACCGTACCACCGCGTCCCGCAGGGGAGCACGCTCTCGTCCCAGGCGGGCGCGGGGGCGGAGAGCTGGATGCCGAAGTCGTCCATCTTGCGATCGCTGTGGCAGAGGCTGTAGTCGTGCTCGTACTGGTGGCCGGTGTCGTCGGGCGTGATCGTCTCGTCGATGCCGCAGTGGTAGATGACCGCGCGGTACGCCACGGTGACCGGACCCGCCGGCATGCGGCCGCTGGGCAGCACCGCGCACCCGGCCGGCTTGCCGTCCATGTAGACGTACACGCGGTCCGTCGAGGCCCAGACGTCCCACTGCACCGGCCGATCGAAGCCCGCCACGTCGCCCTGCACCGGGACCGGCGTCCAGGGAACCTGCCAGGTGTCCTGATAGTCGCCCGCGTGAAAGCCATAGATGTTGGCGCGGTCGCACTGCTGGCTGACGCCCCAGCCGCGCGTGTCACAGAACTCGATCTGCGTCTCTTGATAGCCGCCGAACGGCTGGACGACGATGGTCCGGCCGCCAGTCGCCGGCTCGTCGTCGGCGGTGCCGGCGACGCCGTCCGGCCCGACGACCTGGTAGGGGAAGTTGCCCAGGCGGGTGTGCACCGGCACCATGTCGATGTTGCTGGCGTCGGGCGCGGGGTCGTCCGCCAGCGGCACGTCGGTGATCATGATCTGCGGGTAGCGCCGGGCCGTCGACGGGATGTCGGACGACATGCTGACGTGCAGGAAGTGGTCGGAGGCGATCCTGGTCGGGACGTTCTTGGGCGTCATGCTGATGTTGCAGCTCGAGCCGCCGTCCGCGAACCCGAGCATCAGCTGCCCGAGCACCGGCCCGAAGGTGAAGTTCTCCGTGCAGCCGCTGGTGTCGACCGCCCACTTGGAGTTGCGGAACACGAAGCCGTTGTTGTCCCACCACTTCGTGAACGGCTCCCAGTCCTCTCCCTCGTCGAACGTCTCCAGGAAATCCATCGCCGGCGGGGCCGCCGGGGTCACGTCGACGTACGCGCGCGCGATCGGTTTCGGCCGGCTGGAGGGATCGTGCTGCCCGTTGATGAAGACCTCGCCCGACGACAGGCGCGCTTCGTCGAGGGTGATCGAGGGGGCGTTGAACGGCTGCATGCTGGTGCGGTCGACGTCGGGATCGTGGTGCTCGTAGGCGATGTAGCCGCCCGGGAAGGGGCAGCCCGCGTCCAGGGCCTCGATGATGAAGCGGGTCGGCTGCTTGATGCCGGGCCAGGCCAGCGACCAGACCGGCCGGACCCCCTGGTGCATCACCTGGTCGAAGCGGGCATCCCCGGCGGCGAGGACGTCGAAGCTGCCCGGGTACATCACGCGGTTGAGCGCGACGCTGCCGGGCTCCTGCGTGTCGAGGATCGTGAACCGCGGCCCGAAGTCGGCGATGTCGGAGGCGGGCTGGGCGGCCCGTGCGTCGTACTCCGGACCGTCGGTGAAGAAGAAGACGACGTTGTCGCCCTGCCAGTCGGCGCCCGGCGCGTACTGGATCCGGTAGACCGTCTTGGTGCCGGCGGTCGACGTGTAGAACGCGATGCCGTCGTCGCGCCACCCCTTGGCCAGCAGGGCGTCGCGAGCGGCTGGGTCGGTGACGTACTCGGCGCTGTTCGCCTCGCGATAGATCGGCACCACCCAGTCGGCATTGCGGAAGCCGCCACCGCCGTTCGGGTTGGCGACGCGGTAGACGGGCAGCCGGTCGGCGGCGGGAGTCAGGTAGACGTAGCCGAGGATCGCCTCGTCGGCGGTGCGGACGTAGCCGTGGCGCGTGTTGTCGCAGCCGGTGATCTGGCAGTCGAAGAGGTTGGCGTCGTCATCCTCGCGGGCCTGGAACACGCGATCGCCGGCGCAGCGGTAGATGCCGTTCTGGACGCCGACCTCGCCGTTCGCGCCGATCAGCCAGGCCGACGGAGCCGGCTCGGGGTAGATGCGGTAGTCGACGGCGCCGGCCACTGGTTCGAAGTCGATGACGGCGGTGTCGCCCCGGGTGGTGACATGGACGTTCTGGATCGTCGGCAGATCGGGGACGCACGAGACGCCGGGCGGGCAGGGCGCCCGGCAGGCGCCGCCGCTGCAGGTGAGGCCGTTGCCGCAGGGCTGCCCGTCGCAGTCGGTGTCCAGGCAGTCCGGGTAGCCGTCGCAGTCGTCGTCGACCCCGTCCGAGCACATCGTCTCGGATGCCGCGACGGGGGTGCAGACCGGTCCGGTGGGCGGGTGCGTTGTCGTCGCGCCACCGCCGCCGTTCCCGCCGCAGGCCGCGACCTCGAGGGCAAGGAAGAGGAGCCAGCCGTGACGCGTGGACATCGTTCACCTCCCGGTTGGGTGATCGGCGCGCTCTTCGCGAGGACTTCCGGCGCGCCGCGATCCTCGACCAGCTTAAGCGCGCGCGATGTCCGGAGACAACCATCTCCGTCGAGGAAATGCGGGCGGCAGGTGGCGCCACACGCGTTCGGGCTGTGGCGCAACAGTGAGCGGGTGGCGGTTGCGCCACAGCTGCGTCAGGTGTTCAACGCCATCATCTGCGGGTAATAGTAGACGTCCGATCTGGCGGGCGTGTTCAGGGACGTCGCGATCATGGCCTTCGCGATCTGCTCGACGGTGATCGACCGGTACTTTGCAGGCGTCACGAACGAAAACAGAGGGAGCAGCTTCTCGAGCAGCCAGGGCGTGTGTTGCGATCCGATGATCATCCCCGGGCGGAAGATGCTCACGACAGCCGGGCCACTTTCTTTCACCGCCTCTTCGGCCTCACCCTTCACGCGGGCATAGCGCGCCATCCCCGGTGCGCCCGATCCGGCCGCCGCCGCGGTGGGATCGGCGCCGGCGGCGGACATGAACGCGAGGTGCTTCACTCGGCCCGAGGCCTTCAGGGCGCGCGCGAAGGCCGCGTTCAATTGCACGTCGACCGCGCGATGCTGGTCGATGGTGAGCTTCGCGGTGCCGGCCCCGACGCCCAGCACACTGAACCCGACGGCGTCGCCTCCCAGCGAACGAATACTCTCCGCGGTCGCCGCTTCCAGACTGGCCGGATCCATGGCGGGAACGATCGTCTCGCGCAGCTCGACACCCGCTCCATGTGCCATCGCGACCTGATCGGGCTGCGAACGACGCACCAGCGTCACGATGGGTGCCAGCGACCCAGCGCGGAGCAGTTCCTTGATCAGCGCGTTGCCGACCGATCCCGATGCACCCAGAACCACCGCCGCTCGCTTGCTCGACATGAAGAGCCTTTCGTCGCTGTTTCGCCTGAACGACACTATGACTCATGCGAGGCGGGACCGACGATTCTCCGGCCAGGCCAAGAAGACGCACGGGCTGCCTGGGGACGACATGCCGCGCGGCCACGGCTCGGATCTGGCGAATGTGCCGCTGCACCTGTACCTGCACCGGTCGCCCCGCTCGCGACCACGGTGGAAGGGCGGCGTCCCCACCTCGATCTCGACGGCACGTTCGGGGACTCGGTCCTGAATGTCGAGGATCGCGGCAGCATCGGGACGGCGTTCGCTCCCGACGGCTCCGTTCGCCAGTCGCTGGCCAACGTCCCGCACAGCCCGGAGAACCTGCGGATCACGTTCAAAGAGGTCTCCGGACTGCTGGCCCCCAGCTGCCCGAACGACGCGCGCTGACGGCGGCGTCACGACGCGGTGCGCGCGGCGACCAGGCAAGATCGGATCAGGCGCGCATTCACGGTGCGGTCTCCGCCGGTGTGTCGCAAATGCCACGCGCGCTCGAGCCCGCTCGGCGCTTCGGGATTTCTGAACGGCAACGAGTTTGCAAAGAGCATCCGGCAAGACGGAGGTATCAGATCATGCGACGGATCCTCACGGTTGTGCTCGGGATGGCCCTCCTGGCCCTACCGGCCGCGGCTTTTGCCCGAGGTGGCGGCTTTCATGGCGGCGGGGGTTTCCACGGCGGCGGGGGTTTCCACGGCGGCGGCTTCCACGGTGGCTCTGGCTTCCACGGCGGCGGCTTTCACGCGGCGCCCGCGGTCGGTTTCCACACCGGGTTCCATGCCGCTCCGGGCGCGGCCTGGCGCGGCGGCTACGCTGGCCATCGTGCCCCCGCCATCGGCGCGATAAACGGCCGATGGGTCGGCGGCGGTCGCTTCTGGCACGCCGGCTACTGGGGTTGGCGCGGCGGCGCCCGCGTCTGGATCGGACCGGGTTGGGGCGTCGGCTTTTATCCCGGCTGCGCCTGGGTTCAGCCGGGGTGGGTCTGGAACGGGGCTCAGTGGGTCTGGCAGGAGGGCTACTGCTCCGCCTATTGAGCTCCGGCGACGACCGCTTTGGGCTTCCCTGAGCTCGGGCAATCAGACAGGATGGTGCCGTGGTGTATCCGTCGCTGAGGAGCGACCGCCAGGGCACGAAGCCCGACACCTCGGCCCTGTTTCGCGCGCTCTTCATGCACATGGCCGAGGGGGTCGCCCTTCACGAGATCACGGTCGACGGGGCGGGGCGGCCGGCCGGCTATCGAATCGTCGAAGTGAATCCGCAGTACGAAGGATTCATGGGGAAGGCGCGGGACGAGCTGATCGGCAAGCTGGCAGCCGAGGTGTTCGGCCCGGACGATCCGCGGCGGCTGGACCTGTACAGCCAGGTGCTGTCCGACGACCGCCCGGCCCGGGTCGAGACGCACTGCCCATTCACGGACCGGCACTTCGAGATCAGCGTGTCTCCGATGGGCTCGGGGTTCTTCGCCACGATCATGGTCGACGTCACCGAGCGGAAGCGGCACGAAAAGGCCCTGCGTGAGGGCGAATGGTTTCTGCAGCGCTCACAGCGCGTCGGCAAGCTCGGGTCGTACCGGTTCGAGGTCGCCTCGGGGACGTGGGTCAGCTCGCAGGCGCTCGACGACGTGTTCGGGATCGACGCCGCCTTCAAGAGGGACGTCGCCAACTGGCTCAGCCTCGTTCACCCGGATGACCATGACAGGATCAGGCGATATCTCGCCGACGAGGTCCTGGGTCAGGGCAAGACCTTCGACATGAGGTACCGGATCCTCCGTCGCAAGGACGGTGAGGAGCGCTGGGTCCACGGCAGGGGCGAGCTGGAGCTGGATGCGAACGGCGCTCCCGTCATCATGATCGGCACGATTCAGGACATCACCGAGTCGGTGCAGCGAGAGCAGGCGCTGCGCAGCACATCCGACGAGCTCGACCGGATCTTCAACCTGACCCTGGACATGCTCTGTATGGTCCGTCCCGACGGGCACCTCTTGCGCGTCAACGCGGCCTGGGAGCGGGTGCTGGGCTGGCCGCTCCAGCAGCTCGAAGGGTCCGAGTTGCTGGCGATCGTCCACGAGGAGGACGTCGCGATGACCCGCGAGGCGATGCGGGAGCTCGCCGCCGGCAAGGACCTGATCGACTTCACGAATCGCTGCCGCTGCCAGGACGGAACGTATCGCTTCATCGAGTGGCGTTCGGTCCTGGCGGGCGGGGTGATCTACGCGGCGGCGCGTGACGTGTCGGAGCGCCGGAAGAGTCAGGCGGAACGGCAGCGGCTCGAGCAGCAGCCTCTGCAATCCCAAAAGATGGAGTCGGTGGGCCTGCTGGCCGGCGGCGTGGCCCACGACTTCAACAATCTCCTGACGGTCATCCTGGGTTGCGCCGGCGTGCTCAGCGACCACATCGGCCCGATTGACCAGCAGCAGGCGCTGCTGTCGGAGGTCACGTCAGCCGCGCAGCGCGCGGCCGATCTCACGCGTCAGTTGCTCGCCTTCAGCCGTCGCCAGGTCCTTCAGCCGCGGGTCCTCGACCTCAACAACGTCGTGCTGGACCTGAGCCGCATGTTGGGGCGGATGCTGGGCGAGGACGTGCAGATCTCTCTGACGCTCGGAGCCCAGGTGGGCGCCGTGTTCGCCGACCCGGGGCAGCTTCACCAGATCATCGTCAACCTCGCGGTCAACGCGCGGGACGCCATGCCCCAGGGCGGCACGCTGACGTTCGAGACCACCGACGTGCCGGTCGAGACCGCCGGCCTGGTCGCCGCCGCGCCCGGTTCGTACGTGGCCCTGGTCGTTCGCGACACCGGACTGGGGATGGACGAAGCCACGCGTGCGCGGATCTTCGAGCCGTTCTTCACCACCAAGGGCGAGCTGGGCACGGGCCTCGGGCTGGCCACGGTGTACGGCATCGTCACCCAGAGCGGCGGGCAGATCGTGGTCTCGAGCCAGCCCGGCGTGGGCACGACGTTCAAGATCTTCTTGCCGCGAGCCGAGCCGGGGCTCGCGGCCCTCGCGTCGTCCGCGCCGCGACTGACATCGCTGGGAGGACGGGAGACCGTGTTGCTGGTCGAGGACGAGCCGCGGGTGCGGGCGGTTCTGAAGCGGGTGCTGGTCGGCGCCGGTTACGACGTCCTCGAGGCCGCCAACGCCGAGGAAGCCTCGCTGGTCCACGACCGGTTCAGTGGGACCATCCATGCGTTGGTCACGGACGTCGTGATGCCCGGCCAGACGGGGCTAGAGCTGGCCCGCCAGCTGACATCGAGAAGCCCCGCTCTCAAGGTGCTCTACATGTCCGGCTACGCGCCCAACGCGCCACAGCTCGCGCTGGGGACCGAGCACGGCGCCTCGTTTCTGCAGAAGCCCATCATGCCGCCGCAGCTGCTGTCCAAGCTGCGAAGCGTGCTGGACCAACCGGCGTAGAGGCCGATCCGCCAGGGCTTGACCCGCGGAGGAGGTTTGCGTTCCACTCGAGCGGTCGTGTCCCTCGCGCGCGCTCGCGGCGCCTTCCAGTCCTTGCCGGTGGTCGATGGCGCCGGCCTCTTCTCGCCAGACCCGGCGGTGCGGCGGAGGGCCAGTCAGACGTTGGGCGATGCCACCCGCCAGGCGGGCTTCTTCTACCTGGTGGGTCACGGTGTTCCACCAGCTCTGGGTGAGCGCATGGTCCGGCAGGCGGCGGCCTTCTTCGCGCTGCCGCTCGAGCAAAAGCTGGCCCTGCATATCGGCCGCTCGGCGAACCACCGCGGGTACGTCCCTCCGGGCGAGGAGGCGTTCTACGGCGGTGGGCGCGATCGCAAGGAGGCCTTCGATCTGGCGCTCGACCTTCCGCCCGACGATCCTGCCGTGGTTGCCGGCACGCCGATGCTGGGGCCGAACGTCTGGCCGGACCTGCCCGGCTTCAAGGCGGATGTCCAGTCCTACTACGATGCGGTGTTCGCCCTGGGCCGCCGCCTCCTGCGTGGTTTCGCCCTGGCGCTCGATCTGCCCGAAGAGTCCTTCGACGCGTTCGTGACCAAGCCGCCGAGTCAGCTGCGTCTGGTCCATTACCCCTTCGATCCCGCCGACGCCGACGGCGCCGGCATCGCCGCCCACACCGACTATGAGTGCTTCACGATCCTGCTGCCGACCGCGCCCGGCCTGGAGGTGATGAACGGCGCGGGCAGCTGGGTGGACGCCCCGCCGCTCGACGGAGCATTCGTGGTGAACGTGGGCGACCTGATGGAGATCTGGACGAACGGCACCTTCGTGGCCACCTCGCACCGTGTGCGCGCCGTGCGAGAGGAGCGCTTCTCGTTTCCCCTGTTCTTCTGCTGCGATTACCACACCGAGGTGGCGCCGCTGCCCCTCTTCGTCAGCCCCGACCGGCCGCCGCTGCACGCGCCCGTGCGCGCGGGCGAGCACCTCTATGCGCAGACCATCCAGAGCTTCGAGTACCTGCGGACCCGCCTGGCCGCGGGAGAGATCGCGCTGCCGTCGGGGGCGCGCCCGCTGTCTTCGTTGGGGCAAGCCGCCCGCCACCGCGAGACCGCGCCGTGACGCTGGCTGAGCTCGTGCAGCGGCGCGCTGCCGGCAGCGTGGCGGGGTCGGTCCCTGTCTGGGCCCTCGGCTGCTTCCGGCGACGTTCGATCACGTTCGCGACGGGCGCCACCGACACCGAGACGTTGGTCCTCTGGCTGCAGTCGCGGGGGCTGACGTTCGATCTCCGGCTGCCGGCCGGTGGCCCGTCGCTGTCCGGCGCAGCCCCGCTGGCGGAGCGCTCGCCCGAGGTGCTGGCGGCCCTCGCGAAGGTCGAGGGGGGCCTGGCGCGCACGCACTGGGACGGCAGAACCATGCGCTGGTCCGACTGGACCAGCTTCCAGACCCACGACCGCTGGCCCGAGCCCGGCCTGCTCGCGCGCGTGGGCGACTGCCTCACCGAGCACGCCCCGAGTGGGGCGTACGTCGAGGATTGGCGCCTGCAACCCAGCGACGACGGCGCTCTGGTGGGGTGGCGACTCATCGATGAGCGCGACGCCGCCGGCACCGTCCGCCATCGCGGCGGCGGCCTGGTGGTCTGCGGGGGCCATGCGGCGCTGGTCCTGGGGCGGCCGGCCCCGTTGCCCGTCGCCGGTACGATCGCCGAGCTGGTCCACGAACACGCCGGCGACCGGTCGCTCATGCGCGCCGTGTTCGCGTTCGAGGCCTCGTATGGGGTCTGGACCGGCGACTCCTTCGTCGTGGCGGCCTCGACGAACCCGCTGCGTGTGGGACTGCCGCTGCTCGACCTTCACGGATTCGATCACGACGACGTGCAGGGGCTGATCGTGCAACGAACGCGGGTCGAAGGCGTCGCCGTCGAACGGCGATTCGCCGTCGACACGCTGGAGCGAGACGTGACCTTCCCGCTGGGGACCGAGCCGACCAGCGAGGGTCAGCTGTGGCTTCGGCGCGAGGGTCCGACCCTGCTCGCCCAGGCGCGTCCGCCCGAGCCGCTCACCATCACTGGATTTCCCAGGCCTCCAGGAGCCAGGCCATGAGCGGCTCCTCTTCCGCCGAGATCGAGTCGGCAGAGGCCAGCGCCAGGATGGACTCGTAGATCAGCGCGCGGGCCTCCGGCCGCTCGATGCCCGCCAGGAATTGCTTGAGAGCGGCTTGATCCGGAAACGAGGCGGCGGCTCTGGCGAAGAGCTTGCGATAGGTCGCCTCGCCGATCTCGGCGGCTATCACCGCGATCGCCTGCCCCTCCAGCGGGGTGATCACCCCATCGGCGCGCGCAATGGCCCGGCTCAAAGCCACCAGCGCCAGGCTCTCATCGGGCAAGAGTTCGTTGAGATGCATCACCCCATCTTCGCCGAAATCGGGGCTTGGTACTGCTCGTCGGTGACCTTCTCGAGCCACTCGACCACCTTCCCGTCGAGCGACTCCTGGATCGCGATGTGGGTCATCGCTGTCGTGGGTGTGGCGCCGTGCCAGTGCTTTTCGTTCGGCCCGACGGTGACGACGTCACCCGGTCGGATCTCCTCGATCGGGCCGCCCCATCGTTGGTGAAGACCACAACCGTAGGTGACGATCAATCTCTGCCCGAGCGGGTGCGTGTGCCAGTCGCTGCGTGCGCAGGGCTCGAACGTGACGTACGCGGCCGCCGTGCGTGCGGGCGGCGACGGTTGGAACAGGGATTCGATGCGAACCGCGCCCGTGAAGTGCTCACCGGGCGCCTTTTCCGACGGCCGTGTTCCGTTTCTCGAGATCGACATCGTCTCATCGCTCCTCTCTATGGGCGCAGCAACGTCTTGATCGCGCGGCGCTCATCCATCGCGCGGTAGCCCTCCGCCACCTCGGCGAGGGGGAGGGTGAGGTCGAAGACCTTGCCCGGGTTGATCTTCCGACTCCAGACCAGCTCGATGAGCTGCGGTAGGTAGCGACGCACCGGGGCCGGACCGCCGTGCAGGCGAACGTGGCGGAAGAAGAGATCCTGGCCGCCGAGGGTGACGCCATGGGGGACGCCGACGTAGCCGACGTGTCCGCCGGGACGCGTGGATCGAATGGCCTGCGTCATGGCCTCCATCGTGCCGACACACTCGAGCACCGAATCGGCCCCGATCCCACCGGTCAGCTCCTTGACGCGACCCACACCCTCGTCGCCGCGCTCCGTGACGATGTCGGTCGCGCCGAATTCGCGGGCGAGCTTCTGGCGCGGTGGGTTGCGGCTCATCGCGATGATCCGCGCCGCGCCCATCTCGCGGGCGGACAGCACGCCGAGCAGTCCGACCGCGCCGTCCCCGACGACCAGCGCGGTCTTGCCCGGCCTCACGTCGGCCGCGTCGGCGCCGAACCAGCCGGTGCCCATGACATCGGAGAGCGCCAGCAAGCTTGGAACCAGCTCGGCCGGCGGGTGCTCGGGGGTCGCGACCAGCGTGCCGTCGGCGAGAGGAACGCGGAGCATCGGCGCCTGCGCGCCGCCGACCAGCTCTCGATGCTGGCACGACGTCTGGTAGCCCGCCTGGCAGTGCGGACAGGTGTTGTCCGAGGCGAAGAAGGAACCGATCACGAACTGCCCCGGTTTCACCTTGGTCACCGCGCTGCCGACCTCCTCGACGACGCCGCAGTATTCGTGTCCGAACGGCGCCGGCGCATCGACCTTGTTGATCCCGCGATAGGGCCAGAGATCCGAGCCACAGATGCACGTCGCGGCGATCCGGATGATCGCGTCCGTCGGGTGGACGATCCTGGGCGTAGCGCGTTCCTCGAACCGCACGTCGCGCGCCCCGTACAGAACAGCTCCTTGCATGACGACCTCCAGTCTGACTGACCTGATTGCACCAGCGCCGGTCACCTGCCGGTTCTTCCGGCGAGGTGCGCGGGGTAGCGCTCGCCTTGTACCTTGACCGAGGCCAGCGCCTGGTCAATGCGCCGCAGATCACCCTCGGTGAGCCGGAGGTCCGTCGCGCCGATGTTCTCTTCCAGCCGATGCACCTTCGTGGTACCCGGAATCGGGACGATCCAGGGCTTCTGGGCGAGCAGCCAGGCAAGCGCGATCTGCGCCGGCGTCGCGCGCTTCGACTCCGCGATCGACCGGATCTGGTCGACCAGCGCCTGGTTGGCCTGGCGGGCCTCCGGAGAAAAGCGCGGCACGATGCTGCGAAAGTCGTCCTTCGCGAACGAGGTCTGGGCGTCGATCGTCCCCGTCAGGAAGCCCTTGCCGAGCGGACTGAATGCCACGAACCCGATCCCCAGCTCTTCCAGGGTGGCCAGGACCTCCTTCTCGGGCTCGCGCCACCACAGCGAGTACTCGCTCTGGACTGCCGTCACGGGCTGGACCGCGTGCGCCCGACGGATCGTTTGCGCCCCGGCTTCGGAGAGGCCGAAGTGCTTGACCTTCCCTTCGCCAATCAGCTCCTTGACCGTGCCCGCCACCTCTTCGATGGGCACGTTCGGATCGACGCGGTGCTGGTACAGGAGGTCGATCCGGTCCGTCTCGAGGCGCGCGAGAGAAGCGTCCACGACCGCGCGAATACGCTCGGGCCGGCTGTCCATGCCCTTCGTCGCGTCCCCATCCCTGAAGCCGAACTTCGTGGCGATGGCGACGCGGTCGCGAAACGGGGCCACCGCTTCACCGACCAGCTCCTCGTTGAGGGCGCCGTAGGCCTCCGCCGTATCGAACAGCGTGACGCCCTTGTCGAAGGCGGCGCGGATCAACGAGATCGCCGCCGGCCTGTCCAGCCCGGGGCCGTAAGCAAAGCTCAATCCCATGCAACCGAAGCCGAGGCTGGATACCTCGAGGCCACTTCTCCCGAGTCTGCGCTTTTCCATGTGTCGCTCCCTGCCCGTAGAGATACGTCCGGGCGACCATGTTCACTAGGCCCCATAATCGTAATAAGCTGTTAAGTCATGCTTCATAATCGGAGGCCCCCGGGCCGGCGATGACCGCCGCGCTCCTTCCGCAGCTCCAGGTCTTCCTGGCGGTGGCGCGCCTGCGCAGCTTCAGCGGCGCCGCGCGCGAGCTGGGGGTGTCGCCCTCCGCCGTGAGCCAGGCCGTGGGGCAACTGGAAGAGCAGCTCCGGGTTCCGCTCTTTACTCGAACGACACGGAGCGTGTCGGTGACGGATGCGGGCAGAAGGTTGTTCGAAGCCGCCGGCCCCGGCATCGCCCAGGCGCTCGCGGCCGTCTCGGAGGCCGCGGCCCGCCCCGGGGAGCTGGTGGGCCGCCTTCGCCTCTCAGTCCCGCACGCGGCAGTCCCTTACGTCATCGAGCCGGTGCTGCCCGCCTTTCGTTCGCGTCATCCGCGCGTGGAGCTGGAGATCGTGACCGAGGACCGCTTCGTCGACATCGTCGCCGAGGGCTACGACGCAGGCGTGCGTCTGAGCGAGGCGATCGAGCGCGACATGGTGCAGGTGCGGCTCACCGACGCGTTTCGCTTCGTGGTCGTGGGCTCTCGCGCCTACCTTGCCCAGCACCCGGCGCCCGCTCGTCCCGAGGACCTGTTGCGGCACGAGTGCCTGACTTTCCGCCAGACCACGGGCGCCCTCTACGCCTGGGAGCTGGAACGAGGGCGCCGCACCTGGCGCGTGCCCGTGCGCGGTGGCGTCGTCACCAACGACGGCCGCCTGCGCATCTCCCTCGCAGAGCAGGGGGCGGGGCTGGCGTACGTCATGGAGCCGCTCGTCGCCCGGCAGCTCAAGAAGGGTCGCCTGCAGCTGGTCCTGGAGCCATTCGCGGCGACCGTCCCCGGCTTCTTCCTGTACTTCCCCAGCCGCGCCCAGCGGTCGCCGGGGTTGCGCGCGTTCGTCGAGCTCGCGAAGGAGCTCGTCTCGAGCCCGGCGGTCTGACGAGCGCCGACCGATCCGCCATTCAGCGGTGGACGAGCTGGGCGGACAGGGTCGCCTGGGCGGTCGAGAGCATCCAGAGCATCCCGGCGTCGTCGAAGAAGAGCTGATCGGGCGAGGGGACGATCGTGGCGGCGATGGGGTCGAAGCGGGTCAGCTCGTACACGAAGTTCTTGGTGGCCAGGAAACCGCCCGCGGCGTCCAGGGCGTATGCAACCTCCTGCGGGCCGTTCAGGGTGCTGTAGTCGCCGGGCAGCGTGTAAATCACGTTGGTCAGGTTCGACGCATCGAAGATCTTGTCTTTCACGAACACGTAGCCGCGGGACTCGTCGAGCAAGAGCGGCGCATCGGCCGGCGCCGATCCGAAGTTCGGCACTGTCATCGAGGACACGTCGAGCTGGGTCAAATCCGGAACGCGCGATCGGCTGACGTAGACGCCGGTCGGGGTCTGATAACGCTGGTACCAGGCGTAAAGGTCGGTGCCGGCCGCGTTCATGGCCAGGCCGTTCACCGCCGAGAGCTGAGCGCTGCGATCCGTGACGACGGGCGTCGCGCTGTCCAGCATCTCCACGGTGAACAGCGCCGGGGTCGACGCGCCGTCAATCGCGTAGAGGCGGTCCGGCGTGCAGTAGATGTGAAACTGCGTCTGACTGGGCGAGCGATCCATACTTGGCCAGGGGACGTCGCGAACAGCGGACAGGTCGCTCGTCGCGTACTCGGTGATGGTTTGGCTCGCTTTGTTGGCCACGAAGAGCCGGCCACGCATCGAATCGACACAGCCGTCGTTCGGCACGTGCGTGACCGAAACGTAGCTGGTCGTCCCGGTGGTCAGATCGATCTTGCCAATGCGTGTGTTGGTGGCGTCCAGGCCGTAGGCGACGTTCGCGGTCGGGTCGTAGGCCAGGCGGAAGACCTTCCCCGAAAGCGAGATGACCCGGTCTGGAACGGGGGTCGGGTCGGGCGTTCCGGTGGCCTGATAGTTCACGACGCCCCTCAACGCCGCCGTGGCTGTTCCGCAATGAAGCTCGAAGGTCAGCGAAAAGCGCGTCACGCCCAGGCCCGGCCAGCGCGTCAGTTCCTCGAGGCTGAACTGTCCGCTGACCGAGCCGCCGCAGTCGCGCCCTTCCCCCGAAACGTTCAGAAATGCGGACGTCGGGTCAGACTGGCTCGAGTGCACGGGATAGAGACCCGGCGTGAGCACCTCACCCATCGGCATGGTCACGCCCAGATCCCATGGGCCGCTGTTCGGCGTGGGCAGCGACAACACGACGGAGATCGAGACGGATGACGGGTCTTGCTGCGTGACGCTGCCCGGGCCGCTGGCCGCGTAGGACTGGCCACCGCCGATGAAGTCGCCAGGATCGCTTTGCATGCAGAAGCCGGTCGGCAGCGCCGCCGTGCATGGCCACGGAAGCCGGCGGCCGGCCACCTGACCCGCCGTGCCCCCCTGACCACCGGCGCCGCCGATGGTGCCGCCCTGGCCGCCCGCCGGCACACCCGCGACGCCGCCCTGACCGGCGACGCCGGCCGGCTGTCCCCCGTGGCCGCCCTGGCCGCCACTCTGTATGTTCGCGCCACCGGCGCCGGCGCTTCCGGCGTGGCCCCCGGTCGTGACACCGGCGCCGCCGCCTTCTCCGCCCGCCGCACCGCCCGCGCCACCCTGGTTCCCGGTCGTCACGCCGCCGAGCCCGCCCGTGCCCGCCGCCCCCGCCGGTGCGCCGGCGACGCCAGCCTGTCCAGCGGCGCCCGCGGCTCCGCCGGCAATCCCACCGCTGCCGCCCATGCCGGAAGAGCCACCACAGCCGGCGGCCAGGCAGGCGACGCCACCGATCAGCCAGACTTTGCCACGCATCGGTGGTCCTTCCTCAGGGGCTCACGATCTGACCGATCAACGACCCCTGCGACACCGACAGGGACCAGAGCATGCCGTCGGTCGTGAAGAACACCTGGTCCGGCGCTGGAACCAGCACCTCGCCGACGACGTCGTAGCGATCCAGCGAGTAGACGAAGGCCTTCGACGCCAGCAGGCCGTGCGCGCTGTCCAGCGCGTACGCGTTCTCGGAGGCGCCGTCGATCGTGTCGAACGTGCCGGGCAACGTGTAGAGGACCCTGGTCAGATTCAGGATGTCGGACACCTTGTTCTTCGCGAACACCAGCCCGCGCGTCTCGTCGAGCAGCACCGGGCAATCCAGCGGATCGCGGGTGAAGTCGGTGAGCGAGGTCGATGTCTTGTCGACCTCGGTCAGATCGGCGGTGTGCCGGCGGCTGACGTACGTGTTCAGCGAACCGGCGCTCCACCCGTACTGATACCAGTAGTAGAAGTCGGTCCCTGAGGCGGTCAGCGCCAGTCCGCCCACCCCGGAGATGGTGGCCGTCTGATCCGTGACCACCGGTGTCGTCGCGTCGTCCAGACCCTCGACCGTGAACAATCCCGGCGCCCATGACGCGTCGATGGCGTACAGCTTGTCCGCCGTGCAGTAGATCTTGAACCACGTCGAGGTGGGGCCCCAGTCGTTGGCCGGCCAGGTGATGTCCCGGACCTTGGCCAGCGTGTCGCTGGCGTACTCGGTGATCAGCGTGCTGCCCTTGTTCACCACGAACAGGCGATTTCGCTGGTCGTCGACGCACCCGGCGTTCGGGACCTGCACGACCGGAACGGAGCTGGCCGTTCCGGTGGCCATGTCGATGCGCGACAGCTGCCGGTTGACCGCATCCAGGCCATACGCAACGTTCGTCGTCGCGTCGTAGACGATGCGAGAGACCGCCCCGATCAAGGGAATGGTCCGGCTGGGCGTGGGCGTCGGATCGGGCACGCCCGTCGCCTGGAAATTGATGACTCCTCGGGTGCCGGCCGTAGCGCCGTCGCAATACTGTTCGAAGATGATTGAAAGGCGCGTCACCGGCGCGGTCGGGGAACGGGACAACTCTTCGACGCTGAATCGCCCCGTGAGGGTGTTGCAGCTGCCGCCTATGGAGAGGCCGGCGAGCGATCCCTCCTGGAACGGATAACGTTCCGCAGGATCGAAGAGCCCAGGTTGCAACACCCCGCCGTTCGGCGCGGCGAAATCGGCAGATATCGTCCCCCCGGTCGTGGTCGTGAGGTGCAAGCCGATGTGCGTTCGGTCGGCCGTGCTGAGGGTGACGCTGGTGGATCCACCCGCGGAGATCGTGGAGGGCGGTCCGGCGGCGTTGTCCGTTTGAATGCAGAAACCGGTCGGGAGAGGCGCCGTGCACGGCAAAGGCAGGCGCGTTCCCGGCTCCGCGCCGGCTTGCCCGCCCAATCCGTCACCGGCTGCCCCGCCAATCCCGCCGGCGCCTCCGACGCCGGCCGCGCCGCCCAGGCCGGCCGCCCCGCCGCCGCCCACGCCAGCCGCGCCACCGGGGCCGCCCGTTCCGCCGCCACCCACGCCAGCCGATCCACCTCCAACCCCGGCGCCTCCGCCATCATTGCCGCCAGGACCAGCGCCGGCCGCGCCGCTCCCCGCGCTGCCACCGGCGCCGATTGCCCCTCCAGCCGCACCCGCGGCGCCGCCAGCCGCCCCCGCGGTGCCGCCAGCCGCACCGGCCATCGCGTGGCCGGCGGATCCGTTTCCGGCGAGGCCGCCCGTTCCGCCGCGCCCGCCCGTTCCGGCGCCACCGTCCGGCGAGCTCCCGGGACCACTTCCACCGCCGCACCCCGACCCGACCACGAAACCAACCAGACAGGCCAAACGACCAACCTTCGCGACGCGAACGGACATGAGTCTCACAATGCGATTTTATCGGATCGGGGCGAGGCAACAAAGTCGCGGTCGGAGGCCCGTTCGGTCTCAGCCCTGACACCGGCGCCATGGTTGGTCCGGGTAGTCAGCCGAGTTTCTGCGGTTTGTGCCTGGTCCGGCCGTTGCAGTTTCATTGTGCGATGGCACTGACGCGAGCCTCGCGAGTCTGGGTGTGGCTGTTGCTTTTCACGATGGTGGCGTGCGGCGCTTCGTCGAATCAAACGTCGTCGACCGGATCGGGCGGCACGGCGGGCGCCCAGGCCGGCCAGGGCGGAGCCGGCGCGGCCGGCACCGGTGGCGGCGCGGCAGGTCAGACGGGTACGGGAGGGCAGGCTGGCGCCGGGGGCCAGGCCGGGATCTCGTCCGGCGGACGCGCAGGTGGGGGCGGACAAGCGGGCGGCGTTGCGTGCGGCACCGCCGCCACCTGCGGGCCAGGCCAGATCTGCGTTCACCCGAGCTGCGGAGGCGGAGCCTACACGTGCGTGCCGGCGCCCGACGGCGGCTCCTGCCCGTCCGGATGGATACCGGCGGGCGGTTGCCCGAACCTTCAAGGGCCGGGTTGCGTGCCGGGCCCGTGCACGCCTCCCGCCCCATCCTGCGCTGATTTGCCGGCGGCGTGCGGCGGCACCCCGACGTGCTCCTGCCTGGAAGGGCTCTGCTCGGCTCACGCCCAGGGCTGCCTGTCGGTGACGGACGGCAACAACCTGGCGTGCGCGGCCGAGTGATGGCGCTGAGTCGAACGCCGCCGTCCGTCAATCCCAGGCAACAGGTAGGCGATCACGATCTTCCGGTCGCGAATGCAGCCGTGCCGGAAGCAGCCGAACGCGACCTCGACGGCGAGGGCGGCAACGTCCGGCGACTTCGGCAGCTTCGTGAGGACGCCGAGGCTGGCTGCCTTGGCGCGAAACAGGTCGCCGATGGCGGAGTCCTTGGCCCGTCCCCTCCCGCCCGTAAGCGCAAAGTCAGGGCACGAGGAGGGCACAAGATCCGAGCCAGCTGGTGGCGGCCGACGACATCCTTCACTGGGCCTGCGGCGCAGCGCGACGAGCTTGTCTAGTCCACGCCGGCCTCACCCCTTTGGCGCCGCCGCTGAGGCCATCAGCCGCGACATCCCATCGAACAGCGACGCCAGCGCGCGCGCCGCCTCCGGCGGCGCCTCGATGACGAGGCTGCCGTCTTGGCGACGGTTGACCGTCACGGCGCCGAACAGGCGGGCGACCTGGTCGTCCCCGCCGGGGCTCGGGTCGTGCGCGAGCGTCGCACCGTCCGCGGGCGGGGGCTCCCCCACCGCGGCATCATCGAGCGCCGGCCCCTCCGGGCTCCCTGCCGCCACTTCACCCTCGGTGCCGGACGCCACCTCCAACGGCTCGTCGGCGCCATCGTCGGGTACCGGTCCTGCGCTCTCCTCGACGCCCTCGGTGAGACGCTCGAGCACGGCCGCGATCGCACGGCCGCCTTCGAATCGGAGCTCGTCGGTTGCGCCCTCGAACAGCCCCTTGAACAGCGCCCGCTTGTCCGCGACCAGGCCGGCGATGCGCTCCTCGATCGAGCCGCGCGTCATCAGGTTGTAGACGTCGATCGGCCGACCCTGCCCCAGCCGATGGATGCGCCCGATACGCTGCTCCAGGACCGCGGGGTTCCAGGGCAGCTCCAGGTTGACGCAGGCGCTGGCCGCCCGCTGGAGGTTGAGGCCGACGCCGCCGGCGTCCGTCAGGAAGAGGACCGCCGCCTCGGGATCGTCGTGGAAGTCGACCAGGTTCTGCGTTCGACGCCGCTGACCCTCCTGGCCGGTGAAGAACAGCGCTCGCTTCCGGGCGCTCAGCAACTGATCGGAGACTGCCCACGCAGCCAGCTCCAGCATGCGCCGCCACTGGCTGAACACGACCACCTTCCGGCCCTGGGTGATCACGAGGCTCGACACCAGCTCGCGCAGCTCCCCCAGCTTGGGGGCGTCGAGCGACTGGAGGACGGCTGGCGCCGGCGTGCGGCCGCGGAGCCCCGGCCAGGTGGAGGCGAAGTCCTTGAGCGCGAGACCGTTGGCGATCATCCTCTGCGATGCCAGCAGCGACATGAGGCGCAGGAACTCGGCCGGCGTCAGCGGCCGTCGTTGCGCGATCCGCGCCAGCTTGGCGATCGGCTGATTGAGCTCGTCGTGAGCGTCACGCTGGCGATCGGTGAGATCCACCGGGATCGTCGTGTCCTGGCGCGGTGGCAGCTGTCCCAGCACCTCCGCGCGCGTCCGGCGCAGCAGCACCCGCGCGAGGCGCGCCCGCAGCTCGCTCAGGTTCCGGGCGCCGACAACCTCACGCCGTCCGTCCCCGTGGGCGCTGTACCAGGGGGCGAGCCGCCACTTGGGCTCGAGCGCCCGATCGTCAGCCCATTCGACGATCGACGCCAGCTCTTCCAGCCGGTTCTCCATCGGCGTCCCGGTGAGCACGAGTCGGTACGCGGGCGACAGCCGCTTGACCGCCTGCGCGGTCTTCGTCGCCCAGTTCTTGATCCGCTGGGCCTCGTCCAGGACCACGAGATCGGGCGACCAGGCCGTCAACGCGTCCAGATCCTTGATGACCTGCTCGTAGTTGGTCACCAGGAAGCCGCGCCGCGTGGATTCATAGATCGCGCGCCGCTCGTCGATACCGCCGTCAACGACCCGCAGCGGCGCCGGCGAGATCGCGCGCCACTCGCGCTCCCACTGCGGCTTGAGGGCCGCGGGAACGACCAGCAGCCCGCGGCGCGCCAGACCTGCGTCGTGCAGCGCCGTCGCGGCGACCGCCGCCTGCGTCGTCTTGCCGAGCCCCATGTCGTCGGCCAGCACCAGCCGCCCCTGCGCGAGGAAGCGGCGCACGCCTTCCTTCTGATAGGCATAGAGGCGCCGCCGCGAGCCGGTCGGACGTCGCGCGCCGCGCAGGCCGAGGACGCGCGTCAAGCGGGCGTGCTCCTCGGACAGCACGGCCCGCGCCGCGGGATCCGCAACCGTCGGCGACCCGAGGCCCCTCCGCAGCGCCTCGACCAGGCGCTGGCGCGCCGCCGGATCGTTCTGGTGGGTCTCGCGAAGCCGCTGGATTCCATCCCCGCCCGGGCGGAAGAGCTTCCCGATCCCATCGGCAGCTTCGCGGCCGCGCACCGCGGCAGTCGGTGTCGAGAACCGCAGGGCGCTGAGCACGTCGGCGGGGCCTCCCTCCGAGGCCGTCGGATCCCACAGGAGTCGCGGGAGCGAGGCCGGCGGCGTCGCCGTGAGCCGCTGGAAGAGGCGCGCCCGGCGGGCCAGACTCGCCACGACGGCGGCGACGTGCTTGCAGATGCCCAGCGCCGCGCGCGTGAAGTCGGCGCAGTCGCACGCGCCGCGAAGCGGGGACAGCGACCACAGCCGGACGTCGTACGGCAGCGCTTCTCCGGCGTCCGCGCGCGCGAGCCGGTATCGTCCCCACGGCCCCCTCCGAGGCGCGTCGACCATCGCAATCTCTTGCGTCCGGGCGGATGCCACGCGCCGAAGGATTGCCTCGAGCGCTTCGCGCCGCACCGGCCAGTCCCAAGGTCCCGGCAAAGCGAGAACGTGGTCCACGACGAGCTCCGCTGGAATCGGTTGCGCGCGCCGTCCTGCGATCTGGAGGAGGCTCTCTCGCGCTTCTCCCCCGTCCACGAGGCTTGCCGGCTCTAGCATCGCTCATTCCTGCCAGAGGTAGACGGTGCGCGTCCAGGGGCTCGGCGGGCAGACCCATGCAACCGTGGGCGACTCAGTCGTGCCGCATCCGCCGGAGCCCGCGATCGAGCGTCGACCGACGCGCTCGGCAATCTAACTACGTTTCTGTGGAGGCGCCGGGAGTCGAACGTGGGTCCGGCGATTTTGCCGGAGGATGCGGGAGCGATCGGGAGCGCTGTTTCTGGCAAAGAATCGGCGGCTTGGGCGGACGAGCGAGAGAGTGGGAGCGCGTCGGAAGACGCCGGAGGGCCGACCGCGTGTAGCAGTGTAGCAAGGCCCGACCGGATCGCCGCCATCGAGGACGCGATCGCCGCGATCGACGCCGGTCGGTTCGGCGCCGCCAGAGAATTGCTGGTGGCGTTCGTGGCGGCAGTGAGGTGATGTGTCACGCGAGGAACGAGGATGGCGTTTGGGTGCGTATGAGACACCAAAGATCGACAGGCTGTTCGGGGTGCAGGCTGCGCTGCGAGAGCTGTTGCGCGACGTCGTGCGCGAGGAACTTCGCTATCTACGAGGGGAGCTTATCCTATGGTTGGAAGAGCAGGGCAGGCCGGCTCCTGTGCCCGAATCGACCGCTGACGAGCTCTTGACCGTCGCGCAAGTCGCGCGGGAACTGCAGGTGGTCCCCGGCACGATCCGAAGCTGGATCCAGTCGGGCGCCTTGAAGTCCAGCCGGCCGGGTAACGGCAAGCAGCCGGGCCGCACATATCGCGTTCGCCGAGCGGACCTGGATGCATTCGTCGCGGCA
>DATJWP010000030.1:0-18583 GCA_035578045.1 Polyangia bacterium | reverse complement strand
GCACTTCTGCATGGCGGCGCCGACCACTCCCACCTTCTTCCTGGGGATGGCGCTGGTCGCGATCGGCACCGGCTTCTTCAAGGTGAACGCCTCGACGATGGTCGGCCAGCTCTACGGCGAGAACGATCCGCGGCGCGACGGAGGCTTCACGATCTTCTACATGGGGGTCAACGTCGGCGCGCTGCTGGGGCAGCTGGCCTGCGGCTACCTGGGCGAGAGCCCGCGCTGGGGGTGGCACTACGGGTTCGGCTGCGCCGGCGTCGGGATGGTCCTGGGGCTGGCGCTGTACCTTCGCCTCAAGCGCCGCTACCTGGGCGACATCGGCGATCAGCCCAGCCGCGCGAAGGCCGCCGAGCGCGAGGCGACCGGACCGCTGACCCCCGACGAGCGCCAGCGCCTGTTCGCGCTGCTGATGATCATGCTGTTCACGATCCCCTTCTGGGTCGCCTTCGAGCAGGCGGCGTCGTCGATGAACTTCTTCGCCGAGCAGCGGACCGATCGGCTGGTGGGGCACTTCCTGATGCCCGCCTCCTGGTTCCAGTCGGTCAACCCCGGCGTGCTGATCCTGGTGGGCCCGCTGTTCGCGGCGGCCTGGACGGCGCTGGGCCGGCGCGGTCGCGAGCCCAGCACCCCCGCCAAGATGACCGCCGCGCTGGTGCTCATGGCCGTCGGTTTCGTGTTCATGGTCGAGGGGGCGCGGCGCAGCGACCATGGCGGGCTGGTCAGCCCCTGGTGGCTGGTCGCTGCCTACAGCTTTCACACCTTCGGCGAGCTCTGCCTGTCGCCCATCGGGCTGTCGCTGGTGACCAAGCTGGCGCCGCTGAAGCTGTCGGCGCTGATGATGGGGCTCTGGTTCTTCTCGACGTCCATCTCCGAGCTGGCGGCGGGGCAGCTGGCGGCGCTGACCGATCGGGTCGCACGCGGCGAGCTGTTCCACCTGTTCGGCGGTCAGGCCGACTTTTATTTCATCTTCGTGGTCACGTCGCTGGTCGCGGCGATCCTGCTGGCGGCCGTCACGCCCCGGTTGCGCCGGCTCATGCACGGACTGGATCGTTGAATGTCGGCGTAGGCGTCCGGGCCTTGCTACTGTGGTCGGTCGTGACCGCGTCCGATCCGTTCGCCTGGCTGGAAGACGGCGCCGCTCCGGCCGTCCAGAAGTGGACCGAGGCGCAGAACGCGCGCACGCGCGGGTTCCTGGACGCGCTCCCCGGTCGCCCGGAGCTGGCCGAGCGCTTTCGCGCGCTCTTCGCGATCGGGTCGCTCGGCGTTCCAGCCTCCCGCCCGATCGATCAACCCGGGAACCCTGGGAGGGTTCCCGACCTCCCGCGACGGACTCCGCTGGGCGGAGCCCAGCTTCGTCCACGCGATCAATCGCGCCGCTATTTCTATACGCGGCGCGACGGCGGCCAGAATCAGCCGGTGCTGTATGCGCGCGACGGGCGCCACGGGCACGAGCGGGTGCTGGTGGACGTGAACCGCGAGCACGCCGACGGGACGCGGGCCCTGGACTGGTGGTTTCCCTCGGACGACGGCGCGCGGATCGCTTACGGGATCAGTGACGACGGCAGCGAGGAGTCGACGCTGCACGTCCGCGACGCCTCCGGCCACGACCTGCCCGATCTGATTCCGCGAACGCGCGCCTGCTCGCTGGCCTGGCTGCCCGACCACTCGGGCTTCTACTACACGCGCTACCCGCGTCCGGGCGACCTGCCGGCGGGCGAGGAGTCGTACCACCGCGAGGTGTTCCTGCACCGGCTGGGCGACGACCCGGCGCGCGACCGCAAGCTGTTCGGCGACGGGCGCGACCGCACCGACTGGCCCAACCTGGACCTTTCGCCCGACGGACGCTGGCTGGTCATCTCGGTCTTCCAGGGCTGGTCGAAGAGCGAGCTGTGGCTGATCGACACGCGCGCCGGCGGCCCGCCGGCGCCGGTCGCGACCGGCGAGGAGGCGCGCTTCACCGTCGTCGAGGCGCGCGACGATCGGATCTATGTCCTCACCACCAGCGACGCGTCGCGCGGGCGCATCATCACCATCGATCCGGCTCACCCGGGCCGCGAGCACTGGAAAGAGGTCGTCCCGACCTCCGAGGACGTCATCCAGGAGGCGGTCTACTTCCGCGGCGGCCTTGCCGTGGAGTCGCTGCACGACGCGGCCGCCCGGCTGCGTCTCTTCGACGCCGAAGGCCACCCGCGCGGTGAGGTCCCGCTGCCCGGGCTGGGCGCGCTGACCGGCCTCAGCGGCGCGCGCGACGTCGCGGAGGTGCACTTCGGCTTCACCGGCTTCTTCTCACCCACGACGATCTTCCAGGTTCATCCGGGCCACGCGCCCGAGACCTGGGCCGCGCTCCCCTGCCCCGTCGACGCCGCGCGGTTCGAGGTCGAGCGCGTGATGGTCACGTCGAAGGACGGCACCAGGCTGCCGCTGTTCCTGGCCCACGCCAAGGGGCTGCCCCGCGACGGCAGCCGCCCGGCGCTGCTGACCGGCTACGGCGGGTTCACGATCAACATGCTGCCGAGCTGGACCGCCTCGGCGATCCCGTTTCTGGAGCGCGGCGGGACCTACGCGCTGGCCGTCCTGCGCGGGGGCGGCGAGTACGGCGAGGAGTGGCACCAGGCCGGCATGCTGGGGCGCAAGCAGAACGTGTTCGACGACTTCATCGCGGCGGCCGAGTGGCTGGTCGCGAGCGGCGTGACCCGCCGCGACCGGCTGGCCATCTCGGGCGGCTCGAACGGCGGGCTGCTGGTCGGCGCCGCGCTCACGCAGCGGCCCGAGCTGTTCCACGCCGTCGTCTGCCGCGTCCCGCTGCTGGACATGATGCGCTACCACCGCTTCCGCATCGCGCAGCTCTGGATCCCCGAGTACGGATCGCCCGACGATCCGCAGGCGGCCCGCTGGCTGGCCGCCTACTCGCCGTACCAGCACGTGCGCGACGGGGTGGCCTACCCGGCGGTCTTCCTGCAGACGGCGGAGTCCGACACGCGCGTCGATCCGATGCACGCCCGCAAGATGGCGGCGCGCCTGCAGGCCGCCACCAAGGGGACGGCGCCCATCCTGCTCGAGGTCCAGACGCGCGCCGGACACGGCGCCGGCAAGCCGGTCGAAAAAGTCATCGCCGAGCAGGTCGACATCTGGAGCTTCTTGTTTGACCAGTTGGGAGTGAAACCGTGAAGAAGACGCGCGTGATCATCCTGTTCGGGGGGCGGTCGGCGGAGCACGAGATCTCGATCCTGTCGGCGCGCAACGTGCTGGCGGCGCTGGATCGCCAGCGGTTCGAGCCGGTGCTGATCGGCATCGATCGCGCGGGCGGCTGGCATTTGGAGTCGGAACGGACGCTGGCCGCGGCGACCGGCAGCCCGCGCGCGCTGGCGCTGGATCCGGCCGCACCCTCGGTGGGCGTCGAGACGGCGCTGGTCCAGAGCAGCGCCGCCGGCGGGGAGGCGATCGACACCGTCGTGTTCCCGGTCCTGCACGGGACGTTCGGCGAGGACGGCACGGTGCAGGGGCTGCTGGACCTGGCCGACGCCGCGTACGTCGGCGCCGGGGTGCTCGGGTCGGCGGTCGGCATGGACAAGGAGGTCGCCAAGCGCCTGCTGCGCGACGCCGGCATCCCGATCGTCGACTTCGTGCTGGTCACGGCCGGCGCGTTCGCGCGCGACGCGGAGGCGGCGCTGGGGCCGGCCGCGCGCTTCGGCTTTCCGGTGTTCGTGAAGCCGTCGAACGCCGGTTCGTCGGTCGGCGTCTCCAAGGTCCGCGACCGCGCCGGGCTGGCTCCGGCGGTGCGCGCCGCGCTCGCCTACGATCGCAAGGTGCTGATCGAGCGCGCCGTCGACGCGCGCGAGATCGAGTGCTCGGTGCTGGGCAACGACGACCCGATCGCCTCCGTGCCGGCCGAGATCCTGGTGCACCACAAGGACGGCTTCTATTCGTACGACGCCAAGTACGTCGACGCCGACGGCGCCAGCTTCCGCGTGCCGGCGGAGATCCCGGCGCCGGTGATCGCGCGCGTCCAGGAGCTGGCGATCCAGACGTTCCGCGCGCTGGAGTTGGCCGGCATGGCGCGGGTCGACTTCTTCCTGGAACGCAGCGGCTCCGCGCCCGCGCTGTACGTGAACGAGGTGAACACCATCCCGGGGTTCACCGCCATGTCGATGTACCCGAAGATGTGGGAGGCCTCGGGGCTGCCGCAGAAAGAGCTGCTGAACCGGCTCATCGATCTCGCGCTGGAGCGCCGAAATTTGCGCAGGGCTCTCAAAACTGGCGCGTAAATTTTTGTGTTTTCCGTGTATCCGCAGATAGGGAGTGGTCGTACATAGGGGCGTGGACGAGGAAAATGGTGTCATCAAGCGGAGCGTCGGGCGGCCCTCGAAAGCGCAGCCGTTCCGGCGGTTTGTCATCGATCTGCTGCTCGAGCAGCCGAACCTTCGCTCGCTGGAAATTGTGCGGCGGGCGCGGGAAGCCGGGTACGAAGGCGGGAAGAGCGCGCTGTATTCGCTCATTGCCAGCGTTCGCCCGCGCCGCAGCCGGCCATTGAGCGAGCATGAAAAGGTGCCGGGCGAAATCTCACGGCACGGGTTCGGGCAAGTGGACGTCCTCTATCAGGACGGACGCACGCGCCCGCTGACGGTGTTCGTGTCGCGGCTGGAGTACTCGAAGTACGCCGTGGCGTCGATCGTTGCCGACCAATCGGTCGAAACCTGCGCGCGGGCGCTGGTCGGGCACTTCAGCGCGATCGGCGGCGTTCCGCTGCTGGCCGCGTTCGACCGCGTGCGGCCGCTGGGCCTGGGCTCGGACAAGGATGGCAAGGTCACAGAGTGGGACCCCGGGTTCGCTTACGCCGTGCTGCAGCTTGGCCTGGGCGTCGAGGTGCGGGCCCGGCGGGGCGCCGATCGCGGGCCGGGCACCAACCTGGGCAACTGGCTCAAGCTGGGGCTGTTCAAGGACGCCACGTTCGCCGACGAGGCCGACGTCGCCAGGCGACTGGCGACCTGGGTCCGCGAGCAGAACGAGCTGCCCCAGACCGAGTCGAACGGGCGCTCGGCGTCGGTGCTGCTGGCCGAGGAGCGGCAGCGGCTCCGGCCGCTCAAGGTCGATCCGATCGACCTGTCGCTCCGGATCCCGGTGGTGGTCGGGCCGCGCGGGGCCGTCGTTCACGACGGTCAGGCCTACGCGATGCCTCCCGAGTCGGTCGGTTTGACCGGCGCCCTCTATCTGTACCCGGACCGGGTCAGCATCGTCGTTGGGCGCTACCAGTCGACGCACCCGCGCCACCTCCAGGCCCGTGCTCCGGAGCTGGCTCCAGCGCCGACCGGCACGTCCTGGGGCCCGCGCCTCGCCGTCCCGATCTCCGCGCGCGGCGTGTAGTCGTTTCGGGAGTCGTCAAGCCTCCCACTCCTTCTGATTCTGGTCATTGGCGGGCCGCGGTTGCGTCGAACGGCGCACCGCGAGCTCGAACGTCTTCACGTTGAACGGGGCGGCCAGCGCCACCGCGCCCAGGGCGCGGGCACGGCGCTGGACCTCCGGGCTCTCCGTCAGCAGCACGAAGCCGGTCGCCGGATCGCGCGCCCGCAAGCCAGCCAGCACGGACAGACCGGGCATTCCCGGCAGGGCCTGCTCGCAAACGATCAAGTCGAACGCCGGCTCGCGGGGCTCCAGCAGAGTGCCCGCGATGGCCTCCAGCAGCTCGGAGGCGTCGTGCGCCTCGACCACCTCGTGGCCGCTGCGGCGCAGGATCAGCGCCAGCAGCCGGCGCAACGTCGGGTCGTCCTCTGCCAGCAGCACGCGCAACGACGCTTCTTCCTCGAACAGATGCATCTCACGAGCGAACGCCTGGTTCATGTCGACCTCCTTCCAGGTCGACTCTGCGAATTGCATCGGGGATGCCACGCCGCGCCGGCGCGTAACCCCGCGACGGGCGGGCTTCAGCGCGAAGTGCGGGCGGTCACGAGCTGCCATTCCGGCAGCTCGGCGGCCAAAACTGCGTCGCTCAGGCGTCCTTGCCGCGGCCGATGCCGTAGTAGGTGAAGCCGGCGGCGCGCAGCTCGGACGGATTCCAGACGTTGCGGCCGTCGAACACCACCGGCTGCTTCATCAGCGACTTCAGCCGCTCGAACGAGGGGCGCCGGAACTCGTGCCATTCGGTCACCAGCACCAGCGCGTCGGCGCCCGTGGCGCAGTCGTAGTGCGCCTCTTCGTAGCTGATGCGATCGCCCAGCTGCTTGCGCACCGCCGAGATGGCCACCGGGTCGCTGGCCGAGATGGTCGCTCCCGCCGACAGGAGCTGGTCGATCAGGACCAGCGCCGGCGCCTCGCGGATGTCGTCGGTGCCGGGCTTGAACGCCAGCCCCCAGACGGCGATCTTCTTGCCCTTCAGGTCGCCGCCGAAGTGGGCCGAGACCTTCTCGCCCAGGCGGCGCTTCTGGCGCTCGTTGACCTCGACCACGGCGTCGAGCACCTCGAGCTTGTAGCCGACCTCACGCCCGGTGCTGATGGCGGCGCGCAGGTCCTTGGGGAAGCAGCTGCCGCCGAAGCCCGGACCGGCGAACAGGAACTTGGGCCCGATCCGGTTGTCCGACCCCATCCCCCGGCGGACCAGCTCGATGTCGGCGCCCAGGATCTCGCACAGGTTGGCCAGGTCGTTCATGAACGAGATGCGGGTGGCCAGCATCGAGTTGGCGGCGTACTTGGTCAGCTCGGCCGAGCGGCGATCCATCACCAGCATGCGGTCGTTCGTGCGGGTGAACGGCGAGTAGAGCGCGCGCAGCGTCTCGATGGCCCGCTTGTCGCTGGTGCCGATGACGACACGGTCGGGCTTCATGAAGTCGGCCAGCGCGTCGCCTTCCTTCAGGAACTCGGGGTTGGAGGCCACCGCGAACTCGTGCTTCGACTGCCTGGACACGATCGCTTCGATCTTGTCGCCCGTCCCCACGGGGACCGTCGACTTGGTCACGATGACCGCCCACCCGGTCAGCGCCTTGCCCACGTCCTCGGCCGCCTTGAGGATGTACGACAGATCGGCCGATCCATCCGGACCGGGGGGCGTGCCGACCGCCAGCAGGACCACATCGGCTCCGGCCACGCCGCTGGGGACGTTGGTGGTGAAGGTCAGCCGTCCTTCGGCGGCGTTGTGGGTGACCAGCTTGTCCAGGCCCGGCTCGTAGATCGGCATCACGCCCTGCTTGAGCCCCTCGATCTTCGCCACGTCGACGTCGCAGCAGGTGACGTCGTTCCCCATGTCCGCGAACCCCGCCCCGGCCACCAGACCCACATAGCCGGTCCCGATTACACAAATCTTCATGATGAATGGCATACCATGCCTCGACATGCAGAGGGATCCTCGCTGACAACCCCGGTGATGTTGCTGGCGGCCGGCCGATCGACGCGTCTCGGCGCGCTGGGGCTGGCCCTTCCCAAGCCGCTCGTGCCTGTTTGCGGCCACCCGGCCATCGCATACGGGCTGCACGCCGCCGCGCGCGCGGGCGCCCGGCGCGTGGTGGTCAACGTCTTTCACCGGGGCGATCTGGTGCGCGCCGCGCTCGGGCCGATCTGGCGCGGGCCGGCCGGCGAGCTGGAGGTCCAGTACACGGTCGAGAGCGAGCTGCTGGGGACGGGGGGCGGTGTGGCCAACGCGGCGGCGGTCCTGGGCCCCGGGCCGGTGCTGGTGATGAACGCCAAGGTGGTCGCCGACCTGGACCTGGCGGCCTTCGTTTCCGCGCACCAGCCGGCCGCGTCCGCCACGATGCTGCTGCGGCACGATCCCGACCCGCAGCGCTGGGGCGCGATCGGCGTCGACGCCACGGGGCGCGTGGTCAGCATCCTGGACACGCGTTCCCCGCGCGCGCCCGAGGGCGAGGTCACGTTGCGCATGTTCACCGGCGTCCAGGTGCTGGGCCCCGCGCTGCGCGAGCGGCTGCGGCCGATCTTCTCCGACCTGATCCGGGAGGCCTATGTTCCGGCGCTGCTCGAGGGCGAGACGATCCGCGCGGTCACGCTGCCCGGCTACTTCGCCGAGCACTCTACGCCCGAGCGGTATCTGGCGGGCAACCTGGCCCTGCTGCGCCAGCCGTCGCTGCTGCGCGACCCGCCCGGTCGCCTGACGGGGATCGACCCGGGCGCGCGCATCGACCCGACGGCCCACCTGGTGCAGCCGATCCGCATCGCCGCCGGCGTGGAGATCGGCGCCGGCGCCCAGGTCGGCCCCGACGTGGTCGTCGACGCGGGCGCGCGCGTTGCCGCCGGGGCGCGGCTGCGCCGGGCGGTCGTCTGGTCGGGCACCACAGCGACTGGCGAGCTCACCGACGCCGTGGCGACACCCACCGGGATCGTCGCGGCCGAGGCCGCCGGCTGATCACGAACCGAGCGCCAGCTCGTTGAGCACCGCCATCGGCGGCAACAGCGCGCTCCCCAGCCGCCGTTCGATCCGCTCGGCCAGGTAGGTCGCGTCCGCCGCGACGCCGGAGAATCGTCCGGAGCCCCAGGTGTGCAACCAGGGGAGCCCCAGGAAGTAGAGACCGTCGACCGCGGTGACGCCCCGCCGGTGCACGGGGTAGCCGCGCCCGTCGAAGACCGGCAGCTCGATCCACCGGTAGTCGGTTCGAAAGCCGGTGCACCAGATCACCGACGAGATCGGGGTGTGCGCGAGATCGACCCGGGACGTCACGGTCTCGGGCTCCCAGACCGGCCGGTAGCGGGCCTCCGGCGGGGCGGAGATGCCGCGCTCCGTGATGTGCTTGTCGATGCTGGTCTTGATGCTCTCGGCGACGGCGTCGGCCTGATCCAGGTTGTGCTTCAGATCGCCCGCCAGCTCGAGCTGCCCGGCCGTCATGCCGATCAGCCGGCCGTAGAGGCGCATCCCCTCGCGCGCGCGCTGCCGCAGATCGATGTCGCGGCCGCCGTCGCGTCCCGTGACGTAGTGGTTCGCCTTGGCGCGCACGCGCTCTTGCAACGGGTGGTCCTCGACGGCCAGCCGGTAGTACCCCATGTCCTCCAGCCAGTCGACGACGTCACGCCCGCGATAGCGGCGCGCCGTGCGGGGCGCGCTGCCGACGCACAGGTGGACGCGCCGGCCGGCCAGGTGCAGGTCCTCGGCGATCTGGCAGCCGGACTGGCCGGTGCCGATCACCAGCACGTCGCCCTCCGGCAGCGAGGCGGGGCTCCGGTACTCCGACGAGTGGATCTGGACCAGCGACTCGGGCAGCCGCTCGCTGAGGCGCGGGAACGAAGGGATGTGGTACCCGCCGACCGCGATCACCACCTCGTCGGCGTGCATCTCGCCGGCGGTGCTGGTCACGGTGAAGCCGCCCTCGGGCGCGCGTCGCAACGCCGTCACCGTGACGCCCTCGCGGATGGGCGGCGCGAAGGATCGAGCGTAATCCTCGAGGTAGCGGACGATCTCGTCCTTCTGCATGAATCCGTGCGGATCGGGGCCGCTGTAGGGGAATCCGGGGAGCTGGCACTGCCAGTTGGGGGTCACCAGGCAGAAGGCGTCCCAGCGGTGCTCGCGCCATTCGTGACCGATTCGGTGCTTCTCGAGCACCAGGTGATCGATCCCCCGTTGTTTCAGGCAATAGCTGGCGGACAGGCCGGCTTGCCCGCCGCCCACGATGATGACGCTGTGGTCGGTCATGATGATTTCTCCAGCGGTGGCGCGTTCGGCGGAAGCTCGAAGGCCACGACGGTGATGGGCGCGTCGGCGGCCACGCCGGCGGCCCGCTCTTCGATGGCGGCCAGTTGATCCAGCGCGCCGGAGCAGGCGTAGCCGTACTTGGCGCGCACCCGGTCCGAACCGATGCGCAGCATGGTCCGGCTCCGCTCCAGGAAATCGACCAGCGGGTAGGCGCGCCCCACCTCCAGGTACTCGCGGACGATCAACGACGGCGAGTAGCAGCGGTCCTCGCTGCCGTCAGGCCAGCGAATGACGAAGTGCATTTCCGGCATGACCCAGAACCCTTTCGTAACCGTCGATGGTGGCCGCAGCGACGCGCGACCAGGACAGGCTCTCGGCGCGGCGGCGGCCCGCGGTGATGCGCGCGGGTGGCGCCGCCAGCGCCTGTTCCAGGCCGGCGGCGATCGCCTCGGCCGACATGGGATCGACCAGCGTCGCGCAGCCGCCGTCCAGGAACTCGGTGAAGGGCGCTCGATTCGAAGCGACCAGCGGCACGCCGGCGGCCAGCGCTTCCAGCGCGACCAGGCCGAACCCCTCGTCCAGCGACGGCAGCATCGCGACGTCGGCCAGCGCGAAGAGCGCCACCAGGTCCGCCTCGGGCAGCACGCCCAGCTCGACGATCGCGTCGCGCGTCGCGGGCGGCAGCTCGGCCAGCGCCCCGTCGTAAGCCGCGCGGTATGCGCTGTGATCCAGGGCGCTGGCCCCGCCGGCGATCCAGAGGCGGGCGTCCGGGCGGCGAGCGTGGAAGCACGCGAACGCCTGCAGGGCGCGCAGGCTGTTCTTGCGCGGCTCGACGCCGCCCACCGCCAGCACCAGCGGCCGCGCACCGGCCAGCCGCGTGCGCCAGAAGGCGAGGCGCTCCGGATCCAGGAGGCGCAGGCGATCGACGTCGACGCCGTTTCCGACCAGGTGGCAGGAGAAGCCGAAGGCGGCCGCGACCTCGTGGCGGGTCGTCCGGCTGACCGCGAACCGGAAGTCGACGTCGCGGATCGACCGGTTCTGGCAGCGGGACAGCTCCGCGTCCGCGAAGGCCTCCAGGTGGTGGACGGTGCGCGCGATGGGCGCGTGGATCACGCCGGCTTCACGCGCCGCCAGCAACCCGCTGGCGCTCAGGCAGTCCTGCGCATGAAGGACGTCGTGGTCGGCGCCCGCGGCGGCCAGGAAGTCGGTCAGCTCCCCGGCGCGCTGGCGCACCAGCGCCGCCGTGGTCGGGGGAGCCGGTGCGGCGGGGACCAGCCGCAGCCGGGCGCGCAGCGGGCGAAAGAAGCCGCGCCCGTCCTTGTGCAGCGCGTACAGCGTGGCGTCCCAGCCGGCTTCGGTCAGCGCGTCGGCCAGCGCCGCCGCGTGCACGACGCTCCCCCGCGGGACCGTCGAGTACGTGAAGATGCCGACCGACTGGTGGCTCACGGCTGCCTCACGAAGCGGCGCTCGGTCACCAGGTCGGCCATGCGGATCGCGCCGCGCGCGCGCAGCAGCCGGACGTGGGTCTTCACGCTGTCTCCGCGCCGTTCGAACGACATCAACTGGGCGACCAGCGACTCGCCCAGCGGCAGGTTGGCGTAGAAGAAGACGTCGCGCGCCACCACCGAGGTGGCGGTCGCCCACTCGACGCCCTGCCCGGGCGCTGGCGACAGTTGCGACACCAGCTTGCGTTCGGCCGTGTCGGCCAGCGTCGGGTAGGCCGCGAAGTAGAGCAGCCCGGCGCCGTTGTAGTCGGCGTAGGGTGATGGCTCGAGCGTCCAGACGCCCAGCGGGCGATCGCCGTCCTCCAGCAGCAGGCCGGCGCGCGCCGCTTTCGCCAGCCGCACGAGAGCCGGTGGGTCGGCCAGCGGGCGCCAGCGCGCCGCCAGCTCGGGCGCCGGGACGGCCATGCGCAGCGTGCCGGCGCGCCGATCGTGGACCGCGAAGGTCGTCACCAGCTCGACGCTCGAGGTCTGCCCGGCCGCCGACAGCCCGAGGCGCCCGTGCGCGCAGGCGCGGCCGCACGGCGTGACGCGAACGTCGGCGTCGAGCACGTCGTTTTCGCGGACGTCGGCCAGCGGCGCGCCGTAGCGGGCGCGCAGCGCGACCACCGTCGGGTACAGGCGATCGCCCCCCTCGCCGCGGAATCCGTCCGAGGTGACGCCCAGCTCGCGCCCGATCGCCTCCCAGTGGAGATCGCCGCAATGGCGATACAGCCAGCCCTCGGAGAGGCCGCCGGGATCCAGCTGGGGCATCCCGATGCGCACCCGCCGCGGGGTGGCCGGCAACAGATCGGCGCCGGCGCGCCTGACCGACGCGGCGGCGCTCACGACAGGCCCCCCGTGAAGCCGGTCAGCGGCGTCCCCGCCAGATCCCAGACCGTCGCACGCGCGGACGCCGCCGCCAGGACCAGCCGCCGGGTCTCGTCGACGCGCCCGACGACCGCCGCGTCGATACCACGGGCGGCGAAGGCCTTCACGGCGCGGCCGCTGCGAACGGGCGGCGCCGCCAGCAGGAAGCCATAGCTCGGAAAGGCGAGCAGCCACGTCTCCCAGGGCACGCCGGGGGGGCGCGGCAGCGCGTCCAGCGACAGCGTCGCGCCCACGCCGGAAGCCTCCAGCAGCATCACGGCAGTCCCGATCACGCCGCCCATGCTGACGTCCTTGCCCGCCGCCACCACGCCTGCTTCGGCCAGCGCCGGCAGCAGCTCGTGGTCGGCGCGCAGCCGGTCGGCCGGCGCCTCGGTGGTGGCGTTCCAGAACGGATAGCGCCCGTGCATCTGCCCCCGCAGATCGACGGCCAGGATCAGGTCGTCGCCCGGTCGGGCGTCGAAGCTGGTGATCAGCTGGCGCGCGCGCCCCAGGATGGCGGCGGCCAGCGCCGGATAGGGGCTGTGCAGGTTGGTGTGACCGCCCACGATCGGAACCCCGAAGCGCGCGGCGGCGTCGCGCAGCCCCGCCCACAGCGGCTCGGCGGCCTCGCCGTCGGTGGCGAAGAGCGTGTCGACCACGGCCAGCGGCCGTCCGCCCATGGCGTAGACGTCGCTGACGTTGACCAGCACCGAGCAATAGGCGGCGAAGCGCGGCTCGCGCGCGACCAGCTCTGGCCAGATCCCCTCGGCGGCCAGCAGCAGGTAGCCCTCGCCGTCGGGGATCGCGGCGCAGTCGTCGCCCAGCCGCACCGGCGCGGTCCCCCACGGACCGCTGGCCAGCGACGGCAGGTGGCGTGCGGCCGCCTGGATCTCGCGCTTCTGCTGCACCCCCAGCGCGTCGCGAAGGTGCGCGGCCAGCTCAGGCAGCATGCCGGGTCTCCACGGTAATCGGCGGGTAGGCGGCCAGATCGGCTTGCATCAGGTGGTGCGGCTGGCCGTGGAGCTCGATCGCCTCCAGCGTCTGCCAGCGCAGGCGCCGGAAGAACGGGACGTTGGCCATCTGCACGGTCGCCCGGAAGCGCGTGGCCCCCCAGGCGCGCGCCGTCCCGACCGCCGTCTGCACCAGGCGGCGTCCGACGGCCGCCATCGTGCGGTGGGCCGCGTCCACGCCCAGCCGCCCGCCCCACCACTCGCCCGGGGCCTCTTCCCAGATGCGGACCACGCCGACCACCCCGCGCTCCGGCAGCAGGCAGACGATCGGAACCGCGGCGTCGTCGATCTGGTCGCGGTCGTCGCCGGCGAACAGGCGCTGCTCGGCGCAGAAGATCTCGCGGCGAAGCGCGAAGTACGCCTGGCGCTCCTGTTCGTCGCGCGCGATCCGACAGTCCAGGTCGCTCACGACGCCGCCTCGTACGACGACAGCGCCGAGCAGGCCCCGCACTTGGCGCAGCCGGCCTTCCCCTCGGCGGCGGTGAGGTCCGCGCCCCGGGTCAGCGCGGCCACCCGCCGGTAGATGTCCTCCATCATCGCGGCCGGCGGCGGCGCGGTGTCGGCCATCGGCGTCCCCGCGATCGGGACGAACGGGACCACGAAGGGGTAGACGCCCATCGCCACCAGCCGCGCCGCGATCGCCACGATGCTGTCCGGCGCGTCGCCCAGCCCGGCGATCAGGTAGGTGCTGACTTGCCCGCGCCCGAACTCCCGCACGGCCACGGCGAACGCCGCGAAGTAGCGCTCCAGCGAGAGCTCGGCCTTGCCCGGCATGACCGCGGCCCGGACCGCGGGCTCGACCGCTTCCAGGTGCATCCCGATCGTGTCGGCGCCGGCGCGCTTCAAGCGCCCCAGCCAGCCGAGATCGTCGGGCGGCTCGCACTGCACCTGGATGGGCAGCGAAGGCACGGCCGCCTTGATCGCGGCCACGCAGGCCGCCAGGTGCGCGGCGCCTCGATCGGGCGTCGCCGGCGTGCCGGTCGTGAGCACCATCTGTTCGACGCCGTCCAGGCGGACCGCCGCGGCCGCCACCTCGGCCAGCTGCGCGGGCGACTTGCGCGCCAGCGTGCGGGCATCCTTCAGCGACGTGCCGATGGCGCAGAACCGGCAGGCCTGGGCCGCGTCGTTGTAGCGGACGCAGGACTGCATGACCGTCGACGCCAGCACCCGCCGCGCGTGCAGGAGCGCGATCTTGGGGTACGGGATCCCGTCGGCCGTCGACAGCTCGTAGAACGCCGGCTTCGACGGCAGCTCGACCTCCGCCACCGGCAGGTCCTCGCGCAGCAGCAGCGCGCGCGTGGCCTCGCCATCGCCCTGCAGCACGCGCAGCCGGAAGGGCGAGCGCCCGCGCATCGGCACCATCAGCGTCGAGCCGGCCACCGACAGCGCCCGGTGGTCCGACGGCCCGGCCCCGCCGCGCCGTCCGGGCGCCAGGCTGGCGGCCGGTGCTTCCAGCTCGACACCCAGCGCCTGCAGATCCGCCAGCAGCGCGCTGGTCACGTGCGCACCTCCGCCGGCGGGTGGTCGTGCGTCGTCGGCGCCGGCCGCCGGTCGATGAGCAGGCTCAGGATCTCGGGCCGGCTGTAGTGGCCGACGCTGTCCATCATCCGCTTTCGCTTGGTGATCAGGCTCATGTCCAGGTCGGCGTACAGGATCCCCTCCCCCTCGGTGAGCGGCTTGCCCAGCAGCGTCCCTTCGGGCGACACGATGGCCGTGAAGCAGCCGCCGCTGACCGCGCGCTCGAGGCCCGACGACGCGGCCACCTCGGCCCGCTGCTCGGGCGTCAGCCAGCCGGTGGCGTTCACGACGAAACAGCCGGACTCGAGCGCGTGGTGGCGGATGGTGACCTCGATCTGCTCGGCGAAGATCGGGCCCACCAGCGAGCCCGGAAACATCGCCACGTGGATCTCCTCGTGGTCGGCCATCAGCGCGTAGCGGGCCAGCGGGTTGTAGTGCTCCCAGCAGGCCAGCGCGCCGATGCGCCCGACGCGCGTGTCGACCGCCCGCAGCCCGGCGCCGTCGCCCTGCCCCCAGACCATGCGCTCGTGGTAGGTGGGCGTGATCTTGCGTCGGTGCAGGACCAGCCGCCCGTCGCCGTCGAACACCAGCTGCGCGTTGTAGATGGTTCCGTGCGCCCGCTCGTTCACGCCCAGGACCACCACCGCGCCGGTCGTCCGCGCGGCCTCGGACACGGCCTCGACGGTGGGCCCGGGGACGGTGACCGACTCCTCGTACAGCCGCAGGTGCTCCTTCCCCATCGCGGCTGGCGGCTGGATGAACGAGAAGTACGGGTAGTAAGGCACCACCGTCTCCGGGAACACCACCAGCTGCGCCCCCTCGGCAGCGGCGGCGCGCACGGCGGCGCAGACCTTCTCGGTCGTGCCGACGCGGCTCCCCAGGACGGGAGCCAGCTGCACCGCCGCCGCGCGGACCTTGCCCTTGTCGCCCACCGCGCCGCCTACAGCGTCCAGGTGTTCAGGATGAAGGCGTTCGCTTTCCGGTGGAGCAGGACGATGTCCAGCACGTCCAGCGGGTTGATCGGGCGGATGCCCGGGATCAGCGCCGCCTCGGTCTGGCCATAGAGCGCCGACAGCGCGAACCGGCAGGCGTAGACCTTGCCGCCCTCGGCCATGAAGCCGCCGATCTTCTGGTTGACCACCAGGTGGCCGGGGAAGGCCTCGCTCCCCAGCTTGGGGAACCCGCGCTGGACGCCCAGCATGACGCCCGGTCCATAGAGCAGCACGCTGGTCTCGAAACCTTTGCGCATGAGGCGCGTGGCCTGCAGCATGTTGACCAGGCCGATCGAACCTTCGAACGGGACAGTGTGGAACGTGACCAGCGCCTTCTCGCCCGGCGCGGCCTTCACGTCCTCGAAGACCTTCTCTTCGGCGTCGACGAGAAACTCTCCCTCTTTGTGCGGTGCGTGCGTGATCGCGGCCATCTCGAACCTCCTCGGCGTGATGTGTGTGGGTGCCGCGACCTACAGCAAGCCCAGGGCCAGCGCTCGCGCGGGGCGGCTTTCGGGTCTGCCAGCGTGCAAATGGCGGGTCGCTGGATCGCTGATGTCCAGGCCTGGTTTCAGCCCGATTTCCGCTTGGAAAAGATGGCTTCAGGACCGACGCGATCTCGTGGTTCCGAACGCGAATTTGCGTTGTCGAAACGAACGTTCGCGTAGGCTCGGCCCGTGCTGTTGTGGTCGCAGAGCAGTGCGCCCGCGCCGGACGCCTTCAAAGAGCTGTTGCTCGAGCTCGCGCACGAGCGTGCGCTGGAGGATCTGCTGCCGCTGGTCGCGCAGCGCCTGGCGGAGCACGAGGACGTCGCGCTGGCGCGCATCTGGCTGCTGGAGCCGGGCGACCAGTGCGGTCAGTGCCCCAACGCGGCTGCCTGTCCCGAGCGCACGCGTTGCCTGCACCTGGTGGCCAGCGCGTCGCGCGGGCTGGACAGCGGCGTGGTCTCGGCCGATCGACTGAACGGCGACTTCCGCCGCATCCCGGTCGGCGCGTTCAAGGTGGGCGCGGTCGCCGCCGCCGGCACCGCGGTGGTCGTGACCGATCCGGCGCGCGACCCGAAGATCCGGCGACCCGAGTGGGTGGCCGCGCAGCGCATCGCCGGCTTCATGGGGCTGCCCCTGGACTGCCGGGGTGAGCGGCTGGGCGTGCTCGGGGTGTTCGTGCGCGCGCCCGTGACCGCGGCGGCCGTCGACGTGCTGCGCATCGTGGCCAGCCACACCGCGGCGGCCATCGCCACCGCCCGCGCCTTCGCGCAGATCCGCGAGATGCGGCAGCGCCTGCTGAGCGAGCAGCCGCCGCGGGCCGCCGACGATGACGCCGGCGCGTTCGACGACATGATCGGCGAGAGCCCGAGCATGCGCGAGGTGCGGCGCCAGCTGGCGGCGGTCGCGGCGACCGATGCCACCGTGCTGGTGCTGGGCGAATCCGGTACCGGCAAGGAGCTGGCCGCGCGTGCCATCCACCGCCTGAGCCCGCGGGCGGGCGGGGCGTTCGTCGAGCTGAACTGCGCCGCCATCCCGCGCGAGCTGGCGGAGACCGAGCTGTTCGGACACGTGCGCGGCGCCTTCTCGGGCGCCACCCGCGACCGGGTCGGTCGGTTCGAGGCGGCCGAAGGGGGGACGTTGTTCCTGGACGAGGTCGGCGAGCTGCCCGCCGAGCTGCAGGGGAAGCTGCTGCGCGTGCTGCAGGAGGGGACGTACGAGCGGGTCGGCGACGGGCGCACCCGGCGCGCCGACGTCCGGATCGTGGCCGCCACCAACCGCGATCTGCTGGCCGAGGTCGAGGCGGGGCGCTTCCGGCAGGACCTGTATTACCGGCTGGCCGTGTTCCCGATCGCGCTGCCGGCGCTACGCGACCGCCGCGACGACATCCCGGCCCTGGCCGCGCACCTGCTGTCCCGGATCGGCCGACGGCTTCATCGGCAGCCGCCCGCGCTCAGCGGCGCCCAGCTGGGCGAGCTCTCGCAGCGCCGCTGGCCCGGCAACGTGCGCGAGCTCCTGAACCTGCTGGAACGCGCGCTCATCTCGGCCCTGCCGGACCAGCCGATCCGCCTGCCCGACGGCGACGACGTCTGGGACCGCCGCGCCCCGCTCCGGGCGATGCGCCCGTCGATCCTGGTGCCGGCATTGGAGGGTCCCCTGGCGCCGCCGTCGCCGGAGGACGCGGCCATCGTTCCGGATCTCGAGATGCGCCGCCGCGAGCGCGAGAACCTGGTCAGGGCGCTGGCCCGGGCGGGCGGCAAGATCTACGGCGCGGACGGCGCCGCCGCGCTGCTCGGCGTGAAACCGACCACGCTCGCCTCCCGCCTCAAGCGCCTCCGCATCCGCCCCGGGGCCTGTTAGCAGGGGGCGGCCGATCTCGGACCCCTCCCTAACCCTCCCCGCTTTCGCGGGGAGGGATCGGATACCCTCCCCGCTTTCGCGGGGAGGGCCAGGGTGGGGTCTTCGCGAGCGCCAGCCAGAGCGCCTCGAGTACCGTCCGCAGCTCCCTCAAGACGAGATCGTTCGTGAACCGCATCACCGTGATGCCGTTCAATTCGAGAAACCTCGTGCGGTGCCGATCGTACGCCGCGGTGACTGGTTCGAAGTGTTGGCCGCCGTCCAGCTCGATCGCCAGGCGACGGGACGGACAGTAGAAGTCCAGGATGTACGGCCCGAAGGGGTGCTGGCGGCGAAACTTGAGCGACATGAAGCGCTTGGCCCGGAGCTGAGACCAGAGCGCGCGCTCGGCGTCCGTGCTGTCGCGGCGGAGCGCGCGGCGGCGAAACAGCGACGAGCCCATCGTCGTGTTTTCGATCTGGGCGCCGGTGAGGTTGCGCGCGGACCAGACCCCTCCCTAACCCTCCCCGCTTCGCGGGGAGGGGACCTGACCTGAGCGCGGGGAGGGACCTGGGCGCGGGGAGGGACCTCAGATTCCCTCCCCGCGAAGCGGGGAGGGCCAGGGAGGGGTCTGGTCTTCCCCCGAACGCCTCTCTAACCCTCCCCGCTGCGCGGAAAGGGAACCTCAGATCCCCTCCCCGCGAAGCGGGGAGGGCCAGGGAGGGGTCTGGTCTTCCCCCGAACGCCTCCCTAACCCTCCCCGCTGCGC
>DATJWP010000029.1:0-15109 GCA_035578045.1 Polyangia bacterium | reverse complement strand
GAGGACCGCATGGGCGCGCTGGAGATGCAGAACCTGTCGGTCCTGGACAACCGCGCGTTCCTCATCAACCACCTGGACGCCACCCAGGCGCTGGCGGGCGGCGGCCCGGCCGGCCCGCGCGCGCTGACCGAAATCCTGGGCGAGGACGAGCCCCGCTGAGCTGACAGCTCAGGGGCGGCCCAGAAACCGGGGCCGCGGCTCTTTGGACGGAGCGGCAATTTGCCGATACATCCAGGGAGATGCGCGGAGCGGCCTGGGTCGTCGCGATCAGCCTGGTGGCCGGCGCCGCGGTGTACCTGCTGGTCGCCCGGCGCGGGCGTGACGACGGGCGGCGCCTGCGGGCGGACCTGGCCTCTGCGCTCGAGCGCGGGACCTTCGCCGACCTCGGCCGCGCCCAGGCCCTGGGGCGGCGCCTGGTGGTGTCGAACGCCCGGGACCGCCAGGCCGCCGCCGAGCTGGCGTTCACGGACGCCATGCTGGCCGTGGATTTCGGCCTCGAGACCGCCCGCGAGGCCGACGAGGCGCTGGCCGGCGCCCGGGCCGAGGAGACCGGCGCGGCGGACGACGCGACGATCGGACTGGCCCTGGCGGCCCGGGCGCTGACCCGGCTGCGGGCCGGCGACCTGGCGGGGGCGGTCAAGACGGCGGCGTCCGCGGTGGCGCTGGCCCCCGACCTGCCCTACCCGCTGTACGCGCTGGGCCGCGCGCGGGCTCGTGCCGGCGATCTGGCCGGGGCCGAGCGGGCGCTGGAGGCGGCGATCGTCGAGGCGCCCGGATTCGCGGCGGCGCGCGTGGCCTGGGCCGAGGCCCGCCTGGATCTGGGCGACGCCAAGAACGCCCGGGCCGGCCTGACAGCCCTGGGGCCGTCCGCCCGTGACGCCCGCGCCGTGCTGTTGATGGACGAGGCGGAGGCGGCGCTGGGGCTGCCGCTCGCGGGAGCGCTGGACACCATCTGTCGTCCGGAGCGATGGACGCCGCCCGCCGTCGTCACCGGGTGCATCCTGTCCCGCGCAGGCCGCGCCCGCCGCGCCGGGGCCCGGGCCGACGCCCGCACGCAGGCGGAGGCCGCCGGGCGCATCGTCCCCGACGAGCCACGCCTGCTGGCCCGCGCGGCGCTGGCGCTGGCGCAGCTGGGCGCGGTGGACCAGGGCGCGGCCCTGCTGGCGCGCGCCCGCCGGCTGGTGGCGCCTGGCCTGCTGCCGCTGGTCCGGGCGGAGGCCGCGGTGGCGCTGGGACGCGGTCGCTCACCGGCGCCCGCCGACGCCGGCCGACCGCTGGACCCGGAGGCCCGGCTGCTGGCCGCTCGGATCGGGCTGGCCAGCGGCGGCGTGACGGGGCTCGAGGCCGCGCTCACGGCGCTGGGCCCGGCGGCGCGCGACGCCGATGCCGACCTGCGAACGCTGGCCCGCCTGGTCAGCCGCCAGCACGGTGAACCGGAGGGCGCCGATCGCGACCCGCTCCGCGCCTACGTCGACGGGCTGGCGGCCGATCTGGCCGGCGATCCGGGCCGCGCGGTGGACCGCCTGCGGCACGCGCTCTCCGGCCACGGCGACGCCTGCCGGGCCGCCGGCGAGTACGTCGGCGCGCTCCGGACGCTGAAGCAGCGCCCCGCCGCCGACCTGCTCGCGCCCCTGCGGCGCGAGAACAGCGGCTGCATAAACCTACTCCGCCGCTGAAGCCTGCGCCGCTGAAGCCTGCGCCGCCGAGGCCTGGGTCGTCGCGGCTTGCGCCGTCGCGGCCCGCGCCTTCTCGGCTTGCGCCGCGGCGGCCTCGGCCGAGTCGAGATCGTCGGCGACCTCGGTCGGCTCGCCGTGCTGAGGACCGTGCTCGGCCCCCTCGCCGTCCTGGCGGTTCCGGCCATAGTCGATCCACCGGGCGCGCTCATCGCGGACGTCGACGTGCACGAAGCCGGACACCGGGTAGTAACCGAGCCCACCCACCCCCATCGATTCGGCCAGGTCGCGCACCATGAGCGGCGTCATCCCCGGGATGCGGATGTCCGCGGCCATGCCGCGCGTGTGGTAGCTGAGCGTCGCCATCGAGAACATGGGCGCGCGGAAGCCCGAGACGATCTGGATCCGCTGGTGCGTGCGCTGCGAGATCCGGTACAGCAGATCCAGGAGGCGCGGATCGATCGGCGACTCGGCCCCCGTCCGCTGGCAGCGCATGAAGTGGCGCAGCCGCCGATAGGTGTCGGCGTCCAGCTCGCCGGTGGCCAGGTTGACGGCGACGTCCACCGTCTCGCCCGTGTTCACCAGCTCGACGGTGAACCGGCCCATGGGCCCGGAAGGGGCGCGCGTCTTGCCCGGCGCCATCCCGGCCGCGCTGGCGGCGCCAGCCCCGTATTGATCGCCGGGGGCCAGCGCGACGCTGTCGGCCGCCTGCACCATGGCGTGCACGCGCCGCTCCAGCACGCCCAGCGAGCCGTTCAGCTTCCACGACCCGCAGGCCAGGACGATCGTCGCGGCCAGCAGGATCCCCGTTCCGATCGCCAGCCACTTGGGGAGCGAACGCGGCAGCGACAGCGTCCGGATCGGGCGATCCGGATCGGTGGCGATCATGATCCGCAGCGGCGCGCGCCGCGTCTTGGTGGTCTGCTCCTGCTCCTTGCGGATCCGTTCGAGGGCGAAGGCCGGGTCGTCGGCGGGCGGCCTTCGCGCCATGGTGAGCTACGCCGGGCTGAGCGCGCCGTGCCCCACGTGGGCTTCGTCGGCGTCCGAATCGGACGCCCCGCCGCCCATCATCGGCTGGCCCATGCGGCTGGTGCCGCAGAACACGCCGCCGGTCTCGATGCGCATGCTTTTGGCCGCAATGTCGCCTTCGACCTTGCCCTTGGCCAGGATCTCCAGGTGCCCCGTGGCCACCACGTCGCCCACCACCTGGCCGGCGATCACGACGTCGGTCCCCCGGACACCGCCCCGCACGACCCCACTCTCACCAACCACCACGGCGCCGCGCGACTCGACCGACCCTTCGATCGTGCCGTCGATGCGGAAGGCCCCCTCCGCCGTCAGGTCGCCACGAACGACGCACGACTGCCCGAGAATGTTCTCGATGGCGTCGCGCGTCGCTGGTTTGGACGGCGGAAGACTCGTGCTTTCAGACTTGGAGCCCCATGCCATACGTGGACCATCGGAGGCTCCGCCACAAAACTGAAGGCCGCGCCGCGCGCGGACTTAGACCTGACCTGGGCCGCTGCTAGGGTTTGGCGGCGGACGGCGGGGCGGCCGCTGCGCCGGAGTAGAAATAGTAGTCGGCGCTGTAGCGGGCGCGCGTCTCCGTGCCGGCGGTCTTGGCGTCGCACCCGGCCGCCGGGGCCTTGCCGCCCTTGGTGCCGAGCCGCTGGATGTAGGTGACGCCGCTGAAGCGCCCCTTGCCGGTGGTCGAGGTCGCCTGGACCAGCAGCCAGGGCACGGCGTCGGGCGCGGGCGCGTCGGCCTGCGCCATCTTCTTGCCGTTGACTGTGCTCCCGTCCTTGGCCGTCCAGCTCGGTCCGGCGCCGTGGGTGCCGGCCTCGGCGCCCGACATTTCTTTCAGCTTGGCGTCGGGCCGCTGCAGCGCCCAGGCGAAGGCGGTGCCGCTGGCGGTGCACTTGTAGATCTGGTCGCCCATCCCGCGCAGGTGCGCCACCAGCTTGGCGCCGGCCGGGACCTGGATCGCCGCCGGAACGTCCTTTGGGGGCGCCTCCGCGGCGCGCGCGGCATCAGCGCCGCCCAGAACCAGGGTTGCCATCCAGGTGAGACCGATCGTCACTCGCGTCATGGGTGGCGGCATCATACCGATCTTCCGGCGTCAGAGAAGTCCGGGGGACCGGCAGACGCCGATCTCCTGCCCCGGTCGGATGCACGCCTCGCGAGAACGGCAATCGGCGGAGACCAGGCACCGGTTGGGCACCAGCTCGCACCGCCCCGGGTTGGCGCGCGCGCGCTGGAACGTCGCGCCCGCGCACGTCATCCCGTCCGGGCACGAATAGAGACACCGATCTCCCGGGGTGTGGGGATCGATCCGCTGCGACGCGCAGCCGATCGCCGCCGCCAAGACCACAGCCAACATGTCGATCGATCGCATCGCTGGACGACTCCGACGCCTCCCAGGATAAGCGATCTCTGACCTTCTGAAACGTGCGCCCGATCGCGCACCTGATCGTTATCAACTCATTTCCAACGATCGATCGGCGCATTGCGGAATAAACGCGCCTCCGGTCGTTGCCCGAGCACAGGGAGGCACTCATGCGGATCAGAAGTGAAACCCTCATCACCATAGGAGTTGCGCTGATCGCCGGCTGCGCGCCCGACGAGGGCGAACACGCGCCGGCCGCCCCCGCCATCGCGACCGCGGCCGTCGTCTCGACGCCGACCAAACCCGTCAGCCAAGATACGTTCGTGGAGTTCGAGAGCGGTCAAGTCCGGCCGCTGGCGTTGTCGAGCGACGGGCAATTGCTGTACGCCACGAACACGCCCGACAACCGCGTCGAGATCTTCCGTGCTTCGGGACACCATCTGCAATCGGTGACTTCCGTGTCCGTCGGCCTGGAGCCGGTGGCCCTGGCCGAGCGGCGCCCGGGCGAGCTCTGGGTGGTGAACCACCTATCGGACAGCGTCAGCATCATCGATGTCCGCGATCCCGACCAGGCTCACGTGGTCCGCACCCTGCTGGTGGGCGACGAGCCGCGCGACATCGTTTTCGCGGGACCGCACCGCTCGCGCGCCTTCATCACCACGGCCCATCGTGGCCAGAACACGGGGCGCGACCCGCAGCTCACCACCCCGGGGGTGGGACGGGCCGACGTCTGGGTGTTCGACGCCGACCACCTGGGCACGTCCCTGGCCGGTGCGCCGCTGACCGTGATCACGTTGTTCGCCGACACGCCGCGCGCGCTGGCCGTGTCGGCGGACGGGCGGACGGTCTACGCGGCGGCGTTCGAGTCGGGCAACCAGACCACGTCTCTCATGGAACGGATCGTCACGCCGAACGGCGGGCTGCCTCCGCCGAACACGAACGCGCAGGGCGTCCCACAGCCCCCCACCGGGCTGGTGGTCAAGTACCGGACCGACCCGCAGGACGGCCAGCTCCACTGGCTGGACAACGTCGGCCGCCGCTGGGACGACCACGTGAAGCTGAGCTTGCCGGACAAGGACGTGTTCGCGATCGACGCGGCCGCCAACCCGCCCGCTCCCAAGCCGACCGGCGTCTTCAGCGGCGTCGGGACCGTGCTCTTCAACATGGCCGTCAACCCGCTCACCGGGAAGGTCTACGTCTCCAACACGGACGCGCGAAACGACGTCCGCTTCGAGGGGCACAACGTCTTCGGGGCGATGCAGGGAGCGCCCGCGGGTTCCGTGCGCGGTCACACGGCCGAGAACCGCATCACGGTGATCGATCCGGCGGCGGGCACCGTGACGCCGCGCCACCTCAACAAGCACATCGACTACACGCAGGAAGGGACGCCGGCAGAGGCGGCCAAGAGCCTGGCGTTCCCGACGGAGATGGCCTTGACGCCCGACGGCCGCACCCTGTTCGTGGCCGCGCTCGGGTCGAGCAAGGTCGGCGTGTTCTCGACCCACGAGCTCGAGACGGATACGTTCGTGCCGTCGGAGGCCGACCAGATCCCGGTCACGGGCGGGGGGCCGACCGGGCTGGCGCTGGACACGCACGGCGGTCTGCTCTACGTGCTCACGCGCTTCGACAACTCGATCTCGGTGGTGGACACCCGCAGCCGGCACGAGGTCGCCCACGTCCCGATGTTCAACCCCGAACCGGCCAGCGTCGTGAAGGGGCGACCGTTCCTGTACGACGCGACGCTGACTTCGGGCCATGGCGATTCGGCCTGCGCGAGCTGCCACATCTTCGGTGACTTCGACAGCCTGGCCTGGGACCTGGGGGACCCGGATGACTTCGTGACGCCGATCCCTGGTCCGTTCAGCTTCGACATCTCGCTGCTCCCGCCGCCGATCGGCACGCAGCCACCGTACGACCACCCGTTGAAGGGGCCGATGACCACCCAGAGCCTGCGCGGCATGGCCAACCATGGTCCGATGCACTGGCGTGGCGATCGCACGGGCGGCACGGACGCGTCTCGTCTGGTCGTGCTGGCCAGCGCCCAGCCCGACACGGGCACGTTCGACGAACAGGCGGCGTTCAAGAAGTTCAACGTGGCGTTCGACAGCCTGCTGGCTCGATCCGCGCCGCTCAGCGACGACCAGATGCAGGCCTTCACCGACTTCATCCTGCAGGTGACGTACCCGCCCAACCCGATCCGGAACCTGGACAACTCGCTGACGGCCGACCAGACCGCGGGCCGTGACATCTTCTTCGCGCAGACGCCCGACGGGACCGAGATCCCGTCGGACACGTTCCACAACTGCAACGGCTGCCACGTGCTGGATCCGCAGGGGAACGCCCAGTTCGGCGTCGCCAAGCCGGGGTTCTTCGGGTCCGACGGCCGTTACTCGTTCGAAGCGGAGACGCAGTTCCTGAAGGTCCCGCACCTGCGGAACCTGTACCAGAAGGTCGGCATGTTCGGGATGGACCAGACCTTCAATCCGAACGACACCAGCGGGCTGGGCTCTCAGCTGCCGGCGCCCTACAACGACAACTCGTTCCAGGGAGACCAGGTGCGCGGCTTCGGCTTCCTGCACGACGGGAGCGTGGACACGGTCTTCCGATTCCACGGCTCGACGGTGTTCGCGCAAACTGAAACGAACCCCGGCGGCTTCCCGGTCGCCAGCGCGACCGACGACCCGGCGACCGCCGAGCAAAAGGTGCTGGCCAACATCGAGGAGCGGCGGCAGGTCGAGGCCTTCATGATGGCGTTCGATTCGAACCTGGCGCCCATCGTCGGCCAGCAGGCCACGCTGGCGGACGGGTCCGGCGACGACGTGCAGGTGCGCATCGACCTGTTCGAGGCGCGAGCGGCTGCCGGCGAGTGCGACCTGGTGGTCCACGGGCAGGTCCATGGCAAGACGGTCGGGTTCCTGTACGACCCGGCCAGCGGGCGCTTCATCCCGGACCGCGCGCACAAGGCGCCCGTGGCGGACGCTGACCTGCGAGCGCTGGCCTGCGACGCGGCGCTGACCTTCACCGCCGTCCCGCCCGGCAGCGGGCGGCGGATCGGGATCGATCGCGACCTGAACGGCGTGCTCGACGGCGACGAGGGGCACGGGCGCCTCGCGCAGCGCGATTGAAGAGACGCGCGTCTATACTCGTCCCATGGCCGCCTGGGACGATGCGCAGTACCTGAAGTTCGGCGACGAGCGGACGCGGGCGGCCCGGGACCTGCTGGCCCGCGTGCCGCTGGCGCGGGCCGAGCGCGTGGTCGACCTGGGCTGCGGCCCGGGAAATTCGACGGCGCTGCTGCGCGAGCGCTGGCCGGCGGCGCGGCTCACCGGCGTCGACAACTCGCCCGAGATGCTGGCCCGCGCCCGCCAGGACCACCCGGACATCGAGTGGATCTGCGCGGACGCAGCCAGTTACCAGCCCGGCGCGCCGACGGACCTGCTGTTCGCGAACGCGGTCTTTCACTGGGTCCCCGACCACCGGGCGCTGTTCCCGTCGCTGATCGAGCGCCTGCCGCCCGGCGGCGTGCTGGCGGTCCAGATGCCGCACAGCTTCGACGAGCCCAGCCACCGCTTGATGCGAGAGACGCGGGCCGCCGTCGCGCCCGCCCGACCGCCGGCGGGCGCCGCCATTGCCGTCGGCGACGCCGGCTTCTACTACGACCTGCTCGCGCCGCGCGCCCGCGCCGTGGACGTCTGGCGGACGACCTACCAGCACGTCATGCCCGACGCCCAGGCCATCGTCGAATGGGTCAAGGGCACCGGCCTGCGCCCGTACCTGGACGATCTGGACGCTCCCACCCGCGCCCGCTTCCTGTCGACCTACCTGCAGGCGATCGACGCCGCCTACCCGGCGCGCGCCGACGGAAAGCGCCTCTTCCCCTTCCCGCGGCTGTTCATGGTGGCCGTGCGCTGACGCCACCTGGTCCCCCGGACCAGGACCTCACCACAGAGAAGACGACGGCTTGAGCCGACGTGGTGTCTGCGCCAAGCCGAAGGCTTGGCCACAGAGGGGCGAGGACCACCGGCTTCTGCTTCACATGAGGTCGTTCATGACAGCTTGCAGATCGCTGTCGAACGAACCGTCGGTCCGGCTGACGTCCGTCCCGGTGTCCCAGAGCACGGGGGCCATCCCGTGCGAGAAACAGGCCTTGGCCACGCTCTCCATCCAGAGGATCCGCGATGACGACTGGCGGGGATAGTTCATCCCCTTCGTCACCCCGAACTCCCCCAGGATCACCGGGACCTGCTTCTGCGCGCTGAAGTTGGCCAGCTTGGTGAAGTAGCCCTGCAGCTGGGTCTGGTCGGCGCTGGTGCCCCAGGTGGTCTGAGGCGAGCCCCAGGACTCGACCGTGTCCAGCCCGCAGAACGTGTAGGGGGTGTAGTAGTGGATCGACAGGAACAGCTTGTTCGACCCGGCGGGATCGGTCGGGACCGTGAAGGCGTCCACGCAGGTCAGATCGATGTCGGTGGCGAAGCCCGCGATCAGCAACCCGCGGCCCGTGTTGTAGCCGCCCTGGGCCCGCACGGTGGTCACGAAAAGCTGGTTCAGCGTGTTCAGGGCGGCGTAGTCGGGCGTGCCGCTGGAGTTGCCGTCGACGTAGAACTTCCCCTCCTCGTTCAGCCCTTCGAAGATCAGGTTGTTCCCGACGGAGGTGAAGGCGGTGGCGATCTGTGTCCAGTACGACGCGAACCTGGTCTTCACGTCGCTGGTGAGCTGGTACTGGTTCGCGTTCCCTTCGTTGTCGATCCAGCCGCCGTCCCAGTGGATGTTGACGATGGCGTACATACCGGCATCCAGGATCCAGCCGACCACCTGCTTGATCCGGTCCATCTTCGCCGAGTCGATGACGCCGTTCACGGCGTAGGTGTTCCAGGCGACGGGAACGCGGACCGTCTTGATCCCGTGGCTCGCCATCCCGGCGATGAAGCTCTGGGTGACCATGGGCTCGCCCCATCCGGTCTCCCAGCTGGTGGTGTTGTCGAAGGTGTTGCCGATGTTGGCGCCAAACCCCATGGCCGCGGCCAGGGCCGTCGCGTTCACGCCGGCGCTCGCCCCGGCGCTTCCGCCCTTGCCGGCCGCGCCGTCGGCGCCACCCGCTCCCGAGGCGCCGGCGACGCCCGCCGTCCCTGCGGCCCCGCCTCGCGCGCCACCCGTGCTCGTCGCTCCGCCGGTGCTGCCGCCGGTCGCGGTCGCGCCGCCGGTCGCCGCCGTCGCGCCGCCGGTTGCCGCCGTCGCGCCGCCGGTTGCCGTCGCGCCCCCGGTCGCGGTCGCGCCGCCCGTTCCACCCCCTGAGCCGGCTGAGCTGCCGCAAGCGGGCGCGGCCAGCAGGAGAGCGATCCAAGCAAGTCTCTTCATGCGTGATGGCATGGCTTGTCCAAGACAGGTCGCTTTTGTCACAAGAAACGGCTCAGGGGACAAATACAAGGTGGACGTAGCCGCCGGCGGCTCGTCCGGACACCTCTGGCTCATCACTCATGACTCGATTTCATCACCCCGCTCCGGTGAGTCTTTGGGCCTGTCTGGTCCTCTGCTCCTGCTCGTCCTCGCCTGGCGACGGCGGCGCCGGGGGTAGGCCGGGCGCCGGCGGTGAGACGGCCACTGGTGGAGCGAGGGCGACAGGCGGCGCCGGCACCGGCGGGACGGGCACGGGTGGCGGCACGAGCCCAGGGGGTGCTCGCGGCACCGGCGGAACGGCGGGCGCAGGGGGCGTGCGAGGCGCGGGAGGCGCGCCGGCGGGCGGCACGGCCGGCGGAGGCGGAAAGCCCGCCCAGGGGACCGGCGGCAACGGCGCGGCGGGCGCGACCGGCAAGGCAGGAAGCGGAGGCGAAGCCGGCGGCGCGGCCGGATCCAGCGGCACCCGCGGCAGCTCGGACTGCGCGACGCCGCCGCCCGCCAGCGCGCGGGGTGAAGCCCCAGGCAGACCGGGACCGGGCCGGGCCAATCGGGCGCATCGCCGGCCACGGGCGGCGGAGCCGGTGGCGCGGCACCGGCGACCGGCGGCGCAGGCGGCGGCGCCCGCACCGGCCCCGCGCCCATGAAGACCGAGATTAGGCTGTTCCCGCGCAGCACCAGGTTCGCGCCGGCAGCGTGAGCGCTCAGCCATTGCGCGCCGGGCACGCCCGACATCGCGTCGTCGTAGCCGACGACGTCGTGGCCGCGCTGCGTGGTCTTCATGATCCGGCTTAGTCCTTCGCCACAGTGGTTTTGATCGATCGGTGAACGGGGGTTACCCGTCGGTGGGCTGAAGCCGGTTGTCCTCGCCCCTCGGGGCGAGGATAAAGGAGAGGGGATCCGGTTTCGCGCGGCCGCTCCCATGCAGCGCGCGGAGCTCACGTATTAGGCAGCCTCGAAAGGGGCGCGGGGTATCATCCCGCCGTTGGGGACCAGAACCGCCGCCAAGCTTCGTCAGGCGAACGAGTCACTGCGGCGCACCGTCGAGTCGCTCCGCAGCCTGGATGATCTCGACTCGTTCCTCGCTGAAGTCTTGCAGCGAATGGTCGGTCAGGTCGCGGCCGCGGCAGGGGCGGTGTTCGTGGCCAATGCCGATCACTTGCACCTGACCTGGGTGTTCGAGAACGGCCGCCTGCTGCGCGGGCGGGACAGCCCGCATCCGAAGGCCACGCGGCCGGTGCCATTCTCGGTCTACGATCTGCACCTCAAGACCTCCGGCTTTCGGCGCGGCACCCCGATCGTCCAGTCCGATCTCAGCATCCCCGACGAGGATGGGCGCGCTTACCTGGCCCAGCTCGGGGTGAAAGCGGTCGTGCTGGTCCCGGTCATGCTGGATGAGGCGATCGCCGCCACCTTTCACCTGCGGTTCCAGGGCGATCACCGGCCGCTCGACGACGATCTGCAGATCGTGCAGGCGCTTGGCGACCAGACCGCGCTGGCGTTCCGCCTGACCCGGCTGGCCGCCGAGGCCCGCGCCGCCGCGGTGGCCCAGCAACGGGAGCAAGAAGCCCGCCTGCGGGCCGAGTCGATCGCGCGGCTGGGGAACGCCGGCCGGCGCGCCCTGGAGCGGCTGGCCAACAGCGGCGACCCCGGTGCGTTCCTGGGGGACGTGCTGACCGCGGCCGCGGAGCAGCTGGGAGCGGCGGCCGGAGCCGTCTGGCAGTCCGACGCCGGAGGATTGACCCAGGTGGTCGCCGCGCTGGAGGACGGCGCGATCCTGACCCAGGAGAGCTCGTCGTTTCCGCCCATCAAGCTGAGCAAGGAGGCTCTGGATGGCCTGCGCTGGCGCGGCGCCGAGGTGGCGATGGACGATTCCCAGATCATCGCCACCCGGGCGGACTACGCGCCTTTCCGCGAGCAGCTGGCCCGCGAGGGGATCGTGGCGGTGCTGCGCGTGCCCCTGTTCCTGACCGACGAATTCAGGGGTGTGCTGGTTCTGCGCTTCAACCGGCCGCGCCGCCTGTCGGTGGACGAGACAGAGCTGGCGGCAGCCTTCGGAAATCAGGCGGTGCTGGCGATGGAGTTGAAGCGCCTGACCCAATCGGCCCGCGACCAGGCGGTCAGCGGGGAACGCAGCCGACTGGCGCGCGACTTCCACGACACCCTGGCCCAGGGGTTGGCGGCGATCATCTTCCACCTGGAGACGGCGGCCTCGGTCTGTCCGTCGGAGCGGGCGCAGCCACACATCGCGGCCGCCGGCGACATCGCGCGCGAGAGCCTGATCGAGGCGCGCCGGTCGATCCGGGCGCTGCGCCCGGCCGGGCTGGACAGCAGGAGCCTGCAGGATGCGCTGAGCGAGGTGATGGATCGACAGGCCAGCATCTGCACGGCGAGCTTTCAGATCCGGACGCAGGGGACGCCCAGACGAACCCCCGCCGACGTCGAGAGCGGCCTCTTGCGGATCGTCACCGAGGCCGTCGTCAACGCCAGCAAGCACGCGCAGGCGCGCGCGATCGACCTGGAGCTGACCTACGAGGCCGAGGGGTTGCGGGTGGTCGTGCGGGACGACGGGATCGGGTTCGACGCCGGCGCCGTCGTCTCCCCCAACTTCGTCGGCCTCTCCAGCATGCGCGAGCGGGCCGATTCGATCGGCGCGGCGCTCACCGTGGCCAGCGAGCCGAACGGCGGGACCGAGGTGCTGGTCTACTGGGCCGCCCCCAGCAAGAAGATGGGTTGATCAGATGGCCCGCTGGATCGTCACCGCGAACGCCAGCGCGGCCGCGTGCTGGCGCTCGTTCCAGGCCTCGAGCGACGCGATCATGTTGCGCACGTCGGCGGGGTCCAGAAGGGGCAGGTGCTCGAGCGCGATCTCGACGGCGCCGGAGAGCTCGTCGCAACTCGCGTAGAGCTCGATGAGCAGTCGGGCCGAGGGCCCATCCAGAGGGGTGTCGACTCGTACCCGCTCCAGGATCTCCACGCCGCAGGCGGCCCGCCCGCTGGCGGCCTCGCCCTGGGCCTCGGCCCGGGCGATCGCCAGCCGCGCCTGTTGCGCAGCCTGGGCCTGCTTTCGCAGCGTCCCCATCCACCGGAAGCCGAGCGCCAGCGCGGCCGCGACGAACGCGGTGCCGGCCAGCGGCTTACCGGCAGCCCCCACCAGCATGGCCGCCGCCACCTCGCAGGCAAACAAGGCGGCCAGCGTCACCCTGCTCGAGTGCGTCATGCCGGGCCAGCATGCCCGAGATTGCATTTCGCAAAGATTTCGGACCGGCATTTCTTTCGTAACGGCGCCTTGTTACATCAGTTCTTGTCTGTATGCGATGAGTCCATTTCAAACCGCAATGCGCCGAGCTCGCGCGCCAGGGGCGGCAGTGTCGCCACCGCGGTGGCGCGCAGGAACAGGCCGGCGGGGGTCGACTCGGCCAGCGCGGCGAACCCGGTCGGCTCGACGTCGATGACGATCAGGGGCGCGCCGCGAGCCGCGACGATCTCGCACATCCGGGCCGGCAGCGTGGTCGCGCCGCTGGTGCCGACGACGATCAGGGCGGCCGCCGTCTGCGCCGCCCGCAGCGCGCTCACGTACCGGTACAGCGGCTCGTCGTACGACTCGTCGAACCACAGGACATGCGGGCGCAGGCGCTCGCCGCAGGCGCAGCGCAGCCCTGCGGGGGTTGCGTCCTCCGGCAGCGGGCGAACCACCGGGGCGCAGCCCCGCACGCACCGGCAGAAGTCCAGGTTGCCGTGGATCTGGAAGATCCGGGCTGGATCGCCCCCGGCCCGCAGGTGCAAGCCATCGACGTTCTGGGTCACCAGACGGACGCGATCGCCCAGCGCCTGGTCCAGGTCGGCCAGCGCGGCGTGGGCGGCGTTGGGGGCGGCGGCCCGGCAGACGCCGCGGCGATGCAGGTACCAGCGCCAGACGTCGTCGGGCATGGAGGCGAAAGCCGTGGCGGTCGCCATCTCGGTCGGATGGTAGTTCCGGGAGCCGACCCGCCAGTAACCCTCGGGCCCGCGAAACGTCGGGACGCCGCTCTCGGCCGAAATACCCGCGCCGGTCAGAGCCACGATCGGGCCGCTGCTCTGCGCGATCCGGCGGCGAAGCGCTTCTGGCAACAGGTCCGACATCACCGTAGAAACAGCCGGTAGGCGGGGTTGTCGCTCTCGTCCCAGTGCTGGTAGCCGAGCGCCTCGACGAAGCGGCGCAGGTCCTTGCGGGCGCGGGCGGGGACCTGCAGCCCGACCAGCACGCGGCCGTGGTCGGCCCCCTGGTTGCGGTAGTGAAACAGCGAGATGTTCCAGTCGGGCGGCATGGTCGACAGGAACCGCATCAGCGCCCCCGGCCGCTCGGGGAACTCGAAGCGAAACAGCCGCTCGCCCGCGGCCAGCGCCGACCTGCCGCCGACCAGGTGCCGCAGGTGCAGCTTGGCCAGCTCGTCCCCGGTCAGGTCCAGCGCCGGGAACCCGGCCCGCTGGAACGAGCGCGCCAGCGCCGGGGCCTCGTCGGGCCGCGCCAGCTGCACGCCGACGAACACGTGCGCAGCGCCGGGATCGGCGATCCGGTAGTTGAACTCGGTCACCATCCGATCGCCGACCACCCGGCAGAGGCGCCGGAAGCTGCCCCGCCGTTCCGGGATGGTCACCGCGAAAACCGCCTCACGCCGCTCGCCCAGCTCGGCGCGCTCGGCCACGAACCGGAGCCGGTCGAAGTTCATGTTCGCGCCGCAGGTGACGGCGACCAGGCTCCGGCCGCCGGGCAGCCGCCGCCGCTCGGCGTAGGCCTTGGCGCCGGCCACCCCCAGCGCGCCGGCCGGCTCCAGGATCGATCGCGTCTCTTGGAAGACGTCCTTGATGGCCGCGCAGAGCGCGTCGTTGTCGACGGTCAGGATCTCGTCCAGGTGCCGCCGGCAGAGGCGAAACGTCTCGCGCCCGACCTGCCGCACCGCCGTGCCGTCCGAGAACAGGCCGACCTCGGCCAGCGACACCCGGCGCCCGGCCGCCAGCGAGCGGGCCATCGCGTCCGAGTCGACGGTCTGCACGCCGATCACCTTCACGTCCGGGCGCACCGCCTTGACGTAGGCCGCGACGCCGGCCGCCAGGCCGCCGCCGCCGATCGCCACGAAGATCGCGTGCAGCGCGCCGTGCTCGGGCGCGTGGTGCTGGCGCAGGATCTCGAGCCCCACCGTCCCCTGCCCCGCGATCACGTCGGGATCGTCGAAGGGGTGGACGAACGTCAACCGCCGCTTCCGGCCCAGCGCCACGGCGCGCGCGTACGCGTCCGAATAGGAGTCGCCGTGCAGGTGGACCTCGGCGCCCAGCGCTCGCACGGCCCCCACCTTCACCTCGGGCGTGGTCACCGGCATCACGATCAGGGCCCGCGTGCCCAGCTTGCCCGCCGCCAGCGCCACCCCCTGCGCGTGGTTGCCGGCGCTGGCCGCGATGACGCCCCGGCGGAGCGCCGCGGGCGGCAGGTTGACCATCTTGTTGTAGGCGCCGCGCAGCTTGAAGCTGAACACCGGCTGCAGGTCCTCGCGCTTGAGCAGCAGCGTGCCCCCCAGGCGCGCCGACAGCCCCGGCGCGCGCTCGAGCGGCGTCTCCTGCGCGACGTCGTAGACGCGCGCGTTCAGGATCCGGCGGAGGTAGTCGCCATCGGAGACGCGTGGAC
>DATJWP010000028.1:0-5616 GCA_035578045.1 Polyangia bacterium | reverse complement strand
TCAGCTGCCGCGCCAGTAGCGGATGCGGCCGGTGTCGCTGTGGACGAACTCGGAGTGGGGGTAGAAGCCGACGCCGCCCATGCGCAGTGACTTGACGTAGTTCAATACCTGCTGCGTCGCCACGCCGCGGATGCGGAAGTCGACGGCGTGGCCTTCCATGTGCTGGCTGTGGCGGGCGACCTGGTGGCCCTTCTTGCGCAACATCAGGTTGTACTTGGGCGAGCGATAACCCGAGACCACCTCGATCCGGCGGGCCGAGAACTTGCCGGCCACGTGGCGGAGCACGTCGATGAGGCGCGTGTCCATGTGGGTGGCCTGGTTGGTGAAGTGGTCGCGCAGGAACGTGTGGAAGCGGCCGTCGATCTCGTGCCCCTCGCCCGGGAGGATCGGCAGCGCCTCGTGGGTCCAGACGTTGTAGAGCGTGGTGACCGGCTCGATCCGTTCGCCCGGCCAGATCTCCGGGTCAGGCTGCGGCTTGCGATCGCGCCCGGCCTTGCGGCGCTCGTGCGCGGCCTGGCTGGGCGTCGTCCAGCGGGTCAGGTCGGCATCCGAAACGTGGACGTCGGGGCGCAGCGCCTTTTCCTGGAACCACTCTTCCTTGCGCGACAGCGTCCGCTCTTCGCCCGGAACCAAATGCTCGCCGCGCGCCTCCACCGGATCGAAAACGTCAGTCGACGGCGGCGGGACGGCCGCGGGGTCGATCTGGAGCGCAAGGCAGGCAACGGCAGCAGCGAGCACGGTTCAATTATAAAATATCGGCACGGTCCGCAAGAAAATGAGCGGGGGAGCCTTCCTAGGGTTCGCAATCGAGCTGGGCTGACCCCAGCGCGTGGCACTTCAGGCAGACGCGCTGGTTGCGGGCGGACAGGAACCGGCAGCGGGAGGTCCCGCCGAAGTTGGGACCGTGGGGTGAGACGGTGGGCCCACGCGCCGGGTCGGTCGAGTGGCAGGCCAGGCAGCTCTCCTCGCGGTGGCACGAGACGCAGGTCCGGATGTTGCGCTTGGCCTGAACGGAGTGGCTATCGGGGCGCGGGGTGGCGATCACGACGCCGGCGGTGTCCCGCGCCCACCCGGGCGGGTGGAACTGTTTGACGCCGGTGCCCGTCCCGAACGGGTTGGTGGCCCGCACGCCAGGCTGGCCGCCGGTCGCGTCGGGCGCCACCCCCGTGCGCTGGTGGCAGCCGACGCAGAACGTCTGAAGGCGGTGGCAGGACGAGCAGTCCGGCACGTTGCGGCGCGCGTCGCCCACATGCAACGACACGTAGTCGGCGGGGTGGATGTCGGGCGGGCGGACCACCCCGCCGTGGCAGTCGATGCAGTCGTTCCGCCGGTGGCAGGTCAGGCAGTACTTCTCGTCGCGGCCGGCCTGGGCGTGGTCGCGCCGGAAGGTCGGCCCGTGCGCGTCGAAGCCACGCAGCGAGCCGGAGGGCTGCAGCAACCCCGTACCTCCGGCCGCGATGGTGGCCGGCGTGGTCAGTTGAACCCTGAGACGGCCGTCGGGCTCGGTCAGGTGGCAAGCGCCGCAGCGGGCGGTCGACTGCTTGCCGTCGTGACACCCCAGACAGCTCGCCATCATGGGGAGGTCGTCACGCGTGACCATCCCCTGCCCCGCCGCGGCCGTATGGCAGAGCGCGCAGCCGATGCCGCGGCTGGCGTGCAGGCGATGGTTGAACTTCAGGTTGGGCCGCGCCAGGTCGACCCGCGGGGGCTGGAGGGCGACGCCGCCGTCCATGGTCAGCGCCGGTAGCCAGCCGTTCCCGTTGCTGTCGATGTGGCAGGCGTCACAGCGCGCAGCCCCCTGCCCCGCCGGAACTGCCTTGGTCGGGTCGGCGCGATCGATCTTGTGGCAACCGCGGCAGGCCGCTTCGCCCGGGATCAGCTCGTCCGCTGCCGCCGTCGACCTCGCCGCCGCCGTGTGGCACCCCTCGCAGGTGGCCCCCAGCCGCGCGTGCTGCGCGTGGTCGAAGCGGATCGGGATCGACTGCGCCGGGTAGATGAGCGGTGACGGCGTGGGGGGAGCGACGGGCGCCTCGGGCGCCGCCTCGGTCGTGGCGGGCGAGGCCGCCGACGCCAGCCCAGCCACCGCGCCGAGGGCAGCCGCGGCCGCGGCGGCGGCGATGACGGCCAGGTATGAAACCGAGCGCCTCACAGGCCGGCGTCCAGCTCCACCATCGCCAGTCCCCGAAACTGGCTGAGGTAATAGGTCCCGAAGTTGTCTTCCAGCAGCAGGTGCAGCCGCACGCCCGGTCCCAGCTGGTACCGTCCGCCCGCCTGAACCCCGAAGACGACGCCTTGGTTGATCCCCGCGATCTGGACGTCGTCGTTCCAGCGGTAGCCAGTGGCGCGGCCCTCCAGCTCCAGCGGCCGGCGGATGCGCAGGCGTGCCGTCGTGTCGAAGCCGATCTTCCGGCCGCCGTATCCGTCGTCCCAGTAACCGTCGGCCCGGGCCATCCCCCGCGCGCCGTGCCAGGCGGCGCCCAGGCTGGCGCCGCCGGCCAGGCGTCCGCCGTCGGCCGCGCCGACGTCCTGCCCGGCGTAGGGACCGGTCGTCGCGACCTCGTCGGAGGTGGCCTCGAAGAAGCGGAGAAACCCGCGGGCATACGCCTTCACCCCATTCGGCAGCGCCAGCTCGTAGCTGGCGCGCAGGTCACGGTACGCGCCGACCGCAAAGACGTTCCAGATCGAGTCGCCGTCGAAGGTCGGGGCCAGGAAGTCGTGCTCCAGGGTCACCCACTGGCGGGCCGTCAGCCGCAGCCTGACGGCCAGCTGCTCGTCGTCGAACTCGCCGAACAGGATGTTGTAGCGGACGCCGCCGCTCACGGTCAGCCGGTTGCGCCAGTTGGCCGACGCGGTCAACGACACCGCCTCGAAGTCGACGCCGCTGGCCGGCTCTCCGGGTAGCTGATCGGCGGTCGCCGACCAGACCTCGCGGAACGCCAGGCGAGCCGCGTAGGCGCCGCTGGGCGTCCCCACGGCGACGGCGGCGCCTGCCATCGGCGCGATGACCGAGCTCTGGTCCGGCCGGGTGGCCGGATCGCGCGACCCCGAGCTGGTTCCGTCCAGCTCGTAGATGGGCGAGGACAGCGGCAAATCGCCGCGCACCTCCATCCCCAGCAACCCCTCCAGCGTCACCAGGCGTGACAGGTGCACCAGCACGTCGGCGCCGTCGAAGGCGTAGAAGTCGACCAGGTCGAAGTGGATCTGACGCCCCAGCTGGAAGTCGACCCGGCCGCCCAGGTTCCGCGCCCCGAAAAAGGCGTAGAGGATGACCAGCTCGCTCTGTTTCAGCTCGGGGATGGCGGCGGCACCGCCGGGTGCGCCCAGGATGTAGCCGCCGAAGTCGGCATCCAGGCGCAGCGAGGCGTCGAAATAGAAGACGTTCCGGGTCCCGTCGTCCCCGTGCCATCCCGAGGGACCGATGTCGAACACCCCGAGATCCAGGTACTGGGTCAGCCGCCTGCGCGAGAAGAGCTCGTTGCTGCCGTCCGGCGCGAACCCGCGCACCTGGTAGCCCTGCCCGATCGTGCGCACGTCGACGGCAAAGTCGTACGCAAAAGCCCGCGGCGCCGCCGCGCAAACCACGACCGCGATGGAGATCGCCAACCGCAAGGCGTTTTCGCCGCGATCACCCGGGCTCGACTTCCAGGTCGAGGTGATCCGGCGGAGGCGCCTGTCCCTTGCGGCCGTGCGCCCGGGGTGGGGGTTTGTCTGCTTGCCCGACGATGGTCACGTCCGACGGCGAAAGCCCGGCTTCCTCGAGCGCCGACATCACACGAGCGGCGCGAACGGCGCGCACCTCGCCGGCGGTCTTGAACAGCTTCTTCAGCTCCTTGGGCGGGGGAGCCGACGAGGTCCGCGCCAGGACGCGCACCTTGGCGTTCTCTTTCTTCACCGTCCCGGCCACCAGCTTCAAGACCGTCTGGCCGGCCTCGGAGACGTCGATGCCGTTGCTGTCGATCACCTTGAGCGCCGGGAATCGGATGTGCACGGCGCTCTCCTGGACCGCCACGCTGCCCCCCAGCTCTTCGAGGCCTCCCTTGAGCCCGGTCGAGAGCGCGTCCAGGGCGGCCTGCTTCTTGGCTTCGACGGCCGACCTGTCCTTGTCGGCGCTCACGTAGCTGTCGATCCTGGCCTTCAGCTTGTCCCGTTCGGCGCTGGCCTCGTCCGCGGCCGCCCGCTGGGTGGTCAGCTCGGCCTGCCGCAGTGCGACTGCGTGCTCCATTTTCTGATACGGGACCAGGTACACGTAACCTGCGAAGCCCAGCCCGGCGAAGGCCACCGCGAACAAAAACAGCGCCTTCACGCCCCACCCGCCTGCTCGACCGACCAGAAATACGTGTAGGTGCAGGGTTTCCGACCGGTCATCCGCGACGCAAGATACCGCTTTTTTGGACGCTTGACATGAGTGTAGCCGGATCGGTACGTTGTAGGTGTACGTACGCGTGCCTGATACCGACGAGGCCCCTTGTTGGCTCGCGTCAGGAACTCAGAGGAGGTTCACGCCGTGATGACCGAATTCGTGATTGGTGACAAGGCCGTCTACCCCTCCCAGGGCGTCGCCGAGGTAATTGGGATCGAAAGAAAAGAGGTCTACGGCAAGGTTCAACGATTCTATGTCCTGCGCGGCATCGAGACCGGGCTGCGCATCCTGGTCCCGATCGACAAGGCGGACCAGGTCGGCCTGCGCCGGGTCGCCGGGAGCGATGAAATCGACGAGGTGATGGAGATCCTGCGAGACAAGGAGATCCACGTCGACCGGCAGACCTGGAACCGGCGCTACCGCGGCTTCATGGAAAAGATAAAGTCGGGCTCGCTGTTCGAGGTGGCCGAGGTCTTCCGGGACCTGTACCGCCTCAAGGGGATGAAGCCCCTGTCGTTCGGCGAGCGCCGGATGCTGGACACGGCCCGCGGGCTCATCGTCCAGGAGCTGTCCGTCGCCCGGGCGGCCGAGGCCCAGAAGGTCGAGCAGGAGCTGGACCGGATCTTCGGCTGACACCGTCGCAAGCGTCAGTTTTGCGGCCCCGGCGTACCAGGTGTTAAGGTAAGGGGCCCCCTGGGCCTTGCCCTCCCATGCAGATCCACCTGGCGAAGTCCGACATCACGCAGATGGCCGTCGACGCCGTGGTCAACCCGGCCAACTCGCTGGGGATCATGGGGGGCGGCGTGGCAGCCGCCCTGTCCCGCAAGGGCGGACCGGCGATCCAGAAAGAGGCGATGTCGCTGGCGCCCATCGCGGTCGGCGCCGCGGTCGTCACCAACGCCGGTAACCTCTTCGCGAAGAACGTGATCCACGCCCCGACGATGGAGCAGCCGGGGATGAAGATCGGGGTCGAGAACGTGCGGCGAGCCACGCGGGCCGCCCTGCTGGCCGCCGCCCGCAACAACTTGGATGTGATCGCGATCCCGGGCATGGGGACCGGCCTCGGCGGCGTCGATCCCTCGGACGCCGCGCGGGCCATGGTCGACGAGCTGCGGGCGCACCGGCAGCCCAAGCCCTCGACGGTGTACCTGGTCGACATCGACGACGAGATCCTCCTGTGTCTCGAAGAGGCCTTGCGTCTGGCCGTCGGGTAACCAAAGGAGCTGCGTGAAAATCCTGGTGACGTGCAAGCGGGT
>DATJWP010000027.1:0-36375 GCA_035578045.1 Polyangia bacterium | reverse complement strand
GCCCGCTTGGCGCCGCGCAGGCTGTCGAAGCTGCGCAGGATGAGGTCCTCACGCGCCTGGGTGAGCACCTGGATCTCGACATCGTCGGGCACGGCGTCGGTCTCGATCAGGTGGCGCACGAAATCGAAATCGGTTTGCGAGGCCGACGGAAAAGCGACTTCGATCTCCTTGAAACCTACGCGCACCAGCGTGTCGAACATGCGGCGCTTGCGCTCGCTGTTCATCGGCTCGATCAGCGCCTGATTGCCGTCGCGCAGGTCGGTGCTGCACCAGAGGGGCGGCCGGTCGATCACCTGCGACGGCCAGCGGCGATCGGCCAGCGCGACCGGCGCGGCCGCGGCGTACTTTCGCCCGGGATCCTTGGTCATCATGCCTGGCAGAGTGGCGACGGCTCGACCATTACGCAAATTAATAGTTCTACTATGCGGTATAAGCTTCTTTAATCGGGCAGGGCGGTCAGGTTCGCCACGCAAAACTGGTACGGCGGCGTGCCGGAGAGAACCTGGATCTGCATGGTCTGCAGCTTGGACGGGTCGAACAGGACCGGGGTGGAGGCCCCGTAGGGGCCGCCGATCGCGTCCCAGTGGATGACCACGTGGTCGCCGTCCGCGATCGCCGAATAGGGCTGGGCCGTCCCCTGATACGACGGCGGGCCGTCCGGCCCCTGGCCGGCGAACACGAAGCTCGCCAGCAACCCGTGGGCCGGCAGGTTGCTGCCCGAGAAGTCGAACGCGACGCCCCCATATGAGCCAGCGTCCCAGATCCCCTTGGCGCCGCCGCTGTCTCCGGCCGCGTTGAAGTCGACCGCCAGGCCGGTGCTGGACGTGCAATAGGCGCCGGTGGTCGGGTCGGGCGCCACCGACTGGCCCGCCGTCGCGCCGGCGTCCGTCCCGCCGGTGATGACGTACCAAGCCAGATCGGGCGTGCAGGTCACCGACGCGCTGGCGGTCGGGCATCCAGCGCCTCCGGCCCCGCCGGCGGCGCCGCCCGCGCCGACGGAGCCCGTGGCGCCGCTGGAGCCGGCCTGTCCGCCCGAGCTGGACGGCGATGACGAGCTGCAGGCGAGCGAGCCGATCGCGGCGGCGGCAAAGGCAGCCAGGGGTGCGAGCCATCTGCGGCGTTCCAAGAGCGACCTCTGCCAGAAACTAAGGTCGTCCGAGGCGTCGTCAAACCGCGCCTCATGGATGTATCATCCGGTGGTTCGGCGGCGGCGGGAGTGAGCACGCCACAGGAGGCCCCTACCTTGTCAGGTCCCCGCCCGAGACGATCGTTCGTCGGTCTCATTCTGATTGCGCTGGTCGGCGCGTGCGCGTCGCCCGATCGTTCGACCGGTGGAACCGGCGGCGGTTCGGGCGGTGTCTCGACGTCCGGCAGCGGCGGCGCGGCAGGCGCGGGGACCGGCGGCCACGCGACCGGCTCGGGCGGCGCCGCCACCGGGGGCAGCGCCGGAAGCGTCTCGTCCGGGACCGGGGGCTCGGGCGGCGGCGGCGGGGCGGGCGGCGCGGGCGGCGGGGTGGCGGCGCTGGCGATCCCCGGCGCCGGCCACTGCATGCCGCCGACCGGCGCGATGCTGGCCGACGCGCAGGCCGCCTACACCAAGTGGATGACCGACCTGGTCACCAGCGACGGCGCGCAGGGCAACCTGCGGGTCAAGCGCCCCAACTCGTCGGGCGCCGAGACGAACTCGAGCAACTCGGAGGGGGTGGGCTACGGGATGCTGGCGGCCGTCTACCAGAACGACCAGGACACGTTCGACAAGCTCTGGAAGTACGCCAACCTCTGGCTGGACAGCAACGGCCTGATGAACTGGTACATCAACGCCGAGGGGACGCAGGTGCTGGGGACGGGCGCCGCCACCGACGGCGACGAGGACATGGCCTTCGCGCTGATCATGGCGGACGCGCGCTGGGGCGGAAAAGGCAGCCTCTCGACCACCTACATCGCGGCCGCCAAGACGCTGCTGAACAACATCTGGAACCACGAGGTCGATCACAAGCGCAACGACGTGCTGATGGCGGGCGACCAGTTCGCCGACGGATCGGTCATCAACATCTCGTACTTCGCGCCGGCCTACTACCGGGTGTTCGCGCGCGTCTCGGGGCAGAGCGGCTGGAACAACACCGTCGAGACGTCGTACACGGTGATCGCCGCGACGTTGAATTCGCAGAACGGCAACGCCAGCAACGGGCTGATCCCCGCCTGGTCGACGCCCGCGGGTGTCCCGATGGCGCCGTCGGGAACGGGCGATCCGACCTACCACCAGCTCGACTCGTGCCGGACGCCGTTTCGCCTGGGCGAGGACTACTGCTGGAACGGCGAGACGCGCGCCCTCAGCTACCTGCAGAAGATCGACAGCTTCTATTCGGGCGTCACGGTCGCGAACATGGTCGACGGCTACGACCTGAACGGGAACCCGCACCCACAGTTCGTGAACACGGGCGGCCCGCGCGCCGCGGCCTTCGTGGGCCCCGCCGGCGTCGGCGCCATGGCCACCGGATCGATGTACACGAAGCTGCGCGACGACGCCTACGCCAGCGTGGCCACGCTGCAGGACCTGGCCGGCAGCACCTACTACCAGGAGTCCTGGACCGTGCTCTCGCTGCAGATGATGACCGGGATGCTGGCCGATTTGACCGCGATGTGAGCTTCAGTTGCGCTCCGCGCCGCCGATACGGTAGCGATGCGTCGAGTCGGATTGCTGGTTTCGCTGTCGTTCGTGTTGATGGCGTCGGGTTGCGGATCTTCGGGCGACGGAGGGACGGGCGGCGCCGGCGGTAAGGGCGGATCCGCGACCGGCGGCAGCCACGGCGGAACGGGCGGCTCGGGGACTGGTGGCGGCGCGGGCGGCAAGGGGGGAGCGGCGGGGACCGGCGCCGGTGGGTCCGCTGGAGCGGGCGGTGGTGGTGGCGCGGGCGGCAGCGGCGGCGGCGCAGGTGGCGTCGCCGGGGCGCAGGGCGGCCACGCGGGCGCCGGGACGGGCGGCAGCGCGGGGACGAGCGGCGGGGCCGGGGCGGCCGGCAACGCGGGAGCCGGTGGGGCCAGCGGCGGCGGGGCGGGCGGCAGCGCCGGGACAGGCGGGGGGACCGCGGGGGCGGGTGGTGCGACGACCGACGGTGGAACGATGTGTGGTGACGGCAACGGGTCCAGTCGAGGCGACGGCTGCAACGCCACGCCGGCCAACGGTCCGTGCGTCACGCCGATGTTGTTCTCCGGTACGCCGCCGACGCCGATGGGCGGCGCGATCGAGGCCGGGACCTACAACCTGTTCTCGGACTTCTACTACGGCCCGCTGGACGCCGCGTTCTCGATGCAGGGTTATCGCCAGACGCTGGTCTTCTCGGACGTCACGTCGAGCTCGTTGACGCTGGACCAGGTGGGTGCTTCCGGAACGGCGACCAACCGGTCGCATGGGACGGTCGCCCTCTCGGGGACCAGCGTGACGTACACGCCAACCTGTCCGGCAACCGACGCCGGCGGTGGCGACACGGGCGGGAGCGCCAGCTACTCGTTCACCAGCAACGGCACGAACGCGGCCTTCGTCCTCATTCAGCAGAACCACGGCATGACCGAGGTGAGCACCTTCATCAGGGCCAACTGAGCCCGCGTTCAATGCTGGGTGAGCGATCCGCTGCCGGAGATGCTCGCGTGCGTGACGACCGCGCCGCGATGGCGAGCGGCAATATGTTGGTGCCTCCACTGCAGTGTCTGCTCTGCCAATGAGTGACTCGGCGGGCTTCCCGAAGATGTCCGAGGTAATGATGGCTATCCTGGAGAATGGTGTGGAGTTTCTCGAAGGGCCCGCAACAAGAGGCTATCTGGCCAAGCCGATTCCGAATGCGCTGGATGGAGAGATCGGTCAATTGGTGAGTCGATTCCGGGAGATATCAAAACCTGAACGTCAGGTAGCCCTGGCTCTGCTCAGACCCGCCCACGCGAGCGTGCTTCGATGCTACGCGGAGCGCATGGCAAGCCTTAGTGTTCGGCTCCACTCGTCGGAGCCAGCCAGTCGCGGGGTCCTGTCCCTCGGACTCGCATCTCGCGTGGAACGGGATGTGCGCGAAATCTGGCTGGTCATGGCAGTTGTATTCGATGCCATCCAGCGGTGCGGCGACAACGCCATTGCGGCGTTCAAGGAGGTGGCAGGTCTGCTGCCCGAGGACATTGCGGGCGAGTTTGAGGGGTTCACTCAGCGAAGTGATCTGGACAAGATTGCGGCGGTGATGGGGTACGTCGACAGCACCGCGGAGGACGGCTTCAGATACAAGCGAACATTCTGACCCCACGCCTCAGGAAGCCCGGATCAGCGGGACGGGCGGCGCGGAGCGGTGCTGGTCGGTGCGCGGCGCCGGCCCGCCGTAGCGGCGGGTGGGCGGCGGGAAGCCGCAGGAGGTGCCGTCGACGTGGACCACCTGGTCCTCCCACGGCAGGCGGTAGCGGCCGGCGACCAGGTCGTGCATGAAGGTGTACGGGCAATCGCCGGCGCCGCCCTGCACGGCGACGTAGCCGCGATGGGCCAGCTGATAAATGTTGTTTTCGACGCCCCAGAGGCGGCGCGCTTCCCGCACCAGGTCGGGGCGCACCTCGGCGGTGATGATCTCGTCGGGGCGGCCGCCGCCGGTGGCCAGCGGCACGCCGTCGAAGTTCACGATCATCCCCTCGCCCATCGAGTCGAACGTCCCGTCGGAGCCGCACAGACAGACCGACGCCGTGACCGCCAGGTTCTGGAACGCGTTGGCCTGGTTGGTGATCTGCCAGGCGTGCCGGATGGGCGCCGTGTAGCCTGCCGTGCGGATGATGATCTCGGCGCCCTTGTAGGCGCACTCGCGGGCCATCTCGGGGAACATGCCGTCGTGGCAGATGATGAGACCCAGGCGGCTGCCGTTCGGGCCGTCGCACACGGGGATGCCGATGTCTCCGGGCTCCCACGGCTCGACCGGGACCCACGGGTGCAGCTTGCGGTAGTAAAGGCGCATCTGCCCCTGGTCGTCGAAGATGATGCCGCTGTTGTACGGATTGCCCTTGGGGTTCGCCTCCATGATCGAGAAGCAGCCCCAGATGCGGTTGGTCATGCAGGCTTCGCGGAACGCGGCCACCTCTGGCCCGTCCAGCCGGCACATCAACCGTGGATCGGTGCTCATCGACAGGCCGTGCAGCGAATACTCGGGGAACACGACCAGGTCCATGCTGGGCAGGTTCCGCCGCGCCTTGCCGACCATCTCGACGATCCGATCGGTCTGGGCGGCCAACTCTTTCGGTGTCGTGACGGTCGGGAGCTGAAGCTGAACCATCCCGATCACGACGCCCGCCGGCGATTTGTTCAGTCCCCCCAGACCGCTCATGCGCCGGATGTCAGCACGAGCCCGGTGAAGGGGAGGTTTCCAGCCGACCGGATCTCTGTAACCTGGAGAACCTTACATTTCGCGAGCGCGGTCATCGAGATTTTGCGGGCTGGAAACCCCGACTTGACGTTCGCTCTGCGACCTTGCGGGTCGAGGAGCTCGTGGACAACAGCCTCGCCGAGCTATCCAGTAACGTTGCCGCTCTCCGAACGCTGGTGCTCTCCGGCCAGACCGCGCTGAACATCGTCTGGACGCTGGTCACCGGCTTCCTGGTGATGTTCATGCAGGCCGGCTTCGCGCTGGTCGAGACCGGCCTCACGCGCGCCAAGAACGTCGCCCACACGATGGGGATGAACTTCCTGGTCTACTCGATCGGCATCATCGGGTTCTGGGCCATCGGCTTCGGGCTGCAGATGGGCGGGGTCGGTCCGATGTCGACGTTCGGGAACGACCCGACCCTCTCCAGCGAGTTCGTCCTTCACATCGGGGGACACCAGCTGGGGCTGTTCGGAATGCGCGGCTTCTTCCTGTCGCCGGCGGTCTACACCGCCCCGGTGGCGGCGCTGTTCCTGTTCCAGATGGTCTTCATGGACACCGCGGCGACCATCCCGACCGGCGCCATGGCCGAGCGCTGGAAGTTCACGTCCTTCGTGCTCTTCAGCTTCGCGCTCTCGACCATCATGTATCCCATCTACGCCAACTGGGTCTGGGGCGGGGGGTGGCTGTCGCAGCTGGGGCACGACTTCGGGCTGGGGCACGGGCACGTCGACTTTGCGGGCAGCTCGGTCGTCCACATGGTCGGGGGCGTGGCCGCGCTGGTCGGGGCCAAGATGATGGGCCCGCGCATCGGCAAGTACGACGCCTCCGGCAAGGCCCAGCCGATCCCCGGGCACAACATCCCGATGGCCGTGCTGGGGACCTTCATCCTGGCGTTCGGCTGGTTCGGCTTCAACCCGGGGTCCACGCTGTCGGGGACCGACACGCACATCGCGGTCATCGCGGTGAACACCATGCTGGCGTCGGCCACCGGCGCGTTCGGCGCCTACCTCTACATGAAGCTGCGCTTCGACACGCCGGACGTCAGCATGCTCTGCAATGGGATGCTGGCCGGGTTGGTCGCCATCACGGCGCCCTGCGCCTTCGTCACGGCGTCCGCGGCGATCTTCATCGGCCTGGTCGCCGGCGTGCTGGTGGTGGTCTCGGCGATGTTCATCGAGAACGTGCTGAAGATCGACGACCCGGTGGGCGCCTCTTCCGTCCACGGCACCTGCGGCGCCTGGGGGATCCTGTCGCTGGGCCTGTTCGCCGACGGCCGTTACGGCGACGGCTGGAACGGCGTGCCTGGGACGGTGCGGGGCCTGTTCTACGGCGACTCGTCGCAGTTCGCCGCCGAGTGCATCGGCCTCCTGGCCAACCTGGCCTGGGTCGGGTCGGTGACGTTCCTGACGATGAAGCTGGTCGGTGCGCTGGTGCCCAACCGCGTCTCGGCCGAGACGGAGGTGCAGGGGCTGGACGTGCCGGAGATGGGCATGGAGGGCTACAGCACCGAGCCGTCGCCTGACTGACCAAGGAGGGGATCTTGATCGTACAGAAGCGTGAGACGAACGACGTCGAAACCGCGGCCGACGAACGCGAGGCGCCGGTGCCCGGTGGCACGGCCGCCACGCGCGGCTTCTCCGCGCAACTGCGCGGAGCCAGCCTGTGGGACCTGGTCCAGCTCGAGTGCCTGTCGCGGTCGCGGCGCTGCATCCGGGTGGTGGGCGAGGGGGGCGTGGGGTACCTGTTCTTCGACCGCGGGCGCGTGATCCATGCGGCGACGGCGCAGGCGATCGGCGAAGCGGCCGCGGTCGAGGTGCTCGCCTGGACCAACGGCTCGTTCGAGGCTTGCGAGCGGCCCTGGCCCGAGCAGCCCAGCATCGCCGCTGGGCTGGAGGCGCTGTTGCTGCGGACCGCGCAGCTCTGCGACGAGCGCGCGGCGTCCAACCTGGTGGCGTTTCCCACCCGGCCCGGTGACGGGGACGAGACCTACGAGGAGCTGCAGATCGGAGATCTGGAAGCGCACGGAGGTGGTGAGATGCGAAGCTCGAACACGGACGACATGCTCACGCCGCCGCCCCGCGTCGAGATCTCCGGCGATTTCGCGGTGGTGATGCGCCTCGGCCCCACCGGGGCGATCATGAGCAGCCGAGGCGGCAGCGAGGAGCTGGGCCAGGCGGTCGCCTACGTCGAGCGGCTGCTGCAGCTCACCGGCGAGATGCTGGGGCTGGGTCCCTTCTCGGCGCTGGAGTGCACGTTCACCCACGAGCGCTGCCTCATCTTCTGCGAAGGCGGCGGCGAGACCGTGGCTTTGCGGCCGCGCGCCGACGCGAACCTGACCGCGCTGCGCGAGAGGTTGGGGTTGTGACGGGGACGGAAGCGCGAGCGCTGTCCGAGACGGTTCGCGGCACACTGGCCACGCTGAAGGACGTCGCTGGCATCACCGGCAGCTTCGTCTGCACCAACGAGGGGCGGCTGGTGGCGCGCGAGATCCCGGCGCTGTTCGAGGACGCCGTGCTCTCCGAAGCCGGCAACCGCCTGCTGCGGGTCAGCGAGACCTTCGCCTCGAACGGCGACGAGCTGGAGACGGCGGTGATCCGCTACGGCGATCACCGTCTGTTCTTGAAGTCCATCACCGGCGGCCTGCTTTGTATCGTGGTGTCAGGCCCCGTCAACATGCCGGCCCTGCGAATGGCCGCCAATCTGGTGGGCCGTCGCATCTCGCCGGCGGTGGCCCGAACCCAGGCCGAGCCGCCGCCCGAGGCCGCGCCGGCTCGGCCGGACGTGGCGCAGGCGGGACCCGGGCGGTCCGGGGGCATCCCGGGGATGCGTCGCTTCCGGGGGCGGGCCGTGGAGTAGCGTTCGCTCGCTCGGGCCGGTAGGCTGAGGCGCGCGGAACCGGCGTGAGCGCAATCGAGCTGGTGATCTTCGATCTGGACGGGACGCTGGTCGACAGCGCGCCGGACATCGCGCGCGCGGTGGCCGCGACCCTGCGCGAGGCCGATGTCGAGCCGCCGCCGCTGGAGGCGGTCAAGACGATGGTGGGGGACGGGGCGCGGGCCCTGATCGGCCGCGCCTTGACGGCCGCCGGCGCCGCGCGCGACCAGGATGCGCTGCTCGCGCGCTTCATCGAGCACTACGGGCGGGCGCTGTGCGTCGAGACGCGCGTCTACGGGGGCGTGCGCCAGGCGCTCGAGCTCTTGCGATCGGCCGGGGTGGCCGCGGCCGTCATCACCAACAAGCCCGGCGAGCTGGCGCGGCGGCTGCTGGACGCGCTCGGTCTGGCGTCCGACCTGCTCGCGGTCATCGGCGACGGCGACGGTTTCCCGCGCAAGCCCGACCCGGCCGCGGGCCACGACGCCATCCGCCGGGCGGGCGCCTCGGCCGCCACCACCGCCGTGATCGGCGACGGTCTGCCCGATATCCAGATGGCGCGCGCGCTGGGGGCCCGGGCCATCGCCGCGGCCTGGGGCTATGTCACGGTCGAGCGGTTGCGGGCCGAATCGCCCGACGTGGTGGCCGGGGACCCGCTGGCGGCCGTGGCGATGGCGCTCGCGGCACGCTGACGTCCGGGACCACCGATGACGGGCAGCAGGCCGGCGGCGGCGAAGGTCATGCCCGCCAGGCAGACGCCGCTCCAGCCCGCCAGGTCCCAGGCCCAGCCGGCCAGCACGGTCCCCAGCGCTCCGCCGATGAAGTAGCTGACCATGTAGACGGCGTTGATCCGATTCCGCGCGTCGGGGTCGAGGCCGAAGATCACGCTCTGGTTCGTGAGGTGGCTCCCCTGGACGCCCGCGTCCAGCGCGACGACCCCGACGGCCAGCACGATCAGGGACCGGGCGCCGGCCCAGAACAGGGCGAACGCGGCGATGACCGCCACCAGGCCGGCGGCGTTGAGGATCGCGGGGCGCACCCGCCCGGTCAGGCGCCCCACGATCGGCGCGACCGCGACGCCGGTCAGGCCGAGCACGCCGAACAGGCCGGCGGCGCGGCTGCCGTGGCCGAGCCGCGCCAGCTGGAACGACAGCGTCGACCAGAAGGCGCTGAACGCCGCGAAGCCGGCGGCCCCCACCAGGGCGTGGCGGCGCAGCAGGGGCTCGCGCCGGATGATGCCGGCCAGCGACGCCAGGATGGTCCGCCAGGCCAGCGGTCGCGCCGGCCTCTGCGGCGGCAGCGCGAACCGGATCGTCGCCGCCAGGCCCACCATCAGCGCGGCGGCGGCCACGAAGGTGCCCCGCCAGCCGATGGCCTGGGCCAGCGACCCGCTGGCGGTGCGCGACAGCAGGATCCCCGCCAGCAGCGCCGACATCACCGTCCCGATCGCCTTGCCACGCTCGGCCGGCGGGACCGCGCCCACCGCGAACGGCACCGCCATCTGCGGGAGGCAGGACGCGAACCCCAGCGCCAGGTTGACGGCGGCGAAAGAGCGAAACCCCGGCGCCAGCGCGGTGAGCAACAGCATCGCGCTGGCGCCCAGCGCGGTGACGGTCATCAGCGCGCGCCGCTCGCGCCCGTCGCCCAGTGGCACCAGCAGCAGCATCCCCAGCGCATAGCCGAGCTGGCAGAGCATCAGCGCCGCCCCCATCGATCCGGCCCCGACGCCCAGCGACCGGGCGATCGTCGCCCCCAGCGGCTGGGCGTAATAGAGGTTCGCGACCGACACTGCGGCGACGGCCGCCATCAACCAGACGACGCGTGTATATTTCGCCGCGCTCATGGACGCGGCGATTCTGATCGAAGGGCTCGTCAAGCGGTACGGCGATCTGGCGGCCGTCGACGGGCTGGACCTGGACGTCCAGCGCGGCGAGTGTTTCGGCCTCCTGGGGCCGAACGGCGCGGGCAAGACCACGACCGTCGAGATCCTCGAGGGGCTGAACGACCCGACCTCGGGGCGGGTCGAGGTGCTGGGGCGGACCTGGTCCCAGCACCCCGAGGAGCTGCGCGCCCGCATCGGCGTCGCGCTGCAGGAGACCAAGCTGTTCGACCGGCTGACCGTCGAGGAGACGCTGCGGGTGTTCTCCACCTTCTACGACGGCCGGACCGTGCCCGTCGAGACGTTGCTGGCCGAGATGCAGCTGGAAGAGAAGCGCGGAACGTGGGTCTCGCGGCTGTCGGGCGGGCAGCGCCAGCGGCTGGCGGTCGCGCTGGGTCTGGTCGGGGACCCCGAGGTGCTGTTCCTGGACGAGCCGACGACCGGCCTGGACCCGCAGTCCCGGCGCGCGCTGTGGGACACCATCGCCGCCCTGCGCGAGCGCGGCAAGACGGTGGTCCTGACGACGCACTACATGGACGAGGCCGAGCGGCTCTGCGATCGGATCGCCATCGTCGATCACGGCCGGCGCATCGCGCTGGGCTCGCCGGCGCAGCTCATCGACCGGATCGGCGGCGCGCACCTGGTCGAGATCACGACCGACCCGCCGCTGCCCCCCGAGGCGCTGGCCGACGTGCGCGGCGTCCGGGCGGTGCGCGCCGTCGGCGACGGTCTGTCGCTGGCGATCGATGAACCCCACGTGGCGCTGCCGGCGCTGATGGCCCGGCTGGCCGAGCGGCGCGCCGAGCCGACGCGCCTGGTGTCGCGCACCGCCACGCTGGACGACGTGTTCCTGACGCTCACCGGCCGCAGCCTGCGCGAGGATTGAAAGAAAGGATGTCGATGCGATCTCTCTGGGCGCTCAGCGCCGTTCGCCTGAAGCTCTTCTTCCGCGAGCCCGGGTCGATGTTCTGGACGTTCGGGTTCCCGCTGCTGGTCACGGTGGCGCTGGGCGTTGCTTTCCGCAACCAGGGCCAGGCCAAGGCGCCCGTCGCCATCATCGCCGGGCCCGGCGCGGCCGAGGTCAGCGCGGCGCTGGCCGATCAGCGCGGGGTGGCGGCCCGGGTGGTCGACGCGGCCGAGGCGGCGCGCGAGCTGCGCACCGGTGAGGCGGTCCTGGCCATCGAGTCGGCGGGCCCCGCCGCGCCGATCGTGTTCCGTTACGATCCGACCCGCCCGGAGGCGCTGGCGACGCGGCGGCTGGCCGACGATCTCATGCAGGCGCACGCCGGGCGGCGCGACGTGCTGGTGGCGCGCGATCAGACGCAGGTCTCGCGCGGCGGGCGCTACGTCGACTGGCTGGTCCCGGGCCTCTTGGGGCTGCAGCTGCTCAACGGGGCGATGTGGGGCGCCGCGTTCAACATCGTCAATGCCCGCCAGCGCAAGCTGCTGAAGCGGCTGGCGGCGACGCCCATGCGGCGCGGGGACTACCTGCTGTCCTACCGCGTGTCGGGGCTGGTGTTCGTGCCGCTGCAGGTGCTCGTGCTGTTCGCGTTCGCGCGCCTGACCTTCGGTGTGGTCATCCAGGGATCGTCGCTGGCGGTGCTGGGGCTGGCGTTCCTGGGGTCGTGGGCCTTCGCCGGCCTCGGCCTGCTCTGCGCGTCGCGCGCCCAGAACAGCGAGACCGCCAACGGGCTCATCAACCTGGTGACGCTGCCGATGATGGTGTTCTCGGGCGTGTTCTTCTCGTCCAGCCGCTTCCCCGGCGCCTTGCAGCCGGTCATCCGGATCCTGCCGCTCAGCGCCTTCAACGAGGCGCTCCGCCACGTCGTCAACGACGGCGCCTCGATCTTCTCGCAGGGCTTCCCCCTGGCCGTCCTGGCGGCCTGGACCCTGGTCACCTCGGTGCTGGCGGTGCGCCTCTTTCGCTGGACCTGATGCTCGCCGGCCCGCCCTGGGCTAGAGTGGCCGCATGACCGCCGGCGCCGCCTCGACCAAACGGTTGTGTCCCCACTGCGGCAGGCCGCCGGGTCTCCGCTGGTATCATCTGCTGCCGTCGAACAACCGGAACCGCGTCCTCAAGTGCGCGTCCTGCGGCGGCGGGTACGACCTTTCCGACGGTGCCAAGATCGCTTCCATGATGGGCGGTTTCCTGGGGCTGGGACCGTCAATCCTGCTGTTTGGCAAGATCGCGAAGGCCGGACACGGCTCGGCGGCCGCCACGCTCACCGGCACGATCGTGGTCGCCGCCGCGTTCGCGCTGGGTTCGATGCTGGTCGCGTCGCTGGCGCTGGCGCTGGTCCCGAAGAAATGACCGGGCTGGATCCGGGCGCGGACCGCATTAGTATGTGCGCTCGATGCAAGTCGCCGAGAAGAAGGCCGTCACGATCAAGTACACCCTGCGCGACGAGGAGGGGGCCGTCCTGGACACCACGGACGGCCGCGATCCTCTGACCTACCTCCACGGGGCCGGGAACCTGGTTCCGGGGGTCGAGGAGGCGCTGGAGGGAAAGTCACCCGGCGACGAGATCAAGGTGACCGTCCCGCCGGAGAAGGGCTACGGCAACCGCGAGGACGCCAACGTGCGCAACGTCCCCGTGCGGAAGCTCCCGGACGGCAAGCTCGGGCCGGGCACTCAGGTCCGGCTGAACACCAACCACGGATCCATCATCGCGACGGTGCTGGCGATCAAGGGCGACTACGCGGTGATCGACATGAACCACCCGCTGGCCGGCAAGACGCTGCGCTTCGAGCTGGAGGTCGTCGACGTACGCGACGCCACCGAGGAAGAGCTGGCCCACGGGCACGTGCACGGCCCCGGCGAGCATCACTGACCCGCGCGCGAGCTCTGACACGCGGGACACCAGTAGGTGGTGCGGGGCGGTTCCCCCTGCTGGGCGGCGCGGATGATCGCGCGGCACACACGGCAGGGGAGGCCGGCGCGCCGGTAGACGTGCAGGCGCGCATCGCCGCGCGGGGCGGGGCCGCCGCGGGTCATGTCTCGCGTGGTCGTGCGGCTCCAGGGCCCGAGATTCTGCTGCATCAGGGTGCGGGCGCGTGCGTACAGGCGGGTCAGCGCCGCGTCGTCGACGGCGGCCAGCGTCGCGAAGGGATCGACCCGCTCGAGGAACAGCACCTCGCTCTTGTAGACGTTGCCGATCCCGGAGGCGACGCGCTGGTCCAGCAGCAGCGCGCCCAGGTGCGTGTTCGGCGGCCGCCGCCGCGCGCGGGCCACGGCGTCCGCCGGCTCGAAGTCATCGGCCAGCAGGTCGGGCCCCAGCGCCGACAGCGCGGGGTGCGCGTGGGCGAAGGCGGCGCGCAGGACCTCGACCCGCGGCGCGCGCCACCAGAGCGCCGTCACGGCGTCGGTCGCGATGGCCAGGCTGGCGCGCGCGCCGGTCGACGCCGCCAGCGAGCCTCCTGGTCCGAGCCGCAGTCGCCCCGACATGCCCAGGTGTACGTGCACCTGCGCGTCGCCGATGTCCACCAGCAGGTGCTTGCCGCGTGCCTCGACCCGCGTGATCGTTGCGCCCGCCAGCCGCGGATAGGGGACGCCGCGCGCCCAGAGCGCCGTGACGGTCCGGCCGGCGAGCTGCTCTTGCAGCGTCGCGGCGTGGAGGTGGATGTTGTCGCCCTCGGGCATGTCGCTGGCTCATCAGAAATCTGAGACGTCAGTTGGGCAGCGGCCAGCATCTTCGGCGGCGTCCGGTGGCATGGCCGTTGCTGTGAGAGGGGACATGCGGTCCTCGCTTCTTGTCATCGCCTTGCTTGGACTCACGTCAGGGGCGTGTGGGACCTCCAGCTTGACCGGCTCGACCGGAACGGGGGGCTCGACCGGGGCGGGCGGTTCGACCGGCACGGGCGGCGCGACGAGCCTGGGCTCGCCGGGGCAGGTCACGTTCGTCCTGACGACCCCGCCCGCGACCTCTTTCTGCGATCAGCACACGTGCGGTGGCGGGAACCTGCACCTGTCGATCCTGACGACCGACGGGACCGAGATCGGCTGGCAGGGCGCCGACTATTGCCTCCCATCTTGCGACCTCTGCAACCCGGTCGCGTGTCCCTTGCTGGCGATCTTCTGCCCCGCGCCCGAGGGAGCCGCCTACACGGGCGAAACGGCGACCTGGAACGGCATCGACACCAACAACAACTTGACCTGCGGCGATGCGCACATGACCTGCTCGAGCACCAAGTTCTGGCAGCCCGGCGGCTACATCGCGCGCTTCTGCGCGACCCCCGGCACGGTCAGTCAGCCGGACGGAGGGCTGCCGGTCTGCTCGGCGACGGGCGCGCCCGTCTGCTCGGATACGCCGTTCAGTTTCCCCTCGGATGGAACGGTCACGTTGACCTTGCCCGCCGACTGAGCCCGAGAGTCGAGCACCAGCGCGTTCGGCTCGACGCGGAAGCCGGTCCGGCCGTTGACGGTCTCGACGCGAAGCCGCGACCCGCGCGCTCCCGTAGCGCGGCGGCGTGGCGGTGGATGTTGTCGCCCCGGGCATCGTGCTGGCCAACGATGAGAAGCCATCCCAGTTCGAGCGCGAGCGATTTGTTGCAACACGCGAGACCTGCCGTCGTTCACCTGTGGGGGACACATGGGGAAGCGCCGCGGGGGCCGTTGCCCGAACATCCTGATCGTTGCGCTCGCGAGCTGTGCGGTCGCGGCCTGCGTGGCGCCGCGCAGCGCCGACGACGATCCCGACGCCGGTGGTAGCGGAGGGATGAAGTCGGGGACGGGTGGAACCTCTACCGGTGGGCACACGGGGACCGGCGGGAGCGCCGGGAAGACCGGTGCTGATACGGGTGACACCAGCACCGGCGGCAGCGCAACGGGGGGAAATGGAACCGGCGGCAGTGGCACGGGCGGCAACGGCACGGGCGGCAGTGGCACGGGCGGCAGTGGCACGGGCGGAAACGGAACCGGTGGCAACGGCACCGGCGGCAACGGCACCGGTGGCAATGGCACCGGCGGCAATGGCGCCGGCGGTAATGGAACGGGTGGCACGGGGACGGGCGGCTCCTCGTCGACCAGCGGGACCGGCGGCACGACGACCGGGTCCGGCGCCACCGGCGGAACGACTGGTTCGACCTGCACTGCCACGGGGGCCTGCGGAACGACCTGCAAGCCGGGCACGTACAGCTGCAGCTCTGGAACGGCGATGTGCGTTCAGAAGAACGCGAACGCGGGATTGACGTGCGGCAACGGGCAGGTTTGCGACGGGAACGGCACCTGCGCCTCCTGCGCCGCCAACACCACCTGCGGGAGCACCTGCAAGCCTGGAACGACCAGCTGCAGCACGGGCGCGCAGGTGTGCAACCAGACCAACGCGGCCGCCGGGACCGGCTGCGGGAACAACCAGGTCTGTGACGGCGGCGGGAACTGCGTGAACAAGACGTCCGACGGCGGCTCGTGCCAGAGCAACTCGCAGTGTCAGAACGGGAACTGCTCGAAGAACTCCACCACCGGCGCCAGCATCTGCTGCCCGTCGGGCGCCACGAACTGCGGGAGCTGCGTCAACGAGAGCACCGACAGCTCGAACTGCGGCGCGTGCGGGAAGAAGTGCGACCCCAACAACTCTTGCCAGAATAAAGTCTGCGTGTGCAACGGCAGGACGCTGGCCTGCGGTGGGTGCGGCTCCTGGGGCTTCGACTCGGGCGGCGCGGAAGGGTGGACCCAGGGCGACCTCTCGGAGGACATCTACGGCGACAACGCCGTCCAGAACATCACCGCCAGCACCAGCCTCAAGCACGACGGCACCTCGTCGCTCGCGATTCCGGTTAACCTCGACTACGGCTCGACCTATTACGCAGAGGTGGCGGCTCCACTGTGCCCGAACGCGAGCTCGAACACGGACTACGGAACGATGAACGTCGCCGGCTCCACGATCACGGCGTGGTTCTTCTTCGCGGGGCCCACGATGTCGTTCGACTACTCGAATATCGCGTTCTGGGCCTCCGGCCCGGACTCGGCGACCCCGCTCGGTGTGACCTTCGTGAATGGGACGACGCAGGCCATCCCCACCGGGACCTGGGTCCAATATCAGGGGACGTTCAAGACCACCTTCAATGCCGGGTACATCGGCATCTCGATCGGGACCGGGTCCGCATGGGCCGGCACCTGGTACATCGACAGCGTGACGCTGACACCGCCGTGACCGGCGATGGACGGCTAACCTCGCCCGCCGACTGAGCCCGGGGAGTCGAGCACCAGCGCGTTCGGCTCGACGCGGAAGCCGGTCCGGCGCAGCGGTCCGCCCAGCGCGCTCTTCAGGGCCGGCGTGCCGTTGACGGTCTCGACGCGAAGCGCGCGCCGCCGTCCCGCGCGCAGGCTGTCGACCGCCAGCTGCAGCAGCTTCTCGTCCCCGGTGAAGACGCGCAGCCGCTTCCCGCCGCGCTCGAGATAGAGCACGGGCGCGCCCTGCACCAGCACCACGCGCGCCTCGGCCACGCGGCGGGGCGGCGTGGCGTCGCCGTCTTGCGGCCAGGGGATGAGCGCGCCGTACGGATTGGCCGGGTCGACCGCCGCCAGCGCCACGACGTCATCGCCGTCGCGCGCGGCGCGGAGCCGATCGACGGCGCCGGCGTGCGCGAACTGGGCGCCGCTCAGCCCCTCGACGAAGTGCCCGCGGCGGATCTTCCCCGCGTCCTCCAGGGCGCGGAACACCGGCGACAGCGACGCGAACCCGCCGGGGAGCGACTCGGCGGCGACCGCCTCGCGGCTGACCACGGCGTAACGTTCCAGCAGCATCAGCGCGCGCGCGTGGGCCGTCTCGGTGGGCGCCGGCTCCGGACGCAGCAGGGCGGCGACGGCCGACCAGCGCCCGGCGGCCTGCGCGATCAGGTTGTGGGTGGTGTTGCGAACGCGGCTGGGCGCGGTCAGCGCGCGCAGCGGCTGGAAAGTGTCGTTGGTGACCAGGCCCTGCCAGACCAGGTCCCAGAGCGCGTCCAACACCTCGCGCGTGGTCGCGTTCGGGCAGGCCGCCGACAGCTGTGCGAAGAAGCTGGCCCCCTGCGCCTGCAGCGCGGCCAGCAGCGCGCGATGGCGGTCGGTGAACGTGTCGGGGACCACGCGCGCGTCGAGCAGCAGGCGCGCCCGGTCGCGCCGAAACAGCGCCACGCGTCCGTCGTCGCCACCCAGCGCCCCGCCGCCCACCCAGACCACCTCGCCCAGCGCCCCCAGCTCGTCGAGCATGGCCGGCGCGAAATCGCGCACCCGCGCCGGCAGGATCGCTCGTTCCAGGTCCGAGACCGGCAGGTAGAGCCCCTCGAGCTGCTCGACGACCTCGCGCAGGCGTGCCGTTCCCCCCCGGGCGCCGCCCACGCCCTGCCAGCGCGGCAGGAAGCGGGCCAGCACGTCCGCCTCGACCGGCGCCACCTCGGCCCGCAAACGGGCCAGCGTGCGCCGCCGGATCACGCGCAGCACCTCGGCGTCACACCATTCCGCTCTCCCGTCCGGCCGGAACTGCCCCTGGACCAGCCGGCCCGCCGAGGCCAGCGCGTTCAGCGCCGGCTCGACCTGCCCGCGCGCCAGGCCGAAGCGCGTGCCCACGCGCTCGGTCGTGAACGGCGCGTGCGTGCGGGCCCAGCGCGCCACCAGGCCCTCCAGGGCGTTGTCCACCGGCGACAGCAAGGCGACCGGCGTCCCGGCGGGGGGCTGCACGCCCAGCGCGTCGCGGTAGCGGGCGATGTCCTCGGCGGCGATCCAGCGCTCCTCGCCGGCGACGCGCACCGCGGCCGCCTGGTGCGTCTCGGCCAGCGCCCGCAGCCAGCCGCCGACCTCGCCCGCGACCGAGGGCTCGGCGCGGGCGGCCAGCTCGGCCTCGGTCAGATCGCCGATCCGCCGCAGCAGGTCGTGGGCGGCGTCGCGGTGGCGGACCTGACGCTCCGGATCGGTCGCCTGCAGCTCGGCCTCGACGTCCTCCAGCGCGGCCGGATCCAGCAACGCCGACAGCTCCTCCTGCCCCAGCAGCTCGCGCAGGAGCTGGCGATCCAGGGTCAGCGCCTGGGCCCGCCGCTCGGCCAGCGGCGCGTCCCCTTCGTACATGTATGCGGCGACGTAGGCGAAGGCCAGCGAGCGCGCGAACGGCGAGGCCGATCCGGTCTCGACCTCGACGATCCGCACCTCGCGCCGGCGAACCGACTCCAGCAGATCCTTCAAGGCTGGCAGATCGAACACGTCCTGCAGGCACTCGCGGTAGGTCTCGAGCACGATCGGGAAGCTCGGATACCGGAGCGCCGCCGCCATCAGGTTCTGCGCCTTCAGCCGCTGCGCCCACAGCGGCGACCGCGCGTTGGGGCGGCGGCGCGGCAGCAGCAGCGCGCGCGCCGCGTTCTCGCGGAAGTGCGTCGCGAACAGCGCCGACCGCGTGAGCTGCGCCAGGACCAGGTCTTCGATCTCCTCCGGCTCCGGCACCAGCGACCCAAGCTCGGGCGGGTCTTCGAGCCCGGCGAAGCGCAGCACGATGCCGTCATCGCTCCAGATGGTCTGCACCTCGAAGCCCGCCGATGTGCCCAGCCGGCTCTCCAGCGCCAGCGCCCAGGGGGCGTGCACGCGCGCCCCGAACGGCGACAGGATGCAGACGCGAAAGTCGCCCAGCTCGTCGCGGAAGCGCTCGATCGTGATGTCGCGGTCGGTCGGGATCGTACCGGTCGCCTCGCGCTGATCGGCGACGTACCGCCAGAGGTTGCGCGCCGCTCGATTGTCCATCAGTGGGGAACCCTGGGAGGGTTCCCCAGCTCTCCCGCGACGACTCCGCTCGGCAGAGCCGAGCTCCGTCAACGCGACCGGCGTGGTCTGCGCCAGCCAGGTTTCGGCCTCGCGCTGTTTGCGCTCTCCCAGCTCGCGCACGAAGGCGCCCAGCGCGCGCCCCAGCTCCAGCGGCCGCCCCGGCCCCTCGCCGCGCCAGAAGGGCATCTTCCCCGGCTCGCCCGGCGCGGGCGTGACGATCACCCGGTCGCGCGTGATCTCCGCGATGCGCCAGGTGCTGGCGCCCAGCAGGAAGGTCTCGCCCACGCGCGACTCGTACACCATCTCCTCGTCCAGCTCGCCGATGCGAGGACCGTCCGGCCCCAGGTGCACCGCGTAGAGCCCGCGATCCGCGATCGTCCCGCCGCTCAGGATCGAGACGAGGCGCGCATCCCGCCGGGGCGTCAGGCGATCGGTGGCGCGATCCCAGGTCAGGCGCGGGCGCAGGTCGGCGAACTCGTCCGACGGGTAGCGACCGGCCAGCATGTCGAGCACCGCTACCAGGACGTCGCGCGACAGCGTCGCGAACGGGTAGGCGCGCTTGACCAGCGCCTCGAGGGCGGACACCTGCATCCCCGCGGCGTCTTCCGCCACGCCGGCCACGATGGCGACGATCTGCTGCGCCAGCACGTCCAGCGGGTTGCGCGGGACCCGCGTCGGCTCGACCGCGCCCTCGAGCATGCGGCGCGCGACCACCGCCGCCTCCAGCAGGTCGGCCCGGTGCTTGGGGAAGATGCGCCCGACGCTGCGCGCGCCGACCTGGTGCCCGGCGCGCCCGATGCGCTGCAGCCCGCGCGCGACGCTGCCCGGCGACTCGATCTGCACGACCAGGTCGACGGCCGCCATGTCGATCCCCAGTTCCAGCGAGCTGGTGGCGACCAGGCCGCGCAGCTGGCCGGCCTTCAGCATCTCCTCGATCTCCTCGCGTTGCGCGCGCGAGACGCTGCCGTGGTGGGCGCGCACCAGCGGCTCCGGCTGATTGGCCAGCTCGTTGATCCCTTGCGCCAGCCGCTCGCACAGGCGCCGGCTGTTGGCGAACACGATGGTGCTGCGGTGGGCGCGCACCAGTTCGACCAGCCGCGGGTGGATCGCGGCCCAGATCCCGGTCGGCGCCCCCGTGTGCCCCTCTTCGTGCTCCACGACGCGCTCGCTGCGGATCGCCTCCATCTCCTCGACCGGCACCTCGATGGTCAGGTCCAGCCGCGGAGGTTCGGAGGTGTCGATCAGCGTGACCGGGCGGTCGCCGCCCAGGAACCGCCCGATCTCGTCGAGCGGGCGCTGCGTGGCCGACAGGCCGATGCGTTGGGGATCGCGCGCGGTGAGCGCCGCCAGGCGCTCCAGCGACAGCGCCAGGTGCGTCCCGCGCTTGCTGGGCGCCAGCGCGTGGATCTCGTCGACGATGACGGTCTCGCAGGCGCGCAGGGTGTCGCGCGCGCCCGAGCCGAGCATCAGGTACAGCGACTCGGGCGTGGTGATCAGGATGTCGGCCGGGTCGCGCAGCATCTCGCGCCGGTCACGGGCCGGCGTGTCGCCCGTCCGGACCGCGATGCGCGGCGCGCGGAAGGGCTGCCCCAGCGCCTCCGCCGCGCGCGCGATCCCGGCCAGCGGCGCGCGCAGATTGCGCTCGACGTCGTACGCCAGCGCCTTCAGGGGCGAGACATAGATGGCTCGAAAGCCCCGCGCGGCCTCGCCCCGGTTCTCGTGCCCCAGGCGGTCGACGCACCAGAGGAAGGCCGCCAGCGTCTTGCCGCTTCCGGTCGGCGCCAGCAGCAACGTGTGCGAGCCCGCCGAGATGGCGCGCCAGCCGGCGGTCTGGACCGCGGTCGGGCGCGCGAACGACGCCTCGAACCATCGGCGGGTCGCGGGCTGGAACGCCTCCAGGATGTCTTGGTCGAGCGCGATGGCTGAAGCCTGCCGTGCCCGGCCAGGCCGCGCAATTGCGCCGCGAGCGCTGAAGAAAATCGGCCCCCAAGCACGGCCCTGGCTCCCTAGCGGTAGCCGTCGACGCTGAAGCCGTACTGGTGCGACGGGCCGGGGGGCGCGTCGCGAGACGCCAGGAAGCGCCCGCGCGCGCCCCAGAGGCCGTCGAACGTCATCGCGTCGCGCACCTCGGCGGTTCCCAGCAGCGACCTGCGTTCGCCGATGTTGACCAGGCCGCCCGCCTCGTTCGTCCGCCAGATCGGATCGCGGCAGCCGTCGACGCTCGTGCAGCGGCTGACCTGGTCGAACCACCCGACCGACCCCTGGTCGGGGTAGCTGGCGTGCGTCCCGCGCGCCGAGAGGATGATCGGGTGGTCCCCGTCCTTGCGGATCTCGGACCAGGGGCGAAAGACCCCGGGGTTGCAGTGGCTGTGCTGGGCGAAGAACACGCCGCGCGGATGTCCGCCCGGCGACACGACCACGGTGACGTGCTCCCAGTCGGCGTCGTGGTTGAAGAAGGCTGGCGCCTGGTTGTACGCGTAGAAGAACCAGTACTGGACGTTGATGTCCCCGTCCGTGCGCGGGTAGACGTGCACGTACGTGACCCAGTCGCGCGGATCCGAGCTCCCCGGACGCAGCGCGATCGGCAGTCCATTCTGGGCGGCCCGGGGCGAGCCGAAGTGCGACAGCAGCCAGGTGATCGAGGCCGGCCGGGTTTGATCCTGCGGATGCAGGATCACGAACGGCGCGAAGCGATCGGCCAGCGCCGCTTCGAGATCATCGGACAGGCCGTCGTGGTCCTCGTCACCGAACGCGAGCGGGGCGGGCGCGGGGCGACGAATCAGCGAAGCCTCAGCGCCGCGGTGGTTGCGCGCGCGGATTCCGTGGACGAGCGTGAAGAAGAAGATCGCACCCAGCGCGATTCGCCAAAATGAAGAAATCCGCCGCAGAGCCACGTGTCCTATAAGTGTACGTACGGTTGGCGTTCCCGGCTGGGATACCCGTGATTGCCGCACTGCTGCTGCTCTGTTCGGGTGACTGTAGCGCAGCGCTTCAGGGCGGGTCAGACGCGGGTTCCGGGGGAATGGGCGGTGGCACGGGGAATGCCGCGCTCGATGAGACGGGCGGGGTGGGTGCGGGTGGCATCGCTGCCGCCCCAGGCAACGGTTGTGACACGGCGCCCCCCGCCTGCACGTGCGACTCGCCAGCCACCGAATGTCAGCCCGTGCTCGCGAGCCTCTGCCTGGGGCAGCATTGCCCGCCCACCCTGGCCGACGCCACGCTGGTCGCCGACTGGACGCTGGTCAGCAGGAACGCTCGTGATTGACCCAACCTACCAGTCGGCGCTGTTGTGGCTCACGGTCAGCGACTTCTTGGGAAAGTCGGTGAGCGGCGCGGGGCCGCCGAATTCGCCCCCGCAGCCGGCTCCGGCCATCGTTGCCGCGATCAGCCCGATCGCGCCGATCGCGCCGATCGCTCCGATCTTGCCCGCGACGCCCATGGCAGCGGTACCACTTCACGTCGCGTGCCATCAGACTCGCCGCAAGGAACCGGCCGATCCCTGTCCAAAACTGGTCAAACGCCGGCGGTCAGCGTACGAACTTCGACAGCGCGCGGATGCCGCGGTCTGTCATGTCTCACCGGTCAGTTCGGGCTGGTCGATCGCGCGCTGCGGCCCCAGATCGCGTCCCACCCGCGGCGGTAGGAATCGGTGGCCACCTTGGCGGGTCCGCCGGTCGGTCGCGCCGGCGAGGCATCGAGCTCGGTGGTCACGTCGAACAGGAACGGGAGGTCCTCGCGCTGTTGCAGCGAGATCACCTCGCCGGTGATCGGCTTACCCTCTTTCAGCGGTTCCACGATGCCGGCTTCGATCGGTCCGTCGTCGGATCGTCGCCGCAGAATGTGCAGGCCGCGCTCGTCCTTGCCGCAGACGGCTGCCACGTCCCGCAGCGGCTTCCGGCTCCGCGTATTCGACACGACAACATTCTGCCACTAAAAAGGTATGGAACGCCCGTATTTGGCGGGTGGGGGGATCCATGTTGTTCGAGCAGGTCAGACACGGCGGGTGCCTCTCCTATGTCGTCGGGTGCGACGAGACGCGGCAGGCGATCGTGATCGACCCGGCTCTCGAAGAGGCGGACCGCTACGTCGGCCTGGCGGCCGAGCGGGGATTCCGCGTCCGCTACGTCGCCGACACCCACACCCACGCCGATCACTTCACCGCGACGCGCGAACTGGGGCGCCAGCTGGGCATCCCGGTGGCCATGCACCGATCGAGCGCCGCGCCGTTCGTCGACCTGCGCCTGGAGGACGGTGACACGTTGATCGTCGGCAACCTGCGAATGGGCGTCATCGAGACCCCCGGCCACACCAGCGACTCGCTCTGCCTGGTGCTGCCCGACCGGGTCCTGACCGGCGACACGCTGCTCATCGGCGGCACGGGGCGCACCGACCTGCCGACCGGCGACCCGGAGGCGCTGTACGACAGCCTGTTCCGCAAGCTGGCGCCGCTCGAGGATCGCCTGCTGGTGTTCCCCGCGCACGACTACAAGTCGCGCAGCCATTCCAGCCTGGGCGCCGAGCGCGCCGGGAACCCGCGCTTGCAGCAGCGCGACCGGCAGGCGTTCGTCGATCTGATGCACGGCCTGGATCTGGCGATGCCCGAGCACCTGAGCGAGGCCCTGCGGACGAACCGCACGGGCGGCAAGACGGTCAAGCAGATGATCGCCGAGGCGGGCCGGGGAATCGCGTTCCTGTCGATGGCCGAGGTCCGACGCCACCTCGACTCCGGCGCCGGCGATCTGCTGCTGCTGGACGTGCGCGATCGCGAGGCCTTCCGCGCGGGGCATCTGCCCGGGGCCCGCAACATCCCACGCGGCGAGCTCGAGCTGCGCGCGGACCGGGAGCTGCCGGATCCCACGGCGCGCATCATGACCTACTGCCAGCTCGGCAAAGTGTCGACGCTGGCGGCCCACACGCTGCGGACCATGGGGTACGCGCGCGCGGTCGCGTTGGACGGTGGCTTCGACGCCTGGGTCGGTGCCGGCCAGCCCGTCGCTGCCGAGTAACTTCGGCGCGCCCGCGTAGGACCGCGCCTGATACCGCCGCGGTCGTCTCCCGGCGGCGCGGAGGCGTGATAACGGTCGGAAGGTCACCCTGCATGCCACCGCGCGCGGCACTCGAGACGACGATCGGCCGGTGTTCGCTGAGCGTGGTCACGGTCGCGCTGGCCTTCGCGATCCTGGGCGCGCTGGTGGTCGTCTACCTCCTGTTCCTCAAGCGGCGCACCCGCCGAGCGACCGAGGTGTCCGAGGCGTGGCACCGCGATCTGATCGAGATGGCGCCGGAGGCGTTCTTCCTGGCCGACCTGGACGGAAGGTTCACCGACGTGAACCAGACCGCCTGCCGGATGCTCGGCTACTCGCGCGAGGAGCTGACTGCCAAGACGATCCAGGACGTCATCCCCCCCGAGGACGTTCGCCGGCTGGCGCGCGTGCGGGACGGGCTCCGCTCGCCCGGGAAGGTGCACCGGGACGAATGGCGGCTGGTTCGCAAGGACGGCACGCTGGTCCCGGTCGAGGTCAGCTCGAACATCCTGCCCGGCCAGCGATGGCAGGCGTTCATCCGCGACATCAGCGAGCGCAAGCGCATCGAGGACGAGCGCCGGGTGTTCGTGTCGCTGCTCGAGAACTCGTCGGACTTCATCGGCATCGCCGACCCGAACGGGCGGCCGATCTACGTGAATCCCGCGGGACGGCGCCTGGTGGGGCTCCCCCCGGAGTTCGGCGTCGGGGATACGGAGATGGCCGACTACTACCCGGCCGAGCAGCGCGCGTTCGCCACGGACGTGATCGTCAAGTCGACCATCGAGCGCGGCCGCTGGTCGGGCGAGACCTATCTCCGCCACTGGCGGACCGGGGACCCGATCCCCGTCTCCGACGAGCACTTCATGATCTACGAGCCTGGCGGAAAGCGCCTGCTGGGCATGGGGACGGTCATCCGAGACATCACCGAGGCCCGCCGCGCGGCGAACGAGCTGCACGAGTCCGAAGAGCGCTTCCGCTTGATGTTCGACGAGGCGCCGATCGGGATGGCGCTGACGGCGCTGGATGGGCGGTTCGTGCGCGTGAACGCGGCGCTGTGCGAGATCGTGGGGTACACGCCCGGCGAGCTGGAAGGGACCCGCTTCCAGGACATCACGCATCCCGACGACCTGCAGTCCGACCTGGTCGTGCTTCGCCGGCTGATCCGGGGCGACATCACGCGCTACCACACCGAGAAGAGGTACGTCTGCAAGGACGGCCGCATCGTCCCGATCTCGCTCAACGTGGCGACCCTGCGCGACCCGGCCGGCCAGCCACAGCACTTCATCACGCAGATCGAGGACGTGGGCGAGCGCCGGCGCGGCGAGCAGGAGCGCAACCGGATCGAGCAGGACCAGCGCTTCCTGGCCGAGGCCGGCTCGGTGCTGGTCAGCTCCCTCGACTATGAGCAGACGCTGACCACGCTGGGGCAGCTGATGGTCCGCGACTTCGCCGACTGGTGCATCATCGACATCGTCGAGGGGGCGCATCGATCTCGGCGGCTGAAGGTCGTCAGCGGGCGAGCCGGTCAGGAGCAGGTCTGTGCCGACATCGAGCGCCTCCAGCTGGATCGGGATCTCCCCCACGTGGCCGGCCCGGTGTTCCGGACCCATCGACCGTACCTGATCGAGCAGGTGACGCCCCGGGAGATTGCTTCGTTCGCGCAGAGCGAGGAGCACCTGCGCCTGCTGCGCGCGATGGAGCCGCGGTCGCTGGTCGCCGTGCCGATGACCATCCGCGGCCAGCTGGTGGGCATCCTGATACTGGTGTCGTCGTCGGCGTCGCGTGTGTACCACCGGGCCGACCTGCGGCTGGCCGAAGCGCTGGCCGACCGCGCCGCGCTGGCGATCGAGAATGGCCGGCTGTACCAGACGGCCCTGAACGCCACCCAGTTTCGCGACGAGGTCCTGAGCGTGGTGGCTCACGATCTAAGAAACCCGGTGACCGCCATCGTGATGCAGGCGTCGTCGCTGAAGCGCAGCGGCGGCGAGCCCGAGCGCCGGAGCCAGAAGAAGGTCGAGAGCATCCTGCGGTCCGCCGAGCGCATCAATCGCCTGATCGGCGACCTGCTGGACGTGACCCTGATCGAGGCGGGGCAGATGAGCGTCCAGCAGGAACGGCTCTCGGCGCGACAGCTGCTGCTCGAGTCGGTCGAGGCCCAGCGGCCCCTGGTGGCGTCGGGCTCGATCGATCTCGAGCAGCGGATCGAGGACGACCTTCCCGAGATCTGGGGCGACCAGCACCGGCTGATGCAGGTGCTGCAGAACCTGCTCAGCAACGCGATCAAGTTCACCCCGCCCGAAGGGCGCATCGTGGTCGGGGCGGCCCGGCGGCCCGGCGAGGTGCTGTTCTGGGTGGCCGACACGGGTTGCGGCATCTCGCCCGAGGGGCTCCCGCGGGTCTTCGATCGCTTCTGGCAGGCGCAGAAGGGGGCCCATCGCGGCGCCGGGCTGGGTCTGCCCATCACGCGCGGCATCGTCGAGGCCCACGGCGGCCACATCTGGGTCGAGAGCACGCTGGGGCGCGGCTCGATCTTCTTCTTCACGATCCCCGAGGCGCCCCGGCTGGGCGCGCAGGAGGGTCAGACGCTTCAGTGATGCGTTCAGACGGTCAGCGTGACGATCTCCGCGCGCACCACGCCGCGCTCGACCACCAGACGCCCGAGCGCGATGGGCAGCTTGAAGCGTCGCGGCCCGGCGCTTCCCGGGTTGAACCAGAGGACGCCGTCGCGCTCTTGCTGGCCGGGCCGATGCGAGTGCCCGGCGATGACCACGCGGATCCCCGCGGCCGCCGGGTCCAGGTCCAGCTCGGCCACATCGTGGATGACGTAGATCAGCGACCCGCCGGCGTCGACCGTCCGTGTGTGCGGAAGCGCCTGCCCCCAAGGGCCGCGATCGTTGTTGCCACGAACGGCCACGACCGGCGCAATTGCTTCGAGCGCGGCCAGCACTTCGGGCCCGCCCACGTCGCCCGCGTGGATGATCCGCTCGACTCCACGGAGCGCCTGGACCGCCTCCGGCCGCAGCAGACCGTGGGTGTCGGAGATGACGCCCAGGAGCACCGTGTGGTCCGACTACGGCGACGTTCGCGTCGCGACGAAGCCGGCGTCGTTGGCCACGCCGGGCCCGTCCAGACAGTCGGCCTCCCGCTGGATGTACGACTCGTAGCTGGAGGCCCAGATGACCTCGAAGTTGCCGTTCGGCGTCGTGACCGCGGTGAGCGTGGCGTCCGCGACGTTCTGCGGCGGCGAAGTGGCGAGCTGGTGGTCGTACTCCGAACGCAGGAATCGGTAGCAGCCGGCCGAGGCCTGGTATGTGCAGGTCTGGAGGGCGGTCGCCGGCACGCCGAAGATGTCGGCCACGGTGGCGTCGCTGAGGGCGGGCAGGACGTCTCCCTGCTGGTCGTAGAAGATCACCCGTCCGCTGGCCGGATCGCGGAGCACCAGCGTGTTCGTGGTGTAGGCGCCGCAGACCGAGCAGACGACCGTCGTCTTCCGCTCGTAGTCGACATCGACCGCGGCGGCGGCGCTCGGGATGAGCGCCGCCGGCAGCGTTCCGTCCCAGGCCAGCTGCGAGCCGTCCGCGAAAACGATCAACGGTCCGGATGCCGTCGACCTCAACGCCGTCGAGCCCACGCAGCTGAAGCCGGGATAGGCCGCGGGGACCTCCACGCAGCTTGCCGGCCCGGTCCCAGCGTCGGCGGCGCCAGACGAGCCGGCGGCGCCAGACGGCCTGTTGCCGGTCGCCGGGTTCCCGGCCGTGAAGGTCCAGCCGAATGGACGGGGCGAGTCCGCCGTGCTGAGCGGTCCGCGCGACGGAGACGAGCAGGACCCGCCGTCGGGGAAGAGCGGGCCTCCCGGGAAGCCGCCGGTCCCGGTCGAGCCGCCCGTTCCGGGAACCCCTCCGGTCCCCTCGGGAAACCCGCCGGTCCCCTGGGGGAACCCGCCGGTGCCCTGGGGGAAGCCACCGGTGCCCTCCGGGAAGCCGCCCGTACCGGGGATGCCGCCGGTCCCTCGGTAGCCGGCGTACCCGTAGCTGCCGCCGGTCTCGGAGGGGAAGCCTCCGGTCCCGAATCCACCGGTGCCGCCTTGCCCGAGGCCATTGCCCCCGCAGGCGCCCAGCCCCAGGACCAGCGCCGCCATACCCCAGGACCAACGAGAGGGATTTCTCATGAATGATGCTCCAAGCAAGCCGGTTGCCAACGCGCAGGAGCCAGATTCCGAGGTGTTACATCGGTCACTTCGATCCGGACCGCTCTCGATCGAGACATTCGTGTCAGGTCCGGCAACCCAGTTACTTCGGGATCCCGTTCCAGAGACCGGCCAGAAGATCCCCCCCTCGGACTGGACCGAGGCGGGGGACTTGGTTGCGGGAGCGCAGGCGTTGTGGAACTGCGTTCGTGGCGGCGCGACAGCCGGTGACGATCAGTTGCTGGTGATGGTGCCGACGACCTTCAGGGCGTAGTTCTGGGCAGAGGTGTAGCTCCCCTTCAGCCAGATGAGAGCGGTGTGGTTGGCATCCCACTTGGGAACGATCGGGCGGAGGTTGTCCGCCGTCGAGTTCTTGGTGATGTTCGACCAGGTGAAGGTCTTGCCGTTGTCGCAGGTGATCCCCTCGTAGATCTCGTGCTTGGGGGTCATCGTGGTGTCGTTCCGCGGGTCGTAGGTGGTCGAGATGTAGATGATGTTGGGGTTGTCGGGATCCAGCGCCGCCAGGCCCGTGTAGTCCTCTTCGTCCGAGTAGAGGTGCGAGCCCATCTTCACGAGATAGGTCGTGGTCCACTTGCTGCCGTCCCAGCGCGAGTAGATCGCGCGCTTGTCCGGGTCGGAGCCCGACGGCGTCGACGTGCAGCTGTTGGCCCGCCCCTGCCCGAGGACGGCGATCGAACCGTCGGCGTACCGCGCGATGTCGTAGTTCCACATCCGGCACAGCTTCACGCTGCCGGCCATCGAGCCGGTCTTGAAGACCGGGGTGTAGGTGTTGATGTTGACCGAGTTGGTCGTCGTCGAGTTGGTGTCCTTGAGCGACGAGTCCATCACGGTGCCCATCGAGTTGTAGACCTTCCCGCCCGTGATGTAGCCGTGATAGAGGCTGGTGTCATCGTCGCGCGGGTGCGCTTCGGTCCCGACGAAGTCGACGCGGTCGGTGTTGTTGCCCCAGTACTTGAAGTAGCCGGCCACGTACCCGGTCTGCACGGTGTCCATCAAGCGGCCGTAATAGCTGAACGTCGAGCCGTCGTCGGACGAGCTCAGCACCCCAGGATCCGTGCCCACCGAGCGAACCATGGTGTAGACGGAGCTGCCCATGTACCAGGGGTTCGAGTAGGTGATCATGTTCGTGCTGGCGCCCGCCCACGGGCAGCCGAGATTGGTCCAGTCGACCTTGTACTCCGAGCCCCACTTCGAGGTGGAGGGGTCGAAGATGCTGAAGCGGCTGAGGCAGTCCACGCGGTGGCCCGACCACTGCGCCATGTACTTGCCGTCGGGACGGATCAAGAGCGCCGGCGAGTTGTGATCGTCGACGTTGCTGGCCGCCAGCGACGAGGGGAGCGTGTAGCGCGTCGGCGTCCCGCTCGCGATGTCGTAGATGACCGCCTCGTTCTGGCCGTTGCGGTTGCCGCCGCTGGCCGTGGTGGCGATGACCAGCTTGTTCGCCTTGGTGTCGACGACCGCGCGCTCGTCCTGGTACCAGCACCAGCCGCCGTTGTCGTTGAACTGAATCAGGGTGCCGGCGACCGCGTCCGAGCTGCCGGTCGGCGCCGGAGGCGCGGTGGGACAGGCGACCTGTCCGCTGCCACCGCCGCCCGTGCTGCTTCCGCCCGCGCCGCCGGTCGCGCTGCCGCCCGTTCCGGGCGAGCCACCGCCGGCGCCGCCGGTCGCGCTGCCGCCGTTGCCCCCCGTGTGGCCGCCGGTGCCGACGATACCGCCGCTGCCGCCACCCGTGCCGCTGCCGCCCGTTCCGACGGTGCCGCCGGTCGCCGAGCTTCCGCCCGTGGCCGACCCGCCGGTGCCGGTGCTGCCGCCGGTCGCGCTACTCCCCCCCGTGCCTGACGAGCTACCGGGCGACGACGAACAGCCGGCCGCGAACAGCAGGCCCAAACAGGCGATCCCTCCCCACGACGTCAGGACACGGTTCATTCGATTACCTCCAAAACTATTGCCACGCATCAAAAGGGACTGATCGGCCTTCATTGCTGCAGGCCTGGGCAGTCGTTTCGCAGGAGCGCGATTGCCGACCACAGGAGCGGAGCCTGGCCGTGCTGGTCCCCGGCCGTGAAGGTCGACTCGAGATTGATGTAGAAGTCCTGCTGCGATTTGAGGTCCGTTCCGACACCGGACGAACCGTAGGCCTGCCCCGTTCCCGGACAGACTTGGGAGAGCTGGCCGGTGCTGTCGGTCTTGTTGCCCAGCGCGATCCAGCCGTTCTGGGCCGCGGTCACGTAATTGCTGCCGCTGATCCAGCCGTTCTTCAGGCCGGTGACCAGCGCGTAGGTGAACATCGCCGTGCACGACATCTCGGCGCTCGCGTCGGTTCGATCGAGCACCTGGCGCCAGGCGCCGGCGTCGGTGCCGCTGGCGATCTGGACGGTCAACAGGCCGGCCATCATGTTCTTGTAGGCGGTCATGATGGCGGCGCGGTTGCTGTTGCTGGCCGGCAGATCCTGAAGCAGGAGCGCCATGCCCGAGGCGAACCAACCGTTGGCCCGGCCCCATTTGGCCATGGTCTGCTTGGTGTGCCACATGAGGCCATCCGACTGCTGCAGGGCCTGGATGTACGAGACCATCGTGAGGGCCATGCGGTCGAGGTACTTCTCCGTCTTGGTCGCGCGATAACCGAAATCCTGAAGCCCCGTGATCATGAACATGTCGTCGCTCCAGTAGCGAGCGTCCTTGGTGATCGCGGTGTCGGCCGTGTTGGCCCACTGGGCGTCGGCGCGCGCCATGCCCAGGGTCTGGCACGCCGCCGTTCCCTTCTCGATGTAGATCTCGAGGGGCAGATCGCCGAAGGCGCGCGTGTCCACGGTCGCGCTCGAGGAGTTGTCGGGTCCCGTTTGGGTGCAGTCGAAGTGGCTGACCAGGTAGCTGTTGTTGCTGGTGTCGCCCGTGAGCACGGTGTACTGGAGCGAGCCGACATAAGCGAACGTCCAGGCGTAACCAGCGCCGGAGTACGCGTCACCCGTGTGGGGCTTGAAGTTGTTCACCGCGAGCTTCCCGATGTCCGCCGGGCCCTTGCCGCTGGGCCAGGACTGGAAGGTGACGCTCGGACAGGAGCCGCTGCCGCTGCCGCCGCCCCCTGTGCTGCCGCCCGCGCTTCCCCCGGCCGACCCGCCGGTGGCGTTCCCGCCGCTCCCGGCCGTGGCGTGACCACCGCTACCACCGGTCGCCGAGCCGCCGCCCGTGCCGACGACGCCGCCGGTGCCGACTCCGCCGGTCCCCGTTCCACCTGTTCCGGTCGTCCCGCCGGTGGCGCTGCTGCCCCCCGTGGCCGACGAACCGCCCGAGGCGTTCGTTCCACCCGTCCCGTTGGTCCCACCCGTCCCCGTCGAGCCGCCGCCCGAGGAGCAGGCAACGAGCGAGAGAGGCATGAGCCACGCTCCCAAGGCGAGCGCCGCGTGTCGATGCCGATGTTTAAGCGTCAAGCGACCGTCCTCAGTTGCAAAAGGGGGGGCCCACGACGTCGCGTTTTTGGCGGCCGTGGGTGCGCCGAGGGCGCGAGGGCATCTTGCCTCAATTCACCTGCCGCGACAGCCCAATAAACTTCCGATTTGCGTCGCTCTACACGGCAACGTTGACGCCACCAACACCGCAGGTGTAGACGGGGGGGCCCCAAGTGAAAACGTGCGGGAGCGCCAGTTCGCATTCAAAAACCGCTCATCTCATTTGTGGCTCACGCCTTAGCACCAATTAGCCGGAGGAACATGACCATGAAGCGCAGTGCTGGAGCTTTGGTGGGGGCCGCCCTCGGGTTTCTCTCGGTCGTGACGAGCTGCTCGCAGTCGGGCCCTGGTTCGACGACGGGGACAGGCGGATCCGGTACCGGCGGTACGACCAGCACGGGTGGCTCGACGGGCACGGGTGGTAGCTCGAGCACAGGCGGCAGCACCGGCACCGGTGGCACGAACACCGGCGGCAGCAGCGCGACAGGGGGCGTGACCGGCAGCGGCGGCAGCGCGACCGGCGGCCTGACGGGGACGGGCGGCACCGCCACGGGCGGGGCAGGCGGAAAGGCGGGGGGCAGCGGAACGGGCGGAGCGACCGGGGGAACCAGCGGCGGCACGGGCGGCTCGGCGGGTGGATCGTCCGGCGGGATCAACGCGGCCGACATCGTGCCGGGGCTGCTGAATCTCTACTGGGAGGGGACCTGCGTGGGAACCCGCGACGCCGGCGGCCACAACTGCCCCCTCGACGACAACGGCTCGGCCTGCCCCACCAACTCTGACCCCACGAAGCAGGGCACGGTTCGCAGCAAGACCATCAACGTGATGGGCACCAAGAACCAGGCCTACACGATCAACATCGAGGTGATCGGCGTCATCGGGACGCGCTGCTACTCGAACGGCACACGCCAGTCGACGGCCAGCATCATGGTCGACGGTTACAACAACAGCTGGTACATCGGCGGCTCGCCCTCCAACGCCACCGACTGGTGGAACTCGTACGAGCTTCATGTGGCCCCTTCGACCGGCGACCCGTCGAAGGACGTTTACTACCTCAACGCCTTCGACAATTCCGGCGGGAATTACTGCGACAGCGAGGCGACGTACATGGTGCGGTACCCGGCGAGCTTCAAGGTGCTTGGTGGCGGAACCATCACCTTGGTCCTCCACGACTACAACTGCCAGGCGCTGCAAAACTGCGGCTCGAGCACCGACAGCACCTCGACTTGCATGCCTCGAACTGTCGACTTCCAGAACTTCAGCAAGACCGTCCAGAACTCCTTCATGGGCGGGACGACGCAGGCGCCTCCCACAGGGAGCCTCGTCCAGCCGCCCGTCGACAACGGGAGCAAGAGCTATAACCCGCAATGGTTGATGATTGACGTGACCTCCGTGACCAGCCCGTAAGGGGACGCCCAAGGCGGTTCTCCAATTCGAATCCCACCTCACCTCAGCGCAGGAGAACGACTTTGAAGGCTTCCCGAGCCCGCATGCCCAGTTTCCGTCGCCGCTTCGCAACGCTTCTGTCGCTGTCGCTTGTGCTCGCGCTCGCCGGGAGCGCGTCGGCCGAGAAGATCCTGCTCAAGTCCGATGGCTGGGAGGTTTTCACGGACGGCCGCGTGGCCGGCTTCATCAGCCAGGTCAACGGTGACGGAGACCTGGCCGGCGGCCCCGGCACCTACGTGGTCACCTACCCGGACGGGATGATGTACAGGGACACCGTCGAAGGCGGCGGGTTTCCGCTTGTGACGACGAACGGGAACACCGGCGCGAACCCGGTGGTCCAGGGCACCGCCAACCAGACGCGGATCCGCAGCGGGTTCCTGGGCAATCAATTCAATTTCGGCGTGCGCGGACAGGTCACGCCGTACACCACCATCACCGGTTACATCTCGATCTGGGCCTTCATCGAGAGCATTTCGCAGGCAAAGGGCAACGTGAACCCCGCCGACGTTCGACAGGGATACGCGAAGCTCGAAGGACCGTGGGGCAGCTTCCTGGCGGGGCGCACACGGACCCTGTTCTCGCGCGGCGCGACCGACATCGATGTGCTTTACGCGCACAAATGGGGCGTCGGCTTTCCGTCTTCGATCGACTCCAACGGGCCGACGCAGGGACAGGTCGGCTTTGGCGTCATGGGCAGCGGCTTTGGCGCCGCCATGATCTATGGAACGCCCGTGCTGGGGGGCTTTCACCTCAACGTTGGCGCCTTCGATCCGGTTCAGCTGTCGGGCGGCGGCTTTACCCGCACTGGCTACCCGCGGGCGGAAGCCGAGGCGACGTTCGAGCGGACCTTTGGCAACAGCGGGAAGATCGTTCTGTTCGTCAACGGCCTGTACCAGAAGGTCTACAAAGGCTCGCCTTGCGTGGCGACGGCCACCGCGCCGTGCGACACGACCGCGGCGGGCGTGGGTTACGGGGGCCGGCTCGAGCTGGGCTTCTTCCACCTGGGCCTGGCGGGCCACTACGGTCAGGGCCTGGGACTCAGCTACGCGCTGGAGAACAGCCTCGCTGCCTTCGACGCCCAAGGCAACCCGCGCAAGATCGACGGTTACTTGGCGCAGAGCCAGTTCGTCCTGGGCCGCTTCGACCTGTTCGCGGGCTGGGGGATCACGCGCGTCTTCCTGACTACCCTGGACAAGGTTCCCGCCCCTGTGGACACTGCGCCCAACAGCGTCATCAAGTACCAGATGGGCACCAACGCTGGTGTGGTCTACAACATGACGCCCAACGTCCACTTCGATCTCGAATACTTCCGCGCGCAGGCGGCCTGGTATCTCGGTGAGCACCAGATCCTGAACACGGGCGCGTTCGGCATGACCTTCAACTGGTAGCGTGAGGGCGCCCGTGGACGCGGCGCCGCGAGAGTTGGGCCGGTACCGCTGGCTCATCTGCCTGCTGCTGTTCTTCGCGACGACGGTCAACTACGTCGACCGCCAGATCCTGGCGCTGCTGAAGCCGATCCTGGACGAACAGCTCAAGTGGACGAACAGCGAGTTCGGCCGCGCGAACGCCGCCTTCCAGGGCGCCTACGCCGTCGGGTTGCTGCTGTTCGGCGCGTTCGTCGATCGCTTCGGGACCAAGGTTGGTTATACGATCTCGATCGCCGCCTGGAGCCTGGCCGCCATCGGGCATGCCTTCGTGAACAGCGTGAGCGGGTTCGTGCGGGCCCGCATCGCGCTGGGCCTGGGTGAGGGGGGGAACTTCCCGTCGGCGATCAAGGCGGTCGCCGACTGGTTTCCCAAGAAAGAGCGCGCGCTGGCGACGGTGCTGTTCAACTCGGGTGCCAACGTGGGCGCCATCGCGGCACCGGCGCTGGTTCCGCCCATCGCGGCCGCCTGGGGGTGGCACGCCCCCTTCCTGGTCGCCGGGGCCGCCGGGTTGCTCTGGCTGCTGGTCTGGGTCCCGTTCTACGAACGCCCGGAGCGGACGCGCCGCCTCTCCGCGTCCGAGCTGCACTACATCCGCGCCGGGGCCGCCGATGACGTTGCTGCCCGCTCCCCGCCGGGTTCCCGAACGCCCTGGCTGTCCCTGCTCCGCTACCGGCAGACCTGGTCATTCATCTTCGGCAAGGCCCTCACCGATCCGGTGTGGTGGTTCTTCCTCATCTGGCTGCCCGACTATTTCAAGAAGACCCGCGGGCTGGATCTGAAGAAGAGCTGGGTGCTCCTGGTCTCCATTTACGGCATCGTCACCGTGCTGAGCATCGCCGGCGGCTGGCTGGCCGGGAAGCTGGCGCGGCGGCCGGGCTGGTCGGCCACGCGCGCGCGCAAGACGTCGATGCTGATCTTTGCCCTGGCGGTGATTCCCATCGTCTTCGTGACAAAGGTGGGGAACTGGGGCGCGGTGTTGCTGATCGGGATCGCCGGCGGAGCGCACCAGGCCTGGTCCGCCAGTCTCTTCACCACGGTGTCGGACATGTTTCCGCAACGCGCGGTGGCGTCGGTCGTCGGGATGGGCGGGATGGCCGGATCGCTGGCCGGTATCGCGTTTCCGATCGTGACGGGCGCGCTGCTCGATCGGTTCCAGTCCTCCGGCAGGGTGGGCGGCGGCTACGCGCTCTTGTTCATGTTCTGCGGCTTCGCGTACCTGGTCGCCTTCGGGCTGGGGCAGCTGCTGGCCCCCCGCTTCGATCGCGTTCATTTGGTGGAAGACGGGCCCTCGTGATAAGGCGGCAGCCAATGCGTACCCTTCAGAGTCGTCTCGTTGGAAGCGCCGCCGCCACGGCCCTCTGCACGCTGGCCGGCGCCTTTGCTCATGCGGCGCCCGCCGATTCTGTGGCGGTCACGCTGGTGAATCCGCTCGCTGCGGCGCGCCCGCACGAGACCATCGCGCTGGCCGCGTCGGCCCTGGCCAAAATCATCCCCGGGTTCGACGTGAAGCAGGCGCTGGTGACCGACGCCAAGGGCGCGGCGGTGCTGTCGCAGGTGGTCGACGAGGACGGAGACGAGGTCCCCGACGAGCTGGTCTTCCAGGCCGACTTCGGCCCGCGCGAGACCAAGACGTTCCAGGTGATCGCCGGCAAGCGTTCACTCGCGGCGCCGGGCGACTACAAGGTCTACGGCCGCTTCGTCCGCGAGCGCCACGACGACTTCGCCTGGGAGAACGATCGCGTGGCCCACCGCGTCTACGGACCCGGGCTGGAGACCTATCCCAAGGAGGCGCTGGTCTCGAGCGGCGTCGACGTGTGGGTCAAGCGGGTCCCGCGGCTGGTGGTGAACGAGTGGTACATGACCGACGACTACCACCAGGATCACGGCGAGGGCGCGGACTTCTATTCGGTCGGCAAGTCGCGCGGGTGCGGCGGCGTGGGTCTGTGGGTCGACGGCGCGCTCGCCGTCTCGCACA
>DATJWP010000026.1:0-13616 GCA_035578045.1 Polyangia bacterium | reverse complement strand
AAGCGGGTGCCGGCGCCCCTGTTCGCCATCCCGCTGGCCGCCGTGCTGGCGGCGGTGCTCAATCACCTGTGGCCGTCGCACGCGGTCGCGACCATCGCCAGCCGCTTCCAGGCGACGGTGGGCGGCCGCGTGTTCCACGGCGTGCCGCCGCTGCCGCCCCTGCCGATGGTCCCGTGGCACGCGGGCGGGGCCGGCGGCGCCCCGCTGGCCATCACCACGCAGACGCTGCGCGAGCTGCTGTCCGGCGCGTTCGCCGTGGCGATGCTGGGCGGGATCGAGTCGCTGCTGTCGGCGGTGATCGCCGACGGTCTGGCGGGAACCCGGCACGACCCCGACGCCGAGCTGCTGGCGCTGGGGATCGGCAACGTCGTGACGCCGTTCCTGGGCGGCATCCCGGCCACCGGCGCCATCGCGCGCACGGCCACCAACTTCCGGTCGGGCGGGCGGTCGCCCGTCGCGTCGATCGTCCACGCGCTGACCGTGCTGATCGCGGTCATCGTGCTGGCGCCGCTGATCGGGTACCTGCCGATGGCCGCGCTGGCGGCGCTGCTGCTGCTGGTCGCCTGGAACATGTCCGACGCCAAGCACTTCGCGCACATCCTGCGGGTCGCTCCGCGCAGCGACGTGCTGGTGCTGGTGACCTGCTTCGCGCTCACGGTCATCTTCGACATGGTGGTCGCCGTGTCTGTTGGCGTGGTGCTGGCCGCGCTGCTGTTCATGCGCCGCATGGCCGAGATCACCCAGGCCCGCTTGCTCTCCGTCGACGGGGAGGGGCGTGGTCCCGCCTCCGAGATCCCGGAGGACCTGCGCGGCCAGATCGGCGTCTACGACATCGCGGGGCCGCTGTTCTTCGGAGCGGCCCAGAAGGCCATGGCCAGCCTGGGGGTGACCGGGGGCCGCTTGCGCGTCCTGATCATCCGTCTGGATCGCGTGCCGGTGATGGACGCGACGGGGCTGGTGGCGCTGGAGAGCGCGGTCGGCGCCCTCACCAAGCGCGGGTGCGCCGTCCTGCTGGCCGGCCTGCAGCCGCAACCCGCCGGGCTGGTCGAGCGGGCCGGGCTGACCCGCCATCACGGTTGCGTGCATCTGTGCGCCGACGCGGCCGCCGGGGTCGACCAGGCGCGGGCGCTGTTGCGGCCCGGCGGGCCAGGTCCTAGCTTTCCAGCCCATGGGACACCTGATGGACCGCTGTGACGTGATTGACGTGCTCGAGGAGTCGGTGACGCTGCGCCGGCCGGTGACGGTCGAGCTGAAGGGCGGGCGGGGGCGCTTCGTGGATCAGCCGCGCGACGTGATCACGGCCGACCACCAGGAGTGGGTGCAGTTCCACCAGCACGAGCAGGTGGCGGTCGAGGACATCGCCTTCTGCGCGCCCGCCGAGGTGCCGGAGCCGAGCTACAGCGGCAAGACCTGAGACAGGATCAAGACGGCCGCGCAGCCGATCACGTTGAACCAGAGGAAGCCGATCGACGTGGTCAGCCAGACGACCACCACCAGCGCCTGCGAGAGCAGCGCCGCCACGAACACGGGCGTGCCGCGGACGCGCCGGCTGAAGAACGCCATCAAGAAGATGCCCAGGATCGTCCCGTAGAACAGCGAGCCCAGGATGTTCACGGCCTGGATCAGGTTGTCGAGCAGCGCCGCGAACACGGCGAACAGGACGGCCAGCGCGCCCCAGGCGCCGGTGCAGGCGCGCGCGACGCGGACGTAGTGGGCGTCCGACTCGTTCGGGCGGAGGCTGCGCCGGTAGAAGTCGACCACGGTGCAGCCGCCCAGCGCGGTGAGCTCGCTGGCGGTCGACGACATCGCGGCGCACAGGATCACGGCCAGCAGCAGGCCCACGATCCCGCGGGGCAGGTTGGCCAGCACGAACGACAGGAACACGTAGTCGGCGTCGTTGGTCTCCGGGCGCGGAACCGACGCCGCGATCAGGGCCTTGGTCCGCGCGCGCACGTCGTCGAAGCGGGCGGCGGCGGCCTGCACGCCGGCGCGGGCCCGGTCGACGGCGGCCGCGTCGTGGGCGCGCAGCGCGCCGGCCAGCCGATCGACCTCGGAGCGGCGGGCCTGGACGGCGGTCTGGTGCTCGGCCTGCAGGCGCTGGAGCTCGGCGGCGTGCGGGGTGCGCGCCACGCGGGCCAGCTCGCTCTCGTTGAAGAACAGCGGCGGCGGGTTGAACTGATAAAAGACGAACACCATCACGCCGACCAGCAGGATCAGGAACTGCATCGGCACCTTGAACAGGCCGTTGAACAGCAGGCCCAGGCGGCTCTCGGTCACCGAGCGACCCGACAGGTAACGCTGGACCTGCGACTGGTCGGTGCCGAAGTAGGCCATGGCCAGGAAGCCGCCGCCCAGCAGGCCGGACCAGAAGGTGTAGCGGCTGCCCAGCCCGCCCGAGAAGTCGACGACGTTCATCTTGCCGAACGCGCCCGCGATCGACAGCGCGTTGCCAAACGACAGATCCGGCGGCAGCCGGCGCAATACCACCACGAAGGCCACCACCATTCCCAGAAGCATCACGGTCATCTGGTGCTTCTGGGTCTGGCTGACGGCGCGGGTGCCGCCGGCCACCGTATAGACGATCACCAGGCCGCCGATGGCCAGGCAGGTCAGGTTCAGCGACCACCCCAGCAGCTTGGACAGCACGATGGCGGGGGCGTAGATGGTGATGCCGGCCGACAACCCGCGCTGCAGCAGGAACAGGAACGCCGCCAGCTGGCGCGTCTTCAGGTCGAAGCGCGACTCCAGCAGCTCGTAGGCGGTCAGGACGCGCGACCGGTAGAAGCGGGGCACGAACGCGATCGACAGGATCACCATGGCGATCGGCAGCCCGAAGTAGAACTGCACGAACCGCATGCCGTCGGCGTAGGCCTGCCCCGGCGTCGACAGGAAGGTGATGGCCGAGGCCTGCGTGGCCATCACCGACAGGCCCACGGTCAGCCAGCGGTCCTGGTAGCCGCCGAGCAGGTAGCCGGTCATGTCGGCCGGCCCGCGCGTCTTCCAGATCCCGTAGCCGATGATCGCGCCGAGCGTCCCGAACAGGACCACCCAGTCGAGCGCGTTCATGAGTAGAGGGCGGTCAAGATCGCGCCCAGGACCGCCTCGACGGCCAGGGCGCCCAGGACGATGGCATAGATCGCGCGCCAGCTCAGGAACGGTGGAGCGTCCTGCTCGCGCGGCTCATCGGCCATGGGCGGCTTTGCCCCCGGCCAGCAGGTTCGCGAACAGGCGGAACGCGCCGGGCACGCCGGCCGGGAGCTGCCGGAAGAAGGCCAGCCCGGTGTAGACGAACGTCCCCTGACCGGCCCGCGCCCACAGCAGGCTGCCCGACAGCGGCTGTTCGCCCGGGTCGTGCATGGCCAGCGGCGTCTCGTAGTGCGGGTCCCACTTCTCGGCGAAGTAGAGCCCGCGCTCTTGAATCCAGCCGTCGAAGTCCGCCGGCCCCAGCCGGTTCGGCGAGGCGACCGCCGGGTGCTGGGGCCAGGTGAACGCGACCGCCGCCGACTCGTCGGTGACGCGCTGCTGGCCGATGTCGAACGGCAGCGGCCCGAGGGGCGCCGACAGCGGGGCCAGCCGGTTGTTGGTGTTGTACTGGACGACCAGCACGCCGCCCGCCTGGACGTACGACATGAGGGTCGCGTGCGCGGCGCGCAGCCGCTCGCTGACGTTGAACGCGCGCACGCCGGTCACGATGGCGTCGAAGCGGTGAAGCGCGGCCGGACCGGCGTCCAGATCCGCGTCGCCCAGGATCGTGACGTCGTAGCCGACGCCGCGCAGGGCGGCGGCGACCTCGTCGCCGGGGCCGGGGATGTACCCGATGTGGCGCCCGCCCGTCGCCAGGTCGACCGGCACCAGGCTGATGTCCGCATCGACCAGGTAGGTCTGGATCGGGATGTGGGGGTGGACGATGTGCACCACCTCGCGCGAGAGGTGGCGTCCGTCCACGTCGGCGATCGCGTGCAGCGTGCCGCCACTGGGCCGGCCGGCCGGCCGAACGTTGAACGGCAGGATCGCCTCGGCCCCCTTGGCGGGAAGCGAGAACGGCCGGGCGGCGGGCTCGACGGTCCAGCCGCCGGGGGCCTCGAACCGCAGGTTGCCGGCGACGGCGCCGGTCGAGGCCGTCACCCGGATCGACAGCGTCCGGGTCGCCCCGCCCGGGAACAGCAGCACGCGGTCATCGGGCGCGAGCGAGACGAGCGGCGTCACCTCCAGCGGGCGATGCTGCTCGCCCATCACCGGATCGGTCCACTTGTAGGCGACCGGCCGCGTGATGCTCAGGCGGCGCTCGCCGATCAGGAAGGTCAGCTCGACGCGCAGGGGAGCGGGATCCTCCGGCGCCCCGATCCGGTCGGGGTCGGTCACGCGGTACAACCCCGGATCCGGCCGAGAGGCCAGCCAGTAGGGTGTGGTCGGCGCGAAGTCCATCGGGACGTGGACCGCCTGCTTGGCGACGAAGGCCGCCGCCGCGCCCCCCTCCTTGGGAGGTCCGGCCAGCGGCTTGCCCACACGCTGGGGCTCGGCGGCGAACGGAAAGCGCACCGCCTCGATCGCGATGGGGGCGGTGGAACGATTGACGGCCGTGACCTCGACGTCGATCGTCGAGCCGGGCGTGACGCGGAAGTCGGGCGCGGTCGCCTCGGCGAACAGGCCCGCGCAGGCCAGCAGCAGGTCGCGCGTCTCGGCTTTCTTTTGCGCGCGCCAGCCGACGTCCGCGACGCCGTCCAGCGCCGCGTCGATCGAGTCCAGCGCCGGGATCGAGGCGGCCGGCATGGCCGGGTTGAACCCGCGGACGGTCTTCTCCACCAGCGAGCGGACGCGCGCCCCGCCGGCCACCCGGGTCCAGCCCACGTCGATCCCCTCGAACAGCCCGGCGGCGGCCCGGTCGTGGGCGGCCGGCGAACCGTCGTCGGCCAGCAGCTTGAAGTACTCGATGATGGGCGCGCGCGAGCGCGGGACGCCGAAGCCCTGGCTCTTGTGCATGCTGCGGCTGTCGGCCGCCAGCTCGCCGTACGAGAGGCCCAGCAGCGGGTCGTACGCGTCGACGTCGATCTTGACGTGCCCGGCGAGGTCGTCGGTCGGCTTGAGGTTCCAGGACGACCGGTTCCAGTAGAGCCGCCGCGCTTGCCAGGGGGTGACCGTGCTCGACAGCTGCTCCGGGTGGAACCGGGGATCGGCGGCCGCGCGGAACGCTTCGACGGCCAGCATCGCCGAGGCCGTGTGGTGGCCGTGGGTGTCCGACGGCAGCGGCGAGAAGCGCGTGATGATGACGTCGGGGCGAAATCGACGGATCACCTGGACCATGTCGGCCAAGACCGCGTCCTTGCCCCAGATGCGCAGCGTCTCGCCGGGGCTCTTGGAGTAACCGAAGTCACGGGCCCGCGTGAAGAACTGCTCGGCGCCGTCGAGGCGGCGCGCGGCCAGCAGCTCCTGCGTGCGGATGAGCCCCAGCGCCGGGCCCTGCTCGGAGCCGATCAGGTTCTGGCCGCCGTCGCCGCGCGTGACCGACAGGTATGCGGTGCGCACGTGCAGGCCGTTGGCCAGGTAGGCGAGCAGAGCCGTGTTCTCGTCATCCGGGTGCGCCGCGATGTAGAGCACGCTGCCGACCACCTCCAGCTTGCGGAGCCCGGCGGCGATGGCCGCGGCGTCGGGTTGGGGCGGCGGACCTGCAGCGTCAGCGCGGGTGGACATCAGCATGAAGAGGGCGAGCGGTAAGGACAGGGCGACTCGGGGCATCGTCGACGGCGACCGAGTATAGTTGATGCGTTCGGTGGGGCGCCCCTTCTCGAGTTCGTACGTCGCCGGCGAGCCGGCCGCGCGCGCTTTCATCCCGCTCGACTTCCGCTCGGCGGAGGCACGTGTGGCGCGCACCCGTGCCGCGGCGGCGGGCCGTCTGGACCCGGCGCTGGCTGACGAGCTGCGCGCGCAGCAGGCCCGGCTCCCGGGTAGCCCGGCCCGCGACGCCAACCTCGCGTCGCTGATCGCGGGCGACACGGCCGTCGTCGCGACAGGGCAGCAGGTCGGGCTGTTTCTGGGACCGCTCTACTCCTTCTACAAAGCCGCCTCCGCGATCGCCGTGGCGCGGGCGCTGGCCGTCGAGTCGGGGGTGCGGGTGGTCCCACTTTTCTGGCTGCAGACGGAGGACCACGACTTCGCCGAGATTGCCTCCTGTACCGTGGCCGGTGCCGACGGCGCACCGGCCCGGCTGTCGCTGGCCGAGGAGCCATCGGGTCACGACCGGATGTCGGTCGCTCACCGGCGGCTGGGGCCGGAAATCGCGCCGTTGCTCGACCGGCTGGAGGAGACGCTGCCGCCGTCGCCGGCCGCGACCGAAACGCTGGCGCTGCTGCGCGTCCACTACCGCACCGGCGAACCGCTGGCGGCGGCCTTCGGCGGCGTGATGGCGGCGCTGTTTGCCGACGAGGGGCTGCTGATCTTCGACCCGCGCGTGCCATCCGTCGCGCGGCTCGCCGCGCCGCTGTACCGGCGAGCCGTGGCCGAGACGGACGCGATCGGCGCCGAGCTGGCCGACCGGGCCGCCGCTCTGGAGGCGGCCGGCTTCGACGTGCAGATCCCCGTGCGGCCCGACTGCGCGCTGGTCTTCCATCACCAGGCCAGCGTGACCGGCGCGCGCTACCGGTTGAGGCGGGATCGCCACGACCCGGAGGTGGCGTCGCTGCTGGAGCGCGAGCCGCTCCGGTTCTCGACCTCGGCGCTGCTGCGGCCGATCGTCCAGGACAGCTTGCTGCCGACGGCGGCGTACGTGGGTGGCCCGGCCGAGGTCAGCTACTTCGCGCAGCTCGATCCGCTCTACCGTCGTTTCGGGCTGGACCTGCCCATCATCGTGCCGCGCGCTCGGTTCGTCTGCGTCGGGGCGCCGGACCGGCGGCGGCTCGCGCGGGTCGGTCTCTCGGCGCGGGACGTGCTGGCCGGGCATGAGCCGCAGGCGCTGTCACGCCCCGCCGGGGCTCCGGATCCGGAGGCGCTGGCCGCGCGGGCCCGGGAGATCGCCGCCCAGGCGAATGTGTTGAGCGTCGCGATCGCCGGCGCCCTGCCCAAGGACAGGAATCTGGTCCGGGCGGCGGCCAGGACCACCGGTCGTATCGAGGGTGCGCTGCAGGGCATGATCCTTCGCTACCGAGCGACGCTGGCCGCGCGCGACGCGGCGAACGCCATTCGCCTGGCCCGCCTCCGGGCCGCGCTGGCGCCGGGAGGCGTCCCGCAAGAGCGCGTCTACGCCTGGCCCTCGCTGGCGGCCCGGCACGGGGTGCTGGTCTTCAAGCGGGCGGTGCTGGATCGCCTGTCCCCGTTTTCGGGCGCCCTCGAGGAGCTGGAACCATGACCCTGCCGCTGCGGGTGGGGGTGGTCTGCTTCTCCACGTTCGGCGGCAGCGGCGTGGTGGCCGCCGAGGTGGCGGGCGCGCTGGCCGCGCGCGGGCACCACGCGCACGTGTTCAGCGACGATGTGCCCGGCCGCCTGGATCCGTCGCGCCCGCGCGTTCACTTCCACGCGGTCGCGCCGCCGGCCTACCCTCAGCTCAAACACTCGCCCTATACGCTGGCGCTGACCTCGAAGATCGTCGACGTGGCCCGGCGCGACGGCCTGGACGTCGTCCACGCGCACTACGCGATCCCCCACGCGGCCAGCGCGGTGCTGGCCCGCGCCGTGCTGGCGGCCGACCCGGGCGGCGCGGTCCCGCGGCTGGTGACGACGCTTCACGGGACCGACATCACCCTGGTGGGCAGCGACCCCAGCTTCCTGCCGCTCACCCGGTTCTCGATCACGGCCAGCGACGCCGTCACCACGCCGTCCGCCTGGCTGGCGGGCGCCACCTTTGAACGGCTGGGCGTTCCGGCGTCGGTGCAGATCGACGTGGTCCCGAACTTCGTGGACGGCCAGCGCTTCCGGCCCGGCGAGCCATCCGGGCGCGCTGTCCCCGTGCTGGTTCACGTCTCGAACTTTCGCCCGGTCAAGCGCGTGGGCGACGTGCTGGCGGTGTTCGAGGCGATTCGCGCCGGCCGTCCGGCGCGGCTGCGTCTGGTCGGCAACGGTCCCGACCGCGCCGCCCTGGAGGCGCAGGTGGCGTCGCGCGGCCTGTCCGCCGACGTCGAGTTCCTGGGCGAGCGGATCGACCTGCCCGCGGTGCTCCGCGGGGCCGACCTCTTCCTCTTGCCCAGCGAGACGGAGAGCTTCGGGCTGGTCGCGCTCGAGGCGATGGCCTGCGGGCTCCCCGTGGTGGCGTCGGCGGTGGGGGGCCTGCCCGAGGTGATCGCCGACGGCGAGACCGGCTTCCTCTGCCCGATGGGCGACGTCGGGGCCATGGCAGCCGCGGCCCGCCGGGTGCTGGACGACCCCTCGGTCCGCGCCCGGCTGGGCGCTGCCGCCCGCCGCCGAGCGGAGACGATGTTCCGGATGGAGCCGGCGGTCGATCGGTACGTGGACATCTACCGCCGGGTGCTGTCCCGCGCGTCGGCGGCCTGAGCAAAGAAGCCTTTGCGCGGGCGTGGAGAGTCGCGCGGAACGCCGGTGCGGGTCGCGGCTGTCGCGGCTCGCTACCCCTTCTTGTTCTTCCAGTCGCCGAGGGCCTTCTTGACGTCGCCCTCCATGAAGAACATGGGCGACTTGCTCCCCAGGTCGTAGGCCTTCTGGGCCAGCGTCCGCGCGTCGGCGTAGTGCCCCTGGGCGGCCAGCAGCTCGGCCTTGATCCAGGTGTTGAACCAGTCCTCTTTCAGCGCCAGCGACTGATCGATGTACTTGAGCCCCGTCGCGTAGTCCTTCTTGGTCTCCAGCATGTACCTGGCGGCGTTGGCGTAGGTGCGCCAGACGTTGTCGACCGCGCCGTCGATGGCCGCCTGCGCCTGCTTGGCGGTGTCGAGGCCGATCGGGATCGAGAGGCGCAGCTTCTCCCACTCCAGATCCAGCGAAGCCTTGTCGTCGGTGAAGTCCGTGACCTGGTAGGCCAGCCGCTCGCGCATGGGCGCGGCCTTGGGCGTGACCTGCACGCGCAGCAGATCGTCGGCCTGGCTGTAGCCGACGCCGGTGCCGGGCTGGTCGGTCTTCTTGTTCAGGATCACCGTCCAGGCCGACTTGGTGGGGATCAGGAAGAAGGCGTACGTGCCGGCCGGGACCGGTTTGCCGGCGAACGTGACGTCGCGGCTGAAGGTGACCTTGGTGGCCGAGTTGGCGCCCGCGCGCCACATCTTGTCGTAGGGGACCAGGCCGCCCCAGATCTTGCGGCCCTTCACGCCGGGGCTGCTGTAGTCGACGGTGATGTCGGTGTAGCCCACGCTCTGCGTGACCTTGGCGAACGGGCTGGGGCGGGGCAGGTCCAGGTCGGCGCGCGCGGCGCCGGCCAGACAGCAGACGAAGACGAGGGCGATCGAAGCTCGATGGATGTTCGTCATGGCGGCGAAACTTACGCTACTTGAGGACGCGCAGCCCGAACGATTCTGCCAACCGGAGCGCGGTCTCGACGGGAATCTTCGCGCCGCGCAGTTGGTTGCCCTCGAGAGGCAACGCCAGGCCGGTCGACTCGGCGAAGCTGGCCTTGCGCAGATCGCAGCGCTCGAACCGCGCGCCCGCCAGGCGGCACTCCGTGAAGGTCGCCTCGGTCAGATCGCAGTCGATCAGCTGCGCCTCTTCCAGGTTGCAGCCCGTGAACGCGATCTTGCGCAGCTTCAGCGAGACGAACGAGGCGTACCGCATGTCGCAGCGCTCGAACGACATCGCGGGATAGCCCCCCAGGTTCGACCAGTCGATCCCCATCATCTTGCAGCCGGCGAACAGGACGCCGCGCGCCCCCATCGCGTCGGGCGCCATGCGCGACAGGTCGCAGTCCTCGAACCGGCAGTCCTCGAGCCGCGCCTCGCGCCAGCGCGTCTCCGCCAGCCGCACGCCCTTGAGAACGCAGCCGGTCAGCTCCCGCCCGCCCAGATCGGCGCCGCTCAGGTCTCCCCCCTCGAAGCGCTGGTCCTGAAAGCTGTCCCGTCCCAGCAGCGCGCCGGCGTCGGCCATCCGTGAACGCTACGGCACGTCCATCTGGAACGCGACCGCGTAGTTGGGGTTCGGCAGCTTGCTCAGCTTCCCCATCAGCGGATCCGAGTCGTGCAGCAGCCCCCACCGGTAGGTCCCCCCGGCGCGCGGCGCGGCGTCCGCGCTCATCGCGTAGCCGACGGTCACGCCGGTCGCCGGCAGGTCGGTCGCGCAGGTGATGGCGACCGTGTTGCCGGAGATCTCGACGCCGCTGATCGCGACCTCGGTCGTTCCCGCCAGCACCTCGAACCCCTTGCCGCTGGCCCAGGCTTTGTTGCTGGTCGCGTGCGGGGCGGGGAGCGCCGTGTCCCAGTCCAGCGGCGGCACCGGCACGTGGAAGCTGACGGTGATCACCGAGCCGCTGCGCGAGGCCGCGATCGGTTGCAGCGGTTGCCAGTCGTTCCCCTGCACGACCCGCTGGACGAACACCTCGGCGTATTTTTCGCCGAGCCGCTCGTAGTCGGTGTTGATGAGGTGGGTCTGGTCGGAGACGTACCCGTACTGGTACTTGGGCCCCGTGCAGAGGATCTGGCCCGGGTGGTCGACGCCGATCTTCCACTGCGCCTGCGTCGACGCCGCCGTCGAGCCCACCGTCGTGGGCGCCGAGTGCTGTTGCGACAGCAGCATCGGGATCGTCCAGGTCGACGGCTGGCCGGTCACCCCGGGCAGGTCCTGCTGGTAACTGGACCAGAGGGTCAGCATGTCGGCTTCGAACGTCGGGCTGGCGTTGTCGGCCTCGCCGTGGGTCAGCACGATCGCGCCGACACCGTAGGTCTTGCCCTGCGCCGCGGCCAGCCGGGCCAGGGCCGCCGCCTCGAACATCGACGCCGCGTAGGCGCGGCCGGTCGTCGCGGTCTGGGTCGCCCCTCTCTGAAGCACGCTGATGGCTTGCCCGGCCTCGCCCACCTCGCTCTGCGCGGTCACGTAGTCGGCGGCGCCGTCGGCCATCACCAGCGCGGTGATCTCGTCGCTCATCGCCGTGTGGTAGGTCTCGCCGTAGATGTTGGCGGGGTAGGGGCTGGGGTAGCTGGTCGCGATCGCGCGCAGCGGCTCGACCAGCGGCACGACCGAGAGCGCGGCGTTCGTGGGATCGAACGGGGGGACCGTCGCCTTCCCCAGCGAGAGCTTCAGGTTGTGAAACGGCTGGGTGGTCGCCCCGATGGGCATCGCGGGCGCGTTCCCGTGGCCGCCGACCGAGAGGCTCTGTCCCGTGCCGATCACGCCGACCCAGCTCCAGGCCGGCGCGGCGGCGCCGCCGCCCGCGCCGTCTCCGGCGGCGTCGACAGCGCCCGCGTCGGCGGCGCCCGCCGCGCCCCCGCTGCCGCCGGAAGCTCCCGCCGCGCCCGCGTCCTGGCCTCCGGCACCACCGCCGCCGGTCGCGCTCGAGCCGGCGCCGCCCGCGACCCCGCCGGCGCCGCGCGTTCCGGCGCCTCCGCCCGCGCCCGCGTCGTGGCCACCCCCCGACGACGCGCAGCCGGCCGCGACGAGCAGCACCGCCAGCGCTTTCAAACTGAACCTAGGCCGGTCGGCGCAGATACTCGCGCGGCGTCGCGTGGCGCAGCGCGCGGAACACCCGGTGAAACTGGGCGTAGCTGCCGAACCCGGCGTCCAGCGCCGCTTCCAGCAGGTTGCTGCGTCCCCCCTCCAGCAACGCCCCGAACCGATCCAGCCGCAATCGGTTGCGGTACTCGACCAGCGACATCCCCATCTCTGCCTTGAACACGCGCGCAAGCCGGCTCACGCTGATCCCGAGGCGATCGGCGATCTCCTTGCCCCCCAGCGACGCGTCGTCGGCCAGCATGGCGACCGCGGCGCTGACCAGCCGGCGCCCGGCCGACTCGGTGCGCGGCAGCGAGCAGGTGCCGGGCGACCCCCGGGCCGGGTCCAGCATCGTCCCCAGCAGCGCGCACATGATGGCGGCGTTCGCCTGCTTGCTCTCGTCCAGCGGCGCGCCGGTCAGCGCGGCGTCGTTGAACAGCATGCCGATGCGCGTGCGGGTCGAACGGATCGGGGTGCAGGCCACCCAGCCCCGCCCCGCGATGCGCGTCTCGCCGTCGCTGTGCTGCACGATCGGGCAGTTCTCGAACACCGTGAAGTGGGCGGACAGCATCTCCGAGCGGCGGAACGTCTCGCGGTCGGTGTCGCTGAGGGCGTACATGAGGTGGTGCTCGTCGACCACCTCGCCGTCCAGGTCCATCCCCCAGGTGCCCAGCATCAGGTCGTGCTCGCGGTCCAGCAGGTAGATCCCGGCCCGCACCAGCCCGATGCGGTCGCGCGCCATCTCGATCGCGCAACGCAGGACCGCGTCGCGATCCTCGCCGCCGGCCAGCGCGTCGAAGGCGCTCAGCAGCGAGGCCATCTCGCCGCCGGGCGCCCGGTCGAGGACCGTCGGCACGGGTGCGTCGGTCCCGAACAGAATGGGCCAGTCGACACGTCTGCGCATTGGGGAGCCAACCTGGATATTCCCACCGGCTCCGAAATTCAGTCGCATCCGGGACGATGGCGCCACAAATGATAGAAGTCTGTAATGATGATCACGCGCGGAGGCGGGAGCACCGCCTACGGATAGGTGCCGGGCTGGAACAGGTCGCCGAAGTCGTTCGCCGAGGCGACCGCCGGCAGGATCGGCAGGCCGAAGATCTTCTCCACCGTCTTCACCAGCGCGCTGTGCGTCACGGTGACCGAGCTGGCGTAGCCCGGCTTGATGTTCGGGCCGATGGCCAGGAACGGGATCAGCGGGCTGCCCCCCTCCGGCTCGTCCCAGACCAGGAAGATGACGCCGTTGTTGGCGTTCACGTACTGGATCAGCGGCGGCAGGTTGGTCGCCAGCCAGCTGTCACCGGCCGCGATGAGATCCGAGCTGCCGGGGCAGCTGGAGTCGCCGTGCATGTCGTTGCAGACGTTCGGGGTGATGAAGTTGTACTGCGCCACGGTCCCCTGGCTGAGCGCCTGCGCCATCGAGCTGGTGGTGTAGGCGCGGTGGTGCGCCGCGCACAGGCTGTTGCTCCCCGACGGCGGCCGGCCCGAGATGTCCTGGAAGAACACGAAGGGGTCGTGCTTGGCGACGTAGAAGCCCGAGGATGAGACCGGGCAGGCGCCGGTCGAGGAATTCAAACCCTCCATGAAGCCCATCCAGCTAATGGCCGGGCTGGCCGCCATCATCTGGGTGGTCAGGTGGGCCGTGCTGGCCGTGCTGTTGGACGAGTCGGGATCGTCGTCGGTCGTGAACGTCGTGTCGCTGAACGCGTTGGTGCCCGCCTCCATCCAGACGTAGTGCGGTTCGCTGGGGATGGCGTCGGGGAGCGGATCGTTGAAGGCGCTCGCGCGGGCGTACTTCGGGACCAGCTGCGCGTTGATGTAGGGGGCGCTGGAGCTGCCGTAGATCGCGCCTGCGGGCTCGTTCTCGAGCGCGATCACGAAGACCACCTTGGTGTGGCCGCCCGCCGGGGTGGAGCCGCCGGTGCCGGAGACGCCGCCTGTGGCCGGTGGAGGTGGGGTCGGGGTGGAGCCGCCGGTGCCGGAGACGCCGCCTGTGGCTGGAGGTGGGGTCGGGGTGGAGCCGCCGGTGCCGGAGACGCCGCCTGTGG
>DATJWP010000025.1:0-4120 GCA_035578045.1 Polyangia bacterium | reverse complement strand
CGGCGACATCACGGCGTTCGATCTGGCCGTGATCGGCATTCTCATCGTCCTGGTGGTCGCGGTCATCATCTTCTTTGAACGCGGTCAGCGGAAGATACCGGTCCAGTACGCCAAACGGATCGTCGGCCAGAAGGTCTACGGGGGCCAGTCGACCCACCTGCCGCTCAAGGTCAACACCGCGGGCGTCATTCCGCCCATCTTCGCCTCGTCCATCCTGATGTTCCCGCAGCAGATCGCGTCGTTCGTGCAGACGCCCTGGATGCAGCGGGTCTCGGACGCGCTCCGCCCGGGAGACTGGCGATACAACACCCTCTACGTCGCCCTGATCGTCTTCTTCTGTTACTTCTACACGGCCGTCACCTTCAACCCGGTCGACGTCGCCGACAACATGAAGAAGTACGGCGGCTTCATCCCGGGCATCCGCCCCGGCAAGGCCACGGCGGCCTACATCGACAAGGTGCTGACCCGCATCACCTTCGGCGGGGCGGTCTACATCTCGGCCATCTGCGTGCTCCCCTCGCTGCTGCACGAGAAGATGAAGGTGCCGTTCTATTTCGGCGGCACAGGCCTGATGATCGTGGTCGGCGTCGCGCTGGATACGGTCCAGCAGATCGAGTCGCACCTCATCACCCGCAACTACGAAGGCTTCACCGGCCCCCGCGGGCCGCGGATCCGGGGTCGGGGCGGGGCGCGGGGACCCGTGGGAGCGGTGGGCCGCTAGCGGCTGACCTTCTGTGAAGAAGCCGGGCGTTGAGTGAGAACCTTCTGCTGTTCGGGCCTCCGGGCGTGGGGAAGGGGACGCAGGCCGCCCGTCTTTCCAAGGTCTTCGGAATCCCGCACGTCGCCACCGGCGACATGCTGCGCGCCGCCATCCAGTCGTACACGCCGCTTGGCCAGCGCGCGAAGGGCTTCATCGACAAAGGCCAGCTGGTCCCCGACGAGCTGGTCCTGGAGCTGCTGGGCGAGCGCCTGCAGCAGCCCGACACCAAGACCGGCTTCCTGCTGGACGGCTTCCCGCGGACGGTCCCCCAGGCCAAGGTCCTGGACGAGATGCTGACCAAGTACGGCAAGAAGCTGGACCGCATCCTGGTGCTGGACGCGCCCGAGGAGGAGCTGGTCCGCCGCATCTCGGGCCGCCGGACCTGCCAGGCCTGCCAGGCGACCTACCACGTCGACTCGAACCCGCCCAAGGCGTCCGGCGTCTGCGACCGCTGCGGGGCCGTCCTCATCCAGCGGAGCGATGACTCGGAAGAGATCATCCGCAACCGGCTGCGCGAGTTCGGCGCCAAGACCAAACCGGTGCTCGACTACTTCACGGCCGAGAAGTGGCCGGTGCGCATGATTGACGCGAACGGCAACATGGACCAGATCTTCGGTCGGATCTACGCCGCGGTGTTGTTGTCGTAATCATGGCCATCCAGCTCAAGAGCGCCGTCGAGATCGCCAAGCTGCGCGAGGCGAACCTCATCGTGGCCGACGTCCTGGACCACCTGGAGGCGGCCTCCAAGCCGGGCGTCAGCACCTGGGAGCTGAACGAGATCGCCTCCCAGCGGCTGCGGGCGCTGAAGGCCGACTCGGCCTTCCTGAACTACGGCTACCCGCCATACCCGGCCGTGGTCTGCACGTCCGTGAATGACGTGGTCGTCCACGGGGTCCCCCGCAAGGACGTGGTCCTGAAAGAGGGCGACATCCTGTCGATCGACTTCGGGGCCTTCAAGGACGGCTGGTGCGGCGATTCGGCCCGGACGGTGCCGATTGGGCCGGTCAGCTCCAAGGCCAGGGCCCTGATGGACGCCACCCGGGAGTCCCTGGAACGGGCCATCGCGGCCTGCGTTCCGGGCAACCGGCTGGGGGACATCGGCTACGCCGTCCAGTCCCACGTCGAGCGGCTGGGGTACTCGGTGGTGAAGCAGTTCGTGGGGCACGGCATCGGCCGGGCCATGCACGAGGAGCCGCACGTCCCGAACTACGGGGACGCCGGCAAGGGGCGCCGGCTGTCCGCCGGACTGGTCGTCGCCATCGAGCCGATGGTCAACGCCGGGGGGCCCGAGGTGGCCATCGAAGATGATGGGTGGACGGCTGTAACGAAAGATGGTAGCCTCTCCGCCCATTTTGAGCACTCGGTCGCCATCACCGATGACGGCCCGGTGGTGCTGTCGCGGGCGTAAGTGCGCCGCAGCGGTATTTGAGCGGCATTTGTAACGAATTCGTGCTATCGGGAGCGTCCGATGAAGGTCAGGGCTTCAGTCAAAAAGGTATGTGACAAGTGCAAGGTGATCCGCCGGCGCGGTGTCGTGCGGGTGATCTGCGAGAACTCTCGTCATAAGCAGAGGCAGGGATAAATGGCGCGTCTGGCAGGCGTCGATCTTCCGCGCAACAAGCGGATGGACATCGCGCTCACGTACATCTACGGAATCGGCAAGGCTCTGGCCAAGGACATCTTGAATGCCGCCGAGGTGCCGCTGAGCAAGCGCACCGACGATCTCGACGACAACGAGACGCGCCGGATCCGCGAGGTGATCGAGGCGCGCCAGCTGAAGGTCGAGGGCGACCTGCGGCGCGAGGTCGGCATGAACATCAAGCGGCTGATGGACCTGGGTTGCTTCCGGGGCCTCCGTCACCGCAAGGGGCTGCCGGTCCGCGGCCAGCGCACGCACACCAACGCGCGCACGCGGAAGGGCCCCCGCAAGGGCCAGGCGATCAAGCGCAAGACCGAAGGAACCGGAGCTTAATTCATGGCGACCGCACCCGAGACCAACAAGCCGAAGGCCAAGTCCAAGGCCAAGAAGGTCAAGAAGAACATCCAGAGCGGGATCGCCCACATCACGGCGTCCTTCAACAACACGATCGTCACGATCACCGACGTCTCCGGCAACGTGCTGGCCTGGTCGTCGTCCGGCGTGAAGGGCTTCAAGGGGTCGCGCAAGTCGACGCCTTTCGCTGCCCAGCTGGCCGCCGAGGACGCCGCCCACAAGGCCATGGAGCACGGCCTGCGCACGCTGAGCGTGTTCGTGAAGGGGCCAGGGTCGGGGCGCGAGTCGGCGCTGCGCGCACTGGCCTCGACCGGCTTCAAGATCACCCTGATCCGCGACCTCACCCCCATCCCCCACAACGGCTGCCGCCCCCCCAAGCGCCGCCGCGTCTGATGATGAACCCTCACCCAGGCCCTCTCCCACTCCGTGGGAGAGGGGTTGAACGAAAAAGAGTTTTCTAGATATGGCGAATTATTCCGGTCCAGTTTGTCGGCTCTGCCGGCGCGAAGACATGAAGCTGTTCCTCAAGGGGGACCGCTGCTACACGGACAAGTGCGGGTACGAGCGGCGCGCGTACGCCCCCGGCCAGCACGGCCAGGCCCGGCGGCGCAAGCTGTCGAACTACGGCAGCCAGCTGCGTGAGAAGCAGAAGGTGAAGCGCCTCTACGGGCTCGCCGAGCGGCAGTTCCGCGGCTACTACCACAAGGCCATCCGCATGAAGGGCGTCGCGGGCGAGAACCTGTTGCAGCTCCTCGAGCGGCGTCTCGACAACGTCGTCTACCGCCTGGGCTTCGCGTCGGACCACGCCGAGGCTCGGCAGCTGGTGCGCCACGGTCACTTCCTGGTGAACGGCCACCGCGTCGACATCCCCTCGTTCCTGTGCAAGTCCAACGACCTGATCGAGGTCAAGGACGGCTCCAAGAAGATCACGCGCATCCTCGAGAGCCTGGGCGCCGTGGACCGCCGCGGCGTGCCCAAGTGGCTGGAGCTGGAGAAGGACAACTTCAAGGGGAAGCTGACGGCGCTCCCCGCGCGCGAAGATTTGACGTTGCCAATTCGCGAGCAGCTCATCGTCGAGCTCTACTCGCGCTGATTCGACAGGGAGAACAAATGGCGACCGCAATGGCTACGCAGACTGGTTCACAGACCACCTTCATCGCGCGGAACTGGCGCGACCTGATTCGCCCGAGGAACCTCGAGGTCGAGCCGGATTCGCTGACCCCGACCTACGGGAAGTTCACGTGCGAGCCGCTGGAGCGCGGCTTCGGGACGACGCTGGGCAACAGCCTGCGCCGCATCCTGCTGTCGTCGCTGCAGGGCGCGGCGATCACGGCCGTGAAGATCGAGGGCGCGCTGCACGAGTTCAC
>DATJWP010000024.1:0-9122 GCA_035578045.1 Polyangia bacterium | reverse complement strand
TCGTCCTTTTCGCGCCCCAGCGCCTGCTCCTCGATCGCCAGCGACGTCAGGCGGCGCTCGATCTGATCGATCGGGTCGGGCCGTGAGTCGATCTGCATCTTCAGGCGGCTGGCCGCCTCGTCGACCAGGTCGATCGCCTTGTCGGGCAGCTGCCGGCCCGAGATGTACCGGTCCGACAGCTTGGCCGCCGAGACCAGCGCCGCATCTCGGATGCGGATCCCGTGATGGACCTCGTAGCGCTCCTTGAGGCCGCGCAGGATGGCCACCGTGTCCTCGAGCGAGGGCTCGCCCACGTAGACCGGCTGGAAGCGCCGCTCGAGCGCCTTGTCCTTCTCGATGTACTTCCGGTACTCGTCCAGCGTGGTGGCGCCGATGCAGCGCAGATCGCCGCGGGCCAGCGCCGGCTTCAGCATGTTGGCGGCGTCGACCGCCCCTTCGGCCCCCCCGGCCCCCACCAGCGTGTGCAGCTCGTCGATGAACAGGATGATCCCGCCCCCGGCCCCTTCGATCTCCTTGAGGACGGCCTTCAGGCGGTCCTCGAACTCGCCGCGGAACTTGGTCCCGGCGATCAGCGCGCCCAGGTCCAGGCTCAGGATCTTCTTGTCGCGCAGGGACTCCGGGACGTCGCCGGCCGCGATCCGCAGGGCAATCCCCTCGACAATCGCGGTCTTGCCCACGCCCGGGTCGCCGATCAGCACCGGGTTGTTCTTGGTGCGGCGGGACAGGACCTGCATGGCGCGGCGGATCTCCTCGTCGCGGCCGATGACCGGGTCCAGCTTGCCGTTCCGGGCCAGCTCGGTGAGATCGCGCGTGTACTTGGCCAGCGCCTGGTACTTCCCCTCGGCCTCGGGATCGGTCACCCGCTGGGTGCCGCGCACCTCGGCCAGGGCCTTGAGCAGCGTGTCCTTCTTGACCCCGGCGTCCTTGAGCGCCCGGCTGGCCGGCCCGAAGTCCTTGGCGGCCAGGGCCAGCAGCAGGTGCTCGCTGGAGACGTACTCGTCCTTGAACTCCTTGGACTGCTTGCCGGCCTCGTCCAGGGTATCCTGGAGCCGGCGGCCGACGTAGATGTCCGCGGTCGAGCCGCGGACCTGCGGCTGAGCGTCGAGCGCCGCGACCGCGGCCTGGCGAACCTGAGCCGGGTCGACCCCGACCTTGCGCAGCAGCGCGCCCGTCACGCCGTCCTGCTGATCGAGCAGCGCCGTGAGCAGGTGCTCCGGCGTCAGCTCTTGATGCCCGCGGCTCCCCGCCAGCTCTTGCGCGGCGGCCAAAGCCTCCCGGGCCTTGATGGTGAATTTGTCCAATCTCATGACGTTGCGGTGAGTCGTAAGCACCGTGACCAAGCGGACAAGCTGTGGCGCGGGGGAAGGCGGAAACCCCCTCGCCGGGAGACCGAATCGAGTAAATTCCGTGCGTGTCCTATCTGGTCCTGGCGCGCAAGTACCGCCCACAGCGCTTCTCGGAGCTGGTCGGTCAGGAGCATGTGGCCCGCACGCTCTCGAACGCCATCGCGCAGAACCGCGTGCACCACGCCTTCCTGTTCACGGGAGCCCGCGGTGTCGGGAAGACCAGCGCCGCCCGTATCCTGGCCAAGGCGCTCTCCTGCGAGAAGGGGCCAACGGCCGAGCCGTGCGGCGTCTGTGACATCTGCCAGGAGATCGCCGGCGGCCGCTCGGTCGACGTGATCGAGATCGACGCCGCCTCCAACACCAAGGTCGAGGAGACCAAGGCGGTCCTCGAGGGGGTGCGCTACCTGCCGGCCCGCGCCCGGCGCAAGGTCTACATCATCGACGAGGTCCACATGCTGTCGGCGCATTCCTGGAATGCGCTGCTGAAGACGCTCGAGGAGCCGCCGCCCCACGTGGTGTTCGTGTTCGCCACCACCGAGGCGCACAAGATCCCCGGCACGATCCTGTCGCGCTGCCAGCGCTTCGACTTCAAGCTGATCTCGACGGCCCGGCTGGCCACCCACCTGGAAGAGATCGTCCGCGCCGAGAAGATCGACGCCGCGCCGGAGGCCATCCGGCTGGTCGCGCGGCAGGCGGCCGGGTCGGTGCGCGACGCGCTGTCGCTGCTGGACCAGACCATCGCCTACGTCGGGACCGACCGGCTGACCGCCGAGGTTGCGGCCGACGTCCTGGGCGTCGCCGATCGGCAGCTGCTGGTCGCGCTGGCCGGCGCGGTGCTGGACCGAGACGCGGCCACGGCCCTGCGGCTGATCGGGCGGGCGGTCGACCGCGGGGTCGACCTGGGCCAGCTGGGGCGCGCGTTCCTGGGTTTCCTGCGGGACCTCGAGGTCGCGGCGTCCGTGAAGCCGGCCCCGGGCGTGGAGCTGGGCGATCTGGTCGACGCCACCCCTGAGGAACTGGACGAGTTGCGCGGGCTGGCCAAACGGAGCCCGCCCGGGCTGGCCACCGTGCTGTTCGACCGCTGGGCGCGCGCGCTGGACGATGCCACGCGGCTGCCGGCGCCGCGGCTGCTCTACGAGATGGCGGCGATCGACCTCTGCGCGGCGGAGCCGATGGTGCCGCTGGGCGACCTGCTGCAGCGGCTCGAGGGGCTCGAAGGGCGCTTGGCGGGCGGCGGGCGTCCCGCACCGGCGGGATCGACGCCGTCGGGTGGGCGTCCGGCGGCTGCGCCCTCGGCTGCAGCGGCTCCGGCTGCTCCGCCCCCGCCCCCGCCCAGGGCGGCGGTCGCTCCCGCGCCGCCCGCACCCGCGCCATCCGGGGCGGCTGTACCCGCCCCGAACCAGGCGCTGAGCTCGGACGAGGTCTGGCGGCGGGCCCTGGCGGTGTTCGAGAAGAAGAGCATGATGCTCGGCTCGCTGATGGCCCACGCGGACGTCGTCTCGCTGGCCGACGGCGCCGTGACGCTGGCGTTCGGTCAGAAGCTGGACGTCGATCGGGCCGAGAAGGCCCGCGCCGAGATCGAGGCGGTGGTTTCGTCGGTGGTCGGGCGGCCGGTCAAGCTGTCGGTGACCACGGCGGCGCCCTCGGCGGCCGCCGCCGTGCGGTCCGAGGTCGGGCAGGAGTCGGACTCCGCGGCCGCCGACCGGCGGGCGCGCGAGGCGGAGGCGCGGCAGCATCCGCTCATTCGCCGGGCGCAGGACGTGTTCGGTGCCCCTCTCAAGGAGATCAAGACCTGATGTCGATTCCAGACTTGAAAGGCTTGTTCGAGACCGCCCAGCGGATCCAGAGCGAGGTGGCCCGCGTCCGCGACGAGCTGGCGCGCAAGACCATCGAAGCTGAGACCGGAGGCGGGCTCTGCCGCTGCACGGTCAACGGCAAGGGAGAGGTCCTGTCCATCACGCTCGACGAGGCCATCGTCGGCGACAAGAAGATGGTCGAGGATCTGGTGGTCGGCGCGGTCAACCTGGCGCTCACCCGGGCACGCGAGACGGCCGAGTCCGACCTCTCGCAGGTGACCGGCGGGCTGTCGCTGCCCCCCGGGCTGTTCGGGGGCTGAGCGGCGTTGGTCGCGTCGCCCATCGCGCGGCTGATCCAGCAGCTGGCGAAGCTCCCCGGCGTTGGCGAGAAGACCGCCGCCCGCCTGGCCTTCCACATCCTGCGGGCGGCGCCCGAGGACGCGGCCGCGCTGGCGTCGGCCATCGCCGAGGTCCGCCAGAAGATCCGGTTCTGTTCGGTCTGCTGCGACCTGACCGAAGCCGACCCCTGCGGCATCTGCCGGGACGCCCGCCGGGACGCCGCCGTCGTCTGCGTGGTCGCCCAGCCACAGGACGTGATCGCCATCGAGCGGGCGGGGGGCTTCCGGGGGCGCTACCACGTGCTGCACGGCCTGCTGTCGCCGCTGGATGGGGTCGGCCCGGACGATCTGCGCGTTGCCGAGCTGGTCCGCCGGTGCGGCGGCAGCGAGGTCCGGGAGGCGATCCTGGCCACCAGCCCCAGCGTCGAGGGGGAGGCCACGGCCGTCTACCTGTCCAAGCTTCTGAGGCCGCTGGGCGTCCGGACCACGCGCATCGCGACCGGCGTCCCCATCGGCGGTGAGCTGGAGTACGCGGATCAGGCGACGCTGGCTCGAGCGATCGACGGCCGTCGCGAGATGTAGGCGCAGACCCTAGCTTCCCCGACGCAGATCCAGTCGGGCTGAGGGTCGGGCTAAGGTATGATGGCTTGAATCCCGATTTCCCGAATGGTACTCGTGAGTATCCCCTGCAGCGCGATGTCGAACCGGCGAGGAGCGCGATGAGTGGCCCCGATGTGATGTTTCCCGAGGAGCAGCAGCAGATGTCACTCGTCTGCGCGCGGCTGGCCCGGGACGCCAACGCCAAGGCGGTGCTGCTGATCGGCCGCGATGGCCAGCCGATCGCCGACGCGGGCGACACCGACGAGCTGGACGTCACGTCGCTGTCGTCGCTGACCGCCGGCAACGTGGCGGCGACCGGCGGGATCTCGAAGATCCTGCGCGAGAAGGATTTCTTCAGCCAGTTCCACGAGGGGGAGAAGACCCACGTCCACATCACGCTGGTGGGCGGGCGGGCGATCCTGCTGGTGCTTTTCGACGAGCGGTCGTCGCTCGGGCTGGTGCGGCTGCGGGTCCGCAAGTCTTCCGACGAGATGGTGCGTCTGTTCGATCAGGTGGCGAAGAAGGCGGCGGCCAAGAGCCAGCCGTCGATCCTCACCGAGATCACCGACAGCGACATCGACAACTTGTTCAATGACTGAAATTGAGGCGGCGCTGCTTCGAGGCGCAGCACCCCAGCCATGAGCTTCATCAATTACTCGTCGCGCGAGATCAACTGCAAGTTGGTCTATTACGGGCCCGGCCTGTGCGGGAAGACGACCAACCTGCACTACATCTATGCGAAGACCAGCCCCGACGCGAAGGGGAAGATGATCTCGCTGGCGACCGAGACCGAGCGGACGCTGTTCTTCGACTTCCTGCCGCTCTCGCTGGGTGAGATCCGCGGCTTCAAGACGCGCTTCCACCTGTACACGGTGCCGGGACAGGTCTTCTACGACGCCAGCCGCAAGTTGATCCTGAAGGGGGTCGACGGCGTGGTGTTCGTCGCCGACTCGCAGATCGAGCGGATGGAGGCGAACATCGAGTCGCTGGAGAACCTGCGGCTGAACCTGACCGAGCAGGGCTACGACCTGGACAAGCTGCCGTACGTGGTCCAGTACAACAAGCGCGACCTGCCCAACGCCGCGCCGCTGGATCAGCTACGCGAGGTCCTGAACCCGACGAAGGTCGCGGACTTCGAGGCCTGCGCCACCAGCGGCGCCGGCGTCTTCGACACGCTCAAGGCCGTGGCGAAGGCAGTGCTCACCGAGCTGCGCCGCGGCCAGTAGGCCGGGAGGCAGAGGCAGACCCCCTCGGGCCCTCGGGCCTCAGGCCTTTCGGAGGCAGGCGGAGGCGAAGAGGGCGGCGATCGCGGCCTGGCCGGCCAGCCAGAGGGGTTCGAGGGTGTCGGGGATGAAGCGCAGGGACACCGTGTGCCCGATGGCGGCGAACAGGAGCGCGCCGGCCATGCCGAAGCCGAAGCCGGCCAGGACGGGGCGGAGGCGCCGGGAGCCGTAGAGCAGGACGATCAGGGCGATCGGAGCGATGGCGCTGTAGACCAGGGTGGCGGTCAGGGGGCCGCTGGCCAGGTCGGTGAAGCCGCCCGAGATGCCGGCGGCCACGGCGTGCACGTGCGGCCAGGAGAGCGGCACGGCCCAGGCCAGGTCCAGCCCAGAGGATCCGAGCAGGAAGGCTGCCAGCGCGCCCCAGCCGAGCCGGGTGGTGGCGACGCCCCGGCGGCGGAGCAGTGCCAGCGCGAGCAGGCCGGCCGCCATGCCCAGGCCGACCTCTTCGGCGCCGCGCCCCTCGCGAGCCTTGGCGACCGCCGAAGCGGCGTCGACGATGCCGGCGCCGTAGTGGTCGTCGATGCGGGCCTCGCTGGTCGAGCTGCCGCCGCTCGGCTTGCGGGCGGTGGCCAGCAGGATCTGCTCGACGGCCTCGGGCCGGCGCACGCCCGCGCTCACCACCAGCGCGGCCACGCCCGCCACGTGCGGCGCGGCCATCGACGTCCCCATGAACCAGAGGTAGTCGGTGTGGGTGATGTCGGTCGGCACGATGGTGTGCTGCAGGACCCCGTCCGGCTTGCCGTCGCCGTTCTGGTCGACGCGGGTGTTGCCGCCCGGCGCCGCGATGTCCACCTCGGGGCCCCAGTTCGAATAGAACGTCGTCTTCTCGTCGAACTGGGTGGCGGCCACGGCGATGACGCCGGGGTTGCGGGCCGGGAAGCTCACCCGGCCACGGCCGTCGTTGCCCGCCGCGGCCACGACGACCACGCCCTTGCCGTGGGCGTACTTGATGGCGCTCGAGACTGTGCCCACGGACATCCCGCCGCCCAGGCTCATGTTGATGACGTTGGCGCCGTGATCGGCGGCCCAGCGGATCGCCTGCGCGATGGCGCCGACCGAACCCGAGCCACGCGCCGACAGCACCTTGAGCGGCATGATCGAGGCGCCGTAGGCGACGCCGGCCACGCCCAGACCGTTGTTGGTCGACTGCGCGATCGTCCCCGCCACGTGCGTGCCGTGGCCGTGGTCGTCCGAGGCGTCGGCGTTGTTGGTGACGAAGTTGTAGCCGGGAACGAAATTGGTCTTGGCCAGGTCAGCCACCCGGGTGACGCCGGTGTCGATGACCGCCACCACGGCGCCCTTGCCGTTGGCCTCTTTCCAGGCGGCCGGCGCGCCGATCTGGCGCAGGTGCCACTGGTACTTGAAGCAGGCGTCGTTGGGGAAGCCGCCGCCGTCATGCGCGGCCGCGCTGCACTCGGCCTCCATGGAGTTGCCAGCCGCCGCCATCTCTTGCATCTCCTCGCCGGGCGGGATGGTGGCCAGCGAATCGAAGTCGACGCTCTCGACGTCCGGATCCGCCGCCAGCTTGGCGCGCGCAGCGGCTGCTTCGTCCGCGGTCGCGAAGTCGATGCGGTACAGCCTGTCCTGTGCCGTGTAAGCGCTCAGCGGAACTTCGTTGAAGCCCGTCGCCGCGATCGCCGCGGGCGAGACGTCGTCCCGGAAGTCGACCAGGAGCCGGGTCGGCAGCAGGCCCTCGGCCTCGGCCTGGCTGTCCATCGACTGGGGGGCGGTTTTCACCGCGGTCCGGGGCGCCGACGTTCCGTGCCAGAGCCAGGCGGCTCCGATGACGACGGCCGCAAAACCTCCCCAGGGCGCCCAGGCAGACACCAGCCTCGATTTCCGCATGATCCCATTATAACGGCTGATGTTGCCGGCTGCGCAGTGTGGGCTCGATTTCCGGCTGACCGTGATAGAGTCGCGACTCATCCGGACGGCCTGAGCCCCCGTGGCAACACGCTCGATCACTACAATTAAGCAAGCAATTGTCGGCTGTTTGCTGGCCGTCGCCGTTTTGGCGGCCAGCCCGCGCGCGCGGGCGCAGGAGGACTCGCCGGCGGTCGAGAAGATCGTCAAGCTCAACAAAAAAGCGGTCGACGAGTACCAGAACCTCAACTTCGACAAGGCGCGTAAAATCCTGGAAGACGCGCTGGAGGCCTGCAGCCGCGCCGGCCTGGACAACCACCCGGTGACGGCTCGCACCCACGTCCACCTGGGGGTGGTGCTGCTGGCCGGGCTGAAGCAGAAGGACGCGGCGATCGACGAGTTCAAGAAGGCCGCCGCAATCCAGAGCGACGTGAAGCTGGACACGGCGCTGGCGACGCCGGAGATCCAGGAGGTCTTCGATCAGGCCGTCGCGGGCGGGAAGTCCGGCGGCGACAGCAGCGGCGGTGGCGCGGCGGCGTCGGAGGACGCCATCACGCACGAGCCGATCACGCGGGCCACGCAGGGCAAGGCCATCCCCATCAACGCCACGCTGGACTCATCGGTGAAGGCCAAGAAGGTCGTGCTGGCGTTCAGCGCCGACGGCTCGGACGACTTCGGCGAGCGCGAGATGAAAGAGGAGTCGCCCGGCAACTGGATGGCTCAGATCCCGTCGTCCGCCACCCAGGGCGCCAAGGTTTCGTATTACATCGAGGTCATCGGCGACGATGACTCGGTGGCTGCCCGCAAAGGGTCGGCGGCCTCGCCGCTGGTGGTCTCGCTGCGCGGGCCCGGCGGCGCCTCGCTGAGGCCCGTCCGCAAGAAGACGGCGGAGCCGCCCCCGAAGCCCAAGTCGGAGGGGCCCAGCCTGTTCCTGGCCCTGGGGCTGGGGAGCGGCTTTGGCTGGACCACCGGCACCGGGGAGGTCAACGGCATGGACCACGTGAACCCGGCCGGGTTCGCCTGGGCGCGCCTGGGGCAGATCTCGCCGCAGATCGGGTACTTCGTCAGCCCGAACCTGCTCGTCTCGGCCCAGCTGCGGTTCCAGCTGGTGACGGGCGCGACGGCCTACCATTCGACGAACACCACCGAGTGCGGGACCAGCATGGTGTGCAACCCGGCCACCTACGCGGTGGCGGGGTTCGGGCGCGTCGACTACCTGATCGACGCCGGCGATCTGCACCCGTTCGTGGGCGGGTTGCTGGGCGGCGGGACCATCCGCCACATCACCTCGTTCCCCTCGGAGCCCCACTGCGGTTCCAGCGGGAACCAGACCTGCGTCGACACCGTGGCGGCCGGACCGATCTTCGTGGGCGGCAGCGCCGGCCTGCTCTACAACGTCAGCTCGGCCTTCGCCCTGATGGCGCAGGCCAACGCGGAGCTGGGCTTCTCGAAGTTCACGTTCAACCTCGACCTGAACGTTGGCTTCGCCCTGGAATTCTGAGCTCCGACTTCGTTCAGCCGAAGCGTCCGGTGATGTAGCGTTCGGTGCGCTCGTCTTGGGGGTGGGAGAAGATGTTGGTGGTCAGGTCGTACTCGACCAGCGTGCCCGTTCGTAGCGAGAACTGCGAGTCGACCTCGGTGGTGAAGAACGCCGTGCGATCGCTGACGCGGCCGGCCTGCTGCATGTTGTGGGTGACGATCACGATCGTGTAGCGGTTCTTGAGGTCGCGCATGAGCTCCTCGATGTGAGCCGTGGCGACGGGATCGAGGGCGCTGCAGGGCTCGTCCATCAGCACCACCTCGGGACCGACCGCGATGGTGCGGGCGATGCAGAGCCGTTGCTGCTGGCCGCCCGAGAGCCCCAGCGCCGAGGTCTTGAGGCGATCCTTGACCTCG
>DATJWP010000023.1:0-31394 GCA_035578045.1 Polyangia bacterium | reverse complement strand
TTCGCCCCAGTACCCTGGATGTGCCGGTCAGCCAGATCCAATCGGTGGGCGACGCGATCGTGCTGAGCGTCCCCGCCTCCAGCCTGTCCGAGGGCGCCGCGGCTCAGCCTTAGTTCACCAGGCAGCTCACGCGGCTGAACGGGGAGTCGTCGATCACGAACACCAGATCCGCATCGTGTTCGAGGGTGATGTCGAAGGCGGCGACCTGACCTCTGCCGGCGTCGCCGGTCGCGGTCCCACCCCCGTCGTCGACAGCACCTCCGCTGCTGGCGCCACCGCTGCTGGCGCCACCGCCGCTTCCGCTGCTGGTTCCGCCGCCCTTCGTGCCCCCTCCGCCCAGCCCCGGCCGCCCGCCCAATCCTGGGCTGCCGCCGGTCGTCAAAGTCTTGCCGCCGCAGGCCGCCAGCAGGAGCGCCGTCAAGACCGGAAGAACCCGCCCGCCTGCCCGGAGGCCCATCCCGGCCAGTATCGCACGTCAGGGTTGCGCCATCGCGTCCTGCAGCACCGTCGCGTCGATGAGCGGCGCCAGCTGGTCGCGCGTGCGCGCCGTTCGGTTGTCGTACTTGGCGCGCCAGACCTCTTCCTCTGTGAGCACGTCCAGCAGGTCGTCGACCAGCGTGCCCGCGTAACGTTCGTACTCGAACGACTTGACCAGGTTGTCCTGGCTCTCGCCGGTGGGGCCGGTCATCAGGGGATAGACCACCGTCGGATCGGCGCGGATCATGGACGACGCCGTGATGAGCGCGCGGACCAGCTCGACGATCGAGCGGCGCTTGGTGGCGTCGGCCAGCGTCTCGGACGTGGCGTGCAGGTTGAAGAGCTCGCGATAGACGGTGTTCCCCTGCGCGTCGGTCTCGAACTCGATCGCGTCGCTCCCCAGGCTGTTCGAGACGTACTGGATCCCCGGCTCCCAGATCGTCGCGGCGTCGGTGGCCAGCGTCCCCATGCCCGGCATGCCCGAGACGATGCGCACGTCGGAGGTGGTGAGGTTGACCGTGCCGAGCATCTTGTAGAGGTAGTAGTCCGACGACGCGCCCGAGTTGGGCGCGGTGATGCTCTTGCCTTTCAGGTCGGAGAGCGTGGCGATGCCCGAGGACTTCTTGCCGACGATCCGGTACAGCCCCTCGCAGATCGTGAAGATGATGCGCAGATCCGCGTGCTGCACCGACGAACGCAGCGCCTGGGTCTCGGCGTTGCTCGCGATGATCGCGGCGCCGCTGCCGTAGAGGTTGTCGACGCCGCCGCTCGAGATCGTGATCTTGCCGGGGTAGATGCCGTTCGCCGCCAGGCGCAGCGGCGCCAGCTCGACCGCCGAGGTCAGCCCGGAGAACGTCAGGTCCATGGCGCTCTCGGCGGGCGCCCCGGCGTGACCCGAAGCGCCGCCCGGGCTGCCCGCGCGGCCGCCGGTCCCCGCGGCCCCCGGGCTGCCGCCGCTCCCCGCGATCCCTGGGCTGCCGCCGGTTCCCGCAGTCGCCGGGCTGCCGCCGCTTCCCGGGCTGCCGCCACCCGCAGAGCCACCGGTTCCGCTTTGAACCCGCTGACCGCCTGTTCCGCCGCCTGTCCCGGCGCCACCGGTCGACCCGTTCATTCCGCCGCTCCTCGCGCCTCTGTCCGGTGCGCCCCCGGAGCACCCGATCAGGACGAGCAACACGACGGCGCGCGGGACAGAGAAGCTCATGAAATCCCCCTGGACGACTGTCTCGCATGATAGACAAACCTCTCTCGCGCACAAGGCCGCCGCGGCGGATCACTGACAGGCGACGCGCCGTGTATCGGATTTCTGAGGGCTGACGCGCGACGGCGCCCCGAAACATCCGTGCTTGCGCTGTCCGGGCGGCGGCGCGAAGTTTGCTGGGCAGGAAGCCATGCCCCCTTCTCAGCGCCATTCGATCATCGCGGGAACTGCCGTTCTGGCCCTGCTCGGTTGCGGCGAAGGACTGACCACGCCGCCGGACATCCAGCAGGTCTCGGGTGACGTCAGCGCGTACGGCGCGCCGCCCGACGCCGCGGCCACGATCGCGTTCGACGACCTGAGCGACGACGTGGGAACCCGGGCGAACACCCGGACGCGAACGCTGATCCGCTCGGCCAGCGCCTACGCTGCGTTCTTCGGGCACGCGCCGCCGGCGGCGGTCGATTTCTCGACCGAGTGGGTGATGTTCTACGCCGCCGGCAGCCAGCCGACGAGCGGCTACGGAGCGGCCTTCATGGCGCTCCTTCGCGCCGGGTCCAGCCTGATCGCCATCACCGAGCTGGTGTCGTTCGGCCCGAGCTGCCCGGTGGCGGACGGGGCCTCGGCGCCGTACGCGCTCATCAAGTTCGCCGCCCAGCCCGGGGCCTCCCCGCAGTTCTTCAAGAACGACATCACGAACAGCTGCAACCCGCAGCCGCCGGCCGACCCGTGCGCGTCGGTGATGTGTACCGGCGGAACGCACTGTGACTCCGGCAAGTGCATCCCCGACGGCACCTCGTGCGGCGGACTGGCGGGCACGCCGTGCCCCGGCACCGGCAAGTGCGCCGACGACCCGTACGACGGCTGCGACCCGGCGGCCGGCGGCGCCGACTGCCCGGGCATCTGCCAGTGCGTTCAGACCCTGGCCTGCAAGAGCGGATACGTCTTCAACGCCGACCCCTCGGTCTGCGCGTGCGTGCCCGCTCCCCCCGATCCGTGCGCGAACGTGAAGTGCGCCTCGGGAACGCAATGCCAGTCCGGGAAGTGCGTCCCGGTTTGCGGGCCGGTGTGCGACATCTACTGCGCGTACGGGAACGTCCCGGACGCGAACGGCTGCCCGACCTGCATGTGCAAGCCTGCGCCGACCGACCCATGCGCAACGGTGGATTGTTCCGGAGGGACGCACTGCGATTCCGGCAAGTGCGTCTCGGACGGGGTCTCGTGCGGCGGGTTCGCCGGCACGCCCTGTCCGGGCACGGGCAAGTGCGCCGACGACCCCTACGACGGCTGCGATCCCGCGGCGGGCGGCGCCGACTGTCCGGGCATCTGCACCTGCATCCAGACGGTAGCTTGCCCCTCGAACACCACGTTCGACAGCTCGCCGTCGGTCTGCGCCTGCGTGACGTCGTCCGACCCATGCCCAATCGAGAAGTGCCCGGCCCAGAGCGACGGCCTTCCGCCGGCCAAGCCCTGCCCGGACGGCAGCACCTCCGGCCCGGTGTGCATGCTGATCTCCGGCGCCTGCGCGTGGACCGCGACAAGCTGCGCGGGCTCGTAGGCGACCGCCAATGATTCCGCGAGCTTAGATCTCCCTTCGATCGCCCGGCGACGCCGCCGGCGCTTTCGCTTCAACGGTCGGGCGTCGTCAGGGAATCTAGCGTTCAGATGCGCGTCTCTGCGGCACTCCTGCTGGCCTCGGCGCTGCCGCTGCTGCTCGCCCGCCCGCTGTTCGCGGCGCCGGCCCCGCCGGTGCCGCTGGCGGTCGCCGTCCGCAGCGACTCATCGGACGTGAGCGCCGAGGTGGTCCGGCGCGCCATCGAGAGCGAGCTCCAGACCTGGGTGGTCTCGGTCGACCCGGCTGCCCCGGTGCCCGCGTACGCGCCCCGCCTGGCCGTGGAGATCAGCGTCGCGCGTGCCGACCTGACGATGCGATACGATGGTCCGGGCCGCCGGCCGCTGGTGCGCGTGATCCCCTTGCCGGCCGGCGGCGACGCCGTGATCCGGCACATCGCCTGGCTGGCGGGCGACCTGGTGCGCGACCAGGCGTCGGACCTGCTGGCGCCGCCTGTCGCGACGGCGCCGCCGCCCCTCGCGCCCGCGCCCGCGCCCGCGCCGCCGCCGCCGGCGTCGACGTCGCCAACGGCGGACGCCTCCCTGACGGTGCAGGCCCAGCCGGTCCACGTGCACCGGACCTATCAGCCGGTGACCGTGTCGCTGCTGTTTCCGATCGCCAGCAACCCCGAGGACCCCGACGTTCGCACGCACCTGAGCGCGAACCTCCTCTACGGTCGCGTCGGCACGCTCGATCACGGGTTGCAGCTGGGGCTGGGCAATCACGTGAGCGGCGACGCGTCAGGGATGCAGGCGGGCATCGTCAACGGCGTGGGCGGGAACGTCGACGGCGCGCAGGTGGGCACGGTGAACCACGCCGGGGGCCAGGTGACCGGTCTGCAGGTCGGGTTGGTCAACAGTGCCGGGGACGTCCGCGGGGTGCAGGCCGGGTTGGTCAACGTCGGGCGCAACGTCCAGGGTGTCCAGCTGGGGCTGGTCAACGTCTCGGACGACATCGAAGGGGTGCCCATCGGTCTGATCAACGTCAGCGCCAGCGGCGGAATCCACCCGGTCGTCTGGACCAGCGGGACGGAGCAGTTCGTTCTGGGGCTGAAGTTCTCGACGCGCCGGGTGTACACGCTGTTCAGCGGCGCGACCAGTTGGATCCAAGATGTGCGCCTCACCGGGCCGGGCCTGGCGATCGGCGTCCGCTTCCCGGCGGGACGCGTCGCTCTCGAGACCGACGTCGGCGGCGCCTACATGCTGGGCCGTTTCATCGGCGGCAAGACGGCCGACCTCAGGCTCTTCAGCTGGCGCGTCCTGGCCAGCCTCGAGGCCTATCGCCACCTCAGCTTCTTTGCCGGCGCGGCGCTGACCGCTCGGCTGGGTTTCTACGAGCCCGACGCGGTGAACGTCGCCTACCAGCTGGGGCCGGAGCTGCTGGCCGGGGTGCAGCTGTGATCGTGCGGGCGAAGGCGGCGCGCGACACGGCCGCCAGCCCCGAGCCGCCGCTGGTGGAGCGGCTGCTCCAGGGCGACGAGGCGGCCCTGCGCGAGTCCTACCTGGCCCATCGCCCCGCGCTCTTGCGGTTCGCCCGCCGGCTGATCGGGGACGCCGCGGCCGCGCACGATCTGGTCCACGAGGTGTTCGTGCGGCTGCCCCGGGCCATCCGGCGGCTGCGGCCCGGCGCCTCGCTGGAGGGCTTCCTGATCGCCGTCGCGGTGAACCACGCCCGGCATCACGTTCGCGCCGCCGCCCGGCGCCGGCGCGCGCAGTTGCGCCTGGCGCAGGAGCCGCGTCGGGCGCCCGATCGCGCGCCCGACCAGGAGCTGGAGCGACGGCGGCTGGCGCTGGCGCTGAGCAGCGCCCTGGACCGCCTGCCCATCGACCAGCGCGTCGCGTTCGTGCTGTGCGCGGTCGAGGAGCGCACCTCGGCGGAGGCGGCCGCGCTGGCCGGCACCAACGAATCGACCATGCGGGCGCGGCTGTTTCACGCGCGCCGCAAGCTGCGCGAGCACCTGGCCGGTTACCACGACGGAGGTGATTCATGACGTCACCGGTCGACCGCGACCTGTTGAACCGCGCCACCGAAGCCCTTCGCGACGACGGGGCCGCCGATCGGCCGGCGGCCGACGAGAGCTGGCGCGCGATGGAGGGCTGGCGCCACGTCAGCCGGGACGTGCGGCGCGCGGCGCGCCGGCGGCGCCTGGCGCTGATCGTGGCGCTGGAGCTGTTCGCGGGGGTGGTGGGCGTGGGCTCGTGGGCGGCCGTTTCGGGTCGGCTGCCGCCGGCCTTGGCGCGGTGGATCCCAGGTGCGCGGCGGCCGGCTGCTCCCGCACCGGCCCACGCTCATGCGGCGCGCGCGCAGCGGGAAAACTGGGTCCCGCCGGCGTCACCGCCCGCTCCACCGGTCGTGGCTTCACCCGCGCCCCCGTCCGTGCCCGCGCCCGATCTGGGGCCCGCGCCTTCGCCGGCGGCGGCATCGGTGGTCGATCGCCCGCGCCGCCCGGCGCCGCGCGTGGCGACCGCTGCCGAGGACATCTACGCCCGGGCGCACCGCGCGCAGTTCGTGGACCGCGACTACGCCTCGGCGCTGGCGCTGTGGGACCAGTATCTCGCGGCCACCGGCGGAAGCCTGGGACCGGAGGCGCGGTGGAACCGAGCGATCGCGCTGGTTCGGCTGGGGCGGCGCGAGGCGGCCATCGCGGCGCTCAGTCCGTTCGCCGCGGGCCAGGACAACGGCTATCGCCAGGAAGAGGCCCAGGCTCTGTTGCGCGTGGCGGGGGCGGCGTCGCCCTAGGAGAGAAATCATGTCGAGGATCGGGCTGAAGTTTGCGATGGCGTTCATCGCGGGTGTGACTGTGGTTGGCAGCGGCTGTTACTCGGTGGTCAAAACCGGTGAAGCCACGGTGCCGGAGTGTGTTGGACCGTGTGGCGTCGTGCTTGGCTTGGACGGGGGTATCACAGGCGCCCCTGGCTCGGGCTACTCGGGCCCGCCTCCCGTCGGGGCCGGCGGCGCCGGGGGCCAGGCGAACGGCGCGGATGGGCCCATCAGCCCCGTCGGGTCGCCGCCCGCCAGCTGCCCCTCGGTGGCGGTGTCTCGTTTCAACGAGCTGATGATCGTCGACCCGCAGGTGACCAACGACGCGCGCGCGAGCAACCAGTCGGCGTACCACCCCTGGAGCTTCCGCCAGCGGCTGGAAGCGCTGGTGCCGGAGGCACCGGAGGGGGCCGGCGCGCTGGCGAGCGCCTGGCTGGACCAGTGGGCCACAGCGACCAGCGTCCCCGTGTCGCCCGATCCCGGCGCGGCGACCGTGTCGGTCGAACCGCGACCGGCCGCGGACCAGACGTTTCTCTGCCCCTGGCTCATCCAGTCCGCCGGAACCGGCTGCGACTTCACCTGCAGCACCTGCAGCAACCGGCGCGCCGACCTGACGCTGGCGCCGTTCAGGCTGCTGGCCATCGTGAACCGCCTGGACGCGGCGGTCACCGGAAGCGCCGCCGCCGGCGCGGTCGCCTGCGGCGGCAGCGGCGGCGAGCTCCGGTTCGTCTACGGCGCCGCCGACCCGCAAACCAGCGACGTCCTGCCGTTCACCGTCGTGTTCGAGTACGCCGTGGCGCTGCGACCGGGCGAGACCATGCGCGACTGGGCGGCGGCGTGGCACGCGCTGGGCCAGACCACGGTGGGCAGCCCGGCGTTCACCGCCCAGCTGGACGTCGTGGTGTCGCAGGCGCTGGCGCGCGGGACGCTGCAGCGGGTGCGGACCAACGAAGTGACGTTCGGTTCCGCGGACGGCGACCCCTGGGACATGCGGCAGTTCGTGCCCCAGTTGACCGACGCGGGAACCACCCGCCTGGTCGAGGTCGCCGTGCCCGGGACGCCTCGTCTCACGCTGGCCACCTCGTCCGATCTGGCGCAATGGATCGACGCGAACTCCGCCTCGGTGGTGGCCGGCCAGAACGCGCTGCCGGCGTCGATGCTCGCCTCGAGCGCGCCGATTCCGACCGCGGACTTCAGCTGGCACACCGGCGCGGCCGACCCCGCCACCGCCGCGGCGTTCAACCAGAACACCTGCAACGGCTGCCACGGCGGACGCACCGATCCGACCGACATCCCGTTCCAGCACGTGGCCCCGCCGGCGGCGACGACGGCGTATGGCTTCGGCGCCGGCGCGCCGGCCGCCGCGCAGCTCTCCCACTTCCTGCACAACCCCGGCCACAACGACGAGCTGGCCCGCCGCGAGAGCGTGATGGCCGGCCTCATGTGCGCGGTCTGCTCGGGGACGGGCGGCGCCGGCGGGGCGGCCGCCGCGGGTGCTGCAGGCGCCGGGGGCAGCGCCGGCGCTGGCGGAGCCGGTGGCGCCGGGACCGGCGGCTACTCAGGTCACTAGAGCTGCCCGGCAGGACGCGGCAAGACGCCAACACCGAAGACGGCGGTGACCTCCCGGGCCACGCGGGCCGCGTGCTCGACGTCGCCTGGTTTGACGGGGGTCGCGCCGTCGATGATCAGGCGGGCGAGCCCGTGCACCAGCGACGTGGCCGCCAGGATCAAGCCGTCGAACGGCAGCGGCGCGATGAGGCCCTGTTTCTGGGCCGCGCGCATCCGGCGCCCCTCCTCACGGTAGAAGGCGTCCACCTTGCGCTTGACCTCGGCGGGCATTCGCGCGGCGACGCCGGGCAGCTCCATCGCCCGGAAGTGTGCGGGGTGTGCCACCGCGAAGCGGACGTAGGCGATCCCGGTCAACTGGAACCGGCGCCGCTGATCGTCGCCCGCCTCCCTGACGGCAGCCTCGAGCGCCTCCAGCAGGAGCAGGAAGCATTCGGCCGCCAGCGCGGCCAGCAGCGCGTCCTTGTCGGCGAAGTGGTGGTAGGGCGCGGCCTCTGAGACCCCTGCGCGCCGGGCGAGCGCCCGCAGCGACAGCCCCTCGGCGCCCACCTCGGGCAGCGCTTCCAGCGCCGCCGCGACCAGGGTGTCGCGCAGATGGCGGTGGTGGTACTTCCGTCGGGTCGTCACATTGACCTTGCAGGGGCAATCTTAACACTGTTAAGATTGCCCCCGATGCCCCAAGCTCGCGTCGGCAACATCACCCTGGAATATCTGATCGAAGGCGAGGCCACCAGGCCGGCCCTCCTGCTGTTGATGGGGACCGCCGCGCCACTCACGATGTGGGACGATGGTCTCTGCGCCGCGCTCGCCGGACGCGGCTTCCGCGTGATCCGCTTCGACTACCGCGACACCGGCCGCTCCAGCCGGATCGACGCGCCCATGCCCCCGTCGATCGCAGAGATGATGCAGGGGTTCGCCGGTGGAACCCTTTCGCCGCCGTACCGGCTCGAGGATCTGGCCGACGACGCGATCGGCCTGCTGGACGCGCTGGGGATCCGGCAGGCCCACCTCCTGGGCCTGTCGCAGGGAGGCGGCGTGGCCCAGTTGACCGGGGCGCGATTCCCGGAGCGGGTGACGGGCATGACGCTGGTCGCGACGTCCACCGCCGGACGGGACGTGCCTCCGCCCCGGCCCGAGACCATGTCGGTCCTCATGAGCGCCCTGCCGACGGACCGGCAAAGCTTCGTCGAGTGGAACGTGCTGATGTACACCCGCACCGGCAGCACCAACCCACCGCCGGACGTGGCCTGGATCCGCCGTCGCGCCGAACGAACCTGGGACCACGGATGGGACAGGGCCGGCTTTCTCCGTCACCTGCTGGCCGTCATCGCGGCGACCGACCGCACCCCGCTCCTCGCGCGCCTCGGGATGCCGGTCACCGTCGTTCAGGGCGAAGCCGACCCGATCTTTTCGGTGGTCGCAGCCCGGCAGGTCGCCGACGCCGTCCAGGGTGCGCGCCTTCGCGTCATCCCCGGGATGGGCCACGACCTCTCACCGCCGTTCTGGCAAGCGATCATCGATTCGATATGAGTCGAAGCTGATCGAGCTGACCGCGCCGTCGGCCCGCAGGGGAAGGAAGTCGGGGAGGGCCTCGAAAGCCACGAGCCAGCGCGCGACGGCCGGGTAGGGTTGCAGGTCGATGTCGGCCTCGCCGGACCATCCGCATGAGGTTGGCTGATTGTGAATCGCCGCCGGCCCGCTTCAAAGCGCGGATCAACGCCTTAGGTTTGTCGTGTAGGAGGCTCGACATGAGAAAGCGTGCATCCTCACGGGGGCGGCGGTACGGCAGTGGGGCGAAACGGGCGGTCAGCAGCGCCCTGCGGCGCGAGAAGCGCGGCACGCTGAAGGCGGGCAAGGGCCGGCGCCCCCGCGCGAAGAGCCGGAAGCAGGCCATCGCGATCGGCCTCTCGGAAGCGCGAAAGAAGGGGGCCAAGGTCCCTCCCCGTCGCAAGAGTGGACGCTAGGCGCGTCGCCGCTTTCTAGCGATAGAGCTCGACCAGGCCCAGCCTGAAGTTGCCGTCCCATCCCATCGCCGCGGCGCTGCCACCGACGATCAGGACGTCGCCCGTGGACAGCGTCGTCGCCGTCGGCGCGTAGCGCGGAAAGTGCATGGTGCCGGCAGAGCTGAACGTGCCGGCGCTCGGTTGATAGAGCTCGGCGCGATTCAGCGACGCGCTGGGGACCAGATCCCATCCCGGCGGGACGGCCAGGTCGACGCCGCCCACCACCAGCACGGTCCCGTCGGACCGCAACGCGGCCGCGTGGTCGTAGCTGGGGTGGTTCAGCGCGCCCACCGGGCTGAACGATCCGGTCGCCGGATCGTAGATCTCGGCGGTCGCGGTGGCCTGGCCCTGGTAGGATGTGGGCAGGCCGCCGCCGCTGGTCGCCGTTCCCGTCCAGCCGCCGATCATCAAGACGCGCCCGTCCGCCAGCAGGGTGGCCGAATGGCCGAAGCGGCCGGTCTTCATCGTCCCGGTGGCCGCGAAGGTCCCCTTGGTCGGGTCGTAGAGCTCGGCGGACGCGAGCGCGGCCGACGCGCCCAGGCCTCCCGCGATCAACACCTGGCCGGTCTGCAGCATCGTCGCCGTGTGCTGGTCTCGCGCCACCACCAAGGAACCCGTCGCGGTGAAGGTCCCCTTGGCCGGATCGAACAGCTCCGAGCTGCTCGAAGGGTTGGCGGCGTAGTCGCCTCCCGCGATCAGCACCCGTCCGTCGGGCAGCAACGTCGCCGTGTGCCAGGTCCGTTGCAAGACCGGCAATGCGGTGGCCGTGAAGGTGCCGGTGGCCGGCGAATAGATCTCGCCCGCCAGCGACTCGCTGCCGTCGTAGACGCCACCGACGATGAACACCCGTCCGTCCGCCAGCAACGTCGCGGTGTGCGCCTCGCGCACCGCCAGCATCTGCCCGGTCGGCACGAACGCCATGAGGGCCGGGTCGTAGAGCGCGGCGTTGCCGAAGAACCACGAGCTGCGTCCGCCGGCGAACAGCACGCGCTGGTCGGCCAGCACGGTGGCGGTGTGGTTGATCCGGCAGATGCCGCTGGACCGGAACACGGGCGCGCGCGGGTCGTAGAGCTCGATCGGCGTGTCCTGCTGGTTCCCGCCGGCCAGGAAGACGCGCCCGTCGGGCAGCGCCGTCGCCGTGTGTCCGAAGCGGACGTCGACCAGCGGCGGGGCGGGGGAGAACGTCCCGCTGTCCGGGTGATACACCTCGGCGCTGAACAGATAGGTGTAGGCGCCGATGTGGTTGATGCCACCGGCCATCAGGACGCTTCCGTCCGAAAGCAGAGTCGCGGTGTGGGTCAGGCGCGCGGTGGCCATCGACCCGGTCGCCGAGAACGTGCCGGTGGCCGGGTCGTAGAGCTCGGCGGTGACGTAGTCGACGGCGGCCCCCGTGGTGCTGCTGTTGTTCCCCTGGCCTCCGGCAATCAGCACCTTGCCGCTGCCCAGCATCGTCGCCGTGTGGTTGTATCGCGCGACGCTGAGCGGACCGGTGGCCGAGAACATGCCGGTGGCCGGATCGTAGAGCTCGGCGGTGGCCATGACGCCGGTCGTCCCGAACTTGTAGCCGCCGGCGATCAGCACCTTGCCGGTTCCCAGCAGCGTGGCCGTATGTTGATAGCGCGGCGACAGCAGCGCTCCGGTCGTGGTGAAGGCGCCGGTGGCCGGGTCGTAGAGCTCGGCGCCGGGCACTGGGTCGCCGCTGCTGCCCCGGCCTCCCGCGATCAGCACCTGGCCGCCGGGGAGCAGCGTCGCCGTGTGCAGCATGCGCGCGACGTTCAGGGAGCCGACGGCGGTGAAGGACTGCGTCGCCGGATCGTAGAGCTCGGCTGACCCGAGGATGCTGCTGTCGCCGGCGCCCCCCACCAGCAGGACCTTGCCGCTCGGCAACATCGTGGCCGTGTGGTTGTACCGGGCCGTCGTGAGCGGTCCCGTCGCCGTGCTGGTGCCGGCGGCGGGGTCGTGCACCTCCGCGGTCGCCAGCGTGTGGGTCGTCGTCTGCGACTCGATGTCCGGCGTCGCGGTCGTGTAGATCGAATCCTGGCCGCCGGCGATCAGCACCCGACCGTTGGCAAGCAACGTCGCCGTGTGACCGAAGCGCGGCGATTGCATCGCCTCGAACGCGTTGAAGCCCGGCTGGATGGCGGGCCCGGTGGGGCCAGCGTCGTGCCCCGTGGCGGCGTCGTGGACGGATGGCGAGTCGCCCGGCGCGTCCCGGGGTGCGGCGGCGTCTCGGTGGTCAGCACCGCCGTCACCCGCGTCGACCGGCCGGTGGGCGGCCGAGCCGCCCCCACATCCGACCAGGACGCCCACCCCGATGGACCAGAGGAGCCAGACCACTCGCTGCCCGCCGGTCGCACGTCCCACCATGCCGTGGATGTTATCGGAAGGCTGGTCAGCGCGAAATGGCGGGCAGGAGCAGCGCGCCCGCGGCAAGCGTCGTCCCCACGGGGATCTCGGTGACGGGCGTCAGGAAGTCCCCGGCCGTGCGATGGAAGGCCAGCAGGACCGGCGCCCCGCCATTGATCCCCTGCAGCACCACCAGGCCTTGGCCCATGTCCAGGTCGAAGACCGACTCACCCGGCAGGCTGGCCGCGGCGCCGGTGTAGCTGAGGAAGCCGTCGTCGCCGGTGTGACCGCACGAGACGGTCATGCTCCCCGGGTTGGCGACGCAGACCTCGCCGTCGTCGTTGGCGGCCCAGCAGGCGGCTACCTCCTTGGTCGGGACGCGCTGCGCCTGGGCGGTGCCTTCGGACACCGAGATCTCCGACTGTCCGGCGTTGCTGGCCAGGTGGGCGATGGGCGCCACCACCAGCTGGTCGAGCCCGGTGATGCCGACGATCACGCCGGGCGAGACGCCCGATACCGCTGCCGCGGGACCCAGGCTGCCGTCCTCGGCCAGCGCGAACGACTCGAGCGAGCCGTTCTTCTCGGAGACGTACGCGAACCGCCTGGTCAGCGTCACCGTCGCCGCCGACCCGTCACCGACCAGCAGCGGCCGGGCGCTGGTCGCCGTGGTCTGCCCGTACGGGAAGAACCGTAGAGTGGTCCCCGTCAGGACGTACGCCCCTCGATCGCCGAGCGCGCCGGACAGCGACCCTTCGCCGCCCGTGCCCAGGGCCAGCGGGTTCACCAGGAACCCGTGCCCCACGTGAAACAGGATCGCGCCGCTGGCCTGATTCGTGACCAGCACGCGGTCGCTGCGGCCGGCCAGGCTGGCCGCGATCCCGCCCGCCGCCGAGACGGTCGGCCCCAGGGGGATCGACTGCGTCGTCGCGCCCGACTGCAGGTCCTTGCAGATCAACGTCCCAGGCTGCCCCACCGCCGCGGAGCCCAGCGTGCAGACCTGAGCGCCGGACGATCGATGCTGTGCCTGCGAAGTTCCAGAGAGAGCTCCGATCAGAAGCCCCGACCCGACCACGACGGAAGCGAGCGAACGCACGAATGGCATGTTGTCCTCCAGTTCCCAGAGACCCGCGCCCAGAGGTATTCCGGGCGCCCGCGTTGACTACGCCGGCATCGCGCGCCGGTTACGGCGCGGTCGAACGGGCCCGGGCATTGGTGCTAGAACCGACTGGTGGCACGCAAACGACGCCGGCGGCCCGCCGGCAAGTCCGGCGGCGGCGCGCTCAGCTCACTGCGCGGCGGCTTCCGCTCCGTCGCGCACGGCATGGCCGGCAAAGGACCGGCCAAGCCGGTTTCGCGCGGCCGCCGCGTGATGGGCAACGTCCTCACGGTGGTGCTGCTGGTGGCCGCGGTGGCGCTGTTCCTGCGACGGTTCGGCGCCTTTCGCCGCTGACGGCCTCAGCAGCCGGGCATCACGAAGGGCCCGGGCTGGCAGAGCGAGCAGCTCAGCGTGGTGCTCTGGCTGGTGGCGTTCGTGATGGCCTGGTCGGGCGTCACATAGAGGATCTGGGAGCCAATCGGGCAGGTGCCGTCGCTGAACAGGGTCCAGCACGGCGCCGTGCCGCCGTTCTCCGCGCAGCTGGGCACCTGGACGTCAGTCTTGTTCCCGCTGCCGTCGACCAGGTGTGTGGTGACCGTGCAACTGGGCTGACCCTGGGCGTCGTTCTGGACCGTTCCCAGGGCCACGCACGACTGGCTGGCCATCAGCGCGACCAGCCGGCTGGCGATGGCTTGCATCGTGGACTGATAGGTCGGATCGCAGCTCGACGCGAGCACGGCGTACGGGAACGAGCTCACGAACTGGGTCATGCGCACACCCGGATCCCCGACGCTGCCGTCGGTCGTGTGCTGCTCCGCCATCGGGTTCACGTTGACGTCGCCGGTGGCGCCGCATTCGTGCATCACGTACGGCCACAACTGTCCGGCGACGCCCGGAGACGAGGCGGGCGCCGCGATCCACATCACGCCGTACGGATCGGGTCGGGTCATGATGCCGGCGACCATGATCTTGTGATCCGGATCTGCCTTGAGCGCCCGGATGTGCTGCACGAAGGTGCTGACTGGCGTCAGGGCGCTGCTTCCCGTGTCGTTGTCCCGACAGTCCGTCAGTTGAAGCAGCGGAGGGTTCCCCGTCGTGTTCGCGGGTGCAGTCAGCGGGGGGACGATCATCTGTCCCGTCGCCGGATCCTTGCACAGGTGCCCGCCGCGCGGGCCACCGTTGCAGCGGTAACGCCCGAGCGGCCCGTCGGGGTTCGAGAGGCTCTGCGCCCCGCCGTTCAGCGAGAAGATCGTCGTGTCGGGCGGCGCCGAGCAGTCGTCCTCGTTCGTCAGCAGGATGATGCCCAGGTAGGCGCTGCTCCGCAGGAAGCCCTTGTTGGCGGCCGGGGGCGGGGCTCCATCGGAGCCCAGCGCTCGATCGATCGAGGCCAGCTGGTGCTCGTACCCGCAGCCGGTGACTCCCAGAGGCGTGATGCACTGGAGCACCTGGTCGATCGGATCGGTGAAGTTGCTCTGGCCGTTCACGTCCGAGAGGTAGGTCGACGTGTTGAACAGTGTCGTCGCTGCGCAGGTGCCGCGCGGCAGAGACTGGAACTGCCCGCCGTCTCCCGTCGCCGTGCACCCGATCGAGGAGGTCGAGTCTCCGGGCGCCCCCAGATCGGACGAGACGACCGCGACATGAAGGTTGGGCAGCCCGGTTCGCGCCTTCTGCAACGCCTGGAAGAACACGGGAATCCTGTCCACCAGCTTCTGCTGCATCGCCGCCATCGTCGGCGAGTTGTCGATCATGAACAGCAGATCCAGGTCATTGTTGAATGCGGGGATTTCGACCTGGATCGATCCTGCGACGCCGCCGGTGGCGGCGCCGGCCGTTCCACCGGCGCCGGCCGTTCCACCGGCGCCGGCCGTTGCGCCTGCGCCGGCCGTTGCGCCTGCGCCGCTCACGCCCCCGGGGCCTGTCGCGCCGCCGGCCCCGGCCATGCCACCCATCCCGCCGCTGCCCCCAGCCTTCTGACTCGAGCCGCAGGAGACGGGCACGACAACCGTCAGGAGTAGCGAAACGGCTCTCGTCACACGAAGGGCCATCACGACCAATATCTCACGGGTCCGCTATCTTTCAGAACCGAGGAGCGACGCGATGAGCACGGGCGAGATCCAGTTTCGCGACGGGGCGACCTACGAGCGCTACATGGGCCGATGGAGCCGCCTGGCCGGCGACGCGTTTCTGGACTGGCTGCGCCCCCCGCCAGGCCTGCGGTGGCTGGATGTCGGCTGCGGGAACGGGGCCTTCACGGAGGCGCTCGCCGGGCGCTGCGCCCCCGCGTCGATCCACGGCGTCGATCCCTCCGAAGCGCAGCTGGCCTTCGCGCGGAGCCTGCCCGCCTTGCGCTCGGCCGACCTCCGGCAGGGCGACGCGATGGCGTTGCCGTTCCCCGACCGTTCGTTCGACGCGGCCGTCATGCCGCTGGTGATCTTCTTCGTCCCCGACCCGGCGCGCGGCGTGGCCGAGATGGCCCGGGTACTGGCCCCGGCCGGGATCGCGTGCGCCTATTCGTGGGACATGCTCGGCGGGCCGTTCACGATCGGCGGGCGCTGCCACGCGATCCGGGGCGCCCGCCGATCGTAGGTTCGGTTCTCAGTGTGAGAAGTCGAACAGGTCGTACAGGTCGCCGAGCGCCGGGCTGTTCACGGGCGCGTACGGGTTCGACGCGCGGGTGATCGGGTTCGGGAAGTTGTCGCGGCTGCGCTTGGTCAGCGGCTTCAGGTGCCAGTTGCGCTCGACGAACTTCAGCACCGACACGTGGTCGCCGTAGTCGTGGGAGATGCGGCCGCCCGTCGCGTGCGGCGACACGACGATCATCGGGATGCGCGTTCCGTCGCCGAAGAAGTCCAGCGGCTGGACGTAGCCCGCGTCGTAGTAGCCGCCGCCCTCGTCGAACGTGATGAAGATGGCCGTGTCCTTCCAGAGGTCCGGGTGGCTCTTGATCTGGTCGACGATCTTCTTGGTGAAGCCCTCGAACAGGTTCAGCTTCGACGACGCCGGGTGACCGTCGACCACGCCGCTCGGCTTGACGATCGAGAACGCCGGCAGCCAGTCGTGGTCGATGTCGTTGTAGAGGTCGATGGTGTCCTTCATGTGGGTCGTCCGCACCGAGTCGTTGGCCATGATCGACGTGGCGTACTGGAACGGGTTGCAGATGTCGCAGTAGTTGTTCTCCGGGTTGGTGTAGTCCGGATCGGCCAGGTAGCGATTGAACTGGTCGCCGTAGTACCGCCACGAGATGTCCTGCTCGAGCAGCTCGTCGCCGATGGTGCGCGTCGAGGAAGGCGGGATGGTGAACTGGCCGGTGTTGACCGTCCCATCGCCGAAGTAGCCCGGCGCGTAGTTGTTCAGCAGGTAGTAGTGCCCCTTCTCGCAGTGCGGGTCGATGCCGATCTGCTTGAGGTAGCTGTTGACCGCGTGGACGCCCGGCTGGTGGTCATCGGCGCAGTCGCTGTAGGTGCCGCCCGAGTAGCCGTCCTGCGTGTACCAGTTGTTGGTGCCCGCCTGCGGATCGGGGTTCTCGGTGTTCAGCGCCGGGGGAACCTGCGGGTTGCCTTCGCCGTCGCTGAACCAGTCCTCGTCTCCCGCCCCCAGGAAGACGTGGTTGGCGCCCGTGCCACCCTCGATCGACTGGTGGAAGTTGTCGCTCATCGCGTAGTTGTCGGCCAGGTACTTGAAGTACGGCACGTCACCCTTCTGCACGTTGTAGAAGCCCATCGCCGTCGAGCCTTCGCCGGTCGACATGTCGTTGAAGTCCGGCGGCTGCGTCGCACCGTTGTTGCCGGCGCCGATGGTGACCTCGACCCACGGGAAGAGGTCCATGCGGCAGCCAGACGGGTTCGAGAACGAGATGTGTTGCACGTTGCAGTCCAGCTGCTGCCACATCTGGTAGAAGCGGTGGACCGGGCTGGCCGAGTAGGCGTCGTAGGGGATGCCCGGCGTCAGCTGAAACGGCCCCGGCGGGAGCGTGGTGGGGTTGGGGAGACGCGTGTCGACGGCTCCGCTGGCCAGACCCGTGCCACCGGTGAGCAGGAACTGGTAGTAGTCGTCCGGCAGGCCGTTCTCCAGCTCCTGCGCCTCGGCGATGGTGCTGACGAACGGATCGGTCGGGCCGCCTGCCAGGGCCGGCGGCAGCACCTTGTAGGGCGCCTTGTGCGGCGGGCTGAGCAGGAAGCCGTCGGGGGCCGAGTCGACCGCCGTCTTCTGGACGACGGAGCCGAACGCCGGTCCGGCGGTGCCGTCCTCGTTGATGATGTGTCTGCTCAGCAGGTTGTCGACGTGCTGCCCGTGCTTGGCTTTGTACGTCGCGAACACGTGGTCGAACGTACGGTTCTCACCGACGATGACGACGACGTGCTTGATGGGGCTGTCGGTCTTGTGGTCGCCCGAGCCCGATCCCGGCGGAGGCTTCGGGCGGTGGTTGTTCGAGCCGCCGCCCGCGTAGGCGACCGCCACTCCATTGTCCGACGTGTTGACGCTGGGCGAGCCGTTGCAGGCGCCCATCGCGATGATCGACCCCGCAGAGGCCCATCGCAGAATCTCGAGGCTTCGCATTGTGTCTTCTCCCTTGGCGGTCGTTTCCCGCCGCGGCGTCGAGACGCATGCGATGTGCCATCTCAGAGCCGCGTTTCGCGCGGCAAACGGCGTCAATGAGCCGGGCCGCTCTCCGATCTTCGGAATGAAACCTCCGATTGTCGAACGTTGCCTTCTGCCCCATCCCGAAATGGAGCGTCGGTCAACGTTCGCAAGAACGCGACGATGGCGTCGATGTCATCGTCGTTCAGTCGTGGTTGCTGGCCCTCGTGCCTGTCGTAAGGCGGAATGCGTTCGTTGATGAACTGGCGGTAGGGCGTGGGGACATCATCGAACTTGGCGTTCGGGCCATACCATCGTGCCGGGTCCGTCGAGCGCGTGGCGTAGAAGGCGACCGCGTCCCGCAGCGAGCTGAACTGCCCGTTGTGCATCAGGTAGTGCCGCGCGGCCACGTTGCGCAGCGACGGCGTGCGGAAGCTGGCGCACAGGCGCGGGTCGTTGGTGTGCGACTTTGGATCGTTGCGTTCGCAGAGACCCAGGTCGTTGTAATCAGCGCGGGCGTTCGCGGGGATTCGGTGATTGCGCGGCACGGCCAGCGCCTCGTATCCGAAGTCCGAGAACAACGAGCGGGACGGCGTGGCCGCCGTCGGGTTCAGCTTGTGACAGAATGCGCAGTTCCCCTTCTCCGGATCTCGGAACAGCGCCATCCCGCGCAGCTCGATGGGGGTGAGGGTGGCCCGACGGCGAATGTAGTCGTCATAGCGCGATGAAAACGGCGACATCTCGTCGCTCAGCAGAAAGGCCTCGATCGACTGCCCGAGAGCGGAGACCAGAGTCGAGGTCGTGAGCGTACCGAACAGATGCCGGAGGTCGCCCGCATAGGGGGCAGCCCCGACCTTCGCGGCCAAGACCTGGTCTTCGCGGGCGTTCATCTCGTCGGGGTTGGTCAGCGGTTGTCGGACCAGCGCCGCGAGCGAATCGACGCGACCGTCCCAGAAGAAGCCGCCGAACGCGTCGGGCAGCGGCGCGTCCTCTTCCCAGTGGTAGTGGAACCTCTTGATGAACTTCAGATAGAGGACCGAGGGCGTGTTGCGCCGGGCGAAGTGTCCCGGCCGGCTGCCCTGGGCCACGCCGTTCGTCGACCCGTTGTTCCCCGCAAAGGCATGCGCGGGGTCGTGGCAGCTGGCGCAGCTGGTCCCGGGCGGTTCAGAGAGGCTCTTGTCGAAGAAGATCCGTCGTCCGACGGAAATGCGGAGCTCGCGGTCGCTGGTGGCCGGCGGCGCCACCTGGGGTTGCCTGTTCCAGGCGACCTCGACGCCGATCGCGAGCGCGGCGACCAGCACAGCCCCGGCAGCAACCGCGACCGATCTGGATGGCCAGCCGAACGGCATCGGGCCGTTCCTATCAGATGCGATGTTTCAGTCGGGTGTCGGGTCGGGAACTAATGTGGGTGGCGCTTGATTCGGTCGCCTCGCACCTGGAAGAGCTGGGCGGCGAGGGCGGACCTGGGTGGGGTCACCCCCAAAGTGACGACCGGCGGGGTGGGCTGCACCCGTGAGGCGATCGCGGGGGCCGGCGCCGGGGGTTGCGGAGCGGCCGCAGGCGGCGCGGAAGATCCGTCCATCAGATCCAGGAACTCCGTCCGCCCGGCGTTGTCGAGCATGACGCGCGTCGCGCCGATCTCGCTGATCGTCGCGCCATGCACCGCGTCCCCGACCCGGAACGGCCCTGCGATGGCCAGCTCGGTGTCGCGGATCACGGCCGTTGACCACTTCGCGCCCGCTGGTGCCGGCGCATACATGATCGCCATCAGTTTCAACGGGAGCGCCGTCTTGAGAGGACCCAGCGGGCCCGCTGGCTCCCCATCGGGGGAGGCATCGACGGGTCGACAGGTGGAGCAGAAGATGTTTCGGCTGACGATGACGTCGACTTCCTTCTTGTATGACGACGGCTCCGGGGGCGGGGCGGCTGTCCGGTGCGCGGCCGGCAGCCAGGACGCCTGGCCGGACAGCGACGTGGCCAGCTGGACCGTGATCGACCGCGCTGCGACGATGGCGACCAAGGCGACGACCAGGCCGTCGAGTGCCCACAGATATTTCCGCAGCAGGTTCTCCACGATCCACCCCGATCTCTGTCATGTAAGCCCTCACGTCGGACGTCCAGGGTCAAGACGTTTCAAACCCTTCTTCCGAACGTAACAGAGCGGGTGCCTCTGGCGGTCGGGGGGTTGTCTGTTATAGTAGACACATGTCTCTGGCTGCCGCTTCGCCCCCCTTCCTCGAGCTGCGCGCCTGGCTGTATCGGTCGTACTGGCAGACGCGCTCGGCCCGACGCGACCTGGATCTGTCGCAGGCCTGCCAGCTGGTCCAGCAGAGCCAGCGATGGCCGGAAAGGCGGCTGCGCGAGCTGCGCGATCGCAAGCTTCGCGACCTGGTGGCGCGCATGCACGCGGTGAGCCCGCTCTACCGGCGCATGATGGGCGAGGGCGGCGTGACGCCGGCAGACATCCGCGGGTTGGCCGACATCGCCAGGCTGCCCATCATGACCAAGGCGATCCTGCGGCAGCACGCCGCCGAGCTGCGGGCCACCGACCTGAGCGAGGAACAGCTGGAGACCGGGGCGACCGGCGGCACCACCGGTGTTCCCATGAAGGTGGTGCGCGATCTCGCCGGGACCCCCTGGATGCGAGCCGCGTACTGGCGCGGCTTCGGCTGGGGCGGGCTTCGCATGGGCGAGCCGTGGGCGCAGCTCTTCGGCGGATCGCTGGGCCAGCAGGCCGTGCGTCCTCACAACCGGTTGAAGAACTGGTTCGCCGGCAAGGTGTTCTTGCCGGCGTTCGAGCTGGATGAGCGAAACGTCGGCGCCTACGTCGAAGCGATCAACCGGGGCGGCGCCCGGTTCCTGGTCGGGTACGCGTCGGCCTGCAACCAGCTGGCATCCTTGGTCGAGAGAGCGGGCCTCGAGCTGCGCCTGGAAGCCGTCTTCCCGACCGCGGAGTTGCTGCTGGAAGAATGGGAAGAGCGGATGCGGCGCGTGTTCGGCGCGACGATCCTCCCCTACTACGGCTGCGGCGAGGTCCAGTCGCTCGGCTATTCGTGCCCCGAGGCGCACGGCGTCTACCACACCAGCGACGAGCATGTCGTCCTGGAGGTGGAAGGCGCCACCGGCCAGGGCGCGTTCGAAGGCGAGGGCGCCTTCCTGATCACCGACCTGGACAACCACGCCATGCCGCTGATCCGCTACCGGAACGGCGACGCCGGGAAGCTGGCCGGACCGGGGTGCACCTGCGGACGTTCGCTCGGCCGCATCCTGCGCCTGGATGGCCGCGTCCAGGACGTCCTCCTGACGACCACGGGCAACGCCATCTCCGGCGCGCTGGGTCCCCACGCCTTTCGTTTGATCCAGAACGTGGACGCCTTCCAGATCGTCCAGCGCCGCCCCGGCCACGCGGCCATCCGCATCGTCCGCGGGCCCGAGTACGATCCCGCGACAGAGGAGCCCAAGCTGCGCGCCATCTTCAGCGGGCACCTTGGCCCCGGCTCGGAGATCGAGATCGAATACCCGCCCGACCTGCCCAAGACCGCGGCGGGCAAGTCGCGGTTGGTGATGAACGAATACCTGGCTCGGGCAGCCTAGTCACCGAGATCGCTCGCTGTCCAGCATGGCCATCTGCGCCGCGCCGTAGCGCGTGCCGGCCACCGCCGCCGCGGGCACCGCGGCCTCGAGCTCGCCGATCTCGCCGGGCGTCAACCTGACGTCCAGCGCCGCCAGCGCGTCCGCGAGCTGGGCGCGGGTGCGCGAGCCCAGCGTCGGAACGATGGTGATCTGCTGGGCGGCGGCCCGGGCGCGCACCCAGGCGATGGCCAGGTGCGCCGGCTTCACCCCCTTGTCGGCGGCCAGGCGGGCCAGCCGCTGGGCCAGGGCCTGGTTCTTCTCGGCGTTCTCGCCCGTGAAGCGGGGCAGGTGGCTCCGGAAGTCGCGCGCGCTCCCGGGACGGCTGCCGGTCAAGAGGCCGCGCGACAGCACCCCGTAGGCGGTCACCCCGATCCCCAGCTCGCGCAGCGTCGGGAAGATGGCCGTCTCGGGCCCGCGGCTGATCAGCGAATACTCGATCTGCAGATCGCTGATCGGGTGCACGCGGGCGGCGCGCCGGATGGTCTCGGGCCCCACCTCGGACAGGCCGATGTAGCGGACGTAGCCGGCCTTCACCATGTCCGCGATCGCGCCGATGGTGTCCTCGATCGGGACGGCCGGATCCAGGCGGGCCGGCCGGTAGATGTCGATGTGGTCCAGGCCCAGCCGCGACAGGCTGTGCGCCAGGAAGCTCTTGGTGGCGGCCGGCCGGGCGTCGTAACCCAGCACGGTCCCGTCGGGGCCGCGCAGGCCGCCGAACTTCACGCTGACGAGGGCCCGGTCGCGCCAGCCGCCCGCCAGCGCCTTGCCGACCAGCAGCTCGTTCTTGCCCATCGCATAGAAGTCGCCGGTGTCGATCAGGTTCACCCCGCGGTCGAGCGCGTCCCGGATGGTGGCGATCCCCTCTGCCTCGTCGGCGTCGCCGTAGAAGCTTCCGGTCCCCATTCCCATGCACCCCAGCGCCAGCGGATAGACCCGCGGTCCGGCTGTGCCCAGCTCCAGCGATTCGTGCTTGGTGGTGTTCGTCATGCCGGGAACTCTGGGCATTCGTCATCCAGCACGCCAGTGAATAGGATGCATGGAACACATGCCTGGAATTTATGGGAGAGATCTGGACCTGAACCTGCTGCGCGTGTTCGCCGTGGTGGCCGAGAGCGGCGGCGTGACCGAGGCGGCGCGGCGCCTGTACATGACCCAGCCGGCCGTCAGCGCGGCCCTGCGCCGGCTGACCACCGCCGTCGGCGCGCCGCTGTTCGTCAGGAGCGGCCGCGGGCTGGCGCTCACCGGGCGCGGCCAGCGCCTGCGGGGCGGGCTGGACCGCCACCTGCAGCCGCTGGTCGACGCCGCCCTGGCGCCCGCCAGCTTCGATCCCGCGACCAGCGATCGCACGCTGCGCTTGGGACTGTCCGACTCGGCCGAGCTCTGGTTGCTGCCGCCGCTGCTGCGCACCCTGGCGCGCGAGGCCCCGCAGATGCGGGTGGTCTCGATCCCGGTCCAGTTCCGGACGATCGGGGCCGCGCTGGCCACCGGCCTGGCTGCCGCCGTCACCGTCGCCGACGAGCTGCCGTCCAGCATCCGGCGCGAGCCGGTGATGGAGGGCGGCTTCACCTGCCTTTACGACCCGCGCCACGCGCCGCTGCGCCGCCTGACCGAGGACGAGTACTTCGCCCGCGACCACGTCATCGTCTCGTACAACGGCGACCTGCGCGGCGTCGTCGAGGAGCTGGTGGGCAAGACCCGCAAGATCCGCTGTTCGGTCTCCAGCTTCGCGCACATCGGCGCGCTGATCGACGGCACGTCGATGCTGGCCACCATCCCGGCCATGGTGGCCCGCCAGATCCGCGCCACCCGTCCCCACCTGGCGATCAAGGCGCTGCCCTTCACCGTCCCCAGCTTCCCCGCCGAGCTCCTGTGGCCCGCCGCCACCGACGACGACGAGCCGTGCAACTACGTGCGGTCGCGAATCCGGGCCGTTGCCGCCCGCGTCAGGCGGTCGCGCTGATCAGGGGATGTCGCGGCCGCGATCAGCCGCGCGTTTCCGCGGAAACGCGCCGTGCCCGTCATCACGGGCAGTTTGACGGGAGGCTGATGTAGACCTGACCGAGGGCGGTGGGTGAGCCGTCGCTGTTGATCAGCTTGCCGTTCGGGATGGGGTCGGCGCTGAACCAGGAGTAGCGGAACACGTTCGGCTGGCTCTCGAGGTACGGAATGGCGGCGCGCATGAACGCCTCCTGCTGCGCCTCCGTTGCGCTGTCGTCGCACGAGAACTCGGTCAGCCAGATCGGCTTGCCGAACTGCACCCATCCCGCGAGGCTGCTGTTCGATTCGATGTACGCCTTCAGGGAGGGGAGGTCGCAGTTGTACCAATGCGCGGCGATGTGATCGACTTCGCAGCTGGTGCACGCGTTCAGAAAGTCGGCCAGGTAGACGTAGGGATCGGTTCCGTTGCAGCTGGCCGCCGGTCCGCAGAAGTTCATCCCGGGCCCGACGATCGCCAGAACGCCGGCTCGGCGCCCGTTCGTCTGCAGCATCGGCCATGCCGCAGCCGCCGCCTGCGGAGTCAGGTTGGCCTGCGACATGAAGTTCGGCTCGTTGAACCCGAGCAGGTAGCGCGAGCCGGCCGGGATCGCTCCATTCACCGTGGAGCTGCCCCATACCATCGGCACGAACTCGATGCCCGTGTTGCCGCCGGCGGGCGTCAGGCTCCAGTTGTACCACCAGCGCACCGCTGGATAGAACGCGGCGCCCGGAGCGGTGTTGGCGGCGATGCCGCGCTTGCACGTCGACCCGGAGCCACCCGCGCCCGCCACGCCTCCCGTGTCTAGCGAGCCGGAGGCCCCGCCGCGCCCCGCGCCGCCGCCACCACGACCGGCCGACCCTCCCTTGCCGCCGACGTCGCTGAACCCGCCGGTGCCCATCGCGCCGGAGACGCCGCCGGCGCTGACCTGGCCGGCAGCCCCAGCTTGGCCGCCGGTTCCGGTCGCGCCGCCCGAGCCACCCGTTCCCGCTCCGGTGGTTGCTGCCGCACAGCCAACGAACCCCACCGCTGCCAGCAACCAGGGACAGGAGCGAACGAAGCGGCGCATGCGCATCGCACCATCAGGGTATCATTGGTTCCTATGAAGCTTTGCTTATGGTTGGTGCTGGTGGTTGGGGCAATGGGATGCGGGGCACGGCTCGCCAACGATCAGCCGCCGCTGGGCGATGCCGGCGACGCCGCGATGCATTCATCCCAGGATGGCGGTAACGGCGAATGGGTGCGCCCTCTCGACTCCTCTGACGGGGCGAACCGCCCGCCACCCAACAGGTGCTATCTCCCGATGCCCGTGGATTGTCTCTGCGATCCGGCGACGGGCATCATCCATTGCCCCGACGGCGGCGCGGACTGCCCACCTTTGGCTCAGGACGCCGGCTATCTATCCTGCGGCTGCGGCAGCGATACCGCCCCCCAGCCGGTCTGCATCGGTGGCGCCTGGCAGTGTCCATCCAGCGCGGGCCCGCCCGAGATCTGCGGCTCCTGCTCATATCTCAACCTGGCCTGGCGCCAGCAGGGCTGCACGTGCGACCCGACGACCGGCGCGCTCACCTGCCCGCACGGCGGCTAAGCCAGGAACGGTCGAACGACGTCAGCGAAGACGGCGTGAGCATTCCCGTCCAGCACCTCGCCGTGAGACATGCAGACCCGCTCGAAGCCCCAGTCCAGCATCGCTTCCAGCTGTGGTCTGACGGCCGATCGGTCAATCGCCCTTCGGAAGAACCAGCTCTGCGCCGGTCTGCCGTAGACCCTCAGCGCCCGATAGATCAGCCGCGTCCCGAAGCTCTGTTCGCTGCGGATGTTGAAGATGAGGTCCGCGCAAATCATCGTGCGCGACGCGCGGTGGAAGAAGACGGCCTCGTTGAACTTGGGGACCGAGGTCAGAACCAGCCCGTCCAGTTCGTCCCACCAGGGCGCTTCCGCCGACACCACACCATCGAACCGCAGGTCCTTGCGCTTCTCCGGCAGGCCAGGCACGCCCCAGAGAGCGGCTTTGGGGTACCGCCGCTTCGCGCCGCCCGCGAACAGATGGTGATAACGATTGGGCGCGACGATGTGCGCCACGTCGCCCAGCCTGGCGATCTGCTCCGCCAGCCCATCGTCGATCTCGACGGGTGAGTACAACCAGAGCCCACCCCCCACCAACCGGATGACCGTCATCCGGAAGCGCTGTCGAACCCCGCCCGCCGGCCGCGTCTGCTCGACCTCCCACAGCGCGGGCGCCAGCTCACGTACGGTGGTCGTGACCTTCGGCGGCACCGTGGAAGTGTAAGGCGATACCGGTCACACGGAAGCGCTTCCGCGGAAACGCGTGCGTGAAATGTGTCACAGCGTGGGCGAGCCTACCGGCGCTTCTTCTTGCCGCCCTTCGCCTTGCCCGCCTTGCCCGCCTTCGCGGCCTTGCCCTTCGCCATCGGCGCGGGCGTCTCCTCGGCGACGGTCGTGGTGTTCGCCGCGACCACATCGTTCGCGCCCTGGTTCTCGATGATCGCTTCCGCGACGCGCGTTTCGCCCAGCAGATCCCTGGCGCCGGGCAGCCGGACGGCCTTCTCGTCTTTCGCGAGCTGGGTGTTGAGCTTGTCGAGGCAGTCCTTGCAGTCGCGGGTACCCAGGCGGGTCAGGCCGAACAGGATGGCCTGGTGGACGGGGTAGCGGTCCTGGGCCATGGCGGTGATGGGCTGCATGGCGCCGAGGAGCAGCGGAAGGCCCTGCTTGGCGTTGCCGGAGAAGGCGATGGCGAAGGCGGCCTTCTCGGCGCGCGTCCAGGACGGGTCCTTCAGCGTCTTGCCGTAGCAGTTGATGTCGTCCTTGCACTCCTTGGCGACCTGCATGCGGTCGAGGGCCATGCCGAAGACGCCGGCGGCGGCCGTTTCCTTGTCGACCAGGGCTTTGAAGGCGTCGTAGGTCTCGGGGCCGGCGATGCGGGCCAGGGCGATGGCGGCGCTGGCACGCAGGTCGGAGGCTTGCTCGCCGCCGCTCTTCACGTAGCCGGACTTGGCGATCTCGAGCAGGACCGGCACGGCGCGGCGGTCGCCCGACAGGTAGAGGGCGTCGGCGGCGCTGGCGCGCTCTGCCGGGTCGGCCTTGGCGTCCTTGAGCGTCGACAGGATGGCGTCCACCGCCGACGGAGTCGCGATGTAGCCGAGGGCGATCAGGGCTGAACGGTGCTCGTCACCGCGGGCCTTGCCGTGCAGCTTCTCGGTCAGGGCGGGAACCGCCTTCTTGGCGCGCAGGTCGCCCAGCAGGATGGCGGCCTTGTGGGGGACCACGCCGGGCGTCACCTCGTCGAACTTGTACTGCTTGGCCATCTCCTGGACTTCGGGGTTCTGCTCCTTGAGCAGCGCGATCAGGGGATCGACCGCCGGCTGCCCGATGCGGACCAGGGCCAGGCGGCACTCCTGGAAGATGCCGGTCCCGCGACCGGTCATGAACAGGCCCTTGATGAGGGCCGGGATGGCCTGCGGGTCGCGGAACTCGGCCAGGCCCAGGGCGGCGCGCTGGTTCAGCAGGAAGTCCTGCTCGTCGGCCGAGGTGGTCAGGATCTTCATCAGGGTCGGCACGGCGCGCTTGTCGCCGATCTTCACCAGCGACCGGATGGCCGCGATGCGGGCGCTGTTGGCGCGCGACTTGATGGGCAGGGGCTTCTCGGCGGCGGCGATCAGCTGCGGCACGGCGTCGGTCGCCTTCATCTCGCCCAGCACGCCGGCGGCGATGGTCGCGCGGTCGAAGTCGTCGTCGCTGTAGTCCAGCGCGTCGACCATGATCTGCTTGGTGCGCGGGTCGTTGTAGCGGGCCAGCGCCTCCAGGAATTCGGGGCGCTTGGCGTCGTTGTACAGGTCCATCAGCGCGGGCACGGCCGGGCGGGCGCGCTCGACGTCCATGTTGGCCAGATGGTCCAGCGCCTCCTTCTGGTTGCGGAGGTCCTTGAGCTGCTTGGCCCAGGTCATCGGGTCGTTGGGGTCGCCCTGGCAGGCGACGGCTCCAACAGCCAGGGTCAACGCGAGGGCGGCGGTGAGCTGGGTGCGCATGGAAACTCCTTTGGGGCAGCAGCGTAACTCAATCTGTCAGCGGCGGGGCCAGAAACACGAACGGCCGGCTTCTCCGAGGAGAAGCCGGCCGGCCGGTGTTCGATGGGGCGGTGCGAAGGCTAAGGAGCGGGCGCCGCTGCGCCGCCCTTGGCCTTGGGGGTGACCGCGAAGTTCACGTTCTGATAACCAGCCACTGCGGCTGAGTACATGATCTTCTTCAGCATCTTGAACTCGACGTTCTTGTCCGACTGGATGATGGCGATCCCGTTGAACTCCTCGCTGGGGTGAAGCAGCTTGTAGTTGTTCTTCAGGGTCACCAGCTTGTCGTGCAGGTCGGCGATCTTGAAATCGCCGGTCGCCGAGTCCTTCATCAGCTCGTCAGCCGTCGCCACCTGGGAACCGTCCAGGGTGACGACGTCCTTGCTGACGCCGATGACCGGCGCGCGCTCCAGGTCCGTCCAGTTCTGGGCGTCCGGGAGCACGATGTTCTTCTGGACGAACAGGATCTCGCCCGTCGCCGAGAAGGACATCAGCAGGAAGATGACGAGCATCGTCATCATGTCGATGTACGCGACCAGGTTCAGCGGCGCGTACAGGCTCTTACGACCGGCGTGCCCGAGCTTGGCTTTCGCCACCTCGAGGTTGACCGAGTTGTAGAGATGCGCGTGTGGAGGATGAATAGGCATTGCTGTTCGCGCTCCGTCAGATCCCGGCGCCGCCGGAGTCGATGAGTGAGATGTCGGGGAACCGCGACGACAGGGCCGTGTCCATGGTCTTCACGAGGATCTCGAAGTGAATCGAGTCGTCGCTGGCGACCTGGATGTCGGTCTTGTCGGCGTGGGTGTCCTTGATCTTCTTCAGCTCGTCGCCGAGCTTCTCGTAGTCGTAGCTGTCGCCCTTCTTCGGGATCGGCTGCTGGTCCTGATCGGCCACCAGGTTGAACCCGCTGTCGTTGACGAGCACGACCAGCTTGAAGACCTTCTCGGGCGGCGTGTCCTCACCAGCCTGCCCCTGGCCCTTCTGGTGCGCCTCGAGGCGCGCCAGCTGGGACCAGACGGCGGTGATGAGAAGGAACGCCACCATGCACGTCAGAAGGTCGATGTACGGAACCAGGTTCAGGTCGGCATTGACGGACTTCTTGCCGCCTTTGCCGCCGGTATCGACTGAAACGCCCATGGGTGATTCCTCTTGGAGAGAGCGGGCGTTTAGTACTGCTGGTGCTGCTCGCCGCCGCGGCCGGCAACGACCAGGTTCAGCGTCTCGACGGTGGCCTGATTGATGCCGTCCATCACGTGCTGGGTCATGCCGTTCAGGATGGCGTACGTGGCCAGACCAAGGATACCGGTGCCCAGGCCGAACGCGGTGCAGTTCATGGCCTCGGAGATACCCTTGGACAGCATCGTCGCCTTCATCGAGGGGTCGACGCCGGCGACGCCGGCGAACGCCTTGATGAGACCGGTGATGGTGCCCAGCAGGCCGGCGAGGGTGGCCAGGTTCCCCAGCATCGCCAGGTAGCCGGTCCGCTTCTCGATCTTCGGCAGCTCGCGCAGGGCCTCTTCATCCATGCCCTGCTGCACGTCCAGCTCGGACCCGCCCGCGCGGCGCAGGCCGGCGGCGATGATCTTGGTGACGGGAGCCGGCGACGCCTGGCAGGTGTTGATGGCGCCCTGGATGTTGCCCGAGACGATCTGCGACTTCAGGAGCGACATCAGCTTGTCGACGTCCACCTTGGACTTCGAGACGTACAGCCAGCGCTCGACCGAGATGTACACGGTGATGCCGAACAGCAAGAGGATCGGCCACATACCCCAGCCGCCTTCCTGAAAGTGCTCCATCAGAAACATTGCTCGTTCTCCTTGTCGTGTAGTCGTTGAGAAAAGGTTTTGGGCGCGCGGGGATTACCCGTGCAGGGCGGCCTTGGCCTGGAAAAGCATGTTGGAAACGTTCTTCTTCACCTCGGCGATGTCGTCGAGGCAGTTCTGGGTGCGGCCGTTCAGCCAGGCGAACGACGCCAGGCCGACGATGCCGGTGGTCAGGCCGAACGCCGTGCAGTTCATGGCCTCGGAGATGCCCTTCGACAGCAGCGTCGCCTTCTGCGACGGGTCGACGCCGGCGACGCCGGCGAACGCCTTGATGAGGCCCGTGATGGTCCCCAGCAGGCCGGCGAGGGTCGCCAGGTTGCCCAGCATGGCCAGGTAGCCGGTCCGCTTCTCCAGCTGCGGCAGCTCGCGCAGGCCCGCCTCCTCCATCGCGGAGTTGATCTCCTCGTCGGAGCGGTTGGCGCGCATCAGGCCCGACTGGACGATGCGGGTGAGGGGGGTCGAGTTGCCCGAGCAGACCTTGATGGCGCCCTGGATGTTACCGGCCGAGATCTGCGACCGGAGAAGAGCCACCAGCTTTTCCTTGTCGATGACCGCGCGGCGCAGATAGACGGCCCGCTCGATGACGATCGACAGGGTGATCATCAACAGGAACAGAATCGGCCACATGCCCCATCCACCCTCGTGGAATGCGTCGGCCAACATCTTCAGAACGATCATCCGGCTCCTCCTTCAATGCGGAAATCGACTACGGGCTTTTTTGTGGGGATCAGTTGGTGGGTCTAGAATCCAACGCAGACCGCCGTCCCAAACCGCCCCGGCCCAGAAAACTGCAGAGCCTCCTCTAGCACTTGTGGTGCCACACGGTTTCATGCGGGTTTCGGCACCGTTAACCACATCCACACCGTGGCATTTCTCCCCGGTCGGGGTTTTCGGCCACGATCCGCAGGACTGCTCGCTTTCGCGGCGGATCGAGGCTAGATAAGAGCCAGCGTCATGGGGCTCACGCGGATTCTGGACCTGATCGTCATCATTTTGTTGGCGACCGTCATCCTGATGCCGCGCCCAGACGCCTCGGTGAAGCCGGCCCTGACCATCGACGCCGAGCGGCGGGAGCGGGTCGCGGAGCTCCAGTCATCGCTGGCGGGCAAGCCGGACGACGCCGCTGCCAGCATCGAGCTGGCCAATATCTTCCTGGACGGCCACCGCCCCGACTGGGCGCTGGCCACGGCGACCGCGGCGGCGAAGTTCCATCCCGACGACTACCGGCTGCAGCACGTCCGCGCGATCGCCTACGCCGACCGGTTCGAGAGCGCGCCGGCCTACGAGGCGGCGCAGAGTGCGCTGGCCCTCTGTGAGAAGGCGTCCGTCCCCACGTGCGACGACGCGAGCCACAGCCGCATCTCCTTGCTGGTCAGCACGCTGAAGTCGATCGCGAACGTCGACATGCGCGTGGCGCCCTACGCGGCCAAGGAACGCATCTTCCACGAGCTGCATCCGGTCTTCGTTCCCAGGCCCAAGAACAAGACTGCGAAGAAACCCGCGCCCTAGGTCAAGCGTCCGTTTCGGCGCCGAAATACTTTTGTAACGGCGCCGATCGCGGCTGTCGCTGCGCTCGAAATCCGGCAAGGATGAATGCGCAATTTCGGGACCGATCAGGGAGGAGGAGTGGGATGCGAGCCATGACAGGGGAGCCGATTTCTTCGGGCGACGCGCGGGCGGCGATTCTTTCTTGCCACGACGAGCTGCGCGGACTGGTGAACGAGACCATCCAGTTCGTCGACGACCCGATGCAGGGGCTGGAGTTGATGCGGGCGCAGGCCAGGGACCTGTGCCGGGCCTTGGCGGCGCACATCGAGTTCGAGGAGCGCATCGTCGCGATTGCGCTGGCCGACGTCATCGGCTGGGGGGGCGTGCTGCTGACCCAGCTCGAGGCCGAGCACGCCGGACAGCGCGCCCGACTGGCGTCCACGCTGTCGGCGGTCGAGACGGCCGAGCTCCCCAAGTGGGAGCTGGTCGAGAGCGTCCACGCGCTGGCCGACACCGTGCTGGTCGACCTGGCCAGCGAAGAGCGCTACCTGCTGACCGCCGACATCGACGCTCTGGCCACCGACAGCCAAGGCGGCTAATATCCCGCGGCGCATTCTCCTGCGCCCGTAGCTCAACTGGATAGAGCATCGGCCTTCGAAGCCGAGGGTTAGGTGTTCGACTCACCTCGGGCGCGCGTCGACTGAAACAGACCTGTAACTTTCGGTCGCGGCGGCCCGTGCTGTCATCCCGCCCATGA
>DATJWP010000022.1:0-18591 GCA_035578045.1 Polyangia bacterium | reverse complement strand
ACCCCGATGCGGCGCAGCCGGCCACGGCGGGCCTGACGACGACCAAGGCGCCGTTCATCGAGCAGGCGCGCGCCAACGGCGAGATCTACATCCGCCAGCCCTACGAGCTGTACTCGGCGGAGAACCAGGAAACCTGGGGCCGGCTGCTGGGCCGGATGACCCCGCGCTGGGCGCGCTACGCGAACCTGCGCTACCTGGAGGGGCTGGACCGGCTGCACCTCTCGGCGGCGCAGATCCCGCGCCTCGAGGACCTCAGCCGGTTCATGCAGCCGCTGACCGGCTTCCGCTCGCGCGCGGTCAGCGGCTACGTGCCGTCCTACATCTTCTTCGACTGCCTGCGGCGCCGCGAGTTCCCCACGACCATCACCATCCGCGACGGCGCGCGCCTGGAGTACTTGCCCGAGCCCGACATCTTCCACGACGTCGCCGGCCACGTCCCGATGCACACCGACCCCGCGTTCGCCGAGGCGCTGGTCCGGTTCGGCGAGGCGGCGACCGCTGCGGCCGAGCGCGCGGCCGACATCGGCGATCCGCACGAGAAGCTGCGCATCCTGACCAGCAAGATCCGCGGCATGTCCCGCTTCTTCTGGTTCAGCGTCGAGTTCGGGCTGATGCGCGACGCCGGCGGCAACTCCGACGCTGGATCGGACGCCCTCAAGGTCTACGGCAGCGGCCTGCTCTCCTCGTTCGGCGAGATCGCGCACGCCATCGACGCCCCCGGCGTGCGGCGCGCGCCGTTCTCGATCGAGGAGGTGATCAACCAGCCGTTCGAGATCGACCACTACCAGCCGCTGCTGTACGTGGTCGACTCCTTCGACCACCTGTTCGATCTGGTCGGCCAGCTGGAGCGCTGGATCCGCGACGGCAAGCTGGACGACGTCGCCCCCGGCGAACCGGCCGTCAGCGAAGCCGACCTCGAGAGCTTCCTGTCGGCGCGCGGCTGAGACCTTTCAACGGGACGACCGAGCTCCGCTCGTGCCGAGCAGATCCGGGCGCGTCCGCGAGGACTGTTTGAGCACGGGAGGGCACCACACAGACCTCCCGCCCCACGCCGAATCCGAGCGGAGCCCGGTCACTCCTCGGCGGAGGTGTCCGGGGCGGGCGCCGCGTCGGGCAGGCCCGCGATGCTCGGGCGCGCGCCGGGCGAGCAGCCGGAGTGGAAGCTGTCGGCGTTGAAGTGGTACTCGAGCGTCCCGCTGTTGCCGCCGGCCTCCACCTCCAGCTTCAGGACGTGCTCGTTCCGGCGCTTGGGCGTGCAGTACGAGAAGATGTAGCGGCCGCTGCCCGCGCCGGTGATCTTGGCCGCGACCTGCTCGAAGCCGCGCTTGAACGCCTTGGGATCCAGCGAGATGAAGATGCCGCTGTGACCGATGGCGGCCAGCTCGGCGCGGTCCACGCCGGCGCCCACGCCGATGACGTAGACCTCGGCGGGCGACTGCTTCAGCGCGTCCTCGACCACCTGCCCGTTCACGCTGTGGGCCAGGTCGCCGCGATCCGTGTAGACGACCATCGCGGCGCTGGTCGGCTCGTCGCCCGCGTCCAGCCGCTCCTTGATGGTGGCCAGCCCCTGAAACACCGCGCCGTTCAGGTTGCTGTTCCGGCTGCGCGGGCGGAACTTCCGGATCGCCGCGACGACCTTCTGCGGATCGGCCGGCACGCCGAACGGCGCGATCGGCACCGGGCTGTCGGCGCCGTCGAACACGCTGACCGCCACGGCCTGGCCGTGCCCTACCTTCTCGACGAAGCGGCCCACCGCGGCCGCCAGCTCGGGCAGATCCTGAGAGTCGGTGATGGGGCCGCTGAGATCGACCATCACCAGCGTCAGCCGCCCGCTGGCGGCGCTGGCGTCGACCAGGGCCCGCTTTCCCTTGGCGGGCGAGATCAGCTTGCCGTCCTCGTAGACGCGGAAGTTGTCGACGGCCAGTCCGGGAACCGGCTGGCCCTTCTGGTCGGCGATCTTCAGGTACAGGGCGACGTTGGCCGGCCGCCGGGCCGACGCGCCGATCTTCGAGACCTGTAGCGACTCGCCGCAGCCGGCCGCCAGGAGGGACCAGCCTGCGAGCGCCGTCGCCAGAATCCGGCCGCGCACGGGCGGAGGATAACCGCGCCGGCGCGAATTTCGAATCAGGAAGTGACAGGCAAAGGATGCGGAGCAAACCCGAGCTTGTCGGCCAGCGCCCGCAGGGCGGCGTTGGGCCGGCCGCGCGCGATCAGCGCCCAGGTGCGCTCCTCGATGGCCCGGCGCTCGGGCGAGCCCTGCGGCAGGGCCAGCAGATCGTAGAGCTGTGTGGCCACGTGCAACTTCTCACTTCCGGGTATGCCGTCGCCCTCACCCAGCAAGACCAGCACCGCGCGCGACAGCAGCGCGCGCCGCGTGACGCCGGCGGGCGTCTCGCCGTCCGGCGGAAGCTGCCGCGCCGCCACCAGCATCAGCCGGGAGACCCGCGGGTCGTCCAGCTCGCCCAGCAGGGCCGGCAGGCCAGAAATGACAAGCGTGGCCCGCGCGTCCTCCGGCAGGTCGTCCAGGGTCAGCCGGTGGTCGCCGTCCTCGGTGTGGACCTGCGCCTCGAAGACCGCGCGCGGCCCCACCGAGGCCGCCACCGACATCTCATCAGTGGCGCCGCTGCGGCGCTGGCGGACGGTCGCGGTGCCGGCGAACTCGCCGGCACCCTCCGGAGCCTCGTCCAGTTGACCGCTGAGCGTGACGTCGAACCCTGGCGCCGCGTGCAGCTCGCTCGGGTCGGCGAACGGCGCCGCCAGCGCTTCGAAGGCGGCGCCCGCCGCCGCGTGCACGGCGGTCACGCGCTGGGCGTTCATGCGGCGGAAGACGTCGGCCCCCGTCCCCTCCTCGGGGCGGTTGCTCTTGGCCTGGGCCAGCAGGTCCAGCACCTCGGCGGTCGGGGCGCTCCCGCCCGCGACCTGCAGCAGGTCCAGGGCGTGGGCGCCCAGCCGGATGATCAGCGAGGCCTCCAGCCCGGCGATGTCGTCGAAGAACCAGCCGCAGCTCGCGTACATGAGCAACGTGGCCCGCTGCAGCTCCATCAGCAGCCGGGCCCGGTCGCGGGCCGGCTCGCCCCCCGATTCCAGGGCCGGCGTGGCGAACTGCGCCAGCACGGCGTCCCGTTCCGGGATCGGGGCGTCGACCACGGTGCCATAGGCGTCGCGCGCCCCCCACGGATCGACCAGCAGCTGCCCGGCCGCGTCCTCGTAGAAGTCGGAGGCGGCGGCCCGGATGCGATCCAGCGCCAGCCGCAGCGGCCCGCGCCAGGCCTGGGTCCACCCCATGCCGCTGCCCATGTGGCAGCCGCAGTCGCGGATCCAGCGGCCCACGCCGTGCGAGCAGCTCCAGGCGGTCCCCTCACCGTCGGGCCCGGCGGCCAGGCGCGCCTCCCAGACGGGCGGGTGCTTCCTGAGATACGCGCCCAGGTTGGTGACCTCCAGCCCGCGCCGTTCGGCTTCGACGTGGGTCGCGAAGGCCAGCGTCAGGTCGGCGAACTTCTTGTGGTGCCCCCACAGCTCGCCGTCGGAGGCGCACAGCACCAGCCGCTGCCCCTCGCTGGCCGACCGGTCGGCGGCCGCCTTCACGGCGTCCAGGAACAGGTCGGCCCGGGTCGCCGCCTCGCCGAACGCCACCGCGCGCGACAGCGGCCCGTCGAACACCGCCAGCGCGATGCTGCGCCCCGAGCCGTCGGGGTGCCGCCAGATGTACGCGCGGCCGGTGTCGATGCTGTCGCGGTCGACCTCTTCCCAGGTGTCCTGGTCCGAGGCGCGCACCCCGTCGATCTGTTCCGGCGCGAGGATCGTGTACTCGACCCCCGCGTCGATCAGGGTCATCAGCGTCTCGGGCGAGACCGCCGTCTCGGGCAGCCAGATCCCCTCGGCCCGCTGGCCGAACCGCCGCTCGAAGTCGGACAGCCCCCACAGCACCTGGGTGCGCCGGTCGGCCGGGTCGCACAGCGGCAAGATCGCGTGCGCGTAGGCCTGCGCGATCCCGCCGCCCGCCCCCAGCCGCTTGCGCTGCTCCTGGTGGGCGGCCCGCAGGCGCGCCATCACCTGGGGATCGTGGCGCTCGATCCAGCGGGCCAGCGTGGGCCCGAAGTTGAACGACAGCCGATCGTAGCTGTTGACGATCGACTCGATGCGCGCGTCGGGCGAGAAGATGCGGGCGTACGCGTTCGACCGATAGCACTCGGCGTGAATGCGTCCGTTCCAGTCGTGGTACGGCGCCGCCGACGGTTCGCGCGGCATCTCGTCGGTCCAGGGATTCTCCCGTGGAGGCTGGTAGAAGTGACCGTGAACGACCAGCGCAACCGGCGATGTAGGCACGACGTCAGAAATTTCTCGAGCGGGTGAGCAGCGTGTCGCGGGCCTTCTGCACGACCGTGATCCCCCCCTCGCTCACTGTGTAGCGCAGGGAATCCCGCGCCAGATCATGTCCGATGGTGTCCCCTTCGGGGACGCGGACATTCTTGTCGATGATGGCCCGACTGATGCGCGCCCCCCGCCCGACGTAGACGTTGTCGAACAGGATGGACGCCTCGACCCGCGCGCCGGCGTCGATGAAGACGTTGCGCCCGAGCACCGAGTCTTTGACGAAGCCGCCGGCCACGATGCAGCCGCCCGAGAGGATCGACTGCAGCGCGATGCCGCGCCGGGTGTCCTCGTCGAAGACCAGCTTGGCCGGCGGGTCCGGGTAGTTGGCCGTCACGATCGGCCAGTCCCAGTTGTAGAGGTTCAGGCTGGGGACCACGTTCTTCAGGTCCAGGCTGGCCTCGTAGTACGCGTCGATGGTCCCGACGTCGCGCCAGTAGGCGTTCTCGACCTCGTCGGATACGCCGCGAATCCGGTTCAGGCCGAAGTTGTACGCGAACACCCGCCCGGTCTTCACCATGGACGGCAGGATGTTCCGCCCGAAGTCGTGGTGCGACTCGCGCTCGGCGTCGGCGCGCAGCTCCTCGATCAGGGGTCCTGGCGAGAAGACGTAGTTCCCCATCGAGCCCAGGCAGTGCTCGGGGTCGCCCGGGATGGTGACCGGATCGCGCTCCGGCTTTTCCTGGAAACCAACCACGCGCCAGTCGGAGTCGACCTGGACGATCCCGAACTGGTTGGCTTCGGACTTCTTGATCGGCAGGCAGGCGATCGTGGCGATGGCCTGCTTCTGGAAGTGAAAATCCGTCATCTGACGGATGTTCATCTTGTAGATGTGGTCGGCGCCGAACACCAGCACCGCGTCGCCGCGGTACTCCTCGATGAGGTGCAGGTTCTGGAAGACCGAGTCGGCGGTCCCCCGGTACCAGGACTCACCCATCCGCATCTGCGCGGGGACCACGGTCACGAAGGCGTCGTATGAGCTGCGCGCCCCCCAGGTCCGCTGCACGTGCTCCGCCAGCGACTGAGACTTGTACTGGGTGAGGACGTAGACCGAGCGAACCCCCGAGTTGGCCAGGTTCGACAGGACGAAGTCGATGATCCGGTATCGCCCACCGAAAGGGACTGCAGGCTTGGCGCGATCGAGCGTGAGCGGGAACAGGCGCGACCCCTTGCCGCCCGCCATGACCAGCGCGATGAACCTCTGTTGTCCGTCCATATCTGGGTGCGCGTCGGCGCGCTCAACTATAACCACACTTCAGGGCCGTGAGCGTCGGCGAAAATGGGTTTATATTGACGGCCCGATGCATGGCATGACCCCCGGAGAAAAACTACAAGCGCAGCTCACCGAGCTGTCCGGAAACCTGTGGTGGGCGTGGACCCCCCACATCATCAAATTGTTCCGCGACCTGGACCCGGAGGCCTTCCGGGCCGCGAATCACAACCCGGTGTCAGTGCTGGGCGGCTTCTCGAAAGAGCGGATGGAGAGCCTGGGGCGCGATGCGGCGCTGCGGGCCCGCGTCGACAGCGCGCACCGCGAGCTGCGCGAGTACCTGGGCGCGGCGCGGACGTGGGCCTCGGTGAACGCGGGGCCGCTGCGGGTCCGCCCCGTCGCCTACTTCTCGGCGGAGTTCGGGATCCATGAGTCGCTGCCGATCTACTCGGGCGGCCTGGGGGTGCTGGCGGGCGACCACCTGAAGAGCGCGTCCGACCTGGGGCTGCCGCTGGTGGCCGTCGGGCTCTTCTACCGCGAGTCGTACTTTCGCCAGCGGATCGGGCGCGACGGGTGGCAGCACGCCGAGTACGTGCGCTCGCCCGCCGAGCTCCTGCCCGCGCAGCCGGCCCGCACGCCGTCGGGCAAGCCGATCATCATCGAGGTGCCGCTGTCGCGCGAGACGCTGCTGGCGCAGGTCTGGGAGATCGCGGTCGGCCGCAACAAGCTGCTGCTGCTGGACACCGACGTCGAGGGGAACTCGGAAGAGAACCGTCAGCTCGCGGCGCGCCTCTACTTCGGCGACCAGCGGATCCGCATCCGGCAAGAGCTGCTGCTGGGCGTGGGCGGCATCCGCGCGCTGCGCGCGGCCGGCATCCACTGGGGCGGGCTGCACCTGAACGAGGGGCACAGCGCCTTCGCGACGCTGGAGTACGCGCGTCTCCTGATGGAGCAAACGGGCGCCGACTTCCGGACCTGCGCGCAAGAGGTCGCGCAGAGCACGGTGTTCACCACCCACACGCCGGTCGACGCCGGCCACGATCGCTTCCCACCCGAGCTGGTCGACGATCACCTGGAGCCGCTGCGCCGGTCGCTGGGGCTGTCGCAGCCCGAGTTCCTGGGCCTCGGCCGGATCCGCCCCGACGATCACCGCGAGGCGCTGTGCATGACGGTGCTGGCGTTCAAGATGTCCCGCTACGCCAACGGTGTCTCCGCGCTCCACGGGCGGATCACGCGCAAGTCGTGGCAGGTGCTGTGGCCGCACCACCGCGAGGACGAGGTGCCGGTCGGACACATCACCAACGGCGTCCACGTCCGGACGTGGTTAGCGCCCGCGATGCAGGACCTGTACGGCAAGTACATGGGGACCGACTGGCGCGAGCACCTGGCCGATCCGACGATGTGGGCGCGCATCGACAGCGTCCCCGACGCCGAGCTCTGGGAGACGCACCGGGTGTTGAAGGCGGCGCTGGTCCACTTCGTGCGCCGGCGTGTCTCCGAGCAGCGCCGCCGCAACGAGTTCGCCGACGAGTTCGTCAACGCCGCGCAGAACGCGCTGGACCCCGAGGCGCTGACCATCGGCTTCGCGCGCCGGTTCGCCACCTACAAGCGGGCCAGCCTGATCTTCAGCGACCTGCCCCGGCTGCGCGCGCTGCTGATGGATCCCAAGCGCCCCGTGCAGCTGGTGTTCTCGGGCAAGGCCCACCCGGCCGATCGCCCGGGGCAAGAGGTGCTGCGGGCCGTGCACGACGCGACGATCGCCGGCGACCTGAAGAACCACGTCATCTTCATCGAGGACTACGACATCAACGTCGGCCGTCACCTGGTCCAGGGCGTCGACGTCTGGCTGAACAACCCGCGCCGCCCGCAGGAGGCCAGCGGCACCAGCGGCCAGAAGGTGCTGCTGAACGGCGGCCTCAACTTCTCCGTCCTGGACGGCTGGTGGGCCGAGGCCTACGACGGGCTGAACGGCTTCGCGATCGGCGACGGCGTCACGCACGTCAACGTCGAGGAGCAGGACCGGCGCGACGCGCAGTCGATGTACGAGACCCTGGAGAGCTCGATCATCCCCGCCTACTACGACCGCGACGAGCACGGCGTGCCCCGCGGCTGGGTCGAACGCATGAAGCGCACCATCCGCACCCTCGGCTGGCGCTTCAACACCGACCGGATGGTGATCGACTACACGAACAACTGCTATCTGCCGGCGGCAGGCGCCGAGAGCTGCCGAATGCCGTGAGGCAGAAAACAGGCCTCCGTTCTTTCTGATCTCTCCCGCGTCACTCTTCTGACGTGACACTCCGGCTCAATCCGCACGGCGCGTCCGCCGATGTCCCCTCACATGCGGGGGAAGACCCTCAAAGTCGTGCTCGTGATCTGCGGTCTGGCGGGCGGCGTCTACGCGGCCGAAGAAGTTACGACGACGCAGCTGCCCACCGTCGAGCAGACCATCGCTCAGCAGCTCGCCGCCGAAGGCCGTGAGGCGCAGGAGGCGGGGCTGACCAAGCAGATCGAGAGCCTCTCGGCCGAGCAGATGCTGGGGCTCTCGATCAAGTACGACCAGGAGATGCGGCAGGCCGTCGAGCACGCCGAGGACGTCAAGATCCTGGCGTATCGCTCGCACGACATCATTCGGATGAGCTGCATCGACGACAAGATCGAGCAGATCAAGGCGGTCATCATGGTGACCGCGCCGCGCTACCTGATGCTTCGCACCTTCAAGTCGCAGCTGGTCGTCATGCAGTCGCAGTTCGCGATCATCAGCGCCGCCCACGCGCGCGTGGGGGAGCTGGCGCAGACGGTCGACAATTGCATGGGCGACAACCTGGACGCCGTGACGGCCGGGCGCATCCAGGAAGAAGAGGTCTACAAGACCGACAACAACCTGAACGACCCGACGCGGCCGCAGACCTCCTTCGAGCAGATCGACCGGCCGCCGGCTGCCAGCCCCTACTACTGAGCCCGGGACCGAGGGTAATCTGGCGGCGTGTATCTGCCGCTGTCCCGGGTGCTGATTCGCGCGCCGCTGCTGCCGGTCGCCGTCCTGCCGCGCGCGGCGCGGGCGCTGGCCACCCATTCGCTGGGCGCCGACGCGATCGCGCTGGCCAGCCCGTCGCTGGCGTCCGCGAAACCGGGCGCCGCCCGCGATCGGGCGCTCGCGCGCTACGGGCGGCGGGCGGCGTTCCGCGCCACGCCCAGCGGCCTGCTGGCCGGTGTCTGCGTGGGGCGCCTGGGGCCCCGCACCGAGGTGGCGACGGGGATCCCGACCGCCGCCCTGGCCCCCTCCTGGGCGCGCCTGGACGGCCTGGCCCGGGCCCTGCTGGACGACCCAGCCGTGCGCGAACGGGTGCGCCTGCGCTGCGCCCCGTCCCTCATGCGCGGCCCGGGGGCGGCGGCCTGGATCGGGCCGTCCGGACCGCCCGGGCTGTCCGGAGCGGCGTTCGACACCGACGACGGATTCGGCGAGCGGTGCGAGGCCGAGGTGGACGACCGGCTCGCTTCGGTGCTGGACGCGGCCGCCCGCTGGACCGGCTGGCCGGAGGTGCGCCGGGCCGCGGGGCTGCAGCACGCGGACGATCGGGAGGAGCTGGACGATCTGCTGCTCACGTTGATCGACGACGGGCTGCTGCAGACCGACCTGGCGCCCCCGCTGGTGGGTCCGCCGCCCGCACGCCACGTCGTCGAGCGGTTGCGGGCGCTGGGCCTCGACGAAGCGGCCGACGCGCTCGAGCGCGCGGTGGCGGCGCTCGCCTCCGGTGACACCGCCGCCGCGTCGGCGGCGCTGGGAATGCTGCCCGGCGGCGACGCGCCCGACGCGCAGGCCGTCCTGATCCACCAGCCGCCCCGGACGCCCACGCTGGCCCGCGAGGCCGCGGCCCGGGCCGCCCGGCTGGTGCCCCTGCTGCTCGGCCTGCAGGAGGCCCTCGCGCCGCCGGCGTCCGAGCGGCTGGGCTCGGCCGCGGTCGCCGGCGCGCTGGACGCCGTGACGGAGACCTTCGGGGCGGGCGCGTTCGACCTGGAGTCGCTCGCGATGGGCGGCTACGGGGTCGACCTGGCGGGCGACGAGGACGCTCCGGCCGCGGTGGCGCCCCCCGCGATCGCGTTCCTGGCCGACGCCTTTGCGCGGGCGGCCGCCGCTGGCGCGCGCGAGGTGGCGCTCGACGCCGCCACCCTGGCGGCCGCGCTGGGCGACCTGTCGCCGCTGCCCGAGACGGCCGAGCTGTTTCTTTGCCCGACGCCCGCGAGGGCGGGGGCGCGTCCCGGCTCGGGCTGGCTCCTCGGGCTGCACGGACCGGCGGGCGCTTCGTTCGGACGGTTCGCGCACGCCCTGGGCGACGGGCTCACGGCCGCGCTCGACGAGATCGCCGCAGCCGAACGGCGGGTCGCGCCCGCCGCCGAGCGCCTGGACGTGTCGTTCGCGCCCTCCGCCGGCCTGGGCGATCTGTGCGCTCACCCGGCCCGGCGCGCCCGGACGCTGGCGATCACCCGATGGTCCGGCGACGACGACCTGACGCTGGCCGATCTGGCCGTGGTCGCCGACCCGGGGCGGCCCGAGGCCCTGTGCCTGCGCGAGCGGAGCGCGCCGGCCGGCAGCGCCGTCCAGGGCATCGTCCCCTCGCCCTTCTGGCGCGTCCGCTCGAGCACCGCGCCCGCCGGGGCCCCTCGGCTGGCGGTCGGCTGGACGCTGCAGCGGCAGCACGCGCCCTGGGCGTTCACCGCCGGCCCGCTCGCCGCGCTGGACTTCCTGCCGCGCGTGACGCTGGAGGGCTTCGTCATCGCGCCGGCCACCTGGCGGGTCCCGGCGTCGCTGCGCGCGGCAGAGGCCGGGCGCGCCGCGCTGACCCGCTGGCGGCGCGAGCGGGGCGTCCCGCGGCACGTGCAGCTCGGCGAGGGGGACGAGCTGCTGCCGCTGGACCTGGAAGCCCCGGACGCGGTGGGTGAGCTGGCGGGCGCGCAGCGGGTCCACGAGATCTGGCCGCCGCTCGGCGCCGTCGTCGACCGCGACGGCCGTCGCCTGGAGGTGGTCGTGCCGGTGGTCCGCGAGCGTCGCGAGGCCCCCGACCCCGTCGAGCTGGATCGCGTGCCGCCGCCGCGCGAATCCCCGCCGCTGGCCGGGTGGCGAACCTTCAAGCTGTTCGGCCCGCGCGACCGACAGGACCAGCTGCTGCTGGATGTGGTGCGGCCGGCCGTGCAGGGCGGCCTGGGCGCGGGCGAGATCGATGCCTGGTTCTTCCTGCGCTACGAGGACGGGCCGGGCCGCCGCCCTCACCTGCGGCTGCGGGCAAGATCGACGTCCGGAACCCCGGGCGCCTTCGAGGGGCGCTTGCGCCGGGCGCTGGCGCGGGCACGGGACGGTGGCGCGCTCACGTCGCTGGAGACCACCGACTACTTCTCCGAGCGCGGTCGTTTCCGGCCGGACGAGCTGGAAGGGCTGCACGCCATCTTCCAGGCCGACAGCGAGGCGGTGCTGGCCCTGCTCCGGCGCGCCGACGAGCACCCGGGCGTGATGCGGGCCCGGATGTTCGACGCGCTGGCCGCCGGGCTGGGGGATGACCGCCCGGCGCGCGAGGCGGTGGCGCGCGAGCGCCGGGCCGCGGCCGAGAGCTCGCTGGCCGGCGACGACGAAGCGCGCCGCGAAGCCGACGCCGCCTTCCGGGCCCAGGCGCGCGCGTTGCGGGCGGCGCTGGGCGCACCGGCCGGCTCGGGCGACGCGATCGACACGCTCCGCGAACAGGTGGCCGCTGCCGCCGGTGCGCTGCCGCCCGCGCGCCGGCCCGCCCTGCTGCGCACGCTGCTCCACCTGTCGTCGGTCCGGCTGGCGGGCGACGATCCCGACGGCGAGCACCTGGGCTACGTCTTCTGGCAGCGCGCGCTCGAAGGGCTGCGCCGCGCCCCCGGATGAGGCTCGGCCTGCTCTGCATCTGGCTGGTGGCCGGCGCCGGGACCGCCCGGCTCCGGCCCGGCGACGCCGCCGAGCGGTCGCCGCCGCCACAGGTGACCCGCCTGACGCTCCCCTTCGCCGGCATCTGGGGTGTCATTCAGGGCTTCGACAGCGGCGAAACGCATCGCGGCTACGCTGCGTTTGCCCTGGACCTGGTCCCTGCCCAAACCAAGGGGACTCGCGAACCCCCCAAGGGAGCTCCGCTGACGCGATTCGCCTGCTACGGCCGCCCGGTGCTGGCGCCCGCCGACGCCACCGTGGTCGCCGCCGAGGGGAGCGCGCGCGACTGGCCGGCGCACGTCGCGGGCCGCGACCCAGGCAACTACGTGATCCTCCAGCACGCCCCCGGCGAGTACACCGAGTTCCGGCATCTGGCCGCGGCATCGGTCGTCGTGAAGGTCGGCGACCGGGTCCGGCGCGGCGACTGGATCGGCCGCTGCGGCAACTCGGGGAACGCCGTCACCCCGCACCTGCACGTCGGGTTCCTGTCGTCGTTCGACCCGATTGTCACCCGCCCGATGGTGCTGAGTGACTACCAGGTCCTGACACCGGACGGCTGGCAGGCCGGCGACGGCACACCGCGCAAGGGTCAGTTCATCCGGTCAACCCCGGTCGCCAAATGAGGGTCCGTCGCTTGTGGGTTCCGACTCTTTCATGCTAGCAACCCGCCTTTCGGAGGTCCGATGTCCAGCAAGCCCCTTCTCGCGCTCTTGTCGATGACCGCCCTGACCGCGGCGTGTGCCGGCTCGTCGGGGAACGCACCCGCCCCCGCCACCCCGGCGGCCCCCGCGGCGAGCACGACGGCCGCGACCACCTCATCGGGCCATCCCAAGCGCCCGCCCAGCCCGGATGACTTCAAGCAGTTCCTGCCGGCCTGGAGCAAGGGCGAGAACCCCTTCGTGGGGGTGAAGCTGAGCTGGGTCGACCCCTATTCGCCCGCCCACCTGAAGTCGATGCTGGCGAGCAAGAGCGATCCGGAGACCTCGGGCCTGTACGCCAAGGTCGCGGACAACGGCGGCGCCGACTGGATCGGCGACTGGACCGCCAACGTCGAGGCCTGGGTGCGGCACCGGGTGACCGTCATCTCGAAGTCCGGGTCGCTGCCGCTCTTCATCTCGTACAACATCCCCAAGCGCGACTGCGGTCAGTACTCGGCCGGCGGCGCCAGCGAAGCCCCGCAGTACAAGGAGTGGATCACCAACTTCGCCAACGGCATCGGCAACCGCCGCGCCGTCGTGGTGCTGGAGCCCGACTCGATCGGCCTGCTCAAGAAGTGCCTGTCCGACCAGGACCAGAAAGAGCGGCTCGAGCTGCTGCGCTTCGCGGTCCACACGTTCGAGGCGCTGGGCAACACGGCGGTCTACATGGACGCCGGGCACTCTGGCTGGCTGTCCGTGCAGGAGAACGTCGAGCGCCTGAAGGCGGCCGGCGTCGACGAGGCCCAGGGGTTCGCGCTGAACACCTCGAACTACAAGTCGACCCAGACCGAGGTCAAGTACGGCAAGGAGATCTCCAAGCTGCTGGGCGGCAAGCACTTCGTCATCGACACCAGCCGCAACGGGAACGGGCCGCCCACCGATTGCAAGGGGCCCGACGACGAGAACTGCTGGTGCAACCCGCCCGGCCGCGCGCTGGGCACGCCCCCGACGGCGGAGACGTCGGACAAGCTGGTCGACGCCTACCTCTGGCTGAAGAAGCCCGGCGAATCCGACGGGACCTGCAACGGCGGCCCGAAGGCGGGGGTGTTCTGGCAGGACAAGGCGCTCGAGCTGGCCCGCAACGCCAAGTACTGAGCGTGTTCGATGGGTAACGCTCGGGCCGCGCGGCTTTACCGGAACCGGTAAAGCCGCCGGCTGATCGTCGGGATTTTCCGGGCGGTAGGGGCTGGTACGCCGCTTGTATTGATCCGCGGCGAATGCGGCGAGAGCAGGAAGATTCGAGGGGTGGCGCGTTCAGTCCACAAGGACCTGAGACGCGAAAGGGGGATGAGGGGGACGTGCTCAGCCTTTATCTGTTGCGGCATGGCCAGACGGCATTCAGCCACCACGACCGTTTCTGCGGGCGCATCGATGCCCCACTGACCGTCGAGGGGCGGATGATGGCGGCCGCGTTCGCCGACGCCTACGCCCACTTGCCCTGGGCGGGGATCGTGACCAGCAGCCGCACCCGGACCATCGACACCGCCATGCCGATGGCCGCGCGCATCGGCCTGCCGGTGCGCCGGGAGACGCGACTGGACGAGATCTCCTACGGCGACTGGCAGGGGTTGTCCAAGACCGAGGTGGCCAGCCGCGACCCCGGGTACTTCGCGCGCTGGCTGGCCGACCCGTCGATCGGCGCGCCCGGCGGCGAGCTCCCGAACGACGTGGCCGAGCGCGCGCTGTCGGCCATCGCGGACGTGCGGGCGCGGCACGCGCGGGGCAATGTCCTGATCGTCGCCCACAAGGCGGTGCTGCGCATCCTATTCTGCCGGCTGCTGGGCTTCGACGTGCGCCTGTACCGGACGCTGGACTGGCCGGTCTCGGCCGTCAGCCGGATCGACATCGAGGGCAGGCGCCTCTGGCTGCGGACGTTCGCCGACCTGTCGCACCTGTCGGGCGCAGAGCGCCGGACGGTGGGCGCGGCCCTGCCCGCCGGTGTCGCGCCGGGCCTGCTGCCGCTGGCGATGACCGGGTAAGCTCAGCCGGGTGAACCGGGTCGATCTGGCGGGGGTCAACCTCAACCTGCTGGTGGCGCTGGACGCCCTGCTGCAGGAGCGCGGCGTCTCGGGCGCCGCCCGGCGCGCGCACGTCACGCCGTCCGCGATGAGTCACGCGCTGGCCGAGCTGCGCGAGCTGCTGGGAGACGCGCTGCTGGTCCGCACCGGCCGCGGGATGAGCCTCACGCCCCGCGCCGAAGCGCTGGAGATCCCGCTCCGGCGGGTGCTGCTGGACGCGCAGGCGATCGTGCGCGACCCGGCCGCCTTCGAGCCGCGCACGGCGCGGCGCAACTTCGTGATCGCGGCGCCCGACTTCCTGGGGACCCTGGTGGCCCCGCCGGTCATCGCGGCGCTGGCGCGCGAGGCGCCGGGGATCACGCTGGAGCTGGTGCCGAGCGCCCGGCGCGGAAACGCCTGGCTGCTGGAGACGGGCGAGCTGGACCTGGCGCTGGGCGCCGTGGTCGACGACGCGCCCGGCATCCGGCGGATGGATCTGTGCACCGAGGGGTTCGCCTGCGCCGCCCGCCGCGGCCACCCGGCGATCGATGGGAAGCTGTCGCTCGAGACCTTCGTCGACACGCCCCACCTGCTGATCACGCTGGGCGACAGCGCGCGGCCGACCTGGATCGACGAGGCGCTGGCCAAGCTGGGGCGGCGCCGGCGCGTGGCGGTCCGGGTGCGGCACTTCATGGCCGCGCCGCTGATCGTCGCGCGCACCGACCTGCTCATGACCGGGCCCAGCATGTTGATCAGCCACTTCGCCCAGCTGGTTCCGCTGCAGATCCTGAAGCCGCCCATCGAGCTGCCGACCTATCCCGAGGAGATCTACTGGCACGAGCGGTTCGACGCCGACCCGGCCCACCGCTGGATGCGCGAGCTGCTGCGCGAGGCCAGCCGGTCACTGGGCGTCGGCGGGCGCCCGACCAGGCGCCGCTTCATTGAACAGAGCTCAACAGCGTTTGAGGATTCGCCAGCACCCCGCCGCGCGCGCCGACGCTAGCGTGATCGCCAGGAGGTACGGTCATGACAACGACGGTCTTCGATCCGAACACGTACAAAGAAACCACACGCACGCAGTGGCAGGCGGCTTCGGACGCCTGGCACCGCTACGGCCCGACGCTGAACGCCTGGCTGGGGCCGGCCACCGAGCGGCTGCTCGATCTGGCGGGCGTCGGCTCAGGCCAGCGGGTCCTGGACGTCGCGGCCGGCGCGGGCGAGCAGACGCTGGCCATCGCCCGGCGCGTCGGCCCGGGCGGCTCGGTGCTGGCCACCGACCTCGCGCCGCGCATCCTGGAGCACGCCGTGGCGGACGCGAAGGCAGCCGGACATGCCAACGTCGCGGCGCGGGCGATGGACGGCGAGAACCTGGACCTGCCCGACCGGTCGTTCGACGTCGTCTTCTCGCGCGTCGGGCTGATCTACTTCCCCGACCAGCAGCGGGCGCTGCGCGAGATGCGGCGGGTGCTGGTCCCGGGCGGGCGGGTCGCCGCCATCGTGTACGCGACGCCCGAGCGCAACGGCTTCTTCTCCACGCCCGTCTCGATCATCCGGCGGCGCGCGAACCTGGGGCCGCCCTTGCCCGGGCAGCCCGGCCCCTTCAGCCTGGGCGCCCCGGGCGCGCTGAAGGCGGCCTTCGAGCAGGCTGGTTTCGGGGACGTCATCGTCGAGAACGTCCCGGCGCCGCTGCGGCTGCCCGACGCAGCCGCCTGCGTGCAGTTCGAACGCGACTCGTTCGGCGCGCTGCACCAGATGCTCTCCGGCCTGGACGAGGCCGGGCGCGCCGCCGCCTGGGACGAGATCGCGACCGCGCTGTCGGCCTTCGAGCGCCCGGGCGAGGGGTTCGCCGGCCCCTGTGAGCTGGTGCTGGGGGTTGGCGTTAAGCTGGCCGAGTGAGAGGGCTCCCGCGTGCAGCCTGCCGGGTGATCGGGCTCGCCGCCGCGGCGTTGCTGCTGGCGGCGGGAACCGGCGCCCGAGGGGCCGACGCGCCCAAGGTCTATCGCGGCCGCTGGATCGCGACGGCAGGCGGGCCTCCGCTGCACGGACGCTGGTCGGCCCAGCCCACAGAACGCGACGAAGCCATCGGGTCCTGGACGATGCTGGACCAGAACGACGAGGTGCGCATGCAGGGCACCTGGTCGGCGCGCCGGTCCGGCCGGGGCTGGCGCGGAACCTGGCGCGCGCGCGTGGCGGGCGGAGGCGAGCTGGCCGGCACCTGGGCCGCCGCCGGCCCCGCCACCGGCCCGACCTTCGAGGACATGCTGCGCGCCGCCGCCCAGCGCACCATCAACGGAACCTGGCGCTCCCGTGGCGGCAGCCACGGCGGCTGGTGGTTACAGCCCGATGAGTGAAGAGCTGGGCCCTGTTCGCCACTTCACGGCCGCGATCGGCGCGGCGTTCATCCGCCTGCTCCTACGCGTCCCCATGACCGAGCGAGTCCCGCGCTGCGAGACGCTCCGCAGCCGGGCTTCGGGCTTCGGAACATGCGCAGAGTCGATGAAGTGGCTGGCTCCGCTCGCGACGAGCTGACGGGTTACCGTCGCTCAGGGAAAACGCGGTCATTTCTGCCGCAGGCGAAGGGAGCCAGCCATGGACCATGTTGCTATCGATCTGGGCTCGAGGAAATCGCAAATCTGCGTGAGGAAGGAGAGATCGTCGACGAGCGGCGCTGGGAGACCTGGGAGCTGCCTCGGTACTTTGCCGAGCGGCCGAAGAGCCGGGTGGTGATGGAGACGGGTGCGCAAGCGTTCGGGCTCGCGGACGCTGTTCAGGCCCTTGGCCACGAGGTCAGGATCGTGCCAGCGAACACGGTCCGGACGCTTGGGGTTGGCGCTCGGAGAACGAAGACGGACCAGCGGGATGCCCGCGCTCTGAGCGAGGTCTCATGCCGGATCGATCTGCCGTCGGTGCACATACCCGGCAAAGGGTCTCGCGAGCGAAAGACGTTCTGTGGGATGCGGGATGCGCTGGTGGGCGCGCGCACGAAGGTGATCAACACGGTCCGAGGGTGGCTGCGAACCCAGGGCCGGTACCCCGGAAAGGGGAGCAGCCCGACGTTCGCGACCCGCGTGCGAGCACTGTATGGAGACCAACTGCCCAACTGCGTGGAGCGGCAACTGTTGATCGTCGAGGCGCTGACGACTCAGATCCAGCTGGCGGACGAGGAACTGAACAAGCAGGCAGAGGCAGACGAGACGTGCCGGCGACTGATGACCGTGCCCGGCGTTGGGTCGCTGACGGCCCTTCGGTTTGCAGCGGCGATCGACGACATCAGCCGATTCAAGACCCGCGGTCCGCGCAGCATAATCTGCCCGCCCCACGCAACTCGCCGCGCCCGGTTCCGAAAACGGAACATGCGCGCAATCAAGTCAGGACCAGCTCGGCAGATGCGGCTGCCCCTCCCGGCGGCCAGGACGTGGGGCGGAGCTCGCAAGGGTGCCGGCCGCAAGCCCCGCGGCCGACCGTCGATGCCGCACGTCACCCGACCCAAGATCAACCCGCGCTATCCGGTGCAAGTCACCATTCGGGCCGCGCCGGGACTGCCATCGCTTCGTTCGCCGCGGCTGTTCGGCGCGGTCAGACAGGCCATCGCCCGGGCCTCGGTCGATCGCTTTCGGGTGATCCACTTCTCGATCCAGCAGGACCACGGCCACTTCATCGTCGAAGGAGACGAACCGCGCCGGGCCCGGGGCGGCATGCACGGGCTCGCCATCCGATTGGCGCTGGCCGTGAATCGGGTGCTCGGCCGCAAGGGCAAGGTCGTCGGCGATCGCTATCATGCCCGCCCGCTCACGACACCACGGCAGACGCGAACGAGCATGGTTTACGTGCTGCTCAACTTCCGGAAGCACCTGCGTGCGCCCCCGTGCGTCGACCCACGCAGCTCGGGACCTCACTTTTCGGGCTGGCAACGAGAGCCGGCGGCCACGGACGTCCCGCCGGCCACGGCGCTGCCATCCACCTGGATGGCGCGCATCGGGTGGAGGCGCGCTGGCGGGCCCTTGCGGGTGGAAGAACAGCCGGCCGGTGCTCCGCGACCGCACCCAACTTGATTGGAGTATGAAGTGGCTGGCCCCACAAGATTAGGTCTGTCGCGTCGTGCCTCCGTCGAGGCGATGCGTTCGAGTTTTGTAGGTGCGGAAGGAAATCGACTCGCTGTCGCATTCGAGTATTCGCGCTCGTGCTGGCGCATAGGGTGGATCCGTCGACGGGCCGCACTCGGCGGAGCAGGTTGTGCTGACCTCACGAATCAAGCCGCGGTCACCGTCTTCGGACAGCTGTCGACCACTCCCGCCGCTGCCTTTCGCGGCAGCGTGCCGGTCAAATCTCAGGTCATCTGTGCGCCGCGACTGCCGTCGTAGACGGTCCCGTCGC
>DATJWP010000021.1:0-58984 GCA_035578045.1 Polyangia bacterium | reverse complement strand
GAAAAGGGGCCTCGGCGCACAATGGTGGGGTGAAGGCCAAGCGCGAGCTCACAAACCGCCTCCGCGCCGTCTTGCTGATCTTGATCGTGGCGCAATCCCTCGCCTTGCGGCGCATGAGCACGAGCGCTCGGCTCTGGATCGTCGGCTGTGGCATCGCTCTCATCGCTGTCGTCATCGCCGGTGGACGGCGCGCGGCGCGCGAAGCGGCTTCCGAGATGCCGCCGGTGTCTCTCCCGGACGTTCCGAGGGTGGTCAGGATGTTGCGGGAGGCGGGAAGGGAGGGGGCTTTCGTCGTGCTTCTGTTCGGCAAGGACGGGGCGCCGCCCGCGGCGTCAGAGGCGCTGAACGTACAGTTTTCCGTCGAGAAAGGACGGGTGGGCCTCGACTGGATCCTCGCGTCGCCTCTGAACGTCGCCGAGGAGACCCGTGTCCTCGAGTTTTTCGGTCGCGAGGGGCGGCCCGTCGAGACCAGATCGAAGAACGGGATCAGCTACCTCAGGATCGAGGACGGCGACCTCGCCGCCCTGTGCGAAGTGCTCCTCGCGCGGCTCTTTGGCGTCTCCGCAGAGCAGAAGCTCACGCTGATTGCGGAAGGTGTGTCGTGGCGGGGGCCGTTCATCCTCGAGGCGACGACGTGACCAGCCACCAACCAGTCGCCAGCCTCTCTAGGCCGGCTCGGTGCGTTCCATCTGGGCGGGGACCGGGAAATAGTCGCCCTTCGGTCCGATGGAGTGGCCGGCCGGGATGGGGATCCCCAGCTCGTCGATGCGGAAGACGGTGGGCGGCAGCCGCAGCGATTCGCGCAGCCGGTCCATGGTCCCGGGCACGAAGGGGTAGAGCATGATCATCAGGTTCTTGAGCACGTAGAACGCGCTGAAGAGGGCGTTGCGACGCCCTTCTTCCGGGTGTCGATCGTCGTGCGGTTTGTACTGCGCGAACAGGCTATTGATGATGCGCGCGTAGTTTTCGACCTCGAAAAGCATGTTCGGGTAGTCGGCGCGGTCCATCGACTTCACATAGCGCTGGACCATCCGCACGGTGTCGCTGAGGACGCCGTCCACCAGGACGCCGTCGGGAACGCGCCCGTCGAACTTCGAGTGCGCCGCCGAGATCGGACGCTCGAAGGCGGCGTTGAGCGGACCGGCCAGGAAACGGTTGCGCTCGTCCAGCTTGCCGAACTCGAAGTCCGACGACTTCTCCGACAGCCCGAGCAGCGCCAGGTAATAGCGAATCTGGTCCGCGGCGTAGCCTTTCTCGTCCAGCAGCTGATCGCCGCCATAGAAGTTGCCGCGGCTCTTGCTCATCTTTTCGCCCGACACCATGAGGTGGAAGGCGCTCACGATGTCGGTCAGCTGCAGCTCGCCGGGCACCGGCATGCGCTGTGGATCGTCCTGTGTCCCCAGCCACATCGCCCCCTGCATGAGCACGTAGAAGAAAACGTTGTCCTGCCCCAGGAACTGCACGACCCGAGCTTCCGGATCACGCCAGTACTGGGCGTAGGTCTCCGGGTCCAGGCCCTTCTTCGCGAGCGCCACCTTCGAGAACGCGATGGGAGCAATCAGCGAGTCGGGCCAGACGTAGAGGGTCTTGCCCGCCAGATCCGGATCGATGGCCGGCACCGGCACACCCCAGTCGATGTCGCGAGTGATCGACCGGTGCGCCCACTCGTTGGCAATGGTCGACGGGATCCCGGCCGCCGCCAGCGCCGTGCGCCCCTTCTCGAGGGCCGCCTTGTCGCCGAACTGCAGCACCACCTTCTTGCCCGGGGCGTACTTGCTCTTGTGCGGGGGAAGCGTGGCCTTGAGCGCCTTGTAGGGTTCCTCGTGCTCGCCGTCGAAACGCAGCGACGGCAGCACCTTCTCCAGCGTGTCGGCGATGACGGAGGGGCGCCACGCCTTCTTCCTGGCTTTGCCTTCGATCCAGCCGCGCAGCACCTCCGACACCTTCCACATGTCCAGGAACCAGTGGACGGTGTCGCGCATCTCGGGCGTGGCGTTGGAGAGCACACTCTTGGGGTTGATGAGCGCGGTCGGCTCGTGCTGGTGGCCGCAGCGGTCGCACTCGTCGCTGTAGGCGCCGTCGTAGTTGCACTTGGGGTTGGGGCAAGTCCCCTTCACCAGGCGGTCGGGCAAGAAGCGCCTCTGCTGGGGGTCGTACCAGTGCCGGCTGGTGCGCTTCTCCAACATGCCGTTTCGGTGGAGGCTGGTCAGAAAGAAGTCGCACAGCTGCTTCTGCAGCGGAAACGTCTCGGGCTGCGAGGTGCCGGTGTAGACATCGACGTCGATCGCGTAACGTGCGAGCGTCACCTGTTGCCGGGCGTGGATGTCGTCGATGAACTGGCGAATCGGGATCCCGGCCGCCGCGGCCGACACCTCGCTGGTCGAGCCATGATCGTCGGTGCCGTTCACGAACAGGACGTTCTCGCGGCCGATGAGCAGACCCATCCAGCGACTGTAGATGTCGGCCGGCAGGTGCGCCCCGGCCAGGTGGCCGAGGTGGAGCGGCCCGTTGGCGTAAGGCATCCCCGCGGTGACGACAGCCCGTCGCGGACGCTGGACGGTCTTCAAAACCGAAGCCACGTCGACCGGGACGTGCGGGTTCTTGCCGGCGAGATCGGGTGCTTTGGGCTTGTCTTGGCCTGCCACGGGGACCGGGAAGCTTGCCTTGAGAATTGCGGCCGTACAAGGCTAGTATCCGCTCCGCCATGGAGCGAATCGCCACCCCGGACCGTGCTGGCCAGCGACACCGCGTCGCCTACGCCGTCGTCGAAGGTCGTGGACACGTCGCCGACGGCGAGAACGTCGAGATGTGGGCGCGCTTCGATGCCGCGGGGTACCTGTGGCTCGACTTCGTCACGGTCGGCACGACGGAGCCGAGGGTGTCGTATCCTGTCGGCGGCGAGCGCTCTGCCGTCCACAGGATCGAACCGATCCTCTTCGTCTAGCGCCGCGAGCCCAGCCGGCGGCGCCATGCGACCATCCCCGGGGCGACGTTCTCGACCCGGCCGTAGCAGGCGGCCGACGTTCCGGTCCGCGTTCTCCTGATAGCCCGCGTGGACCTCCATCTGACGCGCGTAGAGCTGCTTCAGCTCCGGGGTCAGGCCGGCAGGAGCTCCGGAGCCGGCTGACGCGCGCGCGTCCGATTAACGTCGCAGCAGCTCGTCCAGTTGGTCGAGGGCCTCGGGCATCCCCTCCTCCGCGCCGTGGCCGGCGACCAGCGCCTCCTTGGAAGGATAGAGGTCACGCACGACCAGCAACGTCTTGCCACCCATCTCCTGGAAGGTCACCGTGGTGACCGCCCCGCCCTCGCCTCCTTCGTCGTTGGTCCAGACGATGCGCGCGTTTGGAACCACGTCGAGGTACTTGCCGAAGAACTCCAACGGCTTCGCCGGATCGTTGCCGAACGCCAGCCGATACTTGCCGCCGGGGCGAACGTCCATCTCGCAAGCCAGCAGGGACATGCCGATCGACCTGGGGACCCACCACCGCTTGAACAGCTCGGGCTGGGTCCATGCCTCGAACACCAGCCGCGCCGGGGCGTCGAACGTTCGGGTCACGACGATCTCGCGCTCAGACGTCTGCTCGACCGTCGTGCGGTTCTTCGCGGTGGCAGCTTCACTCTCTTTTATTGCGTCCATCGGTCATCTCCTTCCGTTTCAGCTCTTCGACGACCTCGTCCAACGCGTCGAAGCGTGAGTCCCAGAGCTGGTGGTACCTGTCGATCCACGCCGTCTCTTCCTGCAGGCGGCGCCGGGCGAGCTTGCAGGTCCGCACGCGTCCGACCTTCTCCGTCGTGACGAGCCCCGCCTGCTCCAGGACGCCGACGTGCTTCATCATGCCCGCCAGGGTCATGTCGAATTTCCCGGCGAGATCCGTGATCGACGCGTCCGCGCGTCCGAGCTGCTCGAGCACGCCGCGCCGGGTGACGTCCGAGAGCGCGGCGAACGAGGCATCGAGCCGAGGCGACGCATGCTTTACCATCTGGTTAAGTATATAACGCACGGATGCGGGGCATGCAAGTCCGAAAGGACTTCACACGAAGCCTTCTGGCTGGACTGAAGTCGATGCGGCGCCGAAAGATGGCGTCGTGCTCCAGCGAGACCCTCATCGAGGCGTCACCGGCGTCGGACACGTCGGGCTTGGGGTCGGACGCCGCGTCGGGTTGATGGGCCAGTCCGGTCCCCTCCCACAAGGCCGCAGGCCGAGAGGCCCAAGCCTTCCCTGTTCGGCTCAGCGCAACGGTGGGCCGTAGAGGGTCTCGCGGAAGTTCATGTAGCCGAAGTTGTAGTAGCCCGCCATCGACGGGGCAGGACCGGTGGCATCCAGAACCTGGACGATGTCGCCGGTCGGGGAGAGCTCGAGCATCTCTCCGTGGGAGCAATAGTCGATGAGCGTGTTGCCATTGGGCAGACGTTGAATGTCTCCCAGGACGTTGCTGCCAATGCTGTCCGCGGTGTACGTCCAGACCGGGTCGGCCGTCAGCGCGGTGGAGGTCTGGGTCAGCAAATACTCGTAGACGGGAGCCTTGGTGCTCGACGTGGCGTCGAAGAACAGGAAGTGCCCGTCATCGAGGAGGTGGTGACCGTGGTTGCTGGTGATGTCGGCGCTGGCCGCGCACTTGGGGGCGACCGAGCCCGTGCAGCTCTGTCGGAATTGCCAGAGCGGTTGCCCCTGGCGCGAGAGCTTCACGTATGCCCGAGCATTGAGGTCACTCACCGTGTAGGTGTCGTCGGTCGGGTGGTACATGACGGAGTTCGCGTGAAACTGCGTCTTCCAAGGACCGAACGTGCTGGCATCCAGATTGGCGACGGTCGTCAGCGTTCCGTCCGGAGCGCGTTCCACCAGGCTGCTGCTCATGTCGGTGGCCTGGCTGTTCCAGATCAGGAACGTCGTGACGCCCCCCGGGGCCACCGTGAGATCGTGGTGGGCGTAACTGAAGGGGTCATCCCGCAGGACCGTCATCCCCGTGCCGTCCATGGCGACGCTCGCCGCCTGGCTTCCAGTGATTTCCGGGAAGATGGTGTTGACCATCCACATGTTCTGTCCTTCCCAGTCCATCAGGGCCCGGGTACACGCCGCCGGCGACGGGGCCCACCAGACAGTGTCGCCGTCGGCGTCAACGATGTACGCAAACTGCCAGCCCGACTGATAACCACCGCTCGTCACGATGAACCCGCGTGCCTGCGCGGCGGCGTTCATGACCGTGCGGGTCACTGTGGGCGCGATGGTCGGGTCCAGGGGCCCGGTCGTGAATGACTGGTCGGGGCTGGTGCAGATGGTCGAGCCGGTCGGCCCGCCCTTGGCGACGATGCGATACGTGTACGAGCGCTGGGGCTTCATCCCGAGCATGAGTGCCCGATGGGTGGTCCCGGCGACGCTGATCTCGCCGCCGCTGCCGACGTTGATCGTGCCGGGCGCCGGATCATCCAGCGTGAACTCGATGCTGGCCGCGGTGAGCCCCGGCAGGTTCACGGTCCAGTCGACCACGCCGACGGTCGGAATCATGTCGCTCGGGGCGACGTTCATCTGAAACGTGCAGCCGGCCGGCGGCCCGGCGTCGGTGCCATTCCCGGCGTCCGTGCCATCCCCGGCGTCCGTGCCATCCCCGGCGCCCGCGCCAGCTCCGGCGTCCGCGCCATGTCCAGCGTCGGGCCGGCCGCCGGCCGAGCCGGCCGAGCCGCCGTGCCCGCCTTGACCGCCGCTCGTCTGCAGTCCCGCTCCGCCCCCGGCGCCGCCGGCTCCGCCGCCGACACTTCTCGAGCTGCACGCCGCCGCAAGCAGCGCCGACAACAGCCACGACGGGCCAGCCGTCCTCAGCCTCACGGCGCAAGATTAACGAAAGCGTCCGGCGCGCGACAGGCCCGTGTCTGACGACCTCGGTCAGGTGCCCGACCTGGTGGGACAGTTCGAACGCGTACCGGGTCCCCTGCCCCTGAAGGTGATAGTGGTCACTCGGCTGCGTGGGGCGTCAGAGCTTCTCATTGCGCATCCGAGTCGGGTCAACTCTCGCGGCCGTCTGCCTCCTGTTCGCGCTGCTGACGCATCCCCGGCCCGCGGACGCGGAGACGCTGCTGCTGCACGACGACGCCTGGCAGCTCTTCACTGACGGCAGGGTTGGCGCGTTCCTCAGCTGGGCCCATGGCGGCGGTCTGCCACAGCCGACCTACGAGTTGACCCCCAGCAACGCCACGATCGTCCAGCAGGTGACCGGCGGTGGATGGAACTGGCCCTCGGAGAAGCAGCAGCTGACCGGTCCAGGGTTTCCCCAGGACCAGGTCATCCTCGCGCAGGGCAAGGTCAACGAGGTTCGAGTCCGGAGCGGGTACGGCGGCCTCGTGCTGGGATTCGGCGTGCGGGACCAGATCGGCCCGGCGACGCGGGTGGCCGGCTACTTCCAGCTGTGGGCTTTCGCCGAAAGCGTCGACAAGGTCGCCGATCGGATCAATTCGCCCGACGTCCGCCAGGGTTTCATGGAGCTGCAAGCTCCGTGGGGCAGCGTTCTGGCCGGGCGCATGCGCCCCCTCTTCTCCCGGGCCGCGACGGAGATCCAGCTGGACTACGCCCATCGCTGGAGTGTCGGGTTCCCGCCGCCTGGCGATGCCGTGCCCCCCGCCGAAGAGTGGTTCGCGGCCGGCATGGTCTATTCGACGCCGCCGATCCTGGGTCTCAGGCTGTCGATCGGCGCCTTCGATCCGACCGTGCCGGGGGTCATCGGCCTCGTCCGCAGCGGATACGCCAGCCTCGAGGGCGAGCTCGTCTTCGAGCACTGGTTCCATTCCGGTGTGCAAGAAATCTCCAACCACATGTAACGCCTGATCCTTCAGGCCGGAACGGGAATACGAGGCGTCTCGAAACCCGTCGGCAACATGACGGGCGATAGCCTCGCTGTGGGCGGTCCGCCATGCGCGGTCACTACAGGCACACCAAGATCATCGCGACGATTGGACCCGCCACGGAGAGCGTGGAGCGGTTGGGGCAGCTCATCTCGATGGGCGTCGACGTGCTCCGCCTGAACATGGCTCACGGCACCGGCGAATGGGCCGCCGGCATGATCAAGCGGGTCCGCGAGGTCTCGAATCAGGTTGGCCGGCACGTCGCCGTGATGATGGACGTCAAGGGCCCTGAGATTCGCACGGGCTCGATCGACCAGCCGATCGAGCTGCGGGCGAACGACCTCTTCGAGCTGTACACCGCCACGCCCAGCCCCGATGTCCGGGGGGTGTCGGTGAACTACGCCGGCCTGCCCGCCGACGTGAAGGTGGGGGCGACGGTCCTGGTCGACAGCGGCCTCATGCGCATGGAGATCGTCGACATCGACCCCACCCACGTCCGTTGCCGGGTCATCACGCCGGGCAAGATCGGGTCGCGCCGCCACATCAACTTGCCGGGCGTCGACGTCAACCTGCCCGCGCTGACCGAGAAGGACGAGCGCGACCTGCGCGCGGGCACCGCGGCGGGGCTCGACTTCGTGGCGCTCTCGTTCGTCCGCCGGAGCGAGGACGTCCTGCTGCTCCGCCGCCTGCTGGACTCGCTGGGTTCGATGGCCCGGATCGTCGCCAAGATCGAGGATCAATCGGGCCTTCGCAACCTGCGCAGCATCGTCAAGGCGGCCGACGGTGTCATGGTGGCTCGCGGCGATCTGGGAATCGAGATCGCCTATCACACGCTTCCGCTGGTGCAGACCCAGATCGTCGATCTCTGCCTGACCGAGGGCAAGCCGGTCATCGTGGCGACGCACCTGCTGGAGTCGATGATCAACGCGCCCATGCCGACCAGGGCCGAGATCTCCGACATCTCGACGGCCGTGCGCGAGCGCGCCGACGCGGTGATGCTCTCGGGGGAGACGACGACCGGCCTCTACCCCATCGAGTGCGTCGAGGCGATGACCAGCATCGTGACGAGCATCGAGCCGGCCGAGAAGCGACGGAGCAACGAGGTCGTGGAGCTCACCGAGCCCAAGGCCAAGATGTTGCGGGCCGCGGCGACCCTGGCGCAGGAGCTGGGGAGCTCCGGGATCGTCGTGTTCACCCGGAGCGGATTCCTGGCTTACACGCTGGCGGCGCTGCGCGCGGTGGGCGTGCCGATCTACGCCTTCACGGACGACGAGGCTCTCTTCCGGCAGCTGCTCCTGCCCTGGGGGGTCGAGCCCTTCTTGATGCGGTTCTCCGAGGACCCGGAGGAGACCATCCAGAACGCCTTCGCCTACCTCAAGCGCCGCGAGTGGTGCGACGACGACACCTGGCTGGTCGTGATCACCAACGCCCTGGCCCGCGGCCAGATCATCGACACATTGCAGATCCGACAGCCGCGACAAACCCGACCACAGTAGGTCCAGACTCTTGATAGGAGGTTCGTGATGGGGCTGCTCCGTTTGACCCACGAGAGACCGGAGGTCACAGCCGACGTGAGCGTGCGCGAGACCGCGCGCATCATGGCCGAGTCGCACATCGGCGCGATCGCCGTCCGCAAGGGCGCGGCGATCGTCGGCGTGTTCAGCGAGCGCGATCTCACCAAGCGCGTCGTCGCCGAAGGCCGCGATCCCGCCACGACGCGCGTGGGTGACGTCGTCAACAGCGAGATCGTCAAGGTGTACGACTCCGACTCGGTCGAGAGCGCGGCGTCGGCCATGCGCCAGTACCACGTCCGCCACGCCGTGATCGTCGACCAGGCTGGAAACTACCTGGCCTTGCTGAGCGAGCGCCACCTGCTCTACGACGTGATGAATGCGCTCGAGGCGAAGGTGGGCGACCTGACCGGCTACATCATGGCCGACGGTCCGGGCGGCTGAGCGTTCCCTTTGACGCGGGGACCACCAGACGCACGCCGGTGGCGCCCGCCGAGACCGTGAGCGACCCCTGCTCCGAGACGTTGCGGCGATCGCCGACCAGCTTCCAGTCCCCCGGACCGAGGTGCTGAAACGTGAAACGCCCGTCGGAAGCGGCGGTCGCGCCAGCTTCATCACCCGCGGAAGCCCGATCGACGTCCGCGGAGATCGCCAGGACTTCGGCGCCCGGAACCGGGGCGCCGTCCTCCGTCACGGCCGTGCCCGAGATGACTGCGCCCGCCGGCCACACGATGTCTTCGTTGCGAAGCTCGTCGGGAGCCAGGTGAACCGTCGCGAGCAGTACGCGGGTAGAGCCCAACGTCGGGTGCGGGCCGTAGATGCGAACATGAAGCTCGAGCTCCCCAGGCGGTATGTGGTGCAACACGAACCCGGCGGGCGAGCAGGCGGCAGCCACCTGGATCCGATCGCGCGTCCGGACCTGAATGGTGCAGCGCTCGATCGGCATTCCCTCCGGATCGATGACCCGACCGGTCCATTCGGCGCCACTGTCGAGGGGGATGACTCGCGGCGACGAGGGGATCTCCACGTCGATCCTGCGCTCGGCGAAATCGGGCGCGCTCACGTCCAGCGTGGCGCGCCCATGGGGAGTGGGCGGCAGCCGAAATTTCCCGCCGCTGTCGGTCGAGGCGGCCGAGCCTTGAGTGCTGCACTCGGTCCCCTTGGGGAACACGTCCTCGGCGAGGACCCGGGCGCCCGCCACCGGGTGCCCGGCGGCATCGATGATCCGACCGACGATTCGACTGCGCCAGAGTCGACGGAGGTGGAGCGTGACCGCCATGGCGGGCGGCCGCCCGGAGCCCGGCTGCCAGCCGCGATGGCGGAGTTGCTCAAAGCCGGCGCACCACCCGCCGACCTCGTCGGGTGCCGAGACCCACAGATAGCCAGGGTCCAGGAGCTGCTCCTCGCAGACACGGCCGCCGGCGTCGGCGATCCAGGACCTTCCGCCGCCCGGATCTCGGTTCGACGCCGGATCGACGTGGAAGTGCTCGACGACGGCGCCCGCAACGGGGTGGCCATCGGGGGTTCGCACCTCGACGACCATGCAGGGGGCTGTGCGCTGGCCCGGGGTCCAGCCGGCCGGAGGCGACACCGGCGCGCCCGCGCCAGGGTTCGCCGAACCCGCCGGGCCCGATGAGACGAGCAGCATCGCCAGGAGCAGCACTCCTGGTCAGACAACCGGCGCCGCGATCGGTTTCATCCTCAGGACGGGCGGGATTCTGCGACGCGGCGAGGGGACCGCCGGAGAGGGCGTCGTGCCGTTGCGCCTCGAGCGGCCCCACACCATCAACGCCCACCCGGCGGGCAGCAACTCCTGACCAGCGATTCCAGCGCGCCGACCGCCGCCCCGTCCGCCTCGGGCCCGACGTGAACGATGGCGCCGTCCCGGTCGACGATCAGAGTCGTGGGGACGCGGCTCTGCCCCAGCGCGTCCGCCAGGTGGAAGCTCTCGTCGACGACCTGCGTGTAGCCCAGCCCCCGCTCGGAGACGAAGTCGGCCGTGTGCGTCGCGTCCTCGCCGACGGCCACGCCAACCACGACCGCGCATCCCTCCAGGCGACGGGCGAGCCGATCCAGGTCGGCCAGCTCGACCTTGCACCGGGCGCACCAGGGGGCCCAGAGGTTCACCAGCGCGGGATGGCCGCCCAGGACCTGGGCCAGCGTGACCGGGCGGCTTCGCAGATCGGACAGCGGGATCCGCTGCCAGTCCAGCTTTGCCGAGACGGCCGCCGACGGTCGCGTGCCCCGGCGGGCCGCATCACCGCACCCCGCGATCGCGACCACTGCCGCGAGGCCAAGGAGGATGTGAACCGGCGATCCTCGCCGACGCGCGCTCACCGCCGCCATGCTACCGCGCAGCTCAGGAAATCGACATGGAGATCGTTGGTCCGGACGTAGTGCTCGCCGTTCACGGCAAACGAGATCACCTGTCCGCGATGTCCGATCGGCTGGTCCCAGCGCAGGCCAGCCGACAGGGCCTCTGCCCGCAGGGCCGCCAGGTCGCTGTCGGCGGTGCGCAACACCAACCTGTCCGGCGGGAAGACCGTGCCGAAGAAATCGACCGCCGACTGCCGGTGGTAGCGCCCCCCGACGTCGATGGTCAGCCGCCCGACCCGCTGGGACACCGTGACGTCCCCGGTCACCGCGGTCGCGCCCCAGCTGTCGGCGTAGAAGCGCCCCCCAATCTTCAGCGCCCCCTGCCAGGGGAGCCATTGCAAGATCCAACCCGAGAAGGCGTGTCGGAGCCGCTGGTCCGGGACCACCTCGGTTCCGCGGGTCGCGTTGGACAGCGGGACGGTGTTCCAGGTGTTGGTGAGCGTCCCCGTCTGGATCGTGACCCCATAGCCGCCCAGCACGATGGTCGTCGGCGTCAGCAGCTGCGTGATGCCGAAGTTGCCGTTGGTGGTGCTCCGGGCGCCGCGCCCCTGGTGTTTGCCGTCCAGGTCGTAGACGTCGAACCAGTCGACGATCTGGTACAGGCTGGCCGAGAGCACCGTGTTGTCGTCGGCGAAGGAACGGTTGACCAGCAGGCCCAGGCCCCAGGACTCCAGCGGCTCCTCCATGTGGTAATCGGCGTGGAAGCCGAGGTTGGTGGTCGGGCTCCAGGAATAGGTGGTGTCGGCGTCGATCTCGCCGGCCTCGTTGATCCGCGACGCGGAGCTGATGGCGTCCACGGGGGTGCCGACCGGCAGTCCAAAGAGCTTGTGGTTGGGGGAGGCCGCGGTGACCACGTCGAAACCGACGGCGACCCGCTCGATCATCCGATCCCCGACGGCAGCCACGACCTCGCTCTGCGGCTCGGACACCGTCACGCGCTCCGACCCCGGCCCCGTGACCGGCCCCGCCGCCGACTGGTACCCGAGACCGTCCTGATCGAAGTAGGTGAACCGGGCGGCCATCGATTCGATCTGGTAGGCGGGCGCGTGGGCGGCGGGCTCCTCGCCACGCAAACCGCCAGCCGTCGCCAGCGTCAGCCCCGCGGCAGCCAGACCTACTGACAGCCGCATCCGCCCCCGGCCGGCGCGGCATCGCCGCCGGCCGCCGCCTCGCGCGACGTGTAGAGCTTCCGCTGCGCGCCCGCCAGCAGCGCGTCACCGCCGGGGCTCATCATCGGGTCGGCCAGGTGCTTGCGCCGGTTCTGAGGAACCATCGCGCAGCCTCCGGCGAGGACCGCGGCAACCAGCGCCGCGATGGTCACGATCGACGGCGCGGATGGGCGGGCACGCGGCCTGGTCACAGCGCGCCACGCCAGCCGACCCCGCCCGCCAGGCCGCGCGCGTCCGGCGCGATCCAGAGCGAGAAAGCCGGACTCTGCTCGAGGGGGCGGTGGTCGAATGCGCTGACCACCACGGCGAAGGCCGAGGCCGCCAGGGAGAGCGACAGGAGGACCCCCGTCGGAATGCGATGGTTGTCGTCGACGGTCGGGTCGAACACGTTTCCCGCCTTCATCGCCGCCACCGTGGCGGCCGAGAGCGCCAGCGTGAGGCCGCCATAGGCCGCCGCCCGCCGCCAGGACCCCTCGACCCCATGCGCGACCCACGGCGCGAGCGCCAGACCCGACACGATGACCACGACCCCCACCTGCTGGCGCGATGACGAGTGATCGCTGGCCATCAGGGCGCCTCCGACGATCATGGGGACGATGGCGGTGACCGCTCCGGCGGCCACCCCGACAGGCGGTCCGGCGGCGGGAGCAGAAGCGCCGGTCCCAGCGGAAAGCTCCGTCGCCAATACGAGCGCCAGGGTCGCGGCCCACATACCTTGCACCGGCTTTTCTAGCACGGCGCCCTCGAGATCGAGGCTGCCGGCAAGACGGAATCTTTCCGCGGCCGCGCGTTCTCAGGGACCGACGTCGCTGACCGAGCCGGCCAGCAGGTCGGCAACCCACTGCTTCAAGGTGACGCCGTTGACGCTGGCGTTGAAGTGCTCGTCGCTCATCAGCCAGATGTGGTTGGTGTCCGAGATGTAATACGTGCCAAAGGCGGTGCCCTGGACCCGGAACTGGCCGCGAACAGCCAGCAGGCCCGCCTGAAAGTCCGCCGGGGGGATCGTCGCGCCGCCCTGACACCCGTCGCTGCCGAACGAGAAGAACCAGTCGATGGTCGAGTCGCGGGTCGAGGAGATGAGCCCGCCTCGATAGCTCGGGTAGCGCCAGCCGAAGTGCAACACGTTGTCGATCATGTAGTCGCTGGTGCTCGGACAATCAGCGCCGCAGTCGAGCATCACCCCCTGGCTGAAGCCCCAGGTATCGTGCCACGTCTGTTCCAGGCAGGGCTGGACCACGCTGTTGGGCATCGGCGGACCGGAGTCGCTGAGCAACGTGACGGGGATGGGCGCGAACCACTGGGCCACGTGATCGGCGTTGAGCAACACGCCGAAGCCGCCCGCGCTCGAGCCCGCGAACAGCACCTGTCGGGCGCCGGCAAAGGTGGGCACGACCCGGCTCAAGAACGCGTCGAGGTTCGTGTACCCCATGAACTGCTGTGGCCCGACGCCGTCCACGGCGCCGTCCGGTTGCTTGCCGGCGTGGACGTCGCCGCTGCAGTAAGGAATGAAGACGTAGCTCCAGTCCCGCACCGGGTTGTCCGGATCGCTGCGGTTGAAGACGCCCTCGGTCTGCGGAATGAAGTCGTCCTCGCCGAACGCGGAGTCGTTCAGGATGCAGGTGGCGAGATTGAAGCAGGATCCGCCCTGGTCCAGAAACACCATCACGTTGGGCGACGCGCTGCTGAAGTTGACCGCCAGGCCGGTGGCCGACCCGTCGCGACAGCGCGTCTCAGGGAAGTCGATCCAGTCCCACTGCCCCTCGTCCGTCATCGGCAGCGGCGTTCCCAGCGCGGCCGGCGGCCCGGCGTCGGCATACACGGTGTCCGGGTTGTGGTCCCGTGCCACGTACACCACCGCGTCCATGGCGCCGTCGGTCCCGCTGGCGTGAGGCGAAGAGCAGGCTGCAACCCCGACCGCCGCGAGCGCCACGTACCCCACGACCAGACGCCAACCCATGAGCCAATAGTATCTCGAATCAGCGGAATCGATCGGCCGTGGCCCAGCGCGGATCGGCAGACCACGTGAGACGCACGTCACGGTCGGCGTGACGTGCGGCCCAGGCCTCGAGCGACGGGCGAATCGGGTGCTCGGGCGCCACGAACCAGTGCAACGAGCGCCGCCCGTGGACGGTTTCGCGCCCGAAGTAGACCGCGTCGCCGGTGATCATCTCCTCCAGCTCGTCCTCGATGTCGTTCAGGACCTCGGACTCGTCGTCGCTCGGCATTCCGTCGGGCGTCGCATCGAGGAGCGCCACGTCGACGGCGACGTGGGTGTCGCAGACGATGTGGTCGATCCACTTGAGCGCCAGGTTGATCGTCGCGAACATGGGCCGGCCGTCGGGGGCCTCCCCGCGCAGGGTGGTGAAGCGCTCACCGGTGGCGTCGCGGGACAAGAGCCCGACCGCCTCCTGCAGCACCGCGACCGGCGCGCCCTTCTCGAGCGGCTCGAGGCTGGTGCGGATGCCGCCCAGCCAGCGCTGGACCGTGTCCTCACCCAGGATTCGATCCAGGGTGATGAAGGTCGTCATCCCGCGCATCTCGTCGGACATCGCCGCGAACCCGGGGTGAAAGCTCGTGACGTTCATCAGCTCGCGGCCGGGATCGAGCGCCACCAGGAAGCGCATGTCGGCGAGCGCAACGGTGTGTCCGGCGATCTGCAGCCGGGCGTCCGCCAGGGCGGGCACCCCGCCCCGCGCCGGCTGAAACTCCCACGCCGCGTCGGTCGCCGGGCCCGCCTGAAGCCAGCGCTGGGTCAGTCGCCGCAGCTCCGGATCGCCGCTGGCCGAGAGACAGAACGCCAGTCGCGCCGTGCCGCCCACGCCCACGCCCACCTCCCAGGTCAGCTTCGGATGGACCGCCTGCACCTTGGCCGTGATCTCGGCGACCAGCGCCTCGTCCAGCTTCCGCTCGTCGATCGCGGCTCCGATGCGCGGCGCGGCCGCGGGCCACCAGGCCCAGAAGGCTTCGATCCCTGGCTCGATCATGGGTGCCGCAGATTAGCCTCAAGTGGCCGATCGCGTCAGCCGATTGGAGAGATGCAATGCATCGTGGCCCCGACGCCTTTCTCAATCAGGTCGTCGGGGGGCGGTGGCGGCTGCTCGAGGCCCTGGGCGCGACGGAGCACGGCGCGGCCTTTCGGGCCGAGACGCTGCAGGATGGGCGACCGGCCCGACTCGAGCTCTGGGACCAGCGCCACGTCGAGCACCGGGGCGAGCTGGCGCGCTTCGAACGCGAGGCGCGGACCCTGAGCCGCCTCCGGCACGAGCGCTGTGCCGCCATCGTCGCCTTCGGCGCGCACGAGGGCCGGCCATTTCTGGTCTCCGATCTCCCGGACGGCAAGACGCTGCGGGACGCGCTGGCCCAGGGCGACCTGACGGTGGCTCGCGCGCTGTCGCTGGGCTTGCAGCTCTGCGAGGGGCTCCGGCACCTGCACGGGCACGGCGTGGTCCATCGGGCGCTGGTTCCCGAGAACGTCTGGATTGGCCAGACGCCCTCGGCCGACCGGCTGACGATCGGGTTGCCGCGCCTCGGACCGGCGTCCTCGACCGCCAGGCCGGACCGCCGCGCCGACCTCTACGCCGCCGGGATGTTGCTGTACGCGATGTGCACGGGGCGCGAGCCATCCGCCGAGGCGGCCGAGGCGGCCGCCGGCGGGGCGTCCTTTCCCCCGCCGCGCACAGCGAGTCCGGCGCGCGCCATCGGCGAGGAGCTCGAGCGGGTCATCCTGCGCGCCGTGGCCCCGCCCGACGTCCGCTTCGGGACCGCCGACGAGCTGCTGGCTGCCCTGCAATCGGCGGGCGCCCGCCCCACGAGCACGAAGCGCCGGCCGGCCCAGCGCCCGCGCAGCCGGGCGGCGATGATCGCCGCCGCCTTCGCCACCGTGGCCGTTCTGGGCGCCGGCGCCTTGCGCGGGAGCAGCCGCCAGGGACCGAGCGCGCTGCCGGCGCCGCCGACCGCGGCCGCCCCGAGCACTCCGGCGAAGGTGGTTGCCGCGCCTGCCGTGGCCACGGTTGCGCCTCGGGTCGCCGCCGTCGCGCCTCCCGTCATCCCCCCTGCCCCGCCACCCGCGCCCGCGCTGGAACCGAAGCCGGAGACCGCGCCAGAGCCTCCGCCCGCGCCCCCACCGTCCCCCGGTGAGCACAGTGACATCTGGTCGTTGCTCGACAGCGGGCGACTGAACGAGGGCGCCACCCGCATCAAGGCGCTGGTCGCCGCAGATCCCAAGGCGGCGTGGCCCGAGTTCGCCCTGGGCGTCCTCTACTACCGGAAGTACTGGCGCAAGGACTCCATCACCCACTGGAAGCTGGCCCTGGAGCGCGATCCCGAGATCCGGCGGGATCCGCAGTTCGGCGCGTATCTCTGCTTCATGCTGGATGACACCTGGAAGGCCGCCGGCATGACGGACGTCCTGAATCAGCTGGGCGCCGAGGCAGCGCCCCTGCTCGAACAGTGCGCCGCGTCGGCCAAGACCCCGCAGCTGCGGGCGCTGGCCTCACGCACGCTTCGCAGGCTCAGTGCGGATGGCGGGTCGCCGGGCCCTCGTCCAGGGCGACGTCCACGTCCTTCAGCTCGATGACCCCCGCCGCCTGCTGAAGCGGCTCGGCGCGTGGCGGGGGCGGCGGTGGAGGCATCACGATGGCGACCGGCGCGAACGCCGCCGGATTGGGCGGCTCGATCGACGGGATGGTCGGCCCCGGTGTGGGCACCATCGCCGCCGCCCGCGCCGCCGGCTCGATCGACGGTCGGGTCGGCCCGGGCGCCGGCGCCTTGGGCGGCCGGAGCGCCGACTGCCAGAGCGGCTGGAAGAGCCCGCGGTGCGCCTCGGTCAGCGACTCGAGCTTGACCTTGAGCTCTTGCTTGGACAGGAAGATCTCCTCGCGGCGATCGCCGCTGAGCAGGCGCCGCAGCACCAGCTCGCCGGGCGACTGGGAGCGAGCCGAGATCTCCTGCACCTCGGGAGCGACGGTCGCGATCAAACGCTCGACCACCAGCGCGGGCTGGGTGTGGGTTCGCAGCGACTCCCCTTCCAGCTTCGCCTCGGAGACCGCCTTGCGGTGCTGGCGCAGCTCGGAGGTCGCCGCGGCGATCCGGTCCCGGAGCGCCTGCAGCTTGGGCTTGTCGGCCTCTTCGACATCGAAGGTCTCGACGCCGTTTCCTTCGTCGTCGACCCGCACCAGCCGCGGCGGCGAATCGGCGCCGGCGTAGAGGATGTCGAAGCCCGCCCCCTTGCCGTCGGGCGAGACGCGCAGCTTGAGTCGATCGCCGCCCTTCTTGAGCAGGAGGTCGGCGACGTGGTGCTTCTCCAGGTGCTGGGCCCGCAGGCGCAGCTCCTTGTGGAGCCAGCCACCCATCTCGGGCACCTGAACCTCGAGCCGCTCCATGACGCGATCGACGCGGACCACCTTCTCGAACAGGTGGTTGAGCGGAACCTCCAGCTCGATCGCCGCCTCCAGGCCAAACCCCGTCGCCGCGGTCATCCGGCAGGCGTAGCGGGCGCCGGCCACCAGCGCGACGTGCAGGTCGGCCTCCATCTCGGGCAGATCGTGCTTGACCAGCAGGGTCTCGAGCGCCTTCAGGCAGACCTGGCGATCGCGCGCCTCGGCCTCGTCGCGCTTCTTCACCTCGGCGTCGAACGCCGCGCCGACCTCGCTCTTCGCCGAGCGAACGAGCTCCTCGGCCGAGCGCACGATGGCCGCCACGCAACGGGCTGTGGCGGACTCGGCGTCGCCGACCGGCGCGCCTTCGACCGCCTTGGGGATCAGGGCGCCGATCCGATCGAGCTTGGCGATCTCCGCCGCGTTCGCGGTCTCGAGCACCGACGTGCGCGTCTTGCCTTCGGCAATGCGCTCGTCAGCCGCCAGGACCTGCACGCAGAACTCGACGGCATCGCGCAGAAAATCGATGAAGTTGATCTCGAGCGTCGACGGTGTCGAATCGCCGTAGAGGTAGCTCATGGAACACCTCACTCTCGCGGCGGAAATGTGCCCGCGGGAGGGTACCTTAACACGGGCGACGGGCGTCCAGACCAACGAAGCTTCGTCGACCAGGCGCGTGTGCGGTGGTGTGAGCCTAGAGGTCGCCGATCGCTTTCTTCGTCTCGGGCGTCAGCTCGCGGTCTTTGACCTTGTTCTTGATGGGCTTCTGCGCGCGCAGGTAGGCGACCAGCGCGTCCAGGTCCTCGGTGGCGAGCCCCGAGATGTGGGGAATGAACAGCGACATCGGCGGCGCCATCGGGCGGCCGTCCAGGAGCTTGCCGTTGACGATGGCGGCTTTGATCTGGTCGGCGTTGTAGCGGCCCAGGCCCGTCTCGACGTCGGGGGTCAGGTTACGGGCATAGACGCGGCCGATGCCGTTCGGGCTCATAGGGAGGCCGCCCCCGAACAGCCAGTCGGTGTCGGGCCCATGTCCGTTCTTGTCCGAGTGACACTCCCAGCAGTGGCCCATGCGCGCGACGTACTCGCCCCACTTGAGCTGGTCACCCCCGCTCGAGGGCGGCGCCGGCGCCCTGACGTCCTTGGCCGGCGGGTGGTGCGCCACGCCGCGCCGGAGCAGGAAGCCCATCGGGAACGGAAGATCGTTCTTGCTGCGATCGACCGCGTTCCTGACGGGCGGAACGCTCCGCAGGTAGGCGACGACCGAGCGCGCGTCCTCGTCGGACATGTACTGGTACGACGTGAACGGCATCATCGGGATCAGCAGGTTTCCCTCGTGGCCGATCCCGTCGCGGATCGCGCGCAGGATCTGGTCGTCGCTCCAGCCGCCGATGCCCGTCTGGACGTCGGGGGTGATGTTCGGGACGGCGAGCGTCGCCCCCATCGCCGCCTCGTGAATGACGTTGCCGCCCGCCAGGTACATGTCGGTGCGTTCACCGGCCAGGATCGAGCCGCCCTGGCGGGTCGTGTGGCAGGCGCCGCACGACGCGTTCTGGTTGACGATGTACGACCCGCGCGCGAGCCGCTCGGGCGAGGCGTCGATCTTCTCGAGCGTCGTCGGCCTGATGTACTTCCCGGTGCAGGCGCCCAGCGCCAGGGTCAGGAGGGCGGCGAGAGTGGCACGTCGCCAGCGGGGGTCACGCATGGGCGCGCATGGTAGTGGGTCCGATCTCGCGAGGCCAGCTTCATGTGCCTCGTCGCCCGCCAGCTGCCGCACATGAGCCCAAAACACCAGCAACGCCAGCAGCACCGCTCGCGTAAGGCGCCCCAATCTTCGGGTCGACTGGGTCAAGCGCCCGCCCGTTCACGCAGGGGCTCCTTCCCCCTCTCCATGCGAAAGCACGGAGAGGGTCGGGGAGAGGTCCGGACCCCGCCCGCCGAGCCTGCGGCTCGGCGGCCTCCCCCGCATTCAGGCATTCGCGGGAGAGGCGCAGAGAGCGCCCGATCTGCGCGTCCTGGCGCCTTGACTGATCGGCATTGGCCCTGGCGGTCAGGCGGCGACGGGGACGCCGTTGCGGATCAGCACGTCGCGCAGCGCGATGATGACCGGGTTCACTTCCTGGTTCCAGTCGGCGCCCTGGTGGTCGTAGGCCCGCTGCTCGGCCTCGACCGCCATGCGGTCCTCGGTGAACACCGCCTCGGTGAAGCGGCGGATGAAGGGCCAGCCCAGGCGCAGGAGGCCCGGCATGCGCGGCCGCTCGATGCTGAGCGCGCCGACGCTGAGGTGGCTGCGCTGCTCGCGGTCGTAGGGGATGTAAGCGGCCCACAGATGAAACGAGGGGGGGTCGCCGGCGCCGCGGCGAAACGTCAGGGTCTGGAACGGGTACTGCGTGCGGATGGTCAGGATGTCGCCCTGCTCCGACCGGCCGGCGGCGGCTCCCTCGCGACGGCGGCGGCGATCGCGGCCGGCCAGAGTCATGAACCGCGAGCGCCAGTCGGGCTTGCTGCCGCGGGTGTCCTGGAAGCGGTAGCGCACCTCGATCCAGTCGGGGCCGCTGTCGTAGTCGAGCAGCGTCGGCTTGATCTTCCCCATGAGGCCGCGATGAAGGAACTGATGGTTCATGTCCATCAGGTTCTCGTGCATGAACGAGTAGTGGCAGGCGATCCGACGCCAGAAGTGCATCGTCCGGTGGTGCGGCGACGCCACCAGCGGCAGCGCCGGCGGCGCGACGGCGTCCGCCTTGTCGCGATCGCCGGTGAACACGAACACGTACCCGTCTCGCTCGCTGCAGGGATAGGCCCGCACGCCCTGCGGCCGGCACGCCCCCTTGGCCAGGTACGGCACGCCGGCCAGGCACCCGTCGGGGCGATAGGTCCACGCGTGGTAAGCGCACCTCAGCGTCTCGCCGCTGACGATGCCCTTGTGCAGCGGAAACTGCCGATGGGCGCAGCGGTCATCCAGCGCGAACACGTCACCGCGCTCGGTGCGCGCCAGCGCGATCGGATTGCCGGCGAACATCGCGGCGTAGGTCCGTCCCGCCGCGAGGTCGCTCGACCGGGCGAGCGGATACCAAAAATCGGGATGAAGCCCGACGCGCCTCAAATCTGGCATTTTGGCTTCCGCCAACCTGACGTCGGCCCACGCCGTCGTCAATCGGGGAGGACTTTACGGCCCCCCGGATGAGGCTGCCTAGCGGCCGCGATCGTCGGCGGTGACCACGATGTTGCTGGCGCCGCCGGTGATCTCGATGCTGTAGCGATCGCTCTCGGACTCGTATCCGTCGGTGGCCAGGCGGACCGCGCCGGAGCCCGCATCGGCGCCGCGGCGGTCGATGCGCATGCCGCTGGCGCCGCCGGTGACGACGACCTGCACGGCGACCCCGGCCGGGCGGCGGAACGACAGCTTGCTGGCGCCCCCGGAGATGCGGATCGGGACGGTTCCGCGCGGCGCCGGCAGGTGGAAGCTCACCTGGCTGGCGCCGCCGTGGACGTCGATGCGCTCGACGTCCAGCTCGGTGAAGGCCGCGTTCACCTCGGACATGCCGCCGCGGACGTCGATCGTCCAGGGGACGGCGGTGGTGAGCACGATCTCCGCGACGCCGCCGCCCCAGCCGAACAGGCCGAAGCCGCGGGTCTTGAGATGGACGCTTCCGCCTTCCACCCGGACCAGCGGCGGCCGCCCGCGGAACGTCGCGCGAAACAGATCCTTGATCCGCCCCGCGCGCAGCTCCAGGTGCGCGACCCCGGAAGCCACGCGCAGGGTGCCGCGCGCGGCGCCGTCGATCGGCGCGCTCGTGACGGTCCCCTCGCCCGACTCGGCGGGGGGCGGCTCCTCCGACGGCACCGTGGCCTGCTCGACCAGGGCGCGCGCGGCGCTCTCGATGAGCTCGGCTGCGCGCTCGAGCGAGGCGTCGTCGATCTGCTCGGCCGCCTCCGCCAGGACGCGGCTCTGCACCGCCAGCACCGCGTCCAGCTCCTCGCGGCGCGCGGGGGCGCGTTCGATCCAGACCTGGCGGCGGTCGACGCCGTGCCGCGTGCGCTGGACCCACCCGGCCTTCTCCAGGCGGTCGACCAGGCCCGTGACCGCGCCGGTCGTCAGGCGGAGAGCTTCGGCGATCTTCCCGGCTGTCCAGGGTGTCTCTTCCTGCAGCAGCAGGATCAGGGCGTCGACGTCCGACGCCCCCACCCGCAGCCGCTCGGCGACGGCGATGCGGTACGCCCGATCGGCGTCGGCCCACTTGGCGAGCGCGCGGGCCAGCGCGAGGCCGCGCCGGCGATCGGTCGAGGTCGAAGAAGATGCCACTTGACGAATATATCTTACAAACTAAGATATCTTAGTCACTAAGACACATGGTGTTCGAGATTTCAGTCACCGTACCATCCCCAGCCACCAGGAGAAAGCCATGACCACATCATTCCGCGCACCCGACCAGACCGACGACTTCGTCCCCGCCGGCCCCTGGTTCGGCCAGGAGCTCACCATCCCCTACGAGGGTCAGACCCGCATGCGCCTGCTCTTCACCAAAGGCGTCTCCGATCTCTCCCTGCGGATCGGCGCTGGCGAGGAGGCCCTGCTGCGCGGGAGCTTCGGCGACCTGGTCCCGGGCGTCTCGGTCGGCGGCGACGAGGTCTCGATTCGTTACCGCCGTTTCGGAATTGCCGATTGGCTGGGCGGCCTCCTGTGGGGCGAAGGCGCCGGCGCCTCCCTGGTCCTGCACCCCGGTGTCGCCTGGCAGCTGGTCTTCCGCGGGGGCGCCTCCCAGCTGGACATCGACCTCCGCCAGGGGCACCTGACGGGGCTGGAGATCTCTGGAGGGGTGAGCCAGGTCCGCCTGGCGCTCCCGGCCCCGAACGCCGTCGTCCCCCTGCTGATCCGCGGCGGCGCCAGCGAGCTGGCCCTCTGCCGCCCGGCGGACGTCCCGGTCGGCGTCGACATTCGAGGCGGCGTCTCGGACCTCGAGATCGACGGCCGGCACATCGGCGCTGCGGGCGGCCCGATCTCGCTCGACTCCGACGGCTGGCGCGCGGCGACCGCGCGCTACGACCTGCAGCTCACGGGCGGGGCCAGCGAGCTCTGCGTCGTCTGAGCGTGATCAAAATCACGCATCGCCCTCCCTTATGCGCTACGGTGCGCCCCGGTTCCGGGCAGCACAAGCCACAAACGGAGGAGGAGACGATGGGATCGAGGAGAACGGGTTATCTGCTTTTGTGCGGGTTGTTGTCGTTCACCGCCGCCTGCGGCGAGGCCGACCAGGGGGTCGAGACCCAGGGCGGCGACATCATCCGGGCGACGGCGAACGGCGGGCGCGACCAGGTGGTGATGCTCTACGGCGTCAAGGGCGATGGCAGCTGGATCATCTGTTCGGGCTCGTACTACGCCCCGCGGGTGGTGCTGACCGCCGCCCACTGCATCCCCGAGAACCTGTATCAGATGTTCGTCTACTACGGCGACAACTACGCGCAGGACAAGTCCGAGCTCGTGTCGGATGGGTTCATCGGCTTCATCCCGCCGCCCATCGGCAGCCCCTCGCACTGGTCGCAGGCCGACTCGTGGCAGGTGAACCCGTCCTATGACTCCAACCTGAACTCGGCGGACATGGCGGTCGTGTTCCTCGATCGCAAGCCGCCCTTCGATCCGTTGCCGACCTACCGGAACCGGGTGGGCTCCGGCGTGTCGGTCACGCTCATGGGCTGGGGCTCGAACTCGGCGCCGACGCCGACGACCGGCGCCGGCTACGGCGTCGAGCGCACGGGGAAGACCGTCACGCTGGGCTCGCCGACCGCGGCCGACTATCACGCGGACGATCCGAACCCCGGCATGCTCGACCCAGCGGTGCGGCAGACGGTCCTCAAGACCAACGGCGTCGCGCCCAACTCGAACGGCTGCTTCGGTGACTCGGGCGGGCCCATCATCCTGAACCAGTCCGGTCAGGACTACGTGGCCGGCGTCGGCTACTGGACCGGCCTCTCCTGCGAGGGCTACAACCTGTTCACCCGCATCGACTCGTTCCTGCCGTTCCTCGATCTGTCGTACAAGCGCGGCGGTCAGGACGTGCTCAAGCCGACGTTCGCTTGCGTGACCCCGAATCCACAGGGCTCGCTGACCGCCATCTTCGGCTACGAGAACGACAACGGCGTCGGGATCTCGATCCCGTACGGCAGCAAGAACGCCTCGGCGCGCGACACCTCCAACCTGCGCCCGACGCGCTTCGATCCGGGCCTGCGCCCGTTCGCGTTCGGCGTCGACTTCACCACCGGGCAGACCGCCAGCTGGACGCTGGCGCCCGACAACAACCCGACGGTGACCCTGAACGCGACGGCCTCCTCGACCAAATGCACGGCTGCCCAAGCGGTCGAGACCGGTTGCGTGCTGCAGTGCCGCGCGCAGCTGCGTTCGGGCTGCCCGCCGGTCGAGGAGTCCGACAACTGCGTCCAGAGCTGCTCCGACATCAGTCACCTGGTCGTGGACTACGTCCCCGGCTGCAACGACGAGCGGGTCGCCTGGCAGAACTGCGAGGCCGCCACCGCGCCGGGCACCGCCAACTGGACCTGCAGCGGCGGCTCGAACACGGACATCGTCGGCAAGGGCCCGCAGGCGACGGCCTGCCTGAGCCTGCAGGGCGCCTACATCGACTGCCTGTACTACGGCATCGGTTACTGAAGTAGTCAGAGGTTCACGCGGCCGATCTGGTTCACCGAGTACGGGTTCTCGGTGAACCAGATCCTTCCGTCGGGGACTCAACGGCCACAACGGCCGGCGCGGTGGTCCCGCGCCGGCCGTTCATCAACCGCTGCCGTGATCTCGCCCTCTCACTGGGTGGCCGACGGCTTCCCCTCACCGGTCTCGGGGGCATCAGCCTTGGCGGTCCGGATGACGGTCTTCACCCCCTTCAGCCGAGTCAGGCTGGCCTCGGCGTGGTCGTTGTCCATGGCCACCGCCTTGTCGTAGGCGTCGCGAGCGTCGTCCAGACGATCCAGCTGCTCGTACGCCATCCCGAGGTTGTTCCACATGTACCCCTCGACCGGCTCCAGCTCGACCGCCTGCTCGAGCGAGTCGATCGCCTCCTCGAAGCGCTTGTCGTAGATGAGCGCCAGGCCCAGGTTGTTGCGCGCGTACGAGCTCTCCGGGTTGAGCTCGACCGCCTTCTCGAACGACGCGATGGCGTCCTTGCGCTTGCCCAGAACCAGCTGGGCTCGGCCCAGCACGTTCCAGGCGGCGGAGCGCTTGGGCGTGCGCAGCACGGCCACCTTGGCGAACCGGAGGGCGCTCTCGCCGTTGCCGGCGGCCAGCTGCTTGCGCGCGCCAGCCAGCGCCTCCGACGGCTCGATCCGCTGGTCGTCGTCGTCCTCGTCGCTCTTCGCGACGGTCGGCTGGGACTTGGCCTGATCGTTGATCACCGGCGTCGGCGGGGTCGTGGTCGCCACCGGCGGTGGCGGCGGCAACTCCGACGGCCGCGGAGGTTCGGCGACGACCGGCGTCGCCACCTTCCGAGGTGAGGGCGTCAGGTCGTTGCAGGCGGCCAGGCCCCCAGCCAGGGTCAGAGCCATCGAGAGCCTCGTGAAGCTGATCTTGTTGAACATTGGTCGGTCTCCTTTCGAGAGACCGAATTGCAGCGACCGTGCCAGCGCCGATCGCCGCGCGCCACCGGCCCCGGCCCGGGGATCCCGCGGCCCGCCGCCCCCAAAGATGCAGAACGTAGAGCGCCGCTCTACGAATCCGGCGGCGCGCTAGCCGGCCAGGCCGAGATCGCGGCGGAGGTGCGGCCGCTTGCCGCGGGTCGAGAACTGGGGAAGAAGGACCTCGCGGATCGCGGCCCGCCCGCGGTGCGTTCGGCCATCGCCTGGCTCGTGCACGGCGTCCTCGGCGACGAACGTCATGACCTGATCGAGGCTGTTCGTGTTGAATCCATCCACGAACTCCCGGAGGAGCTCTGCAATCGGGCGGGCGGCTTCAGCCATGGGTCTCTCCTATCCCGCCAGGCTCGGGGATGAAAGTGCTCCGATGGATCTCGAGCTCTCCGTCCGGCCCAGGCTGGCGCGTGAGCCAGGGACGAGGCGGGAGCGGCAGGTCGACGCAGCAGACGCGAAGCGGCCGCGTGCGCGCGATGGGTTCCAGATCGTCGAGCACCTTCGCCAGGCGGGCGCCGCTGAACGGGCAGTAGAAGAAGAAGACCGAGCCATCGGCCATGCGGGCAGCCGTGGTCGCGGCATCGCCCTGGATGCAGCGCACCCGAGACAGCCCGAGCCGACTGGTGAGCGCGCGCGCGGCCCGGGCGAGCTCCGGTTGCACCTCCAGCCCCACCGCCCGGGCGCCCGTGAGGAGATGCACGAGCGCCATGGCCCGACCGGGCCCGGCGCCCACGTCGACGAAGACGTCGGTCGATCGAACGGGCGCCTCGTCGACTACCCGCAGCAGGGTGTCGGCCGAGCATGGCAGATAGGGTACGCCGCCCGCCGGGAGCGCGGGTCCATCGAGCGGGATCTCGTCCAGCCCGAGCGCCCGATCGATCCAGGCGTCGCGGTCGCGCGCCGGGACGGCGAGCAGGCTGGCGCGGAACGCCGGCGGAGCGTGGAGCCCCCGCTCGAGCGCTCGACGAACGGCCCGGGCGGATGTCAGGTCGCGCGCTTCCATGCTGAATCCTACGACGGCGGACGGCCCGGGCCGTGCGGCAGCCCCATATTGGGGAGCGGAGGGCCGAGATGGGGGCGACGGGGCGGTCGACGAAGCGCGCACCATTCACAGCGACGGTCTCGCGTCCCGATCGGCGCGCGGCCGGCCGGACCTGGTCGCCAGGCACGCCGCTGGCTGTGCGAACCACCGGGCTGACCGTCGATCCGGAGCTGCGCCGTCGCATCCATCGCCGCCTCGGCGAGCGCCTGGGCAAGTTCGCCGGCCACATCGAAAGGCTCACCGTCAGATTCGAGGACGTCAACGGCCCGCGTGGCGGGGTCGACGTCGCCTGCCGGATCAAGGCGGTGGTCAGCGGCCTGCCAAGTCCGGTGGTCACCGAGCTGGCCAAGAACCAGGGGGCGGCCTTCGACCGGGCGGGCCAGCGCTTCGAGCGCGTCGTCCGGCGCGCCATCGACCGGGGCCGGGGGCGCGGTCGGCTGGGGCGGATGCGGCCCCCCGGCGGACGCCCCCACCAGGCGGAGTCCGCGGAAGCGCCGCCCTCGTCGACCGCCGACCGGAACCGCAAGGGACGCGCGCGCAAGGCGACGGCTGCGCTCGAAGGCTCCATGCAGTCCCGCCCATCCCGCAAGTCCACCCGCAAGAGCGCCAACCGCGCCAAGCAGGGCAACAAGCTGGCCCGGCGCGAGAAGCGGCGTGTCTCCTCGCGAAATGCCCGGCGCGCGCAAGCCTCCAGGAAGCGCTGAGACTATAATTGGCGGGGTGCGTTTCGTCGTTCGTCATCTGACTCGCTATCGCTACAGCGTACCGGTCGTGCTCGCGCCCCACGTGCTGCGCTTGACGCCGCGCCCGGGACACGCGATCCGCTCTCGAACGCTGGTCGTCCAGCCCCAGCCCATCGAGCTGCGCGACGAGATCGACGCAAACGGCAACCCGGTCACGCGCGCCGTCTTCGCCGGCGGAGGCACCGACCTGCTCTCCATCGAGAGTCGCTTCGAGCTCGACACGCAGGCGCCGCCGCCGGCGCCGGGGGTGACAGGGGAGACGCTCCCTCTGCCGGACCGTTTCGCCCCCGAGCTGGCCGCCTACCGCGCGGCGGACACCGCCGTGGATCCGGCCGTCGCGGCGTTCGCGCGCGCTCTGGCGGCCCAGGTCGGGCACGACCCAGTGGCGTTCCTCGATCATCTGTGCCGGACGATTCACGACCACGCCGACAAGCACATACGCCCGTCGGGTAACGCGCAGAGCGCCGCCGAGACCCTGGCGAGCTGGCGCGGCGCCTGCCGCGACTTCACGGTGCTGTATCTGGCCGCGGCGCGCAGCCTGGGACTGCCCGCGCGGTTCTGCAGCGGCTACCAGGCCGCGGCCGACACGCCCGACGGCCGTCGCTACCTGCACGCCTGGCCCGAGGTCTTCGTGCCGGGCGCGGGCTGGCGTGGCTGGGACCCGACGCACGGCATCCCGGTGACGGACGGCCACGTCGCGCTCTGCGCGGCGCCCGAGCAGGCCGACACGATGCCCGTCGCCGGCAGCTACTCGTTCAGCGGCCCCTCACTCGAATCGACGCTCGACTTCGAGCTGGAGATCGGCACCCGCCAGGCGGCCTGAATTCGCGATTCCACTTGCGAAGGATTCGGTGCGCCGTTCCCCCGGGGGGGGCGGCCGTTGCAGCCGCTGACGTTTGCCGACCCGACCGGCATCGGACCGGTGAGCCAGTTCGGCTACTCCGACCTCACGACCGACTTCTGCGGCGGGCTGGGCGCGGTCTCCGGTATGATTCGGGCGATGCGACCGGTACAGCGCGTCCTTCTCCTGGCCGGAATTGCGATGTTCGGGGCCTGTTCCAGCACCTCTGGGGGGTCGTCGACCGGCGCCTCCGGGGGCAGCGGCGGCACCAGCGCCTCGGGCTCCGGGGGCGCCGGCAGCCCCGGGACCGGCGGCTCGTCGCAGACGGGGGGCGCGACCGGCGGGGCTTCCTCGGCCACCGGCGGGGCCGCCGGCGCGGGAACGGGCGGCGTCCCGGCCTCGGGCGGCGCCGGCGTGGGGGGAAGCGCCGGGAGCGGCGTGGCGGGCGCCAGCGGGACGGCCGGGTCCGCCGGCACGGCCGGCGCCACCGGCACGGCCGGCGCGTCGGGCGGGGCCTTGCTGCTGTCCTGCCCGAACCTGCCCGGCGCGACGACCAGCCCCCTGTACTCGATCACGGTGAACGGCTCACCGCTGTTCGTCGAGCAGCTGACCAAGTTCGCGCCGGAGATGCAGGTGCACTACGCGCACGGCTCGCTCTCCGGCTCGGGAACCGCGACCGTCGCGGTGACCGTCAAGCAGAGCTTCAGCTCCTTCACCGTCAGCCCCAAGAGCCGGAACCTGGCGGCCACCAAGAGCGGCAACACCATCACCTTCGACACCGGCCCCAACTACCTGATCCTGCAGGTCGACTCGCTGGACCTGCTGTTCATCCTGCTGGACACCGCGGAGACCAGCCCGCCCAGGCTCGGCGACGCCAACGTCAAGAACATCGCGGACTACTCGGTGGACGACACCGGCGCGAGCTTGATGACGTCTAAGATTCAATCGGCCATCAACACGGCGTCCAGCGCGACCCAGAACATCCTCTACTTCCCGCCCGGCAAGTACCTGACCGGCGAGCTCTGGATGAAGAGCAACGTGACCCTGTACCTGGCCTGCGGCGCCGAGCTCTATGGATCGAGCAACACCGCCGACTTCAACACCGGATCCGGCGGGATCGACATCGAGGACGCGCAGCACGCGCTGGTTCGCATGTACCAGATCCAGAACGCGAAGATCCTGGGGCGCGGGGTCCTGGACAGCAACGGTCACTACATCCGCGGGCAGAATCTGAACGCCAACCTGCTGAAGATCGAGCAGAGCTCGAACATCCTGATCGACGGGATCGTGTCGGTCGATCCCAGCTACTGGAACACCCTGGTCTATCGAAGCGATCAGGTCACGATCCAGAACTACAAGGTCGTCAACTGCCGCCCGAGCGCCGTCGGAGGCTACAACCAGACCGACGGCGTCGACTTCGACGAATCGACCAACGGCCTGCTCAGCAACGCGTTCCTCTACACCGGCGACGACGGCATGGCGCCCAAGAACGAGGACAGCAACGGAACAATCAACTCGAAGAACATCACGCACCAGCACATCGTCGTCTACAACAACTCGGTCGGTTGCAAGATCGGGACGAAGAGCATGGGCACGAGCATGAGCAACATCACGTTCGACGACGTCGACATCGTCCGCGCCGGGCGCGCCATGACCATCGAGGCCTATGATACGGCCGTCGTCAGCAACACGACCTTCTCGAACATCCGTGTCGAGGCGGCGGACAGCATGCTCATCAACCTGGCCCTGGACATGCCGCCGACCTGGCGGACGGCGGCCGACACGGGCATGTACAAGGACACCTACTTCACGAACGTCAGCTCGGACGTCAAGCAGGTCATCAGCCTTCACGGCAAATCATCGTCGGTCAACATCGCGGGCGTTCACTTCAAGAACCTCACCGTCCAGGGGAAGGCGGTCACCAGCCAGACGAGCTCAAACGCCACCTGGGACATCAACCAATACGTGTCCGGTATCACGTTCGAATAACGCCCAACGGGCGTCGACAACAACGTTGGAGTGTCTTATGGTTTTGGCTCGGGCGAGTTTGGAGTCATGTTGAAGAAGGTTCTCCTCGTCCTTGCGGCGGCCGCGTTCACGATCGGCTGCTCCAGCAGTGCACAGACGCTTGGTCCGGGATCGGCCGGCAAAGCTGGCGCTGGCGGTGGTTCCGGCGGACGGGCCGGCGCTGCCGGAAGTACTGCGGGCGCCGGGGGCGGCCACGGAGGCGCCGCGGGCCAGGCCGGCGCCGCGGGCCAGGCCGGCGCCACCGGAGGGTCCACTTCCGGTGGGCCCGACGCGGGCGTCGACGCCGCCCCGTGCGTGCCGGTCGACGACAACGACGCGCTGATCGTTCCCCAATGCCTGGACGTCCAGCTGGAACAGGGCGGCGCCGGCACCCTCACCCTGCACGCGCTCACCCTGCGCGACGAACCGGATGGGCTGGCCGTCTACGCGGCCTTCGAGAACGATGGGAACGTCGTGGCCTGCGACGTCGAGTTCAAGGTCTGGCTGTACGACAAGACCGGGCAACAGTTGGGAATGTTCGTCAGCGGCCTGTACACGAGCCACTTCTACAACTACACGACGTCGGACGGGACGAACCTGGTCGCCGCCTGCGCGAGCATTGGCGACGTGACGATGACCAGAGTCGGGACCATGGCGACGGACATCGCGGTCGCCGACATCGGCCAGGTCGTCTATTACTACGCATATTTTGACCTGCCAGGCGCAACCCTCATTGATGCCTTGAAGGTCAGCCAGACGAACAGCCAGACGACCGACGGGGGCGTCGCCTACACGGGGACGATGATCAACGACCTGAGCACGACGGTGAGCGATCCCTCGGTGACCGTCTTCCCGCTCAACCGCGTGGGTCGACCGCTGGGCATCGTGAGCGCGAGCGACACCAGTCAGGTTCCCGCAGGCGGAAGCTGGAATTTCCAGACGTCGGCGGTGAACGTCAGCGCCGCGGATTTCGCGGCGTTCCCCTCTGCGTCCTTCTCCAATTAGCGGAGGCCATCCTGTAAACTGTGGCCATGCGTGCCCCCAATGGCTCTCGTTTGCGCCTCGTGACGTTGTCGCTGAGTCTGATGGTGGGTGGCGGGCCTTTGGCCGGCTGCCACAAGCAGCCCCCGGTCGGGCAGCCGGCGCAGGGCCAGGCGCAGGGACCAGCGCCCGACCCGGAGGCGGTCAAGCAATCCTACGCGGCGCTGAAGAAGGAATTCGCCGACATGCAGCAGAGCTTTACCGACCTGAGCAAGGACCTCGAGTCCATTCCGCCCGATCTGCCGGGCTACCCGCAGCTTCGCGCGGTCTTCTACGCGACCGAGGAATCTCGCGGGGTGACCGACGCCAAGAAGACGATTCTGGGCGACCGCCTCGATTCTGCGCTGCGCTCGGGCAAGCCGGACGACCTGCGGCAGGTCGCGGCCGCCATCGAAGACACCCACAACACCGGTCGAAAGATCGGCGAGCAGTATCTGCAGCTGCTGCACCAGGTGATGGCCTTTCAGCGGGTTGGCGATCAGCGGAAGGAAGCCCTGGCCGCTGCCAATGCCGCGGCTCACCCGGCCAAGACCAAGCACTCCAAGTCCAAATGAAAAAACGCACGCTGCTCTTCCGAGCAGCGTGCGTTTGATTGTCTCGTTCGAAACGCGGTCGCTTACGAGCCGGACTTCAGGGCCGTGTACTCACCCGGGTCGTGGATGGTTGCGCCCTTGACGCCGCCCAGGCCGCCGTCGAAGTCAGCCGTCTGGTCGGAGTAGCCGAACCGGGTGACCGGCGCCGTACCGCCCTTGGCCGGGAACCCGGTCGAGTCGGCCTTCACGCCCATCGCGTTCATGATGTTGTAGAAGTACTTGTTGATGGGGCCGTTGGCGACCTTCGTGTCGGTACCGGTCGCCTGGGTCAGGCCGTTGACCTGACCGCTCGTCGAGCCGTCCGCGCACTGCGCCTCACTCATACCCTGCGACAGGTTGGTCACTCCGGCCGACGTCGAGGTCGACGTATCGACGTTGACCGTCCAGCCGGTCTTGAAGTAACCACCGCCGCCGCCAGCCTGGATGACCGGCAGGTTGTTCAGGTTGTGCGCGTTGCCGTCCGACATCTCGTTGAACCAGGTCGTGACCGTGCTGTCCAAGAGGGTCGACCCGTCGGGGTTGGTGATCCCGTTGAGCATGCCGATCAGCTTGGCGAACTTCGACGCGTAGTACGTGTCGATGGTCTCCAGCTTCATCAGCGCGTTGGCGACGCAGGTTCCCGTCATGTTGGCGTTCGAGAGCCGGTGCGAGAGGTTGTGCGACTCGTCCGTGATCCCGAGGCCCTTGAAGTAGTAGTTCGGCGGGTACTTCAAGAAGATGACCGGGTTGTAGTTACAGATCGTCGACAGCACCGCCATGACCGAGTACATGTCCGCGCCGTCGAGATCGCTGCTGATCTTGTTGGTGAGCAGGTCGCCGCTGCTGCCAGCGCTGCCCGCCGCCATGACGTTCGCCGAAGTCGCCTCCAGCATGGTGGCCTCTGCCGAGGTGCACATCGCGGAGGCAACGCCGCCGCCGCCGGTCATCATCATGCTGCCGGTGCTGTTGAGCAGCGCTTCCCACGCGTTGAGCTTGTTCTTGTCGTCCGAGCTCATGTCGAAGCGCTTCAGGGACTCCAGCTCGCCCTTCACGAGGTCAGAGATCTTCTGGCCGCGGGTAGAGGCGTAGGTGTCCGTGTTGCCCGGCGTGGTGGTGGTGCCCGTGCCGGTCATGAACAGACCCGTCAGCGCGCTGAACACCTGCGACGGCGTCCCGAGACCGGGATAGATGTCGGCGGCGTCGGACGCGTTGGTCGAGCTCTTCAGGTAGGAGATGTTCGACTGCGGCGACTCGCCCTTGGTGCCGCCCGAGTTGCCGACCCGCATGAACAGCGGCGTGCCGGTCGAGCTGAGCTGCTGCGCCATGATGTGATCCAGCGAGCTTCCCACCGGCTGGGCGTTGAACTTCGTCGCCTGGGTGAAGCTGAACGGATCGTTGCTGTTCGGCGTAACCGGCTGCAGCGTGAAGTACGAGCCGCAGGGGTTGAGGTGGGGGTCGTTGCCCTGCCCCTTTCCACCGCCGTTGGTGTTGTTCTCCGTCCACTCGTTCATCCCGCGCATCCCGCGCACGATGAGCAACTTGCTCATGTAAGGCGCGAGCGGCGCGATGCTGTTCACCAGGTCGGTGGTAGCAAGAGCGCCGTGCGACTTGGCCGGGAAGAACTTCGTCGTGACGCACCCGTAGTGGGTGAACATCGCGATGAAGGCCTTGGCCGGCCCCGGGGAGGCTGCTTGCCCCTTGGCCTGGCGCTCCCAAACAGAGGGGAGGAACGGTGCCGCCACGACGGCGCCGCCCAGGCCCCGGAGGAACATTCTACGATGAAATGGCTTGCTCATTTTCTGGGCTCCTCGTCGGCTGTCAGGGAGTTCAGGGAGTGGCGCGAACACGCATCCGGAACTGATCCGACTGCGTGAGGTCTGTGAGGATGTTGATGATGGGATACGTACCCGTTGCCACCTTGGTGGCGATGGTGTCCGCAACGCACTGGTCCTGCGGGTTCGCGCCGCGGCCGTAGCCGTAGGCGACCCAGTACTGCGCATAGGTGGCCTGGCCCGCGGACGAGTTGGCGATCCCGTCCATCAGCTGGCCGACCGAGGTGACGTGCACGGGGTTGCCGTCGCCGAAGTCGACGTCGGCGGTCGCGTCGATCTGACCACCCAGCTGGTCCACCGTCTGCCACTGGCCGATGGAGTTGAAGTTCTCCATCACGTAGCCCGGCGGGTTGATGACGTTGACGTGGCAGCCCGCGCAGGATGTGCCGCTCATCGTGACGAGCGCGTTGACCTTGTCGCGGTTGGTCATGTACGTCCCGGCCGGCTGCGGGGTCATGGCGGCGCCCGGAGGCGGCGGCGGCACGTTGACGCCCAGCATGTAGATGACCATGAAGGCGCCGCGCAAAATCGGCGACGTGTCGTTGTAGTGCGAGTACGAGCTCAGGAAGCCGAGGCGGGTCATGAAGCCCGGCCGCTGGTTCGCGTCGAGCATCACCTGCGTCGTGCTGCTGGTGCCGTTGGCCGGGGCGTTCGAAGCGGTCACCCCGTAGATCTTGGCCATGTCCTGGTCGACGAACCCGACGTTGCTCTTGAACAGGTCCTTGTACGTTCCGGTCTGCGCGACCGTCGCAAAGAACTGGTCCATCTCAGCCTGGTAGGCCGGCCGGTCGGCCAGCGAGTAGAGCGGGAACATCGTCGTGTCGTGGTCGATGTGCCACCAGTGCTGGCCCGAGTTGTCCATCTGGACCCAGTGGTCGTGGAACGCCGAGAGCTGGCCCGACGTCTTGTTGGCGACGCCGACCATCCGCTGCGCCTGGGAGAGGATCTGCGAGGCCGTCTGGAGCTGGTTCATGTCGGCCGCGGTGCTCAGCGTGGCGTCCGGCGTGGTTCCCCAGATCATGTAGGAGAGCCGCGCCGCAACCTCGGTGCTGGACAGCCCCAGAGCGGCAACGCCCGTCGACGACGTGACCGGCGTCGTGTTGGTTTCCTCGATGTAGAGGAACGAAGGGTCGACCAGGAACGCGAACAGCGTCGCCGTGGCGACCTCCGTCGGCGTGCCGGTCGGGGTCCCCGAGCCGAGCGCCTGGAAGCGCGTCACCTCGTCGGTGGTCAGCGCCCGGCGGAAGGCCTTGCGACCGAAGGTCTGGATCGTCTGCTGCAAGCAGCCCGACGCCGACGGGTCGCAGGTGATGAAGTTCGACTTCAGCGTCGAGCTGCCCATGACCTGGGTCGCGATCGCCGAGCCAACGTCCTGGTAGATGCGCCACGCGTCCGAAACCATCGGACCGTCGAAGTCGGCGTAGAGCACCGAGGACGGCACGCCGGTCCCCTCGGGCGCGGTCACGGAGGTGACCCCGAGCAGGTCCCGCACCGTCGCGTCGTACTGAGTGTTCAGCAGGCGACGGAACTGCGTGGTGGCCGGGATGCCGGGCGTACACGTCGTCATGACATAGCCGCCGCTGCCCGAGCTGGACGAGCCGCCGGTGCCGTTGGCGACGCCGTTGCCAGCCCCGCTGCTCCCCCCGCTGTTACCGGAGTTGTTGCCACCTCCGCTGGTCGCTCCACCAATTTGCCCCGAACAGGCGGCCATAGTGGCCAGCAGCAGTCCTGCCAGACTCGTCCGAATTGGGTGCCTCATGTGAATTTTTACCCTTCTGCCGGTGGCACAGCGAGACGTCGACACTTCGGCCCAGAGGGGGCCACACCGTTTCTGATGGGGTGTTCGAACATACATATGGGAGAGCGGCCCTGGAATCTTTCACTGTGGTTACCGAGATTAGAACGATTCGAAATAACCAAGTGATATCAGAAGCTTGTCCCGGGCAATTTTCCGGATGGCCCGCCCCTGCTACTTCTCACATTGGGCGCTATCGCTGGCGAGGATCGTTCCGGGGCAGGCGGTGGGGGAACAGCTACCGGTGTCGTTGCAAACGTCGCAGGCGGAGACTTCGTTCGAGGGGCAGTCTAGATCCGCGACCCCACACCCACAGTCACACAGTCCATCCTCATAGTAGCTTCTGTCGCAGGTCCACGCACTCGGAATCTGAACGATGCAGAGCGCGTTATGAATCGGGTCGACGTGGAACGACTTGCCGCCCGAGCAACCTTCGGGTGGGAACGTCTCGCACACGTAAAGGAGCGGGATCCCCTGGCAGGCCGGATCGGGGATGCCGCACCCGCAATCACAGATGATGTCGCGGTAGTGCGAGGCGGCGCAGATCCAGCCGGCCGGCGGCGGGGCGCATTGCGTCGAATCGGTCTGGTCGATCGTGCCGTCGCAGGAGCCCTGGTTTCCGCACTCCAGGCAGCGGACGCAGGTCGCCGGGTCAGAGCTGCGGCAGTCGGCGTCCGGGACGGAGCAGCCGCAGTCGCAGATGCCGTCTCCGTAGGTCCCCGGCCCGCAGGTCCATCCGGACGGCGTGGGCTGGGGCGTGCAGTGGGCGTTGGCGGTGGGGTCGATGAGGCCCGGACACGCCTGGGCAGAGCAGGACCCGGGATCGTCGCAACGGTCGCAGGCCGCCACTCCCAGCGACGCGCAGTCCGGATCGACCGCTCCACATCCACAATCGCAGCGCGCGCCGTCCCCATAGAGACGAGGGGAGCATTGCCAGGTGTAGGGCGGTGTCGGGCAATGAGCGTTGTCGGCCGCGTTCACGCCTTTGCAATTGAGCGGCGAGCAACTGGAGGCGTCGCAGACCTGGCAGGAGGCCGCCGTGGCGTCGGGGCAGTCGACATCGACCACGCCGCAGCCGCAATCGCACATGCCGTCCCCATAAGATGATGCGGCACAGGCCCAGCGAGCCGGCACGGCGCAGTGGGCGTTGTCGCCGGACGCGATCGAAGACGGGCAGAGCCCCTGCGCGCACGACCCCTGGGCGAGGCAGTTGTCGCAGCTCGTGACGTCACTGTCCGGGCAATCCAGGTCCTGGACGCCGCACCCACATTCACACACCTTCCCGTCGCCATAGGTGGACGGCGTGCAGGTCCAGCCCGCCGGTGGGGCCAAGCAGGTGGTCACGTCACCGGGATCGATGCGACCGGGACAGTCGGCCAGGTTGCAGCTGCCGTACGCGTTGCAGACCTGGCAGTGCGCCGGGTCCTGTTGGGCGCAGTCAACGTCCGGGGCGCCGCAGCCGCAATCGCAGACGCCGTCGCCATACGCGGAGGGCTGACAGGTCCACCCCTGCGGGATGCCCCCGACGCCGCCCGACGCCGAGGCCCCGCCGGTGCTCGCCGTCGCGCCAGCGTATCCACCGGCCCCGCCGCTCGCGGACGTTCCGGCCTGGCCGCCCGCCGCAGCCCCCGGCGGGACGACCGTGTCCGTGCACGCGACGGCCGGCAGCAGGATCAACCCGATTGCAGCCACAGAGCGCCAGCTCAAGGGCACGCGTCACATTATTACTCGGACCACTGCGATAAGCTCGACGACTCGCATGTCGGATCGCCGAGGGACTCACTTCGCGCTGATCCCACTCGGTCTGGCTCTTCTGAACGCGGCGTGCAACCCCAGCAATCCCGGTGGTGGGACGGGCGTCTGCTCATTTTCGGTCACCACCAACGCCATCAGCCCGAAGATGGCCACCGTCGGCATCGTCGAATGGTCGACCACTCTGCCGAACCTGGCCAGCGCCCAGATCGTCTACTCGCTGAACGACGCCGGCGCCGGCGTGCTCAACGGCGGCGGGACCGCGCCGGTGGATCTCACGAAGGCGAACCACCGGACCTTGCTGCTGGGGCTCAAACCCCAGAGCGGCTACACGTTCCACATCGAGGCGACGGACGCGGCCGGCGTCTCCTGCGCCAGCCCGGACTACGCGCTGCCCTGGACGGGCGTCCTGGCCGGCGCGCCGGCCATCCAGCGCACGGCCGTGAATGCCGCCGCCCAGGCCGGGGGATTCATCGTGACCAGCAGCGGCGTCACCGACGACAGCTACGCGATCGTCATCGACGCCGACGGCACGGTCGTCTGGTACGCCCCCTCCCCCGCCCAGTGCACGCGCGCCCGCATGGACTACGAGGGGGCGAACATGTGGATGGTCGCGGTCAACGAGGACAACTCGACGGGCGAGATGCGGTTCGTGTCGATGGACGGCCTCACCACCATGACCAACATCGGCGGCCTCTCGAACGCGCACCACGACCTGGCGGTGCTGCCGGGAAAGATCGCCGCCATGGTCTGGGCGGGAGCGGCCGCCGACGCCGAGAGCGACCTGGTCGAGATGAGCTCGGATGGCTCGGGCTCGCCGACCACCGTCTTCGAGATTGGCTCGAATCTGTACGTCGGCGGCACCGAACCGTACCAGGCCTACCACTGCAATTCGATCCTCTACCACCCGACCGATGACAGCTTCACGATCGGAGACCGTTACCCGAACCTCTATGTGAAGGTCTCACACGCCGGCGCCGTCCAGTGGCAGCTGGGCGGCAGCTGCGTGAACGCCCCGGCCGGACCCGCGTACTGCCAGGAGGAGATCTGGCAGGTCAATCACGGCCATCACCTGCTGGACGACGGCACGATGCTGATCTTCAACAACAACATCGAGGGTGGTGCATCCGAGGTCCGCGAGTTCCAGCTCGACACGAACGGAGGTCTGTCGGCCACCGAGGTCAAGGACTTCAAGTACGACGACATCTCCGTCCCCGTGCTGGGGGACGTGCAGCGGCTGCCCAACGGCAACACGCTCATCACCTATTCGACGGCCGGCGAGATCGTCGAGGTCGATCCGTCCTGGGCGCCCGTCCAGACGATCGCCGGACCCCAGGGATACGCCGACTGGCGCGCGACGCTGTACGGACCGCCGGCCCGTTAGGTCGCGTCGATCATCGCGGCCGGCGGGCGCGTAACCCGCGCGGGATCAGCAGCCGCGCCAGCAGCTCGAACAGCGCCTGCACGGCCAGCGCCAGAAGCGACGCGGGGACGGCGCCCGCCAGCACCAGGCCGACGTCGTCCAGCCGGATGCCGGTGAAGATCGGCTGGCCCAGCCCGCCCGCCCCGATGAGCGCACCCAGCGTCGCCGCGCCCACGTTGATGACGGCGGCGCTCTGGACGCCCGCGAAGATGAGGGGGCTGGCCAGAGGCAGCTCGACCAGGCGCAGGATCGCCCCGGGCGGCAGCCCCAGCGCCTCGGCGGACTCGCGCACCGAACCCGGAATCCCGGCGATGCCCGCGTGCGTGTTCCGCACGATGGGCAGGAGACCATAGAGGAACAGGGCCACCACGGCGGGAACGGTCCCGATTCCGAACAGCGGAATCATGAACACCAGCAGGGCCAGCGCTGGCACGGTCTGGACGACGCCCGTCACCGCCAGCACCGACTGCCCCAGGCGGGGGCGCTTCGCCGCGAGCACGCCCAGCGGGACCGCCAGGATGATCGCGGCCAGCAGCGAGATCCCGACCAGCTCCAGGTGCTCGACCACCCGGGCGCCGATGGCCCGGACCGACAGGCCCCGCGAGCCGGCGGCGGCGGTCGTGCCCAGGAAACCGGCGGCCACGCCGGCCTCGGAGACGTGATCGATCTTGGCGCGCGCGTTGAGGGATACCATCGTCGCCGCGTCGATGCGCCCCTCGAGTCGATGCAGCGCCGCCACCGCCTGGGGGCCAATCCGCTGGCCGATGTCGAGCCGGTACAGCAGGACCGCGTCGTAGCGCGCGAAGAACCCGGCGTCGTCCGCCAGCGCGACCAGGCCCAGGCGCCGAATCTCGGCGTCGGTCGTGTAGATGTCGGTCGCGTCGATGGTCCCATCGCCCAGCGCCCTCTCGGCCAGGTCGTGGTCGAGCCCCTGGACCCGGTCCTGCGGCAGCTGGTAGCGCTGGCGCAACGCCGGCCAGCCGTCACGGCGGCTCATGAACTCGTTGCTGAACGCAAACGTGAGCTCGGGGTGGGCGCGCAGGTCCGAGAGGCGCGCCACGCCCAGCGCCCGGGCGCGCGCCGCGACCATGCCGATGGCGTAGGTGTTCTCGAAGCCCAGCGGCGCCGTCATCCCGACGCCCTGGCTGGCCAGGGCCCGGGCCAGACGCTCGCGCCCGCTCGGTCCGGCGTCGGCCGAGGAGAGCGCGGGCAGGATCTCCTGGACGATCGTCCCCGTGTACTCGGGGTACACGTCGACGGCGCCGTTGATCAGCGAGTCCCACACCAGGCGGGTGCCGCCCAGGCCGGGCCGGTGCTCGGCCGGCACGCCGGCGGCGCGCTCGGCCTGCGTCACGATCTCGCCCAGGATGACCGACTCGGCGAACGCCTTGGAGGCGACCCGCAGCGTCGGGCGGGCGGCGGCGGGCGGCGGCGACAACGCCAGCACCGCCAGGACGCCGGCCGCGGCCCGCGCGCCTCGTCCGGTCACGCGCCCCGCTCTCCCGGGGCGCCGTCGAACCGGCGTTGCGCGCGCACGAACTGGGTGACGAAGGGGCTCGCGGGGCGGTGCACGAGATCGTCGAGGGAGCCCCGCTGAACCACGCGTCCCTGGTGAATGAGGACGAGGACGTCGCCGAACAGCGCGGCCTCCGCGAGATCGTGGGTCACGATCACCACGGACTTTCCCAGGCGCCTGAAGATCGCGACCAGCTCGTCTTGCAGCTCGGCCCGCACCAGCGGGTCCAGCGCGCCCAGTGGCTCGTCGAGAAACAACAGCTCGGGATCGAGCATCAGCGCGCGCATCAGCGCCACCCGCTGCCGCTGGCCGCCCGAGAGCTCCTGCGGGTATCGCACGAGCGTGGCGCCGGGGAGGCGGACCAGCGCCGCCAGCTCGGCGACGCGCGCGGCGGCGCGCTCCCGGGGCCAGCCGAGGTGCCGCGCCATCAGCGTCACGTTGCCCGCGGCCGTGAGGTGCGGGAACAGACCGCCGTCCTGGACCACGTAGCCGGTCTGGGACCGGAAGCGCCGCAGCCCGCTGGCGCCGCCCGCGCCCAGCGGCGCGTCCCGGTGAAGGACCTGCCCCGCGTCAGGCCGCACCAGACCCAGCATCAGTCGCAGCGCCGTGGTCTTCCCCCCGCCGGACGGCCCGATGAGCACGGTGGTCCGATGAGCGTCGATGTCCAGGGTCGCTTCGTGAATCGCCGCAACCTCCCCGAAGGTCTTGCTCACCGCCGCCAGGCGCAAGATGGGGGATGTCATCCGCCGGCAAGTGTAACCGGGCAGTAAACTCCTCTCCATGACGGGGGTGGAGCGTCGCGTGTTGCTGGCCGCGATCCTGGGGTCGTTCGTGGCCTTCCTGGACATGTCGGTCGTCAACGTGGCGCTGCCCGCGATTCGACGGTCGCTGGGGGGCGGGATCGCCGCGCAGCAGTGGATCGTCGACGCGTACCTGCTGTCGCTGAGCGCGCTGATCCTGATCGCGGGCTCGGTCTCGGACCTGTTCGGCCGCAAGCGGGTGTTCGTGGTGGGTCTGCTGGGGTTCGGCGTGACGTCGTTGCTGTGCGCGTTCGCGCCCGGGACCACGTTCCTGATCCTCGCGCGCGGCCTGCAGGGGGTCGCGGGGGCCCTGCTGGTCCCCAGCTCGCTGGCGTTGATCCTGTCGGCCTTCACCGGCGACGCGCAGGCCCGCGCCATCGGAATCTGGACCGCCTGGACGGGGATCTCGTTCATCGTCGGGCCGATGCTGGGAGGCGCGCTGGTCGGCCTCTCGTGGCGCTGGGTGTTCGCCATCAACGCGGCTCCCATCGCGGCGACGTTGCTGGTCGCGGCGCGGCTCCCGCAGGATCCCGGGCGCGCCGCCGGCCGTCGGGTCGACGTGCGGGGCGCGGTGCTGTGCGCGGTCGGCCTGGGCGGCCTGACCTTCGGGCTGATCGAGCAGCCCGGGGCGGGCTGGGGCGCGCCGCTGGTGTTCGTCCCCTTCGCCGCCGGCGCCCTCCTGCTGGCGTGTTTTCTCCTGTGGGAGCGGGCCGCGCCCGACGCCATGCTCGACTTCGCCCTGTTCCGCCAGCGCAACTTCGCGGTCGGCAACGTCGCCACGGTCGCGATCTACGCCGGCCTCAGCGCGGCCACGTTCATGCTGACGATCTGTCTCCAGCAGGTCGCGGGATACCCGGCGCTGGCGGCGGCCCTGGCCCTGCTGCCGGTCACGCTGCTCATGTTCTTTCTCTCGCCCCGGTTCGGGCGCCTGGCCGGCCGCCACGGCCCCAGGCGGTTCATGTCCGGCGGGCCGATCGTGGCGGGCCTGGGTCTCTGGCTGCTCGGCCGCATGGGGACCCACCCCGACTACGCGCGCGACATCCTTCCGGGGGTGCTCACCTTCGGGCTGGGCCTGTCCGCCACGGTCGCGCCGCTGACGGCAGCCATCCTGGCCGGCGTCGATCAGCGACACGCGGGCGTCGGCTCGGCCATCAACAACGCCGTCGCCCGGGTGGCCGGTCTGCTCTCCGTCGCGGCCGTCGGCGCCCGCCCGTTCGGCCTGGCCATGTCGGCCATGGCCGCGCTGCTCTGGGCGGGCGGGCTGATCTCGGCTGTCGGGATCAAGGACCCGCCGCGGCCGGGAAGCTGACTACTTCTTCGTCCCCTCGGCGGCCGGGGCGGGGAACTGCGCGCCGGCGCCGATCTGCAGGACGATGTCCATCGCCAGCTTGGGATACTTGGCCTTCATCTTGGCCTGTAGCTCGGCGGCGGACTTCGACGCGCCGGCCGCCTCGTCGAAGTCCTTGAGGTAGCTCTTGGTCGCCGTGATGCCGCTGGCGTCGTCCTTCAGGGTCGGCTCCTTGTGGCCCGCCACCACGGTCGTCGCCCCGAGCGCGGTCAGCTCGTCGAGCGTCTTGCTCCAGGCCGCGCGCGACACCGCGTTGGTCTCGGCCGTCCAGGGGAAGATCCCCTGATAGACGATGTCGCCGGTGATGACGGTCTTGATCGACGGGATCCAGACGTAGGAGCTGGTGGCCGCGTCCCCCTGGACGGGGCCGTGGATCTCCAGCGCCTGCCCCTCGAGCGTGATCGAGTTGCCCGCCAGCGGCGACGGGATGAGCGGCTTGGTCGGAAGGTTGGCCCCGAACATCGGGGACCACTGCTTCACCTTGGCCGCCCAGGTCTTCTTGATCTCGGCCACCGTGGCCGGCTGGGCCACGATCTTCACCTTGGGGAACGCCTGCTTCACGACCACCAGGCCGAAGTAGTGGTCCGGGTGCCAGTGCGTGACGTACACGGTCGTCAGGGTCTTCTTCGAATCGATGATCATCCCCACCAGGCGATGGGCGTCGGCCAGCGTGAGCTGACCGTCGATCAGCACGGCCTCTTTTTCGCCCGAGACCAGCGTCGAGGTGACCAGGAACCCCTGGGGCGAGGAGGTGAAGACCTCGGTCGTCAGCTTGGTCTCGGCCCGGGCCGTCGAGACGGCGGCCGCCACCATCAGAAGAGCGAACGAGGCGCTGAGTCTTTTCATCGGCGCATCCTACTCCCGAATCGGTCGATGGCTACCTTGTCGCCCACCATGCGACCAGACATCAAGCCCGGAGCCGCCCTTCCCGATTTCCAGCTGCCCGATCAGACCGGCACGCCACGCCGGCTCAGCGAGCTGCAGGGCGAAGACCCCATGATCCTCACGCTCGCGCGCGGGCACTACTGCCCCAAGGAGCACCAGCAGCACCTGGAGCTGGCCGCCTTCTATCCGAAGATCGCGGTCGCCTACACGCAGATCGTCACCATCGCGACCGACGACCACCACACGCTGCAAGAGTTCCGGGCGTCGGTCGGAGCCCAGTGGCCCTTCCTGTCCGATCCCGATCGGAAGGTGCAGAAGGACCTGGACATCCAGGAGTACACCGATCCCGACAACGACCCGATGATCCCTCACACGCTGGTGCTGAAGCCGGGTCTGGTGATTCACCGGATCTACAACGGGTACTGGTTCTGGGGACGCCCGTCGGTGTTCGAGCTCTGGCAAGACCTGCGCGCGGTGTTCGCCGAGGTGCGGCCGGACTGGGACCTGGCCAGGCCGGGGCTCCGCCAGGCCTGGGACGCGGGCGATCGTTCGCCGTTCCACGGATGGAACAAGCGACCGGGCAAGAAACCAGCGGCGACCTGAGCGACCGCCCCCACCCGGGCGGCGCGCGCGCGCGTCACCGGGAAGGCGCGCGCCCGTCCCGCCTGCGCGGGCGGGCGCGCCGGACCAGCAGCGCGACCAGCGCCAGCAGCAGGAGCAGGCCGCCCGACGGGGCGCCGCCGGCGGTGTCGCAGCGGCAGCCGCCGCCGGCCACCCAGCCGTCGACGCGGATCACCGAGCTGTCGGGCGTCACGCCGCCGTCTTCGCCCGCTCCCGCTCCCGCGCCGCCGCTTCCGCCCGCGCCGCCGTGAGCGCCGGCGCCGCCGTCGCTGGTCGAGCCGTCGGTGGTCGAGCCGTCGCCGCCACCGTCACGTGACGTCCCACCGCCGTCGGCGGAGGCGTCGCCACCGCCAGCGCCGCCGTCGGGAGACGGCCGGGGCACGCAGCTCCCGATCGAGGCGGTGGTCGAGCTGCAGACCTCCGAGACCGGGCAGCCGTTTCCGCCCGTGCCGCGGCAGCCGGGCGTGCAACGGCTGATGCCGGCGTCGCACACGCGTCCGGACGTCACGGAGCCGCAGTCCGCGTCGGTGGTGCAGCCGCACTGCCCGCCGGTCAAGCAAGCCGCGCCGGCCAGGTCGGGGTTGCAGGCCGCGGTCGACGCCGGCGTGCACTCGGTGCAGGTCTTCCGGGCCGGATCGCAGACGAAGGGCGCGCCGCAGTCGGCGTCCACCAGGCACTGCACGCAGTTCCCCGGCGCCGACGAGACGTCGCAGCGGGGCAGCGGGTTGGCGCAATCGCTGTCCTGCGTGCAGCCGGTGGGCGAGGTGCACTGGCCGGCGCCGCTCATGACGTTGCTGCACATCTGGCCGGTCGGGCAGTCGTTGCGGGGGGACGCCCCGCAGCCGGGCGTGCAGACGCCGTTGGGACCACTGCAGATGATCCCGGACATCGGCCCGCCGCAGACCGCGTCGTCGTCGCTGCCCGAGCAGCCACACAGACCGGTGGCCGGCAGGCAGGCCGGCTTCTCGCCGCTGCAGCGGGTCACGTTGGTGGGCGAGCACTCGGTGCAGGCCCCCGCCAGCGGCCCCGAGGTCTCGCAAGCCGGCAGGGCCGGATCCGGGCAGCTGGGCGCGCCGTCGGCCGTGCAGGGACCGCAGGTGTGCGTGGCGGTCGAGCAGTCCGGCGTCACGCCGCCGCAGTCGGCGGCGCTCACGCAGCCGACACAGACGCCGACACCCGTCGAGGTGTCACAGAGCGGGCGGGCCCCCGGGCACTTGCTGGTGTCGGTGGGCGTGCAGGCGCCGCACGCGCCGGTCGACTGGCAGATCGGGGTCGAGCCGCCGCACTGTGCGTCGCTGGTGCAGCCGTGGCACGTCCCGCTGGTCGGGTCGCAGGCGGGCGTCGTGCCGCTGCAGGCCGACCTGTTCGACGTCGAGCAGACGCCGCAGGCGCCGCTCGGCTGGCAGGCCGGCGTCGAGCCGCCGCACTGAGCGTCGCTGGCGCAGCCGTGGCAGGTCCCGCTGGTCGGGTCGCAGACCGGCGCGGCGCCGCTGCACTCCGCGCTGGTCAGGCAGGTCACGCAGGTCCCCGTGGTCGGGTTGCACACCGGCGTCGTGCCGCCGCAGAGGCCGATGTTGGTCGGCGAGCAGACGCCGCAGGCGCCGTTCGGCTGGCAGGCCGGGGTGCTGCCGCCGCAGTCGGCGTCGCTGGCGCAGCCGCGGCAGGCGCCGTCGCTCGGGTCACAGACCGGCGTGGTGCCGCCGCACTCCGCGCTGGTCGTGCACGAGCAGGTCCCGGTGGCGGTGTTGCACATCGGGTTGGGGCCCGCGCAGAGCGAGCTGTTGGTGGCCGAGCAGACCCCACAGGCCCCGCTCGGCTGGCAGGCCGGCGTCGAGCCGCCGCACTGGCCGTCGCTGGTGCAGCCCTGGCAAGTCTGGGATCCCGTGTCGCACACCGGCGTGGTCCCCTGGCAGACCGAGCCATTCGTGGTCGAGCAGACGCCGCAGGCGCCGCCCGGCTCGCAGGCCGGCGTCGAGCTACCGCACTGGCCGTCGCTGGTGCAGCCCTGGCATTTTCCGCTGCTCGGGTCGCAGACGGGCGCCGCTCCGCTGCACTGGGCGCTGGTCACGCAGCTCACGCAGGTCCCCGTGGTCGGGTTGCAGACGGGCGTGCCGCCCGTGCAGGTCTTCGCGTTGGTGGTCGAGCACGCGCCGCAGGCCCCGTTGGGCTGGCAGGCCGGCGTGCTGCCGCCGCAGTCGGCGTCGCTCGCGCAGCCGCGGCAGGCGCCGGCGCTGGGGTCGCACACCGGCGTCGTGCCGCCGCACTGGGTGCTGGTCGTGCAGACGCAGGTGCCGGTGCTGGTGTTGCACGCCGCGCCCGGACCCGTGCAGAGGGAGGCGTTGGTGGCCGAGCAGGCCCCGCAGGCCCCGCTCGGCTCGCAGGCCGGCGTGGTCCCGCCGCACTGGTTGTCCGTCGTGCAGGCGTGGCAGGTCCCGGACGCCGTGTCGCACACCGGCGTCGTGCCCTTGCACGCCGAGCCGTTCGCCGTCGAGCAGGCCCCGCAGGCGCCGCTCGGCTGGCAGGCCGGCGTCGTGCCGCCGCACTGGCCGTCGCTGGTGCAGCCGCGGCACTTCCCGCTGGCCGGGTCGCAGACCGGCGTCGTGCCGCTGCACTGCGCGTTCGTCGTGCAGGTCACGCAGATCCCGGTAGCCGGGTTGCACACCGGCGAGCTGGCGGTGCACATCGTCGAGTTGGTGGCCGAGCAGGTGCCGCACGCGCCGTTCGGCTGGCAGGCGGGCGTGCTGCCGCCGCAGTCCGCGTCGCTGGAGCAGCCGCGGCAGGCGCCCGTGCCCGGGTCGCACACCGGTGTCGCGCCGTTGCACTGCGTGCTGGTCGTGCAGACGCAGGTCCCGGTGCTGGTGTTGCACGCGCCGCCCGGGCCCGTGCAGAGCGATCGGTTGGTGGCCGAACAGGCCCCGCACGCGCCGCTCGGCTCGCAGGCCGGCGTCGCGCCGCCACACTGGGCGTCGCTGGTGCAGGCATGGCAGGTCCCCGACGTCGCGTCACACACCGGCGTCGTGCCCTTGCAATTCGAGCCGTTGCTGACCGAGCAGACCCCGCAGGCCCCGCTCGGTTCGCAGGCCGGCGTGCTGCCGCCGCACTCGTTGTCACCCTTGCAGGGCCGGCAGGTTCCGCTGGCCGTGTTGCACACGGGCGTCGTGCCGCCGCACAGGCTGGCGTTGGTCGCCGAGCAGGCCCCGCAGGCCCCGTTCGGCTGGCAGGCCGGCGTGCTCCCGCCGCAGTCCGCGTCGCTGGTGCAACCCCGGCAGGTGTCGGTGGCCGTGTTGCAGGCCGGCGTCGTGCCGCTGCACTGCGCGTTGCTGACGCAGGTCACGCAGGTCCCGCCGCCGGGGTTGCAGACCGGCGTCGTCCCCGTGCACTGCGTGCTGTTGGTCGCCGAGCAGGCCCCGCAGGCCCCGCTCGGCTGGCAGGCGGGTGTCGAACCCCCGCACTGCCCATCGCTGGTGCAGCCGGCGCAGGTCCCCGGGCCCGTATTGCACACCGGCGTCGCGCCGCTGCACTGCGCGTTGCTGATGCAGGTCACGCAGGTCCCGCTGCCGGAGTTGCAGACCGGCGTCGTCCCCGTGCACTGCGTGCTGTTGGTCGCCGAGCAAGCCCCGCAGGCCCCGCTCGGCTGGCAGGCCGGCGTCGTCCCCCCGCACTGCGTGTCGCTCGTGCACCCGGTGCACGTCCCGGAGCCCGTGCTGCACACCGGCGTCGTCCCCGCGCAGCGCGAGCTGTTCGTCGCCGAGCAGACCCCGCACGCGCCGCTCGGCTCGCAGGCCGGCGTCGCGCCCCCGCACTGCGTGTCGCTCGTGCACCCGGTGCACGTCCCGGAACCGGTGCTGCACACCGGCGTCGTCCCCGTGCAGCGCGAGCTGTTCGTCGACGAGCAGACCCCGCAGGCCCCGCTCGGCTCGCAGGCCGGCGTCGTCCCCCCGCACTCGCCGTCGCCGCCGCAGCCGCGGCAGACGTGGGCGGTCGAATCGCAGACCGGCTTCGCGCCGGAGCAGTCCGCGTTGGCCACGCACCCCACGCAGGTCCCGGCCGGGACGTTGCAGACCGGGGTGGCGCCGGCGCACTGGGTGGCGTTGGTCCCCGAGCAGGCGCCGCAGGCCCCGCTCGGCTCGCAGGCCGGCGTGCTCCCGCCGCACTCGCTGTCGCCCGAACAGCCACGGCAGCTGCGCGACGCCGGATCGCAGACCGGCGTCGTGCCCCCGCAGTCGCTGTTGCTCAGGCAGCCGACGCAGGTCTTCGACGACGGGTTGCAGACGGGCGTGGGCGCGGCGCAGTTGGCGTCGGTCTCGCACTGCACGCAGGTGGTGGTGGGGACGTCGCACACCAGCGTCAGCCCCGTGCACAGCGTGACGTTGGTGGCCGAGCAGTGGCCGCACGCGCCGCTGGCCTCGCAGGCGGGCGTGCTTCCGCTGCAATCGCTGTCCCCGCCGCAGGCCCGGCAGGTGTGCGTTCCCGAGTCGCAGGTCGGCGTGGTGCCGCTGCAGTTGGCGCCGGTGAGGCAGGCCACGCAGACCCGAGGCGAGGCGGTGGTCAGGCAGTACGGCGTCGCGCCGCTGCAGTTGGCGTCGCTGGCGCAGCCATCGACGACGATCGGCGTGGGGGGCGCGCCGGGGCCGCCGCCGTTGCCGTCCGACACGTAGTCGGCGGGGGGCGCCCCCGAGGCGCCGGAGGCGGTGATGATGGCCTGGTTCTGGATGAGGCCGTTGTCCGTCGAGTTGATGGTCGCCTGGAAGGCCACCGACATCGAAGCGTTGATCGCCATCGACCCGCCCGTGGTGCCGTTGGCGCCCGTGCCCAGCCGGATCCGGACCGTGCGCGACGCCGAGAGGTACTCACCCTGATCGTCGCCGGTGGCGTCGGTCTTGGTGCCGGTGTTGGCGCCGGACAGGATGCGGATCGAACCCGGCTTGAACGTCAGCCCGTTCGGCACGACGTCGTTCAGCACCACGTTGGTCGCCGCGTCGTTGCCGGTGTTGGTGGCCGAGATCGTGTACTCGATGACGTCGCCCGGCAGCACCGCCCCGTTGGGGTGCGAGGTCAGGTCGGCGACGGTCTTGGTCGCGCCACTGAAGTCGGGCTTGTAGGTGGAGATCGACGTGACGAACGCGCCCAGCAGGTAGAAGTCCTGGCTGGTCGAGGCGGTGATGGTCGCGCTGGTCTGCCCCTGCGACACCCGGGCGGTGACGTCCACCACGTCCAGGTCCATCCCGCTCACGCTGCGCGCGGCGCCGGTCAGCTGGGGCAGATCGCCCGCGTTCGAGACCGCGACCCCCAGCTTCGAGCGGGTGCCGTTGAAGAAGTTGTTGGCCGGGTTCAGCGCGTCCGAGAGGGCCGTTCCGTTCCAGGACAGCGAGTCGCCGGTCAGCTGGTCGTCGCCCTCGTAGGTGACGACGCCCAGCTTCGCGTCGAAGCCGGCGTTGGGCACCAGGAACCCCGACAGCGTGTCGGTCACCGAAGCTCCGTTCGAGTTGATCAGGTCGAGGCCGTCGAAGATGGTCAGGTTGCGCTGGGGGTCGGTGGCGAGGCTGTAGAACACCACCATCGCCCAGGCGGCGTAGACGGTGTCGTTGTTCAGGTTCAGCAGCTCCGTCGCCGCGACGTCGCCGATCCGGTAGGCCCCGGCGCCGTTGGCCTGCACCAGCGCGGTGACGTCCGCCGTCGACTGGTAGTAGGTGATCGACGTGCTGGAGGTGGCGGTGAACGACGCGTCCGCGGTGACCGTGCTCGAGAAGGCGCCGGTGCCGGCTCGATCCACCACGACGGAGGTGTCGGGCGAACCGGAATAGGACGCGCTCCAGTAGAGACGCGCGTAGGTGACCGTCGCGCCCGCCGGCAGCACCAGCATCGCGGTGCTGCGCGCGCTGGCGTCGGTGATGCTGGTGTCGGCGGTCGCGGCAGCGCTGTCAGCCGAGCGCCAGAACACGTCGGGCGCGGTGTCGCTGGTGTTGGTGCCGCAGGCGCCGACGGTCCCGACGACGGGCACGGGACCACCCGAGCCGCAGTCGTACCCCAGCGTGTTGCCCAGCAGCACGAAGTCACCGTGCTGGTCGACCTGGTAGCGCACCGCCGACGCGCGCGCCGGCGTCACCCACGCGGCGACCACGGCGAGCGCCAGGAGAACCGCCGCGCCGAGGCGCCTCGCCGCCGTCACTTCGACTCCGTTTCGGCGCCCGGACCCTCGACGATGTGGAACTCGGAGCGGCGGTTCTGGTGCCGGCCCTCGTCGGTCATGTTGGTCGCGATCGGCCGCTCTTGACCATAGCCGGCGCTGGTCAACCGCTTCTTGCTGATGCCGTGCTTGACCAGCCATTTGACCACCGAAGCCGCCCGGCGCTGGCTGAGTTTCTTGTTGTAGCCGGGTTTGCCGCGGGAGTCGGTGTGACCCTCGACCCGCACCTTCGTGATCTCGGGGTGTTCCTGGAGGATCTTGACGACGGCCTGCAGGATGTAATCGCTCTCTTTCAGGATCTGCGAGCTGGCGGTCTTGAACTTCACCTGCTCACGTATCCGGATTTGTCCGTTTTCAATCCTCACCACCGGACAACCGTTGCGCGTTGGATCCTCGTTGTGCGGGCCCGCGTCGTTGGGGCACGCGTCCTGGGGGTCCAGGATCCCGTCGCCGTCGGTGTCCTTGGGCGGCGGGCAGCCGTTCTTCTGGGGATCTTCCGACTTCTCGCCGGGCTCGGCCGGGCAAGCGTCCTCGGCGTCGGGGATGCCGTCGCGGTCCTGGTCCGGCGGTGGCGGTGGCGGTGGGGGCGGCGGCGGCTTTGTGGGACGGGGCGCCGGCCTGCGTTGCGGCGGCGGCGCGACCGGTTGCGGCGCGACGACCGGTTCGATGGGCGGGACGTACTGCACGCTGAGCAGGCCGCGCGCGGTGGGCGAGCCGAGGCCGTCGGTGAGACCGGGGCCGCCGCCGACGTTGATCGTCCAGCCCCGCCCCACGCCGAAGTGCACGCCCAGGATCGCCTCCACCGGCGTGGTGATCGCCTGGAAGGGGTGCGCGCTGGCGGTGCTGAAAGTGACCTCGGGCCCGATCATCACGTGGGGCGAGACGCGCACGCCGGCAGCCACCCCGCCGGTCAGCTCGTCGCCGGGCGCCAGCGAGCCCGACGTCGGGCGGATGTGAAAGCCGAAGCGCGCGGCCCAGGTGAACCAGTCGGCGTTCCCCGCCAGCAGCAGGTGCGGCCAGACGCGCCAGCCGCCGTCGCCGGTATACGCCTTGGCCGCGCCGACCGGGATGAACACCTGGGCGCCCAGCGCGCCGATGAACGGCCCGCCGCTCTTGCCGAACAGCCGCAGGTCGGCGCCGATCCGCGCGTCACCGACCGCGGCCGAGGCCGGCAGGTTGAACAGCTCGTTGTTCAGGATCAGCGCGGTGCCTTGCTGGTACAGAACCACCGGCACGCTCAGATCCGCCCGGAAGTGGTTCAGCACGATGGCGGCGCCGGCGTGGGCCACGTTCTGGTCCCGCAGCAGCGAGGCGACCGGCTTGCCGTCCTGGTCGTAGACCACCAGCGGCTTCCAGGCGCCATCCAGCACCAGGTTGAAGGCGGGGCGCCACTCGCCGTGGAAATCCAGCGACTCCAGCGAGAACCACTGGCTGCCGGCGGCCGCCGGCTCGAACCGGTCGACCGCGAACCCCGTGCCGGTCGGGGTGGTCTGCGCGCGCGCGTCTCGACCACCCAGCCCTATCAGGGCGGCGACACACAGAAAAATGGCGCGAACCGATCGACTGGGGACCAATCCCCCGTCCATCGGATGACGCGATCGCGAACTTCAGCGCATCAGGATCGGCCCGAGTTCACTCGGCTTTCCACGAGCAGACTGCAACTTCGGGTTAGCCATCGGCGGCTTACGCCAATGGTTGAGGTGAGTTGAGAGCGTCAGTTGCTGATCGGGTGAACCAGGGGCGGGGTGATGCGATGGGCGCGGTAGACGCCGTAGTCGGTCGGGAAGCGGAACTCCCAGACGACCGTGCCGTCGCTCGCCACCTCGAAGACCCGGCTCTCGATGGTGGTGCTGCGGATGCCCGCCGCCACCAGGTGGTTGCCGTTGGCCAGCTTGATGTTGGAGCCCCAGAACGGGCTGTACCAGCTGGTGGTGTACCACGCGTCCGGCGGGGTGAAGGTGCCGGGGAACTCCCAGGTCAGCGTGGCGGTCTTGGCGGTCTCGTCGATCTTGTACTCGACCGCGCGCGAGTGGTACGTCCCCACCGCGGGCGGCGTGGTGGACCCGTTCCAGCCGCCGTTGTCGTAGAACGAGATCGTTCCGTCCGTGTGGATGTCCGGATCGTGCGTGTCGCTGTAGCGGCCGGCGGTCGGGCTGAAGGTGATGTCCCCCAGCGTCGTCTTGGTGTACGTCCCCTGCATCAGCCAGGCCCGGGCGGGATTCGTGTAGCTGGTCTTGAGCAGCCCGATCCAGCGGCAGTTGGCGTAGACGACGTTGTTGGGGATGTCGATCGTCACCGCGTTCCCGTGGCACCAGTCGCCCGTCGCACCGGAAGGCGGCGGGACGAACTTCGAGTAGTCCAGGGTCCAGACGATCTGGTTGTCCGGGCTCACCTCGCGGTACATGGGATTCTGCAGGCTGCCGCTGTTGACGTACTCGATGAGGGCGTAGTCGCCGTTGGACAGCTTCGAGGCGTGGTGCGTGATGTTCTTGTTGCCGCAGACCGAGGTTCCACACTGCCAGACCGTGTTGCCGGCCAGGTCGACCTCGATCGGAAAGACGCCGTCGATGCTGGTGTTGTTGGCGTCCCAGGACGGGCCGATCAGCACGCCCTTGTCGGTGAGCTCGGTCGACACCGCGCCGCCGATGTCCGGCTTGGTCCCGTCGACGTAGTACCAGACCGGCTGGCCGTCGCTGTCATACATGACGGCGTAGGGCGGGTCGTTGGAACGCGCGTTGGTCGTCCCGTTCCCCTTCTGGACGTTCATCAACGTCCAGCCGGGCTGGGACTTGCTGGTCATGTTGATCATGACCGTCCCGACCGGGATCTGCGCCGGCGGCGTGCCGCTCATGAAGGTCCCGGTGGCGTTCACGGAGCCGCCGCTGTTGGTCGAGATGGCCTTGATCATGTACGTCTGGTTCGGCTTCATGCCGATCACCAGCACCTTGTGCGTCGTCGTCAGCGTCGAGTCCGAGATCTCGAACTGCAGGCTGCCGGCTCCGAACTGCACGATCGAGCTGGCGGCCTGATCGGTCGTCCAGCTCACGTAACAGGAGAGCACGCTGTTCGGGTTGGCCGTGATCATCAGGCCGCTGACGGCTGACGGCGCCACCCCCGGATCGGACGCGCCTCCAGCCCCTGCCCCGCCGCCGCCCTTGCCGCCGGCGCCGCCGGCTGCCGGCGCCCCGCCGTGGTTGCCCGTTCCCCCGGTCCCGGTCATGCCGCCCGTGGCGCTGCCGCCCGTGCCGGCGCCGGTCCCCCCGGTCGCTCCGCCCGTCCCGGTCGTCCCGCCCGTGGCGGTCACCCCCCCCGTGCCGGACCCAGTCGACCCGCCGGTGCCGACAGTTCCGCCAGTACCCGAGCCGGACTGGCCATTGCTGGCGCACCCGACGAGCACGCAAAGACCGGCCGTCGCGATGGCACGAAATGAGAGATTCTCAAGAAGATCGTAGAAATAGCGCCCCTTCCCCATGTAGGGGACAGTAGCAGTGGATGGGAGACCGGCTCAGCATTTTGTGCCGAGCGAAACGTTCTACGAAAGCAGACACACGTCTGCCAAAACGCCCCCCTCGTTACCTGACGATCCGGAGCCGCGGAGACGCACGGAGCGGGCGCTTCAGAGCCTCGGCTTCGAGGCGATCCAGCTCCTCGACCAGCGCGTCGCCGAAGGTCGCGCCGACGGCGCCGCGCATCACGCGGTAGACCGACGGCCCGGCGTCGTTCGCGCAGGAGTAGCGGTCGAAGTCCGGGCTGAAGCCCAGGCGCCGCCGGCCGTACGAGAGCGGGTACAGGCGGCAGACCCCCGGCTTGATCTCGCCGGGGTCGAATCCGTGCACCAGCGCCGCCAGGTGCAACCCGCAACCGCGGGTCCCGGTGTTCTCGAGGAAGATGCACCCCGAGGTGTCGTCGCTGGGATCGACCGTGCCGGTTCGCAGGATGATCCCCTCCGGCGCGTCGCGATCCAGCTCGGGCGAGCGCTCGTCGAACCAGGTCCCGGGCTGCCGCCAGTCGGGCTTCATCACCGAAGAGACTTCGGCGGCGCGCCTGAGAATCGCGGCCTTCTCGGGGATGAGGACGTCGGCTCCGTGCTGGCAGCAGGCGTCGTTTCGTTGCAGGTCGTCCTCGTCTCGACACCGACAGCTGTGCGTCATGCAGTCGGGCGCGAAGCTGACTCTGAAGATGTCGATGTCGACGAACGCGACCTTCGGATGATTGACCTTGCGCTCCACGGGTCGGCCGCCGGCACGCCGCGCGGTCCGGAGGTCGTCTTCGCTGGGATCCATGATCGGCTCCCGCATGTTCGTCGGAGGCGGCGCTCAGGACAAATCTTTTCGACAGCCACGCCCACCCCGGCGCGCGGGGCTATTGGCGCGGGAGCCAGCGTTTGTCCAAGCGCCCGCCCATCACCCGCAGCCCCGGACGTCCGCCGGTCGCGTCCTTGACCAGCACCAGAACGGCCACACGCTCCTCGAACGGGCTCCGGATGAATCCCAGCGCCTTCGCCTCGGTGGCGCCGGCGGGCAGCCGGCCCAGCACCTTCGTTCCCGGCGGTCCCTGCATCACGACCTGCTTCGCCGACGAGGACGCCGGCTGGATCTGCACGCTCATGGCCGCTCCGCCGGTGGCCGGCTTGTCGAACGCGCTGAAGTCGCCGCCCGTCACGCCGTGCTCGCCGAGCAGCGCGCCGGCTTCGGCCCGGTGCTCGGCGCAGAAGGCCTCTTCCGTGGGCGCTGCCGTGCGATAGGTGCGGACAGCGACCTCGCGATCGTTGACCAGGTTGTCGACGTGCATGGTCCAGACGGTCGCGCGCCCTTGCGCCGCCCGCCCTTCCAGCCAGGCCAGCTCGCCCGAAGGGGCAAACCCCAGCACGTGAACGGTGAGTCCGTCGGCCTGGAAGATCGGTCGCTGGCGCGGCCCCCCATTGCACACGGCCGGCGTGACCGGGGCCCCGCGCGGGAAGACCGCGCCGCCAAATTGCGCGCCGACGGACTCCAGGGTGGTCCAGGCGCCGTAGCGGCCCTCGGCGACGATCACGTTCGTCCCCCGTTGCACGGCGATCGATGGGTGACCGTTCCAGTCCCACGACGTGCCGAGCAGCGCGGCCACCCGCCGCGCGGTGGCGTCGGACGTGTAGTGGAGCTCGTACAGGTCGACGACCTTCTGGGCGTCCTTGTCGTTGACGGCACTGGCCTGGAAGACGGCGGACAGGCCGGCGCACGGCCCGGCCCAGAGGCCGTTCTGCCGCCAGCGGGCCGCCTCTTCCTTGCTGAAGGGGATCGACGCGACGCGGAACTGGGAAACGGGCTGGGCCAGCGGCGGACCGGGCTCGCCCGCCACGTGATAGCCAGTTGGCGAGATCGTCCGGAGCTTCGACAGGAACAGATCGGACGCGCGCGCCGCCGGCTGGCTGGGCAGCTCGCAGGCCTCGACGCATCGACCGCCCTGCGCGTCGTTCAGGGGACAGGCGGCCGGGTGCGCGACCGTCACGCCTTCCAGCGCGAGACCGAACAGCAGCACGAGGATGGTCGATCGAGCAGAGACTCTGAGACGGCCCATCGGCTGGTTGTATTCGTAACGACTGAGGCACCCAACAGTTCCCCGGGGCACGCGCATTACTCCCAAATCCTACGGATGATCAGGCCGGCGGTCGCCGAAGCGGCGTTGGCCACCAGCGACACCAGCCAGGCCCGCCGGCGCAGCCCCGGCCAGACCGTCATATAGATGATGGCCTCGGCGATCAGCGCCCAGGCCTCCGAGAGGGCCAGGCGCGCGGGCCACCCCAGGGCCAGGCCCGGAAACAGGAACCAGACCAGCGGGTGCGTGGCCAGGTTGGCGGCGACGACGGCCGCGACCCTGCGCAGCCGGCTGGTCTCGACCCGGGCCAGCAGGGGCACGGCCAGGGGAAGCTCGATCAGCAGCGTGAGGCCGAATGCCCGGAGCCAGGCCGTGACCCAGAAGGTCACGCCGGGCGCGCCACGGCGGGCGACCGGGCCCGGCCGAGCGCGTAGGCCAGGACCGCCAGCTCGAGCCAGGCATGGAACGAGCCGAGCGACAGGAACAGCCGCCGGGTCGGAGCGGCCGCGACGATCCCCGCGGCCGCGACCGCGAGCGTCAACACCACGACCGCGGCCAGCCCCGCAGAGCCCAGGTCGCGCCCCAGCTCTCGCCAGGCCGCTCGCCAGGAGCGCCCGCCGTCACCGGCCCGATCCGCCGCCGGGATCCCGACCAGCCAGATCAGATAGTGGACCGCTTGCAGGTAGGCGAACGAGGTCGTCAGCCCGAGCGCGACGCCATCGGGCAGCCCGGGCGCCAGCCAGTCGGCCGCCGCCAGCAGGTGCAGCCCCGCCACCGAGAGCCAGCCGTGCCCGACCGTCCAGGACATCAACCAGCCGCTGAACAGCAGCGCCGCCCCCAGCAGGATCACGGCCGCCGCCAGCCAGATCAGCCGGCCGCGGCGCGGGAAGAGGAACAGCCAGACGACCACCGCGACCAGGTTGTGCCCGTGCATCAGGACCATCCGGAAGGCTCGCGGCTCGACGACGGCGGCGGCGGCCAGTCCGACCGCGGCGGCCAGGACCAGCCAGCCGCGCCGGGACGGTGCCGCCAGCAGCCCCGCCGCCGCACCGAACACCACCCAGGCGCCTGCGATCGCCTGCTCGACCGCCAGCGGGGGCGCCAGCTTGGCGTCCGTCTCGGCAGCCAGGCGAGCGGCGATCAGGGCGACGGCGAACCCCGCGCTGGCTGACAACCACGCGCGCGGCCAGCCGCGCCGGACCAGCAGGTAGCGAACGTCGGCCGCCAGGTGCGGAACACCGAACAGCAACGGCGTGACCGCCAGCAGGAACGAAGGCGCGACCACCGCCAGCCCGAACGCGGCGGTGGCGTGCGCCGTCAGGAACAGCGAGACGCGCGCGCTCCGGCTGCGCGCCAGCGCTCGGCCGACCGGGCGGTTCCCGGCGAGCGCACGCAGCGTGAGCCGGCGCAGCCCGTCGAGCGGCCTCAGCGCGACTGCTGTCTCAAACCGCATGCCGCCGACGGAGCCGGGCCGCCAGACCGATCGCGACCGCCGCGGCCAGGAGCCCCAGCGCTTCGTCCGACGACCGCCCCGGCACGACCGAACAACCCGACGAGCCACCGCCGGTGTGGACGCTCGATCCGCCGGTCCCGGCCGGCCCGCTGGTCCCGCCCGTCGCGCTGGCGCCGCCGCCGGTCCCACCGGTGGCGCTGCTGCTGCCGCCGGTCCCGCCCGTCGCGCTGCTGCTGCCGCCGATCCCGCCGCTGCCACCCGCCGCGCTGGTCCCTCCGTCCCCCGTGGCCTTGCACAGGTTGCAGGCGTAGGAGATCGGCGTCAGCCCACCGTCGGCGCTGCGGATCGATTTCGTGCAGGTCGAGGCGACGCAGGTCCCGGGCTGTCCCGGCGCGTTGTACACGGCTCCGGCGTTCTGGCACGGCTGTCCGGGGGACGTGCAGCTGTCTGCCGGCGCGATGTCGGCCCGCGCCGCGCCCACTTCCCCGATAACCACCAACAGAGAAAAGATCACTGTGGAGAGTCGCATCGAACCTCCCAAGCAAAGATAGACCTCGAGCGTATCACGCCGATACTTTCCGGGCGCCTCGGACGTTGTCCCCCCGGAGGCAAGGAACATGACGCAAGCCAAGTCGACTGGGACCGCGATCGTGATCGGGGGCGGATCGGGCCTGGGCCGTGCGACGGTCCTGGAGCTCGCCGCCCGCGGGGCTCGGGTCTGGTCCCTAGGACGTGACGGAGCGCGGCTGGAAGCCGTCCGCGCCGAAGCCGCCACCCCGGAGCGGATCGTCACGCGCGCGCTCGACGCGACCGACGCCGCGGCGGTCGATCGAGTCATCTCGGAGGCCGATCCCGACCTGATCGTCGTCAGCGCCGGCGCGCGCGCGCGACTGGCGCTGATCCACGAACAGACCTGGGAGACGTTCTCCGAGCCCTGGAACACCGACGTGAAGATCGCGTTCCAGGTCGGCCAGACGGCGATCCGCCGCCCGCTTCGCCCGGGCAGCGCGGTGGTGATCGTCTCCAGTGGCGCAGGCCTGGGCGGTTCGCCGCTCTCGGGCGGCTATGCCGGCGCGAAGCGCATGCAGATGTTCCTGGCGGGCTACCTGCAGCGATCGGCGGACCTGGCCAAGCGAGATCTGCGGTTCGTGACGGTCGTCCCCAAGCAGATCGTCGCGGGCACCGAGCTGGGCGCACAGGCGGCCGACGCGTATGCTGCTCTGGGCGGGATGACGCGGGAGAAGTTCATGGAGCGGTTCGGCGCGCCGCTGACCGCGCCGATCGTGGCGACGACGATCGCCGACGTCTGGCAAGGAGCGGTGCCGCCGCAGCTGCGCGACGCGAAGGTGCTCGCGGTCAGCGGCTCGGGGCTCGAAGCCCTGTAGATGGACGGGCTGTAGATGAACGACGGCGCCGGCAGCCCACCTCCCGAGCTGGCCAAGGCCCGCGCGCGGTTCCTGGAGCTGGTGGCGGAGATCCGCCCCGAGCTGCACCGCTACTGCGCGCGGCTGACCGGGTCGGTCGTCGACGGAGAGGACGTCGTCCAGGACACGCTGGCCAAGGCCTACTACGCGGTCAGCATGGCGGCCGAGATGCCGCCGCTGCGCCCGCTGCTGTTCCGGATCGCTCACAACACGGCCATGGACCTGCTGCGCCGCTACGAACGCCGGCACGTCGAGCTGGTGGGCGACTGGTCCGACGACGGCCCCGCGGCCGGGGCGGGTGAGCCGATCGGCGACCGCCCCGACCCAGAGGCCGTGCGCGCCGCGCTGGCCACCTTCCTCGAGCTTCCGGTGTCGCAGCGCAGCGCCGTGGTGCTGAAGGACGTCCTGGGCTGCACGCTGGAGGAGATCGTCGAGAGCACGGGGGCCACCCTTCCGGCCGTCAAGGCGGCGCTGGTGCGCGGGCGCGCGGCGCTGCAAGCTCGCGCGGCGCGCCCGGACGACGGCGCTCCCTCCGCGCGCCGCCAGCCCAGCCCGTGGTCCGCGTCGGAGGATCGGACCCGCCTTCACCGCTACGCCGCGCTGTTCAACGCGCGCGACTGGGAGGCGCTGCGCGAGCTGCTGGCCCGGGACGCGCGCCTCGATCTCGTGTCGCGGACCGAGCGGCGCGGCCGCGCCGTGGGCGAGTACTTCAGCCGCTACGCCGACCTGCGCGACTTCCGGGTGGTCCCCGGCCTGCTCGAGGATCCGACCGGCCAGCGCCCGGCGCTGGGCATCCACTCACCCCGGTCCAGCGAGCTGCCGAGCTATCTGGTGCTCATCGAGTGGCGCGGCGAGCAGGTCGCGCTGATTCGCGACTTCCGCTACGTGCCGTACATCGCCGACGAGATCCGGCTCGGGCACGCCCGCTTCACGCCCGATCCGTCGCCCTAGTCCCTCGCCACGGGGAGAGGCGCAGATCCCACGTGGTGAGGTAACTACGGCGTGTCGGGAAATTCGCGTGGGTAACGGCGGCCTTCCGGTCCCCTCGCCCCGCGAAGCGGGGAGAGGGTTAGGGAGAGGGGTCGGCGACGGGATCGGCGTGGGCATCCAGTTCAGGCCGCCAGCCTGATTCCGTTTCGCTTCGCGACCCCGCGAACAAGCTTCGTGAGGTTCAGGCCAAGAACGGCGCGCTGGCCGCACACGCCCATCATCGCGGCTGATCGTGCCGCCGGTTTGTTG
>DATJWP010000020.1:0-12637 GCA_035578045.1 Polyangia bacterium | reverse complement strand
CCGGTTTCGTGCTGCGCGCACCGTTTATCCCCCGTGGCCGGAACGAAGCAGGGCGCGATCCTTTCACCCCGAAAAGTCTGTAGACGCCCCGGTAAGAAACCCAGCCTGGTTCGTTTACTCCTCGGTACCGCTTCGACAATTCGCCGGTCGCCTTTTGTTGTCGACCGGCCAGTCATCGGTTTGGCGAAGGAGGAGAGCATGGACCGTCGAGTTTCGTCCCCGTTCACGTTCATCGTGTTTGCCGGGGTCTTGGGGGTTGGCTGCGGGGAGGCACCCAGCACCACCGAGGGCCCGATCGAGATCAGCGACGTGTCCACGCTCGCCGCGGACAACCTCACGGGCGGGACGCCGAGCTCCGCCGCGGTCAGCGCCGCCAGACCGGTCGCGAGCTTCTCGTCGATCGCCGTCGGGTTGAACAGCGCCGCCTGGGACAGCATGGACGCCAACGGAACTCCCGCTCTGCTCGACGCCACCGGTGTACAGACCGTCCGCTATCCCGGCGGCTCGACGTCGGACAATTACCACTGGCTCACGAACCTGCCCGACGATCCCAATCAGGGCGGCACGGTCCCGGACGGCAACTTCGACAACTTCATGTCGATGGTGACCAGCACGGGATCGCAGGCGATGATCACCGTGAACTACGGTTCGGGCACCGAACAGGAGGCCGCCGACTGGGTCCGCTACGCGAACCGCGGAGGTTCCCACTATCGGGGGCCCCTTCCGACCTATGCGGATGGATGCAGCCAAGGCCACAACTTCGGCATCAAGTACTGGGAGGTCGGCAACGAGCTGTACGGTGACGGGACGTACGGGGCGACCTGGGAGGTCAATCACAAGACGGTTGGTCCGTCCACGTATGCGCAAGGGGTGGTCAGCTACAGCGCGGCGATGAAGGCGGCGGATCCGTCCATCCACGTCGGCGCCGTGCTCACCGCGCCCAGCAACTGGCCCGACGGCCAGACCAGCGCCGATTCGCCCGCGCCCTGGAACGACACGGTCCTTCCGATCGCCTGCAAGGCGATCGACTTCGTCGTCGTTCACTGGTACCCGCAGGGGCCGACCGGCGAGTCGGACGCCGCGTTGCTGGCGTCGCCGCTGAACGGCGAGAGCACCAGCGTGAGCTACACGAACGGCATCCCGGCCATGGTCGCGACGTTGAAGTCCCAGCTGGCGCAGTACTGCGGTCGCCACGCCGGCGCCGTGCAGATCATGGTCACGGAGACCAACTCGGTCTCGTACAACCCCGGCAAGCAGACCACCAGCCTGGTGAACGCGCTGTTCCTGGCGGACCAGCTGCTCACCTGGTTCGAGAACGGCGTCACCAACGTCGACTGGTGGGCGCTGCACAACAGCCCCTTCGACGGGAACGTCGATCCGGCCCTGTACGGCAGCAACAACTTCGGCGACTACGGCGTCCTGTCGGCCGGTGGGACCACTGCGGCCGGCGCCGTCGAGCCGCCGCTCAACACGCCCTTCCCGGCCTACTACGGCCTGCAGATGCTCTCGCACCTGGGGCATCAATCGCAGGACGGGCTGCTCTCGGCCACGTCGTCCAACCCGCTGGTCGCCGTGCACGCTGTCCGGCAGAAGAACGGCAAGATCAACGTGCTGCTGGTCAACAAGGATCCGGCCGTGCGCTACAGCGTGACGGTCTCGCTGACGGGCGCCTCCAGCCACGGCAACGCCAGCGTGTATCGCTACGGCATCAACAGCACCGCGATCACCGCCAGCCGGGCGCAGGTGCACGGGTCGGCCTTCACGATCTCCGTCGATCCGTACTCGCTGACGACGGTCAAGCTGCCGTAGTCAGCGAGCAGTTCGGATAAAGAAGACGCCAGGACGCCAGGAACGCCAGCCTCCGGATCTCGAAGGGTCCGGAATGGCGGTCCTGGCGTTCCGGCGCTCACCTGAACGGCATCTGGAACCGGTGTAACGTGCGCGGGTGAAGACGGTCGTTCAACGCGTCACCCGCGCCGAGGTCCGGGTGGGTGACGAGCTGGCGGGCAAGATCGGGCGCGGCCTGGCTTTGCTGGTCGGCGTCGAGAAGGGGGACGTCGGGGCCGACGCGGACGTCACGGCCCGCAAGATCGCCGCGCTGCGGGTCTTCCCCGGACGCACGCCGATGGACGTGACCGCCGCCGATGCCGGCGGCGCCTGTCTGGTGATCAGCCAGTTCACGCTCTGCGCCACGCTGGCCAAGGGGAACCGCCCCAGCTTCGAGCCGGCCGAGGCGCCCGCGCGCGCCGAGGCGCTGTACCTGCGCGTCGCCGACGGTCTTCGCGCCGCCGGCCTGGCCGTCGAGACCGGCCGCTTCGGCGCCGACATGGCCGTCGAGCTGGTGAACGATGGTCCCGTGACGTTCATCGTCACCGCCCGCGCCGGCCGCCTCATCGAGCCGTAGGTCCCAGCGCGACCTGCGCCGCGCGGCAGACCGCGTCGGCGGCCGCGGTCTTCTGGCCCAGCAGCAGGCCCGCCCCGAAGAACTTGTCGCCCCGCTTGATGAAGACCTCGTCGCGGGCCGGGTAGACGCAGCCAACGATCGCATCCTTGCGCCAGTGGGAGTCGTCGGCCGCCCGGGCCGGGAGCCTGCCGGCGTGTTCGTCGACGGCGAAAGCCACGAACTCCGCGCCGCGGCCGTCGGTCGACGCTTGGTGGTCGAGCACCCGCACCCGTCGCGCCTGTGGCGGGATGTAGGCGCGCGAGAAGCGATTCCGCTGGGCTTCCTTCTCGGCCAGCGGTTTGACGAGCCGCTTTTCGACGACTGCCGTGGCTCGCGCCTCGTCAAGCGGCGTTGCCGAAGCCTTGCGGGCGATCGGCAAGAGGAGCGCGAACGGGAGCAGGGCCAGGAGCAGGGCCAGTCGCAAGTGCCTTCGTTGCATGGGAGTTCCTCCGGTGTGGGCGGCGCAGAATGAAGACCTCGACGAAGCCGGCGCTCGCGAGGACGGGCACCCAAAGGGCGAACAGGTACGCCGCGTCGGGATCCATCCCGACCGCGTCCAGCAGGGTGAGGAGCGTTCGCGAGGTGACGGCGACGCTCAGCTGCGCCAGAACGTGAAGCATGCAGCGGCGGTGGCCGGCGGTGTCCTTCGCCCGCGCCAGCCGGATGCCCCACGTCATCGCCAGCGCGACGATCAGCCCCGAGAGCGCGAAGCCGACGGTCGCCGGGCCGCCGCCCTTGGCGAACAGCGACAGGTACAGCCCCGACGGAACCAGGGCGGCCAGGACGACCGCCCCCGTCGCCCGCCCCAGCCAGCGGTGCGCCCGGGGAAAGCGGAGCAGGCGCTTGACCGACAGCAGCAGACAGGCCGGCAACGCGAAGGACGCGGCCACCACGTGGACCTTCAGCGCCGCCAGCCAGAGATCCTCGTGAGGCAACGGCAGCTTTTCGATCACGAACGGCGCCAGTTCGTCGGAGGCGAAGTAGACGCGGCTGGCCCAGCCGATGATCGACGCCCCCGCGGCGAGCCCGAGCATCCACGCCGATCCCACGAGCTTCCCGAGTCGCCGCGCCATGGTCCTCGCGATCTCAGACGCCCCAGACGGCGGAAAGTTCTCTGCGCTCACGGGCATTCGCACGTGCAGCGGACGTGCCAGCGCCACCCCCGCGTTCGAGCGAACGTTACGGGCGCCGTGCGGGCGCTTTCGATAGATTGAAGATGGTGGCGTCTACGAAGTCGGCGCGGCTTCTGACGCGAATGCGACCTTCCACGTCTCGACCGACAGGTCCAACGGAGGCTCGGCAGCGGACCCCGCCACCACGCCGTCCATGAAGTCCCGGAACCTTCCGCCAAAGTTTGGCCGCGCCATCTTCCAGGCGGCTCGCCAGCCCGGGCTCCTGGCCGAGAGCCGCGCGCCGGCTACCACGGTCTCGAACGCGTCGTCGTTCAACAGCCCTTCTTCACGCTGATAGAACGAGTCTTCGAAGTGGAAGAACAGCGCGCGGCAAAGATTGATGTACTGACCCAGCTCTGTCTGGGTGATCTCCCGAGGGCTCGCGGAACCGCGGAGCCACGCCTCCGCCACGGCGGAGTCCGCCAGCGCCAGCTGCAGCTCGACGATGCGCGTGGCCCGGCTGTGCCTGATCGCGATCTGCTGATTCCGCTTGGTCTGTCTGACTTGAAGCGCCAGGTAGATCAGCGAGATCAGGACGGCCAGGCCGTTGACGAAGCTTCCCAGGGACGCGAGATCGGAAAGTGACATGAAGGTCTCCGCAGATCGATGGCTCAGGGGCTCGTCAGGGCCGTCAGGTTGCTGATGCAGAAGTTGAAGGGCGTCGGCCCGCTGGGGCTGGCGATGACGTGAAACTGAATCGCCACCAGCTGACTGGGATCGAACGGCGGGGGAATCGCCTCGTACATCGGACCGAGCACGTTGGACCAGAGGATGACGTTCTTCCCGGCCGTCACCGGTGATCCGTTCGAGGTCGCGCCGTTCCAGTACGCGGCGTCCGAGTCGGTCGTTCCCGGCGCCGCGGCGGTGGGGAACTCGACCCGGAACGAGAGGCTGCCGTTGGCGTAAGGCACCGTGTCGATGTCGAACGAGACGCCGACGATCCCGTGCGCCGGCGCGTCGTAGACGTTGCTGGCTGTCGCGAGCGATCCGTCTCCGTAGCCGTGGAAGCCGAGACCGATGACGGCGCCCCAGATCCCGCTGAAGTCGCTGGCCGAGGGAGAGGCCGGGTCGGCCACCACCTGGGCAACGGTGCCCGAGGCGCACATCTTCCCGCCCGTGACAGGGGAGTCGCTCGGGCCGAACGTGCTGCCCTGCGCCGGGGAGCCGACAGCGAAGACCGAACAGTTGGGCGCCTGGTTTCGCACGCACGTGCCCGTGCCCATGCTGTTGAAGGTCGAGTCCGCCGACGAGTACCAGGCTCCGATGATCCCGGTGGCAGCGCTGTTGACCGTGCCGCTGCTGTCGGGCAACAGCGGGAAATCCCCGCTGGCTGCGCCACCAGTCCCGGTCGCTCCGCCAGCTCCGCCCGGGCCGGCTGTGCCGGCCGTCCCACCAGAGCCTGTCCCACCGCCGCCGCCGCCGGAGCCTGCCGTCCCCATCTTGCCGCCGTTGCCGGCTCCGCCCCCCGCTCCCGCCGTCCCGCCCGTGCCCATCGCGCCGCCCGTGCCCGGCGCGCCACCGGTGGCCGGCGCGCCACCGGTGGCCGGTGCGCCGCCGGTTCCGGGTGCGCCGCCCTGGTCCGCGCCGGCCTCGCCCCCAGATCCGCCCGTCTCCACCCGGACGCAGAGGTTCGAGGCGCAGATCAACCCGTCGAAGCAACTGTTGTTGGGAAAGCAGGCGCAGGTCTCGTTTCCCGTCGGGCAACCTGCGTCCGACTTGCCGGTCAGCGCGGCGTCGTCGTGCGAGCACCCCCAGACCAGCGACAGCAGCGAAAACAGCAGGACACGTCGGGCTGTAGCAAGCAACGTCAAAGCCGCCCCCCCAGGAATGCGCGTGGCATTTTACCGGAGATTCGAGCGGATCGTCAGAGCGGGCGCGGCACCAGCGCCATACCCGATCGATGGGCTTGTGCTGAGCGTCGGCGCGGCGTAGGCAATTGACGTGGATGAAGCTTGGGCCATCGCGGTCTCGCCGCGGCACGCGGTCCTGCTGGCGGCGGAGCTGTTCCCCCTCGTGGAGAAGCCGCCCAAGCAGGACTTCGTGGTCCGCACCCGCGCGCGGCGGGAGGCGAACGGCCTGCCGCTGATGACGGCCGAACTGGTCATCGCCGGGGCGGAGACGCGTCGCGCACTCCCGGCCGCCGAGACCTATCCCCTCCACTTTCGCAAGACGTACTTCCCGGGACGGCTGTACGGGGATCCTCAGCAGGAATACGAACGGCTGCTGCGCGCCTCGGAGCTGTGCTCGACGCCGCCGCCGATCGGCTACACGGCCGATGTGCTGCGCAGCTGTCTGGTGCCGGGGCAGTCCTACGCGCGCCTCACGCCGTTCGGCGGCGAGCCGCCCGAGAACAACATCGCCAAGGCCCAGAAGCTGGCGCTGGCGACGGCGGCCGGGCTCTGGCGGCTGGCCGAGGAGACGCTGGGGCAGCTGCTGCTGTTGCACCAGGGCGGACTGGCCCACGGAGACGCCGAGCTGCACAACATCATCGTCTGCACGTCGCCGCTGGAGCCGATCCTGATCGACTTCGAGTCGGCGGCGCAGCGCGAGACGATGGAGAACGCCGCCTGGGACGCGCGGTGCGCGCTGGATCTCCTGCCGCTCCTGCGAGAGGCCGTCTACCTCCAGTGCGCGCTCGGCCGGCAGCCGAGCCAGCTGGGGCAGCTGGCGTGGGACCGGATGCCGCAGCTGTTCAAGTCACCGGATCGATTTCGACGCGCCATCGACGAACGGGCCGAGGTTTGACGCTCCCGAAAGGCGCAGGAAACGCGCCGGAAATGTGCGCGACGCAAACTCGTCATCGACGGGCCGCGAGAAGAAAAAATCAACCCTGGCCGGGAAAATAGCCTTGCCGCCCGGACCCTCAAAGGCGCTATGAAGATCTCCCGAACGGGACTCAACACGAAACCAAGGGAGCGCGAAATATCATGAGCGGAACGACGGCTCGGCGATCAGCGATCACGGCGGCGACCAATTACAAAGAGGTAGGGGCGACGGTCGACTACAAGGAGAGTCCGGCCACCTCGCTCTTCGGCAGCAACGTCTTCGGGCTCGCGGCCATGAAGGCGACGCTGCCCAAGGAGGCATTCCGCTCGATCAAGAAGACGATCGAGAGCGGGGCGCCGCTGGATCCGCGCGTGGCCGACGTGGTCGCCGCGGCGATGAAGGCCTGGGCGCTCTCGAAGGGCGCCACCCACTACGCGCACGTCTTCTATCCGCTGACCGGGTTGACCGCAGCCAAGCACGACAGCTTCCTGAACCCCGACGGCGAGGGCGGAGCCATCACCGAGTTCGCGGGCAAGACGCTGGTCCAGGGCGAGCCGGACGCGTCCAGCTTCCCGAACGGCGGGATCCGCGCCACCAGCGAGGCGCGCGGCTACACGGCGTGGGACGTGTCCAGCCCGGCCTACCTTCTGGAGACGACCAACGGCACCACGCTGTGCATCCCCGCGGCCTTCGTGTCGTGGACCGGTGAGGCGCTGGACAAGAAGACCCCGCTCTTGCGGTCCGGCCAGGCGCTGAACACGCAGGCCACCCGGATCCTGAAGCTGTTCGGGCACGAGAAGCCGGCGACGGTCGTGTCCTACGCCGGGGCCGAGCAAGAGTACTTCCTGATCGACAAGCACTTCTTCTACGCGCGGCCGGACCTGCTCAACGCCGGACGCGCCCTCTTCGGCGCCAAGCCCCCCAAGGGGCAGGAGTTCGAGGACCACTACTTCGGCGTCATCCCCGAGCGCGTGCTGGCGTTCATGATGGAGCTCGATCGCGAGCTCTTCAAGCTGGGCGTGCCGGTGAAGACCCGCCACAACGAGGTCGCGCCGAGTCAGTTCGAGGTCGCGCCCGTGTTCGAGAGCGCCAACATCGCCTCGGATCACCAGCAGATGGTGATGATCATGCTCAAGCGGGTGGCCGAGAAGCACGGCCTCGCCTGCCTGCTGCACGAGAAGCCCTTCGCCGGCGTGAACGGCTCGGGCAAGCACGTCAACTTCTCGTTCGGGAACTCGACGCAGGGGAACCTGCTCGATCCCGGCGAGACCCCCCACGACAACGCGCAGTTCCTGGTGTTCTGCGGCGCCGTCATCCGCGCGGTGCACAAGTACGCCGGTCTCCTGCGCGCCGTCATCGCCACGGCCAGCAACGACCACCGGCTGGGCGCCAACGAGGCGCCGCCCGCGATCATCTCGATCTTCCTGGGCGAGCAGCTGTCCGACGTGTTCCAGCAGATCAAGGCCGGCGGCGCCAAGACCTCGAAGCTGGGCGGCACGCTGGAGATCGGCGTCGACGCCCTGCCCAAGCTGCCGCGCGACGCGGGCGATCGAAACCGCACCAGCCCGTTCGCCTTCACCGGTAACCGCTTCGAGTTCCGCGCGGTCGGTTCCAGCCAGTCGATCGCCGATCCGTTGATCGCGCTCAACACCGCCATCGCCGAGTCGTGCGACTACGTCGCGACCAAGCTGGAGGCTGCGCTGGCGGCCGGCAAGAAGCTGAACGCCGCGATTCAGGAGGTGCTGGGCGAGATCATCCAGCAGCACGGCGCCGTGGTGTTCGACGGCAACGGCTATTCGGCCGAGTGGCACATGGAGGCGGAGAAGCGCGGTCTGCCGAACTACAAGACCGCCGTCGACGCGCTGCCCGTGCTGCAGAGCAAAGAGGTCGTCGCGCTGTTCGACAAGTACAAGGTCATGTCGCCGCGCGAGGTGCACAGCCGCTACGAGACCTACCTCGAGCACTACAACAAGTCGGTGAACGTCGAGGCCAACCTGACCGCCAAGCTGGCCAAGACCACCATCCTGCCGGCGGCGCTGCACTACCAGACCGACCTGGCCCACAACGCGACTGCGGTCAAGGCGGTGGGGCTGACGCCCGACACCAGCGTGCTGACCCAGGTGACCGAGCTGATTGGCAAGCTGCAGGCCGGGCTGACCGGGCTGGCGGCGGCCACCGGCCATCACAGCGGTGGGGACGCCCTGGCGGAGGCGAAGCACTTCGGCACCTCCGTGCTGCCCGCGATGCTCAAGGTGCGCGAGGCGGCGGACGGCCTCGAGGCGGTGGTGGCCGACGACCTGTGGCCGCTCCCGACCTTCCAGGAGATCTTGTTCATCAAGTAGCCGGCGGCAGGGCAGGCGCCACGGCAAACGCCGACAGCACCACGATCGCGGCGGCGCTGATCGCGCAGCGTACGCCGTGGCGCCACAACATCGCTCCCGCGAACCCGCCGACCAGCCAGCCCCACGTCCGCCGCCAGGCCCGTGAGCGTCAGCCTCAGGACGGTGGTGGTCATGTCGGCGGCGCCCAGCTTCCGCACGCTGGCGCTCTGAAGGCCCATCGCCAGGGCCAGGAACCAGATGCACAGCAGGCGGCCGGCAGCCGCGGCGAGTCTGGTGTAGTCATGTAATCTCGCGCCGATCCTAGCGCTCGCGACGACGTGACCCAAGAACCGTGCCATCATCCGCCGATGCTTCGTGAGGGCGGCTCTGACGACCTGTCCCGGTGGCTGTCGGGTGACGGAAAAGCTGCGCTGGACGGGGTCACCAGCGAGGCGCTGGACGTCATCGGCGTCATCGATCGCGAGCTGATCGTCCGGTACGTGAACTGGACGGTTCCCGGCCTGACCCGCGACACCGTCGTCGGGAACAGCGTTCTGGACCTGGTCCCCCCGGACTATCGCAGCCTGGCGCGTGACACCTACCTCGAAGTCTTCCGCACCGGGAAAGGCACCCGCTTCGAGACGATGTACGCCGACGCGGGGAAGCTGCTCATCTGGGATGTCCGGGTGGGGCCGATCCGCGCGAACGGCGCGGTCATCGGGCTGATCGCGATCACCACCAACGTCACCGAACAGCGCCGGGAGCAGGCCGATCGGGACCGGTTCTTTTCGCTCTCGCTCGACATGCTGGCGGTGTTGGGCCCGGACGGTCGCTTCAAGCGGGTGAACCCGGCGTTTGGCGAGACGCTGGGGTACTCGGTCAGTGAGCTGGTCGGGATGTTCTTCGCCGATCTGGTCCACCCCGGCGATCGCGCCGTCACCCTGACGACCTTTGCGAACCTGCTCCGCGGTCAACGGGTCTTCGACTTCGAGAACCGCTGTAGTCGGAAGGACGGCGAGCCGCGGGTCTTCTCCTGGCGAGCGACCGTCGATCCCCTGACCGGCGACGTCTACGCGGTCGCGCGCGACATCACCGCCCAGCGCGCGGTCGAGTCCCAGTTCCGGCAAGCGCAGAAGATGGACGCCATCGGCAAGCTCGCGGGCGGGATCGCTCACGACTTCAACAACCTGCTGCTGGCCATCCTGGCCAACGTCGAGCTGGCCAAGGCGAACATCGGGCTCAGCGACGAGACCGCGGCCTTCCTGGGGGAGATCGAGGGCGCGGGGATCCGCGCCGCCAGCCTGACCAATCAGCTCCTGGCTTTCAGCCGGCGCCAGCCGCTTCGGCCGGCGGTCATCGATCTGAACGAGCTGATCCGCGGGCTGACGCAGATGCTGCGCCGCCTGCTGCCCGAGAACATCACGATCAACACGACCACCAGCCCCGAGCTGGCCGCGGTCAACGCCGACGCCACCCAGATCGAGCAGGTCGTGGTGAACCTGTGCGTGAACGCGCGGGACGCGATGGACAGCGGCGGCCGGCTCGCGATCGAGACCAAGAACTTCAGCATCGACGACGCGTTTTGCCAGACCCACCCCTGGGCGCGGCCCGGGCGGTTCGTGCTCCTGACCGTCAGCGACACGGGCGTTGGCATGACCGCCGAGGTCCGGGAACACATGTTCGAGCCGTTCTTCACGACCAAGGACGTCCATCACGGGACGGGCCTGGGGCTGTCGACCGTCTACGGCATCGTGCAGCAGCACGGCGGGATGCTTCAGGTCAGCAGCGAGGTCGGCAAGGGCAGCAAGTTCGACATCTACCTGCCGGCCGACAAGGGGCTGGCCATCGACAAGCGACACGACGTCGAGGCGACTGACTCCACCGGTCGCGAGACGATCCTGTTCGCCGAGGACGAACCCCGCATCCGGAAGGTCGTCGTCGAGATCCTCGAGCGGGCCGGTTACAAGGCCATCTCCGCCGGTGACGGCCGGGAGGCCGTCCGGCTCTTGCGCGACCAGAAGGAGCCCGTCCATCTGGTCCTGCTGGACGTCGTCATGCCCGAACTGGGAGGACCGGACGCCTGGGAGCAGATGCGCGCGCTCCAACCGGGCTTGCGCGTGATCTTCACGACCGGCTACGCCGACGACCGTTACCTGGCGCGGCTCCCCCCGCGCGCCGAGGTGATCGGCAAGCCCTTCCGGCCGGACGAGCTCCTGAAGCGAATTCGCGCGAAGCTCGACGAATAGGCGGCGGGGCCAGAGCAGTCGCGCAGCAGGCCCAGCCAGGCGCGGCGTGTCGAGTGGGCTAGCGGAGAGACAGCACCGCGTAGAAGCAGGCCGTCATCGCCGCCACCAACACCACCGACGCCACCATCATCACCGTGGCGCGCCGGTGACGCCGCCGGAGCCCCGGATCGCGGCCGCGACGGTAACGGAAGCGACGATGCTGGTGCGAGGATCGGCCCGAGGGGTCCGCGTAGGATGCAAACCACTCCTCCGACTGCGCGTCGACCTGGGACGTCTCGGCCTCGATCGATGATGGTTCCACGCCCGCTCTCCTGGCCCAGCACGGAAAATACCACTAAGCTGGCGGCAGCGAGCCGAAGAGTGCCATCGACCGTTCCCCAACCCGTGGACGCCCGCCTCACGCGTTCTGCGCTCTTCCTGGTCGCGACGATCGGGGCCGGCGCGGACGCCGAGGGGGCGGTTCGCGGCCTGTGCGGCGATCTGGCGGCGCTGGTCCGCAGCGTCGGGATACGCGCGCCCGAGGGCGAGCTGTCCTGCATCATGGGGATCGGCGCTGGCGCGTGGGATCGGCTGTTCGGCGCGCCCAAACCGGCGGAGCTGCACCCGTTCCGCGAGATTCGGGGCGTGCACCACGCTCCCGCCACGCCCGGCGATCTCCTCTTCCACATCCGGGCGGCGGACATGGACCTGTGCTTCGAGCTGGCGACGCACGTCATGACGCGCCTCGCCTCCGCCGTCTCGGTGGTCGACGAGGTGCACGGCTTCAAGTACTTCGACAGCCGGAACCTCCTGGGGTTCGTCGACGGCACGGAGAACCCTGTCGCGCAGGCCGCGGCTGACGCCACCTTGATCGGCGACGAGGACGCCGCGTTCGCCGGGGGCAGCTACGTGATCGTTCAGAAGTACCTGCACGACCTGGCCAAATGGAACGCCCTGCCCGTCGAGGTGCAGGAGAAGATCATCGGCCGGACCAAGCTTTCGGACATCGAGCTCGACGACGCCGTCAAGCCGACCTCCGCGCACAACGCGCTCACGACCCTGGAAGAGGGTGGCCAGGAGCTGAAGATCTTGCGGGACAACATGCCGTTCGGTGAGATCGGCAAGGGCGAGTTCGGCACGTATTTCATCGGCTACGCCCGATCCCCCTCGCGCATCGAGCAGATGCTGGAGAACATGTTCGTCGGCAAGCCGCCGGGGAACTACGACCGGCTGCTCGACGTCAGCCGCGCCGTCACCGGCTCGCTCTTCTTCGTCCCCTCGTCTGACTTCCTCGAAGGTGCGGCGGACGTGAGCGCACCCCCGGCCGAAGAATCCCCGGCAAGCCCCCCGGCGTCCGCGCCCGCCGGCTCTCTTGGCATCGGCTCGCTGAAGGGCGACTAGGACCTCGCCACAGTGGTTTTGATCGATTGGTGAAGGGGGGTTACCGGTCGGCGGGCTGAAGCCGGTTGTCCTCGCCCTCGGGGCGAGGATGAAGGAGAGGGGATCCGGTTTCGCAAGCCGTCCCCTCTCCGGCCAAGCCTTCGGCTTGGCCACCTCTCCCCGCCTTCGTGGGTAGAGGCGCAGATACCGCGTCGGCTCAACCCGTCATCTTCTCTATGGGGACGACTTAGTCGGCGCAGCCGGCGCATCGGGTCGACCTCATGGATTGACCCGGTGACCGCGGTCACGGGAGCCTTCTTTATGAAGAAT
>DATJWP010000019.1:0-78381 GCA_035578045.1 Polyangia bacterium | reverse complement strand
GGCGCGCGCGGGGTCTTGGCCGCAGCCGCACGGCGATCCGTTCGATCGCATGCTCGCTGCGCAGAGCGCGATCGAGCGGATTCCCCTCGCCACGAACGACGCTCAGCTCGCGGCCTTCGACATCGATCGAATCTGGTGAGGGCGGCGCGTCAGCCGGGCGTGCTCGCCAGCGCCGCCAGCACGATCGCCAGGAACGAATCCGTCTGGGCGACCGCGCGATCCAGGCGCTCACGGTTTGCGGTCAGTTTGTCCGGGTCGAGATCGACCACGTAGGCGTGGCGCAGAAAGTGGCGGAAGCGCAGCAGGGCGTCCCACTCGGAGAGGGCCTGTCTGGGGAAGAGGGGCGGTCTCAGGCCCGGTATTTCCTGGGCGGCGTCGGCCAGCAGCGCGGTGTGCCAGCTGGCGCCGGCGCGCTCGGGGAGGCCGAGCGCGTGCTCGATGCGGGCCAGGATGGTCTCGAACACCTGGTAGGCGTGATGCAGCGAGAGCGCGACGAGCGCGGCCTCGGCGGCGCGGGCGGCGGGCTTCGCGGCGCGCGCGCGGGCGGCGTGGGCTTGGACGGCGTCCCAGTCGCGGCGGCACTCGGCCAGCAACAGCGCCGCCCGCGCGTCGGCGGGGCTCACAGCGGAAGGCCTTCGCCGGTGGCGCGCAGCGCGAGCGAAGCCGGGGCGTCCTTGCGATCGATCACGTGCGCGTCGATGCCGGCGGCGCGCCCCACGATGGAAGCGACCAGGAACGGATCGGGGCAATCCTCGGCCAGGATGTCGACGTCGCTGCGTTCGCCGGGCGTCCCCCAGGCGTAGGATCCGAACAGCCAGGCACGACCGCAGGCACGCTGGGCCCGGGCCTGCGCGATGGCGGCACGCACCGCGGGCAAGACCGCTGCTCGCCGCGCCTCCGCGGCGGCCTGTTCACGGACGATGTCCTGCTCGAACTTTCGCCGCACGGCGCGCCCGAACGCCTTCACCAGCTCGGGATCGGGCTGTTCGCGCGTCACTCGTAAACCCTAACATGCTCGGTCAGGGGCCCTCGGCGCACGCCTTATGCGCGTCGGGCGCCTTTAAATCTCGTGAATCCGCCGCCGGCTTGTGCGTAGGTCATTTGCGATGTAAATGACCTATGTGTATGACAGGCTGATCCGGGACCGCCTGGCCAGGTCGCCGAAGAGCGTGCTGCTGCTGGGGGCGCGCCAGGTCGGTAAATCGACGCTCATGCGGTCGATGGGACCCGACCTGGTCGTCAACCTGGCCGACGAGGCGCTGTTTCTGGCGTACGGAAAGGATCCCGGGCGCCTGGGAAGGGAGCTCGCGTCTCTACGTAAGCCCAGCTCGGTGTTGATTGACGAGGTCCAGAGGTTGCCGACTCTTCTCAACTCCGTTCAGGCACAGATGGACGAAGGATCGCGCCATCGTTTCTTGCTGACCGGGTCCAGCGCGCGGAAGTTGAAACGGGGCGGGGCGAACCTCCTGCCGGGCCGCATCGTTCTCGAGCACCTCGATCCGCTCACGATCTGGGAGCTGGGTCCGGCTTTCGATCTGGACAAGATTTTGGCTCGCGGAGCGCTCCCTGGCATCTACGCCGACGCGGCCGACACCGCCGCCGATGTCCTCGAGACCTATGCGACCACCTATCTGCGCGAGGAGGTCCAGGCTGAGGCGCTCATCCGGAACGTCGGGTCATACGCGCGGTTCCTGGATTTGGCGGCGGCGTCCAGCGGCGACTGGATCAATTACTCGAAGGTCGCGAGCGACGCCGAGATCCCCAAGGAGACGGTCCGGCGTTTTTTCCAGATCCTCGAGGACACGCTGCTGTGTTTTCGAATCCCGCCATTCGACGCGCCGGGCTCCAGGCGGAGGGTGAGCCACCGGGATCGGTTCGTGCTCTTCGACCTGGGTGTTCGAAACGCGCTCCTGGGATTGCACCGCGGTTCTCCCCCACCGACGGAGAAAGGGCGCCTCTTCGAGCATTGGTTGGCGCTGCAGTGTCTCGCGTTCATTCGGGCGCACCGGCTGCCGTGGAAGGTGCTGGGGTACCGGACGGATGCCGGGGCAGAGGTCGATCTGGTAATCGACATGGGCCGGCGATTTTTGGCGCTCGAGTGCAAGCTGGGAACGAGCGTCGGGTCGCGACAGATCTCGGGGATCCGGTCGTTCGCAGAGGTCGCGGGTAAGCCCGTGGTCGGCTGCGTCGCGTTTCAGGGTGCCCGCGCGCAGAGTCTCGGGGCGGCGATCGAGGCAGTGCCCTACCAGGATTTCCTGCTCGAGCGCCTGCCGCGCCTCGCGCGCCTGGGTTGATCACCGCGCCTCGAACCAGGTCTTCCAGACGTCGGGCGCGTAGCCGACGGTGGCGCGGCCTTCGGAACGGATGATGGGGGTTCGAAGCAGGAGCGGGTCGTCGACCAGCATCTGCTCGATGCGCGGGCCGGTCGGGGCGGCGTACTTGAGGCCGCGCTCGAGGTAACGCTTGCCCTCGCGGTCGATGAGCGCCTCGATTCCGCCGACGCGCGACGCGACGTTGCGCAGCTCGCCCAGCGCCATCCCCTTCTGGGCCAGGTCGACGACGTGCAGCTTGATGCCGCGCTCCTTGAAGTAGCGCTCGGCCTTGCGCGAGTCGGAGCACTTCTTCGTTCCGAAGAGCTGGACGTTCACGCGCCCAGCTTATAACGCGCAACTGTTTGCCCGGGCCGCCGAAGATTCGGCCATACTATGCTCGTGGCGGAGAAGAAGGGGCCGGCGACGTACGCGGACATCGAGGCACTCCCGGAGCACTTGGTCGGGGAGATCATCGACGGGGAGCTGATCGTCGGCCCGCGTCCTGCGCCGCCGCATGCGCTGGCAGAGAGTCACCTTTTGGTGGAGCTCGGCGGACCGTTCGATCGTGGCAAGGGTGGCCCGGGCGGATGGATCATCCTGGGTGAGCCGGAGCTCCACCTTGGCCCGCAGGTCTTGGTGCCGGACGTCGCGGGCTGGCGGCGCGAACGGATGCCGCGACTCCCGACGACGCCGTTCTTCGAGCTGCCTCCCGATTGGCTTTGCGAGGTGCTTTCCCCGTCGACGGCCCGGGTCGACCGCGCCAAAAAGATGCGCCATTACGCCACCGCGAAGGTGCAACACGTCTGGTTGCTCGATCCTCTCGCGACCACGCTGGAGGTCTTTCGTCTCGACGCCGGCGGTTGGCTTCGCATTGAGGCTTACGCTGGCGACGAGAAAGTCCGCGCCGAACCCTTCGACGCCGTCGAGTTGGATCTGTCGACGCTCTGGGAGCCGCGCTAGGCGACGCGCTTGCGGCGCAGCTTCTCGACCAGGGTCGTTCGGTTCAGGCCCAGCAGCTCGGCGGCGCGGTTCTTGTTGCCGCCGGTCCGCTCGAGCGCCTCGCCGATCATGCGCTGCTCGACGGCGTCCAGCATGGCGCGCAGGTCGGTGCCGTCCTCGGGCAGGCTGGGGATGGGGGTGTTCCGCGGGGTGAGGCTGCGCGGCGAGTGCACTTCCTTGGGCAGGTCGCCCACGCGCACGTGCCCTCGGCCGCGGATCAAAACCGCCCGCTCCACCGCGTTCTCCAGCTCCCGGATGTTCCCGGGCCAGTGGTAGCTCTCGAGCACGGTCATGGCGGTCGGCTCGAAGCCGGTCACGTCGCGCCGGTGCTTGGCACACGCCTTCCGCATGAAGTGCTCGGCGAGCAGCGGGATGTCGTTGAGCCGCTCGCGCAGGGCGGGCAGCTCCACCGGGATCACGTTCAAGCGCCAGAAGAGGTCGGCCCTGAACCGCCCGGCCGCCACCTCGCGTTCGAGGTTCCGGTTGGTCGCGGCCAGGATGCGCACGTCGATGCGGGTCGGGGTCTCCTCGCCGACGGGATAGAGCTCGCCATCCTGGATCAGGCGCAGCAGCTTGGCCTGGACGCCGATGTCCATCTCGCCGATCTCGTCCAGGAAGATGGTCCCGCCGTGCGCCTGCGCGAAACGCCCCAGGCGCGCGCTCGAAGCTCCGGTGAAGGCGCCTTTGGCGTGACCGAACAACTCGGACTCCACCAAGTTGGTCGGGATGGCGGCGCAGTTCACGGGGATGAACGGCTTGTTCTGCCGAGACGATCCGGCGTGCAACGAACGAGCCGCCAGCTCCTTGCCGGTGCCGGACTCGCCGGTGATCAGCACGGTGCAGCCGGTGTCCGCGACTTTGGCAATCAAGCTGAGCGCCGGCAGCAGCGCCTGGTCCTTCCCCTGTAACCAGGGGGCGTGCTGGTCGCGCCAGGCCAGCGCGTCGGGCTCGGGCTCGGGGGGCGGCGGCCGCAGGACGGCGCTCACCGCCTCCTCGAGCGTGCGCGTCTCGAACGGCTTGATCAGGAAGTCGCGCGCGCCGGCGTGCATGGCGCGCACGGCATCGGGGATCTCGGCGCTGCCGCTCATGGCGATCACCGGCGTGCCCGGGGCGTGCAGGCGGGCGGCGGCCAGGATCTCGAAGCCGCTGACCTCCGGCATCCTGATGTCCGTCAGGATCAGATCGAACCGTTCCTCTCGCAGCCTGGCCAGCCCTTGCTCGCCGTTCTGCGCGACAACTTCATGACCCGCGGCGCGCAGGACGCGGCCGAGACTGCGGCACAGGGACTCCTCGTCGTCGCAAAGAAGGATTTTGCCCATGGTGGTCGCGGCGGAAAGCGTCTCAAGTTTCGCACGCCTCATCCGATTTACGCGAGCTTTTTTTTAGGATGTTGCCCTACACACCTTGGCATACGAATTGATGCGCTGCGGACAGGCCCGTCACACGCCGTGGCTGTAGGCGAGAGTGCGCCGGCCGCCGTGCTTGCTTGTAGGGAGCGGGCGTTCTAAACCGTCCGAATGAGGGAGCCGGCACGGACTCTGATCGGGGAAATCGAGCGGGTCGTGTCGGCTCTCCCGGACGCGGTCCTGTTCCGTCCCGCCGGGGCCGACGCTGTAAGCCGATTCCACGCGCTCATGGGGATGGCCCCGCCCCCCGGGCTGGCGGCCTTCCTGGCCGCGCACGACGGGGGGCTGCTGGGCACGGACACCCGGCTCCTCACGGTGGAAGACGCGGCGGCGCGGGTCACCGGCAAGCGCCGGACGTCGGGCCTGTCGGGCTGGCCGGCCGGGCTCTGGCCGGTGGTCGATCGGGCGGGCCGGCGGTTCGCCCTGGATGCCGAGGAGGCCAGCGGCGACGGCGAATGGCCGGTGGTCGAGGTCACGGAGCAGGGCGTCGACCGGGTCGGGACGTCGTTCCTGCGGTTCCTGCACGTGCTGTGCGCCGATCTGGCGGCAGCCGGGATGGCCGGTGAGTCCGCGATCGCCCTGGCGGAGGCGCGTTGCCAGCGCGACCCGGGGCTTGCCGACCACTGGCTGGACTTCGCCGAGCTGCTCGAGCCGGAGGGGCGCGCGTCCGAGATCGACGCGACGCTGACCGCCGCGCTGCGTGCCGCGACGCCGCCCACCCCGGCGCTGATGCTGGCCATCGGCATGCGGGCGGTGCGGAACGGCGATCCCGACGGGGCGCTGCGGGCGTTCAGCGACGCCATCGCCGTGGATCCGATCGGCGCCCGCGACGACGACGCGCGCCTGGACGCTGCCGCGCTGGTCTCGGTGCTGGCCGCCGAGCGCGGCGACGCGGCGGCCGCGGCATCTGCCCGCGCGCTGCTGGGCGAGTCGCGGGTCGCGACCGCGGCGTTCTGGCGAGGCGAGGCGCTGGCCGCGCTGGCCGAGTCGGCCCCGCCCAGCGCCGACACCGGGCCGCCGGCGGCGCCCGAGCACGATCTGAAGACGTTCGATGGGCCCATCTCGCGCGTGGGCGCGCTGGCGCTGGACGTGCTGGGGGCCCTGGAGCCCGACGACCGCGACCTGCCCAAGCTGCGCGCGTCGACGCCGGCCCTGCGCCAGGGGCTGGCGCGGCTGCAGGCGGCGCGCGACGAGCTGGAGCACGGGCACGCCGACGCGGCCTCGCGCGAGGCGCGCGCCGCCATCGAGCTGCCGGCCGTCTCCGGGCTCGGCGCGGCGCACGCCTTCCTGGCCGAGGCGTTGAACGCGGTTCACGCAGCCGACGCGGCCGCGACGGCCCGGCGCGCCATCGAGCTGAATCCGCTGCTGGTCGACGGGTGGCGCGAGCTGGGCGACGCCGAGCTCGAGTCGGGCCACCTGAAAGAGGCGGAAGCGGCCTTCCGCCGGGTCATCGCCATGGACGCCACCTACGGGCTGGGCTACGCGAAGCTGGCCCAGGTGCTGCTGGAAGAGGGGCGGACCCTGGAGGCGCTGGAGGCGATCGGCGAGGCCGGCGCGCGAGGCGGCGACCCCTTCTTCATCGCGGCCATCCGCGGCGACATCTACGCCGAGATGGAGCGCCACACCGACGCGGCCGAGGCCTATGACCTGGCCCTGGCGTTCGAGCCGGAGGATCACTGGGCGCTGCACCAGGCCGCCCTCGAGCACGGGTTCGCGGGCAACACCAGCCGCGCCTCCGAGCTGTTCCAGGCGGCCCTGACCCATGACCGCGACGGGTGCCACCAGACGCTGATCGACTACGGGGACCACCTGCGCCGGCTGGGGCGGATCGGTGACGCGGTGAAGCTCTACCGTCGGGCCGTGGCCGCGGTGCCGGGCGACCCCGACTGGAAGCAGACGCTGCGCGAAGCCGAGCGCGAGCTGCTGGCCGCACCTAATTAAATCTGGCGTTTGGCCGAGCCGATGCCCGCCTCGGCCGCTACTGTGTCAGGATAATCCCTCCCCCATGGACCACCTCGAGCAGTTAGAGCAACAAAGCGTCTACATCTTCCGGGAAGCCTTCCGGCACTTCGAGCGTCTCTGCATGCTCTGGTCGATCGGCAAGGACTCGACGGTTCTCCTGTGGCTGGCCCGCAAGGCCTTCTTCGGGCACATCCCGTTCCCGCTGGTCCACATCGACACCAGCTACAAGCTGCCGGAGATGATCCAGTACCGGGACCGCCTGGCCATGGAGTACAAGCTCCAGATGGTCGTCGGCCAGAACGTCGAGGCGCTGGCGGCCAAGGACACCTTCCCGGACAAGTTCAAGGCCAACCCGAACATGTCGGCCGAGGAGCAGGCGGCGAACCGCACGCTCTGCTGTGGGCGGCTGAAGTCGGATGCGCTCAAGGCCACGCTGAACGGCTCGGGCGTCCGCAAGAAGCTGAACCTGCAGACCGGCAAGTACGACGTCTACGAGGACAAGGCGCCCTACACCGGCGTCATCGTGGGCGCCCGCGCGGACGAGGAAGGGAGCCGCTCGAAGGAGCGCTACTTCTCGCCGCGCGACAAGAACAGCGACTGGGACGTCGGCGATCAGCCGCCCGAGTTCTGGAACCAGTTCAAGACCGACTTCGCGCCCGGCACGCACGTCCGGATCCACCCGCTGCTCGACTGGACCGAGCTGAACATCTGGGAGTACATCAAGCGGGAGAGCATCCCGACGGTGTCGCTCTACTACGACCAGGGGGCCGGCACGCGCTATCGCAGCCTGGGCTGCGGACCGTGTCAGGCGCCGATCAAGAGCACGTCGAAGAACGTCGACGAGATCATCCACGAGCTGAAGAGCGGCGACCTGAAGAACGTGGCCGAACGATCGGGCCGCTTGCAGGACGGCAAGCACGGGCTCGAGGAGCTTCGCCGCAAGGGGTACATGTGAGCCAGAAACCGGCTGTGGCAGTAGAGGCAGAACGCGAAACCTTCAACGTCGTCATCGTCGGGCACGTCGATCACGGCAAGAGCACGGTGGTGGGCCGCTTGCTGGCCGACACCGATGCCTTGCCGCTGGGCAAGCTGGATGCGGTCCGGCGCGAGTGCGAGCGCACCGGCAAGCCGTTCGAGTACGCCTTCCTGCTGGACGCGCTCTCGGACGAGCAGGATCAGGGGATCACGATCGACACCGCCCGCTGTTTCTTCAAGAGCGCGCGGCGCGACTACATCATCATCGACGCGCCGGGGCACATCGAGTTCCTGAAGAACATGATCTCGGGCGCGGCGCGTGCCGAGGCGGCGGTGCTGGTCATCGACGCCAAGGAAGGCGTGCGCGAGAACAGCCGGCGCCACGGCTACATCCTGTCGATGCTGGGCATCCGGCAGGTGGTGGTGTGCGTGAACAAGATGGACCTGGTCAACTACGACCAGGCCCACTTCCGCGCCATCGAGAAGGAGTACCGCGGCTTCCTCGAGGGGATCGGCGCGGTCAGCCCGCGCGCGTTCGTGCCGATCTCGGCGGTGAACGGCGTGAACCTGGCCAAGCGGGGCGCCAAGGAGACGGCCTGGTACGACGGCCCGACGCTGCTCGAGCTGCTGGACACCCTGCCCAAGGCGCCGTCCAAGGTCGACCAGCCGCTGCGCATGCCCCTGCAGGCGGTCTACAAGTTCACCAAGCACGGCGACGACCGCCGCATCTTCGCGGGGCGCATCGAGGCCGGGAAGGCCTCGGTCGGCGACAAGGTCGTGTTCTCTCCGTCCAACAAGGTCTCGACCATCAAGACCATCGAGGGGTTCAACACCGCCCCGCGCAACAGCATCGACGCCGGTTGGTCGACCGGGTTCACGCTGACCGAGGAGATCTACGTGACCCGCGGCGAGGTGATGAGCCACGCCGAGAAGGCCCCGAACGTGTCGACGCGCGTGCGCGCCAACATGATCTGGCTGGGCAAGAAGCCGTTCGCCAGCGACCACGACTACAAGCTGAAGCTGGGCACCACCGCGGTCGGGGTGAAGCTGCACAAGATCAACAAGGTCATCGACGCCAGCGAGCTGAACGCCACGCTGGAGAAGAAAGAGGTCGGCCGACATGACGTGGCCGACGTGATCCTCGAGGCGCAGCAGCCGATCGCGTTCGATCTGTCGGCCGACTGCGAGGCCACCGGGCGCTTCGTGATCGTCGACGGCTACGACGTGGCCGGCGGCGGCATCATCATCTCGGCGGTCGCCGACGACCTGCGCGACCTGCGCGCCGAGGCCCGGACGCGCGACTTCAACTGGGTGGCGGGCGGCGTCACCGCCGTCCACCGCGCGGAGCGAATGGGGCACCGGTCGGCGCTCATCATGTTCGTGGGCAAGGCCGGGTCGGGCAAGCACAGCTACGCCCGCGCGGTCGAGCGGGCGCTGTTCGACGCCGGCAAGTCGATCTACATGCTCGACGGCAAGAACGTGCTGCTGGGCATCGACCACGACCTGTGGGTCGACGCCGCCCAGTCGGAGCTGGTGCGCCGCTTCGGCGAGGTGGTCCACATCCTGCTGAACACCGGCCTCATCGTGGTCTCGACGACCAACTCCATCGGCCTGGCCGACGCAACGGCGGTCCAGGCGCTGATCCCCGACACGCCCATGGTGGTGGTCGACATCGATCCCGACGACGCCAGCACCCAGGCCTGCGACCTGCGCATCCGCGGCAACGAGCCCGAAGCCGACGTCATCGCGCAGATCTCCGCCATCCTCGACCAGCGCCACATCACGACGACCTGATCAGCGATCGATCGGCAGCAGGCGAGGCGGCTTGGGCAGGTTGAGCCGCACCGCTCGGAAGTGCCGCACGTCCAGCGTGACGATGGCTTCTGCTTTGTGGCGCTCCGCCTGGGCCATGACCACCGCGTCGACTAGCCCGAGCCGTAGCTCGGCGTATCGATCGAGCAAACTCACGGCCCGGGGCAAGTCGCGGGCTGCGTTTGCGTCCATCCGGTACTGTCCGTCCCGCACATCGGCGGCAAAGGCGCGCGCCACTTCGACGGTCAGTTTCGTAGAGGCCAGGTAATCCACCTCCGGAAGGATGGCCCACGGCAAGATCCAGCGGCCACCGTCGCGCTCGAAAAGAGTGCGAACCGCAGCGTGATGCCGGTCGTTACGATCCAGCAGGGCAATCACCCCGCCGGTGTCCGCGACGATCACGGGTCCTCGCCAAATCCCTCGAGGAGCTCTTCGGCGCGCTCGCTCAGATCGCCCGACGTGCTGGCACCCATTCCCACCGAACGGGGGACCCTACCGCGCCGACCAGAAGCGTAGGTCGCGATTGCTTCGCGGATCACGGCCGCCTGCGTGCGCCCCGACGCCTCGGCGAGCCGCTGGACGCGCTCGTAGAGCGTCTCGTCGAGGTAGATCGTCGTTCTATGCATCACGCCATATATGGCACGACGGCGACCAAATAGCCAGACGAGCGGCGGGAGAATGTGACAGAGTACGGCGATGGAGCTGCAGGTCGCGGGGCAAGGCGACGAGAAAGGTGCCGTCGCGCCGAAGCCTGAGCCGTTTTCTGCAGAAGCGCTGGCGCGCGAGCTGAACCCGGCGCAGGCGGAGGCGGTGGTGTACCCGCCGGGGCCACTGCTGGTGGTCGCGGGGGCCGGGTCGGGGAAGACCCGCGTCATCACCTACCGGCTGGCCCGGCTGGTGGCGAACGGGGCCGACCCGCGCCGCATCGTGGCGGTCACGTTCACCAACAAGGCCGCCGGCGAGCTGCGCGAGCGGGTCGACAAGCTGCTCTGGGAGCGGATGCGGGTGGGCAGCCGCGGGCTGTGGGTCGGCACGTTCCACGCGATCTCGGCGCGCCTGCTTCGCCAGTGGGGCGAGGCGATCGGGCTGCGCAAGGACTTCGTCATCTATGACGACGACGATCAGAAGCGCCTGCTCGGCCGGGTGCTGACCGACCTGAAGGTGCCGGAGCGGATGTTCCCGGTGCGGCAGGTGCTGTCGGTCATCGACCGGGCCAAGAACCAGGGGATCGGCGCCAGCGGGTTCGAGTCGCACGACTACTTCGACGACGTGGTCGGCAAGGCCTACCGCCTGTACGAAGAGCGGCTGGCGGCGGCCAACGCGACCGACTTCGGCGGCCTCTTGCTCTCGGCCCTGAACCTGTGCGCCAGCAGCACGCCGGCGGCCGAGGAGATCGCGAACCGGTTCGACCACGTGCTGGTCGACGAGTTCCAGGACACCAACAGCGTCCAGTACCGGCTGGTCCGACTGCTCTCGCGGCGCACCGGCAGCATCACGGTGGTCGGCGACGAGGACCAGTCGATCTACCGCTGGCGCGGGGCCGACATCCGCAACATCCTCGACTTCGAACGCGACCACCCCGGCGCCAAGATCGTCAAGCTGGAGCAGAACTACCGCTCGACCGGGAACATCCTGCGCGCCGCCAACTCGATCATCGAGAAGAACAGCGAGCGGCGTCCCAAGCGCCTGTTCACCCAGGCCGGCGAGGGCGACCCGATCATCGTCTTCGAGGGTGAGACGGAGCGCGACGAGGCCGAGTTCGTGGCGTCGCGCATCGAGGCCGGGCTGTCGGCGGCGCTGGCGCCCCGCGACTTCGCGGTCTTCTATCGCACCAACGCGCAGTCGCGGGTGCTGGAAGACGCGCTGCGGGCGCGCGACATGCCCTACTCGGTCGTCGGCGGCACGCGCTTCTTCGATCGCGCCGAGATCAAGAACCTGATCGCCTACCTTCGCGCCATCGCCAACCCGGACGACGGCCTCTCGCTGCAGCGGATCGTCAACGTCCCGGCGCGCGGCATCGGCGAGTCGACGGTGAACCGGATCGGCGACCTGATCTACGAGCGCAAGATCTCGGCCTGGCAAGCGCTGGAGCTGGTCGCCGGCGACGAGTCGTTGCTGGCGACGGGGCCGCGCAAGAAGGTGGCGGCCTTCGTCGCGCTGATGCGCAAGCTGCGCGCCGACAGCGCGGGGCTGGGTCCGGCCGCCATGGCCGAGAAGGTGCTGGAGGAGACCGGGTACCGGGACGCGCTGGCCGGCGAGGCCACGCTGGAGGCCGAGGGGCGCATCGAGAACCTGCTCGAGCTGGTGGCCCAGATGCGCGAGTACGAGCGCGAGGCCGAGGAGCCGACCCTGCACGGGTTCCTCGAGCGGGTGGCGCTGGCCTCCGACGTCGACGGCTACGATCCCGAGAAGGGCGCCGTCTCGCTGATGACGGTGCACACCGCCAAGGGGCTGGAGTTCCCGGTGGTGTTCATCACCGGGCTCGAGGAGCGAATCTTCCCGCACGCGCGCAGCGTGGACGACGACTCCGCTGTCGAGGAGGAGCGCCGCCTCTGCTACGTGGCGGTCACGCGCGCGCGCCAGCAGCTGCACCTCTCCCGCGTGCGGCGCCGCCGCCTCTCGGGCCAGGAGCTGCCCGGCATTCCCAGCCGGTTCCTGCGCGACCTGCCCGCGGAGGGGATCGAGCAGATCGTCACCGCCCGCCCGTCCGAGTACACCGACTACTCCAGCGAGGGGCGGGGGCCGTGGGGCGGTCGCTGGTCCCGCGAGGAACCCGAGTATCCGTTGAACCGCCCGGTACCCAAGCCGCAGGTGGCGGCGCGGCCGGGCGCCAAGCAGAAGCACAAGCCCGGCGAGCTGGTCGTCGAGTACGACGCCGACATGTCCGGGGGCCCCGGCCTGCAGGTCGGCAGCAAGCTGCGCCACCCGTCGTTCGGCATCGGCGAGGTGCGCGCCTGGCAGGGAACCGGCGCTGAGATGAAGGTCACGGTCAAGTTTCCGACCGTGGGCATGAAGACGATCCTGGCGAGATTTCTCTCAAAACCGTGACGATTCCTGGCGGGTCCTTACGGTACCTTCAGTAGAGCGGCTCGGCCGCCGAAAGGGTGCATAAGCCATGATCGCCCTCAGCCTCTCGATTGCCCTGGTCAGTGGTGCTGTCTCCCCCGCGGTCCCGGCCTATCGGCCGGCGCCCGTGCTGGTCGCCCAGGCCGGCTATCCCGAGCCGCCGCCTCCGATGGCCGAGGCCGTGCCGCCGCCGCGGGCCGGCTGGGTGTGGATTCCCGGCATGCACGAGTGGAACGGCCGGCGCTACCGCTGGGTTCCGGGCCACTGGGAGCATGAGCGCATGGGCCGCCGCTGGCAGCCGGCGCACTGGGAGATGCGCGGAGGCGGTCGGTTCTGGGTTCCGGGCGCGTGGGTCGAAGCTGGTCCGCCGCCGCCGCCGGCCCCGGTGATGGCCGAGCCGCCGCCTCCTCCGCCGCCGCAGGTCGAGGTGGTCCCCGCGCCCCGTCCCGGCTGGTTCTGGGTCCCCGGCGCGCACGAGTGGCGCGACGGCCGCTACGTCTGGGTCCCTGGCCGCTGGGAGCACGAGCACCGCGGCCGCGCCTGGCGCCAGGGCCACTGGGAACGTCGCGAAGGCCGCCAGGTCTGGGTCGAGGGCGGCTGGCGCTAGCCCGCCCTCTGCGCCTCTCCGCAAAAGCGGGGAGGCCGCCAGGTCTGGGTCGAGGGCGGCTGGCGCTAGCCCGCCCTCTGCGCCTCTCCGCGAAAGCGGGGAGGCCGCCGAGCCGCAGGCTCGGCGGCGGGTGGGTCCGGACCTACCGCCGCGCAATGAGGCGCGCCACGCTTTGAGCGTGGCGCGCGATGTCGGGGACGGAGGTCGTCTCCCAGTCGCTGGCGCGGCGGATCGCGCCCAGCCCGAAGATCCTCGTCGAAGGTTCGCCCCGTCCGTCGACCACGCGTCCGTCGGGCGAGGTCTCGATGCCGAGGCCGTTGGGGAAAAGCCGGGCCAGGCCGCCGTCGATGAGCGATCGCAGGACGGGCGTGGTGGCCTCGGCTGCGTCCAGCGCCGGGCCGATGCACCTGACCACCGCGTCGAACCGTTCGTGGCGCTCGCTTCCGCCGCGCTCGTGGATGATCACGTCGAGCCCCGAAGGATCCGTCGGCGGACCGATCGTCACGCGACCGGCCAGCCGGCGCAAGCGTCCGCTGCGGGTCCAGTCGTCGACCCGCGACAGCGCGTCCGCGGGCGCGCGATGACGGAAGACATCCCAGTAGGGGCGCACGTGACGGACGAAGCTGGCGCGGTCCGACGGGCTCAGCCGCTGGTAGAAGCGCGCGAAGTTCGGGCGTAACCCGTCGACCACGCGCTGCCACGGCGTGCCGGCGGCGACCGCCGACGCGATCGCCTGCCTGGCCCAGCGCAACAGCGGGCGCAGCGTGGTCGGCGCGCCGTCGACCTGGGCGGCCGCCATCAGCTTGGTCCCCTGGTAAGTCTGCTCGTGCGGCAGCGGCAGCAGCCCCCGCCGGGAGACCAGCGTCACCTCTCCGTCGAACCCTTGCGCGCCCAGGAAGGCCAGCACGTCCAGCGCGCTCAGCCCCGAGCCGATCAGCAGCAGCCGTCCCTGACTGGGCAGCGTGGCCAGCGCGCACTCGTCCCAGGCGTCGACCAGGCGCGGGTGCCACATGGCGTGCTTCACCCGAGGAACGATCCCGGTGGCCAGAACGACGGCCTGGGCCTGCAGCGTCGCGCCGCCGCGCAGCACCACCGCGTCGCGCGTGACCGCGACCGCCTGGTCACGCCAGACCCGCAGCTTGGCGGGGCTGCTCCGGACCGCGGCCCCGAGGCGCTCCGTCACGTAGCGGCCGTAGACCGCTCGCGCCAGGAACGCGTGCGGGTCAGCCTGAGCCCCGGCGAAGCTGACGAAGTCGTCGGGGCGCTCGGGATCGATGCTCATGCGCGACGCCGGCACGTTCAGCCGGAACACCTCGCTCTCGACGCCGTACGCGATGCCACGACCCACCCAGGGGCCCATCTCGACCAGGTGGACGCGGCCGTCGGGGCCCATCTCGCGCAGCAGGTGGTAGGCCGCCGCGGCGCCGGAGAAGCCGCCGCCGACGATCACCACCTCGTGGCCCCGCCGGGGCGACGGCGCCTCGATCGGCAACGGCGGGCTGTAGGCGTGCAACGTCAGCAAGGCGTCGCGCCCCGCGTTCATCACCTGGTGCAGCCGCGGCGCGCTCTCCTCGACGATGCTCCCCGGCGCCCAGACCCGATCGCGATCGCCCAGCACCGTCTCGGTGGCGGTGCCGCGCAGGATCTTGAACGCGCAGGCCGCCGCCCCGTGCGCGTGCAGCGACGACGACTGCCCCGGCCGCCAGCAGAGCAGCCGCAGCTCGAGCCGCGGGTCCCGGTAGATGAGCGAGCGAACGTAGCTCTCGTCGCCGAAGGTCACGAACCGGCGGACGTCGTCGAAGGTGACCGCCGCCGCCAGCGCCGCCGCCAGACCCCGGCCGTCCGGCTGTTCGATACACGACAGCTGGTCGCGCATTGCTGCCAAAGTGGGCGTGAGCGGCGGTGACAATCCCACGGCGACCCGCCGTTATTGTTGCACGCCCGCTTCCGGTTGGCTATCCCAGTCGAGCGACTTTGAGCGCCCGGGCCGACCAGAGCAGGTCGTCGAAGAACATCGCCACCCGGTCGCCGAACTGGTTCCGGAGGGGCGCGAAAACCTGCGGGTTCGGAGGGATCGGCTCCTTCATCGCCGCCAGATAGACGTCCAGGGGCAGGTGAAGGGCGCTGCGGATCGGCCACATGTGCAGCTCGATGGCGACCAGGCGCAGCTGTTCGATGGCGCGGGCGCCCCCGACGTTGCCATAGCCCACGAAGCCGATGGGCTTCCGGCCCCACTCCGGGAACAGGTGATCGAACGCGTTCTTCAGCACGGCTGAGTAGCCGTGGTTGTACTCGGGGCTGACGACGATGTAGGCATCGGCGCTGGCAATCTTCGCGGCCCAGCGGGTGACGGCCGGGTCGGCGTAGACGCCGTTCTCGCGAAAGGGGGACAGGGCCCGGTCGAAGAATGGCAGGGGGTGATCCCGCAGATCCAGCAGCTCGACGTCCAGGCCGGGCAGCTTGGCGGCCTCGCCCGCGATCCAGTGCGCGGGCTTGTCGCCGAAGCGCCCCTCGCGTGTCGTGCCGAGGATGACCTTGATCGACAGATTGGTGGAGATGGACATGTGGTTACCTTTTGGGTCTCAGTTACTATCTGTTCCCGAGGGGCGCAAGACGGCACATGAAAATCACCAAGGCACAGAGGATGAACCACCAGGGATGCATCGCGGTCCGCGAGGTCCTGGACCTGGTGGGCGACAAGTGGAGCGTGCTGGTGGTGAGAATCCTGGGGCGCGGACCCAAGCGGTTCAGCGAGTTGAAACGCACCATCGAGGGCATCTCGCAACGCATGTTGACCTTGACCCTGCGCGGCCTGGAACGTGACGGGCTGGTGACGCGCACGGTGACGCCCAGCATCCCGCCGCGAGTGGACTACGAGCTGACGCGGCTGGGCCACACGCTGCAGGAGCCGGTGCGGGCGCTCGCGAAGTGGGCCGAGCAGCACCGCATGACCATTCAACTCGCGCGGGACGACTTCGATCGCGCACGGAGTCCCGGGCGCCAGCGTACGTGACCGTAAGCAACCCGGTCGTTGCGTCGCGCGGCCGCCTCCGGCTTAGCTCGACGGGGTGAGATCAATCAGCGTGGCGTCGATGGCGGTCTGCGTGTCCGTTATTGCGTTGGGGGGATGCGGTGGGGGCTCCTCCAAGCAGATCGGCCCCCCCGGGGGCGACGACCAGACGGATGCGGGGCCCACCACCGGCCAGCTGTGCTCGTTCTTGCCGTCGAACTTCGATCTCTCGGCGATCGACTTCGACGGCGTCGGCGACGTGGTGCTGCCGCGCGATCAGACGATCGAGACCGATCTGGGCGGGCTCCTGGGCGGCACGGGCCAGTACAACTATCGTGAGGTCGCGCAGTCGAGCGGTCCCAAGCTGGGCATCTTCGCGGTCAAATCGCTGACGATTCCGGCGGGGGTGACGGCGTCGGCCGAGGGGGGCGATCCGCTGGTGATCGTCGCACTGGGTGACATCGTGGTCGACGGGACGCTGCTCGGGAGCTCGGTCACCGATCCGTACTGGCTGGGTCCCGGCGCGCAGCAGCAGTCGGGCAACGAGAACGTGGCGGGAGCCGGGTCGGGGGGCGGTGCGGCCGGGACCCCCATGAGCTCGGCCGGTGGCGCCGGGTACTGCGGCGCCGGGGGCGACGGTGCGTCGCTCACCGGGAGCGCCTCGAAAGGCGGGGCCAGCTGGGGGACGGCCGCGCTGGTTCCGCTGGTGGCTGGCTCGGACGGGGCCACGGGCGGCGTGGGGCCCGGCGGCAACGGCGGCGGCGCGATCCAGCTGACCGCTTGCGGAGCCCTGACGGTGGCCGGGCTGATCGACGTGGGCGGCCAGGGCGGCACCGCCAGCGGCGTCTACGATTCCACGGGGGCGATCTCGCAGCAGGCCAGCGGCGGCGGCAGCGGAGGGGCGATCCTGCTCGAGGGCGCGAGCGTGGCCGTCACGGGAACCCTGGCCGCGAACGGCGGCGGCGGCGGCGGCGCGACCCATGGATCCGACGCGACCAGCGACGGCCAGTCCGCGCCGGGTGGAACCACTAGCACGGACAAGGCGGCCGGCGGCGGAGGCGGCGCGGGGGCAACCGCCGATGGGCAGCCGGGCCAGTCTCAGGCGGCGTCCACCGCCGGCGCCGGCGGCGGCGCGGCGGGGCGCATTCGCATCAACGCCAAGCCTTCGCGCGCGACGCTCACCGGCATGATCTCACCGTCCACCGGCGCGTGCACGACGCAAGGCACGCTCTGACCGGTCATTGCCGTCGGGCCGCGCGCTGGTGCGCGGCGATCAGCTCGGCGCGCGTTCGCGCCCCCAGCTTGCGGGCGGCGCGGCTGAGCAGGACGCGCGCGGTCGAGCCGCTGATCCCCAGCTCGTAGGCGATCATCTTGTCGTGATGGCCGATGGCGGCCAGCGCGACCACCTGCCGCTCGCGCTCGGACAGAAGGGCGATGTGGGCCACTTCGGGGTCGTTGCGTTGCGCCAGCAGGTACCGCGTCCCGTCCTTTTCGAAGTGATCGACCAGCGACCAGCGCGCGTCGACCAGCGCCTTCCAGGTTTCGATCGCGCGCTGGGGATCGCGCCGGCGGCTCGAGCTTCTCAGTCGATCGATCCGGATGGCCGCGCGCGCCAGCTCCTCGCGCGCGCCCGACAGCTTCGCGGGGCCCTCGGCGTGGTCGATGGTCCCGTCGGGACGCAGGATCGCCTCGGCGCGCTCGGGTCTGGAGCCGCTCCGAACTCGGGCGCGCAGCCTGTAGGCCGCCGCCAGGTGCGACGAGACGCGCGCCAGGAGCTCCGGGGACACCGAACGCCCGGCGGCCCTCACCGGGACCAGCACCCCGACGTGGGCGCCTCGCCCGTCGACGTTCACGCCGTTGAGGCCCAGGATCTCGACGCCGATGCGGGTCTGCCGTTCGATGATCTTGCGAACGGGGCCCGTGGCGGGCAGGGCGCGGCTGGGCCCGTACGGCGTTCTGCGGAAGATGGCCTCGACGTCTGTCGGGCTCGCGCGGAACGCCGCCGGTGTATCCGCCGACAGGATCCGGCGCAGCTCCGGGCTCTGGACGCCGGCGAACACCACGGTGCTGAAGCGGCAATCGGTGACGTCGGACGCGTCGTACGTGAGGCCGTAGGCCCCGACGTCGTGTTCGCCGAAGACAGTCCGGGCCCGCCCCGCGATTCCGGCGAGCCACTCGCGATCGCTCGATTCCAGCGCGTAGATCGACTCGATCAGGTCGACGAGGTCGCCCGTGAGCATCGACCATGCTCTAGCGCGTCCGCCCCCGCTTGGACAACTGGCAGCGGTCCGAGGCACCAACTCACGTGACGTGGACGATCCGGGCGGCGGAGGGAGCGCGGGCCAGGTCGATTGACCCTGCCCTAACGAATGACCGGCAGCTTCTTGGGCGCGCTGTTGCGGACCGACAGCGCGCAGGCGATCTGGCGCGCCAGCCCGATGAAGATCTCGGCCACCTTGGACTGCGGGTCGCGGATCACCACGGGGGTGCCGGCGTCGCCGGCGGCGCTGATCGACCCCTGCAGCGGGATCTCGCCCAGGAACTTGATCCCGGCGCGCTCGGCCAGCTTGCGGCCGCCGCCGCGCAGGAAGATCTCCTCGTGGTGGCCGCAGCTGGGGCAGACGAAGCCGCTCATGTTCTCGACCAGCCCCAGCACGGGGACCTCGACCCGCTGCCACATCGACAGCGCCTTCTCGACGTCGATCACCGACACTTCCTGCGGTGTCGAGACCATGACCGCGCCGGTGATGGGCAGCAGCTGCGACAGCGAGAGCTGCGCGTCGCCGGTGCCGGGCGGCAGGTCGACGACCAGGTAGTCCAGCTCGCCCCACATCACGTCCTCGATGAACTGTTGCAGCAGCTTGTGGACCATGGGGCCGCGCCAGATCACGGCGCCGCCGCGCTCGACGAAGAAGCCGATCGAGACCACGCGCATGCCGTGGTGCACGGCCGGCACGATCTTGTTCCCGGTCTCGACGGAGGAGGGCTGCTCGGGCTCGCCCATCATCTGCGGGATCGACGGCCCGTAGACGTCGGCGTCCAGGATGCCGACGGTCGCGCCCTGCCGGGCCAGCGCCGCCGCCAGGTTGGTGCTGACGGTGGACTTGCCGACGCCCCCCTTGCCGGCCGCCACGGCGATGATGTTCTTCACGCCGGGCAGCCGCGGGTTGTCGGGGCGGTTGGGCCGGCCGCGCACGCGCGCCGAGAACCGGACGTCGACACCGGCGATCCCCGGCACCTTGCCGACGGCGTCGGTGACGGCGGCGGCGATCGCGTCCTTGGAAGGACAGGCCGGGGTCGTGAGCTCGACGGCCACCAGCGCGCGGTCGCCCGCCAGCTCGACCCCGGCGATCATTCCGGCCGAGACCAGATCGACCTGCAGTGCGGGATCCAGCGCTCGCGCCAGCGCAGCCTCTATTTCACCGACGGTAGGAATGCGCGGAATCTAGCTCTTTCGGGCCCGCGCGGTCGAGAGCGCTGACAGGTGGCCCGGCTGATCCGGATGGTGGCCCATCTTGCGGCGCTTGACGGCCAGGTAGGCGGCGTTGTGCTGGTTCTCGCCGACCCAGTGAGACAGCCGCGACGCCACGTTGACGCCCGCGGCCCGCAGGCCGGCGATCTTCAGCGGGTTGTTGGTCATGAGCCGCACCGAGCGCACGTCCAGATCCTTCAGGATGGTGGCCGCCAGGTCGTAACGGCGGGCGTCCGCCTCGAACCCCAGCGCCAGGTTCGCCTCGACGGTGTCGGCGCCGCCGTTCTGCAGCGCGTAGGCCCGCACCTTGTTGCCGAGGCCGATGCCGCGCCCCTCTTGCCGCAGGTAGACGACCAGGCCGGTCCCCTCGGCGGCGATCCGCTCGAGCGCCGCGTCGAGCTGCTCGCGGCAATCGCACTTCAAGGAACCGATGACCTCGGACGTCCAGCACTCGGAGTGGACCCGGCAGAGGACGTGCGTCCCGCCCGCGACGTCCCCCCGGACGATGGCCATGTGCTCCTCGACGTTGGAGGCGTCGCTCTGGGCGTCCGCGGCGTCACGGTAGACCACCAGGCGGAACGGCCCATGAGCCGTCGGGAGCTCGGCGTCGGCGTATCGGATGAGGCTCATACCAGCTCGTAAGATGGGGAAGGGCGGGCGGACGTTACCGCACCAGCCGCGGTTGCGGCTTTTTTTCCAGGATGTCATCTTAGACCCCGCATGGCCACGCGTCCGATCCTGCGTTTTCCCGACCCGCGCCTGCGGCAGAGGTCCGCCCAGGTCACGGACCTGGACGACGACCTGCGTCAACTGGTGGCCGACATGGCCGAGACCATGGTCGCGGCCGAGGGGGCCGGCCTGGCCGCCATCCAGGTGGGCGCGCCGGTTCGCCTGTTCATCGTGGACGGGCCGGTCGCCGGGGGCGCCGAGGGATCTCCCCCCAAGGTCTTCATCAATCCCGAGATCGTCGAGGTCTCGGAAGAGGCGCAGACCGGCGACGAAGGGTGCCTGTCTTTCCCCGGCATCTTCGTCCCGGTCAAGCGCGGCATGCGGGCCCGCGTGCGCGCGCAAGACCTGGACGGCCAGACGTTCGAGGCCGAGGGCGAGGCGCTGTTCGCCCGCGCCATCCAGCACGAGACCGACCACCTGAACGGCAGGCTGCTGATCGATCAGGTGGGACCGGTGAAGCGCGAGCTGATCAAGCGCAAGCTACGCAAGGACGCCGAGGCCGAGCGCGAGGAAGCCGCCGAACAGCGCTCGAGCCCGCCCGCCCGCGCCGCCGGCGGCTGATCCGCCGCCCTTGACGCCGATGTTGACGATCGCGCTGGTCCAGCTCGGCTTCGAGGGGCGTCACGGTGCCACGGCGCTCGAGCGGCGCGCCACGCGCAAGTTCGAGGTCGACATCGAGCTGGACCTGGAGGCCAACCCGGCCGAACGCACCGACCGGCTGGCCGACACCGTCGACTACAGCAAGGTCGCCGAGGTGGTGATCGGCATCGGCACGGGCGAGCCGCACCGCCTGCTGGAGTCGCTGGCCCGCCGGATGGTCGACGGTGTGCGCGACCACTTCCCGGCCGTCGGGCGCATCAAGCTGTCGCTGCGCAAGCTGAACCCGCCGAGCTGCCCCGGCCACCCCGCCTTCTCCGAAGTGCGCCTGGTGGACGAAGGGCGCCCGCGACGCTAACGGCCGCGCGGACGCGAGGGGACCTCGGCGCGAAGACGCGCTTCGATCGTGGCTGCGCCATCGCCCCCGCGGATCCGGACCGTGGCGCCGACGGGGATGCTGACGTGGGCCATGGCCAGCGCGACGCCGCGGCCGTCGGGGAAGCGGGCGGCGCTGGTGACGCGGCCGGCCTTCGGTTTGACGTCGCTCTCCAGGGGGTCGCCGGCACGGGGGTCGGCGCCCGGCGTGAGCAGGTCCAGCACCGCCAGGCGCCAGTTGATGTGGCCGCGGTCGCGGATGCGGACGATCGGCTCCTGGCCCAGGTAGCAGCCCTTGCTCTCGTCGATGGTCTCGGCCAACCCGACCTCCATCGGGAAGTAGTCGGACGTGATCTCCACGCCGAACTTGGGCTCCATCGCGTCGATGCGAGCGGCCTCGGCCACCGCGGGAGCCAGCTCGGGGACGTGCCGCAGCGCCAGTCGGGCGCGCAAGGCCACGATCGCGTCGGGCGGGCCGCCCACCCAGAAGCCGTCCACGCCCAGCTCGCGCGTGCGAACGATCCACCTGTCGCCGACCTCGGCGTGCGCCAGCTCGCCCTCCGGCTGGGCCGCCAGCAGCGCGCCGGCGCCAGGGCCCAGCAGTGACAGGAACCTGAAATCCGGCACCGGGGCCGCGGCGAAGTCGTCCATGATCGCGTAGCGCGACAGCGCCTCCGCCACGGGCTGGGCCTGCCCGCGATCCACGATGATGCGCACGTCGTCGGGGCGCACGCAGATCCGCATGTCGGCGACCACCTGCCCCTTCGGCGTCAGCAGGGCCGCCCGGCAACCGCGCCCGACGGGGGTGCCGGCGACGTCGTTGGTCACGAGCCCGTTCAGGAACCGGATCCGGTCGGCGCCCGTCGCCACGATCAGCTCGCGTCCCGCGTCCGGCGCCACGAAGGCATCGCGGGTCAGCGCGGCCGGGTCGTTGATGATCGTCATCGCCCTTCTTGCATAGCGCGCCGCTCGCGCAGCCGCACGGCCCGCCGGCGCAGGGCGTCCTGGAAGCGCCGCTTCTCCTCGGCCGTCTCGGGTCGCAGCGGGGGCACGGGGCGCGGGCGGCCGCCCTCGTCGAGGGCGACGAAGGTCAGGTAGGCGCGGGTGGTCTGCCGGCGCTCCAGCGTCGCTTCGGTCTCGCACAGGACGCGGACGCCGACCTCCATGGACGTGCGCGCCGCGAAATTGACCTGCGCTTGCAGGATCACGACGGCCCCCAGCTGGACGGGCTCGAGGAAGTGCAGCCGGTCCATCGAGGCGGTCACCACCGGCCCCCCGGCGTGGCGCCCGGCGGCGATGCCGGCCGCAATGTCGATCCACTGCATCAAGATTCCGCCGAAGATCGTGCCGTGGGTGTTGGTGAGGCCGGGCAGCACCAGCTGTGCGGTCTCGACGCGCGACGCCCGCGGGGTGCCCGCGGCTGCAACAGGCGATTTGGGCATTGGAAACCCGGTATCACCCACCGTGTTCGAGGTCAAACCCCGACGGATGGGCCTCCTGTATAGTCGAGGTCCATGTTCAAGCGCGCCCTCCGGATCTGGCCGGTCGTGCTCGTCGCTCTGGCGGCGTCCCCCGCGTCCGCGAAGAAGTACACGTTGCAGGAGCTGATCGACCTGTCGCGGGCCAACCCGTTGCTGCAAGCCGGGGCCGCCGCGACCGCCGCGATGCAGGCGCAGGTCACCGAGGCCAGGCTGAACTGGCTGCCCCAGGGGAGCATCCTGTCGATCCTGGCGCCGTCGCCCCAGCAGGAGTGCTTCAACTCGTGGGGCGTCCACGACGTCAACCAGTGCGTGACCACCTCCACGCCCGAGGCAACCCTGTCCAACGTCTCTTGGACCCACGTCTTCACGCACACCGAGGTGCAGCTGATCCAGCCGATCTGGGACTTCGGGAAGATCTCGGCGGGGGTCGCGGCCGCCAAGGCCGGCGTCGAGGTGTCGCGACAGAAGGAAGCCGGGACCCGCGCCGACATGGAGCTGAACGTCCGCAAGGCCTACTACGGGCTCAAGCTGGCGCGCGAGGTCCTGGACACGCTGGCCGAAGGGGCCGGGTACGTCGAGGACGCGCAGCAACACATCGACAAGGACCTGGCCAAGGGGACCGGCAGCTCGACGGTCACCGACCGGCTGCGGCTGCGCACGGTCCACGCCGATCTGGACGCCCGCACGCTGGAGACCAAGCGCCTCCAGACGCTGGCCCGCGACAGCCTGCGCGCCATCATCGGCCCGCAGGCGCCGGGCGACATCGACGTCGACGAAGAAGAATTCGAGCCGCCGGAGGTCGTGAACCGGCCCGTCACGTACTACGAGGACCTGGCCAAGGTCTACCGGCCCGAGGTCAAGCTGCTGGCGGCCGGCGTGAAGGCCAAGCAGGCGCTGGCCGATCTGGAGCGGCGCAAGGAGTATCCGGACCTGATCATCGTCGCCGGCGCGGTGATCGCCCGCGCGCAGACCGTCGACAACCCGACCAACGCGTTCTACAGCCACTACTACAACAGCACGACGGCGGGCGTCGCGGCCGGGCTGCGCATCCCGCTGGACCTGGGGCCGCGGATCGCCCGCAGCCAGCGCGCCGCCCGCGAGGCGGACGAGGTCGGCTATCAGCAGAGCGCCGCCATGAGCGGCATCCTGCTGGAGGTGCACAAGGCCTTCGGCGAGGTGTCCGAGGCGCGCGACCGCGTGGCCAGCATGGAGAAGGGGCAGAAGGCGGGCAAGGCCTGGATCTCGGCGGTGGCCCAGAACTTCGCGCTGGGGCTGGCCGAGACGCGCGACTTCTCGGACGCGCTGATCGCGTTCTTCGGCATGCGCACCCGTTACCTGCAGGCCGTCTACGACCTGGACATCGCGCTCTCGTCGCTGGCCCGCGCAACGGGCGTGCAGGACTTCAAGAGCCTCTGACCCCTCCCGGCACCTGCGGTGCCGACCTCCCCGGCTTCGCCGGAGAGGTGCAGATCGGTCTTGTCTGCGCCTCTCCCGGATCCCGCTCAGTGCAGCTCGCCGGCGGAGGCCGAGCGGGCGGTGGTGGCCAGCGCCTCCAGGCGGGCGACCACGTTCCCGAGTTGCACGGCCTCGTCCTCTGACAGCGACTGCAGGCGGCGGCGCAGGCGGCCGATGCGCTGCTCGATCTGGGCGAGCGAGCGCGTCGATCGCTCGCGGCGCGGGTTGGTGGCGATGAGCTGCTCGATGTACGCCTGGGCGGCCACCGCCACCGTCGACGCCAGCAGCAATCCGGGCGTTCCGAACGCCTCGACGAAGAGGATCGACACGACCATCGTCAGCGTGGGGCTGGCGCGCTTGACCAGGAAGACGCGACGGGTGACCCCGCGCTCGAGCGCGATGAGCAGCGCCAGCGTGGCCAGGCCGGCCACCGCGGCGGTCTGGCCGTCGACGGCCCAGCCGGCAAGGGCCGCCGCTCCCGCCGCCAGCACCGGCCCGAAGAACGGGACGATCCGCAGCAGGCCCACCGCCAGCGCCGGCAGGATCGGGGTGGGGAGCGACACCAGCCGGAAGGCGATCGCCACCAGCAGCATGGCGACCGCGCTCTCGGCCAGCTCGGCCCGCAGGTGCGCGCCCACGGCGCCCTCCAGGCCGCGCCAGATGTCGCGGGCCCGCGGGCGCAGTGGCGCCGGCAGCAGCGACAGCCAGAGCCGCTCGAACGACTCATGGCTGGCGCTCCAGTAAGCCGACAGCGCGATCACCATCAGGAACGCCCCCAGCACGTCGATCAGGTTGATCGTCATCCCCAGCGCCGCGTCCAGCAGCGCCGCCGGTCGCGAAGCGGCGATCGCCTGGGACAGGGCGTGTGGGTGCGGGAGCCGGTTGTGAATCAGCCGGCGCAGCGGGCTGCCGGTGGCGGGGCCGCTGGCCAGGTGCGTGTAGGCTGTGCTCAGGCGCTGGATCGCGGTCTCGATCTCCCCCAGCATCCCGTGGAGCGCGATGTACAGGAACACCGTCAACACCGTCAGCCCCGAAACGTAGACGGCGGCCAGCGCGAACCCGCGGCCCAGACGCGGCTCCAGCGCCTCGACGAATGGGCGCAGCGTGGCCGCGACCGCCAGCGAGATCACGAACAGCGCGGCGACGCCCGCGAACTTCCAGAGCAGGACGACCGCCATCAGGGTCGCCAGCGACACGGTCGCGGCCAGCGCGACTCTCTTCATTGGCGGGCTTCCCGCTCCGCCAGCAGGCGGTCCAGGTCGTAGGCGATCCCTTCGATGGCGTCCTCGATCCGCTCGGCCGGGGCGTCGTCCTCGTGCAGGGCCAGGCGCTTGCGGATGTCCCGGGTCAGCTCGTGGATCTCGTAGCGCACGACGCTGACCGGCCCGCGGCCCGCGGGTGGGTCGCTGGCCCGCGCCTCCGAGCCGAGCAGGAACCGGTACAGCAGCAGCTGCACGATGGCGGCGATCGGGATGGCCAGGATCGCGCCCACCACCCCCAGCGTCGAGCCGAAGGCGGCGATCGCCAGCAGCGTGACCAGCGGGCTGACCCCCACCATGCGGCCCATGAGGCGCGGCACCAGGCCATAGTTCTCGGCCAGCTGGATGCCGGCGGCGGCGCCCGCGACCCACAGGACCATCGCCGGCTTGATCGACAGCGCCACCACGGCCGCGGCGGCCGCGCCGATGATCGGCCCGACGACGGGTATGGCCTCGCCGATGCCGTAGAGCAGGCCCAGCGCGGTCGCGTGCGGCAGGCCCATGATCCGGTAGATGCCAAACGCCATCAGCCCCACGACCAGGCAGAGCACGGACTGGCCGCGCAGGTAGGCGCCCACGGTCCGCTCCACCTCGCGGATGAAGGCCTGGATGGCGCGGCGCCGTTCGTAAGGGGCCAGCAACGCCAGGACGCGCACGCGCCGGTCGCCTTCGAGCGTCCAGTAGAACCCGAGCAGCAGGACCGCCAGCACCGTGGCGACATTCCGGCCCACGGCGCCGCCGTAGCTGACCACCGTCGACGGCGCGATCCGCGACGGCTCGGGGCTGGCCAGGCGTGCGCCGGCCAGGCGGCGGAGGGTGGGGCTCTGGGACTGGGCCATCCGCTTCCGCAGGCTCTCGAGCTGCTTGGGCCCGCGCACGACCAGCGAGCTCATCCCCTCGGTGATGGCCGGCGTCACCAGCAGCGCGGTGCCGGCGAACACCCCGCCGAGGGCGACGTAGATCGCCAGCGCGCCCAGCACGCGCGGGACGCCCCGGCGGCGCAGCCACTCGACGCCGGGCTTGACCGCCATGCCGATCGCGACGCCGACGAACAGGATGAACAGCGCGCCGGCGAACCGGTAGATCAGCGCGAAGCAGGCGACGACGCCCAGGACCACCAGGTTCGCCAGAAAGAAGCGACGCGCTTCACCACGCTGCCGTGGTGTACTGATTGCTTCGTGCCATGAGGCGCCGAGCACCGGCGCTTTTCTTGACCGCGCGGAAAGTGGGCTCACGTTCAACCTTGGTAGAAGACCTTTGTTAGAACTTAACGACGGGTGCGGGCTGAGGTGATCCGATGTTGGTGGTGGCGGCGGTGGTGTTGTTCCTGATTTGGGCGCTGGCGATCGTCAGCGCGACGACGATGGGCGGGTTCGTCCACCTGTTGCTCGCGGGATCGATTGCGCTGGTCCTGGCCCGCATCATCCAGATCCGGAGAACGAACCGGATGGCGACCCGCTCTTGACGGTCGAGCGGGCTGCATTAGCTTGCCGGTTGGTGATGCAATGAGCTGACCGTGCGGCTCGCCTTCTTCGCCGGGGGTTGTTCGAGATGGTGGTTGGGAACGGCGAAGAATTCCGACCCTTCGGGTGCTCGGGACGACAGGGCGACGCCGAAATGGTCAGCTGACGTCACACTCATACGGGGGGCCCTTGGGGAGCCCCCCGTTTTTTTTGCCACCCCGACGCGATCTCCCTTGGCGGTGCTAACGTGCCCGCCCAAAGGGAGGAGCACGAATGACAATTTCCAAGAAGGTGGGCGCGGCGGCCTTGTGTGCGGGCGTGGCTTTGGCCGTGGGCCTCGCGCGCGCTCCGCAGGTCGAGGCGGCGGCGTTCACGCTGACCAGCACGGCGTTCAAGAACAACGGCGCGATGCCGGCCAAGTATTCGTTCAACGCGATGGGGTGCACGGGCGAGAACGTGTCGCCGCCGCTGGAGTGGAAGAACCCGCCCGCGGGCACCAAGAGCTTCGCGCTGCTGGTCCACGATCCCGACGCGCCGACCGGCTCGGGCTGGTGGCACTGGCTGGTCTACAACATCCCCGCCGACACCACCTCGCTGCCCGAGGGCGCCGGAGCCGCCGACGGAAAGGCGCTGCCCAAGGGCGCGATTCAAGGAAACACCGACTTCGGCAAGCCGGGCTACGGCGGCCCTTGCCCGCCGCCCGGCAGCGGCAAGCACCACTACAACTTCAGGCTGGTCGCGCTGAAGATCGAGAAGATCGACCTGCCGCCCGGCGCTTCGCCGGCGATGCTCGGCTTCAACGTGAACGCCAACAAGCTGGGCTAGGCCAAGCTGACCGGGCTGTTCGAGCAGAAGAAGTAAAGCCGCCGTCGCGGTGAGGCTCGCTACTTCTTGGCGAGCTTCACCGCCGCGAAGCTCTTCACGAACGCGGCGTACTCGTCCTTCAGCTTCGGGTAGCTGGCCGTGGTCGCGTTCAGGACCAGGAAGTAGACGTTGCCGCCGCGGGTGACGGTGTTGACCTCGCCCTGGTGGGTCGCCCCCTCGGCCTTTTCGCGGAACTGCTCGCGCCGCGTCCCCGGCAACAGCGGCGGCAGCGACTTGAGCTTGGCGTCCGGAAAGATGTTGCGCGCCCCTTTGCGGGCCAGCGCATCCGCTTCGCCGCCCGGTGGTCGCTGCACCAGGATCACCGCCGTCCCGCGCTCGGTGTCGCCGTCCTCCCGGAGCACCCGGCCGGTCTCGAAGTCCATGAGCAGGCCGCTCTCCGGCGAGGCCTGGACCCCGGTGATCCGCCAGGTCAGCGGCCAGGCGACGGAGAAGTCGTACGCCTCGCTGGCGACCGCCCCCTTGTCCGCCGTGGCCGAGAACCGCAGGCGCGAGCCGGTCCCGTCCGGCGTGGGGAGCGGGGCCGGCGGCAGCGGGACCGACGGGGCCCGCGCCGCCGCGTCGGCCAGCCGGGCGGCCAGCGCGTCGTACGGCTCGACGTCGCGGTACTTTCGCAGCTCCGCGGCCGCCTCGGGCTTCTTGCCCTGCGCGTAGAGGGCGCGCGCGATCAGGTAGTGCACGCGCGCCGGGACCTCGGGGATGGCGGTGGCCGCTTCGGCCAGCGTGAGCGCCTTGTCCGCGTCGCCGGCCAGCAGGAAGACCTGCGCGCGCGCCAGGACCGCGTCGGCCCGCAGGGGCGTCCGCCGAAGCACGTCGTCCAGGACGGCCCCGGCTTGCTCGGTGGCGCCCGGCCAGTCCAGGGCGGCGGCCAGCGCCAGGGTCCGCCCGGTCAGCGCGCGCTGGTCCTCGTGAAACGCGGGGTCGGCCTGCAGCGACCAGGACTCGTCGATCAGATCGTGGACCTTCTCGTCGACGACGGCGCCCCCCTTCTTGGCCACCAGCGGCGGGCGTTCCGAGATGGTCCGCTCCAGGTGGCGCAGGTCGCGGTCGATCTCGCGCACGTGCCCCAGCGTGCTGTCCTTCTTGACCCGGATGCGATAGGCCGAGACGCCGTCGCGCAGCGCCTTGCCGTCGAAGAAGGTGGGATCGCCGTCGCGCGTGGCGGGATCCGGACCTTCGCCCGGCACCAGGGTGACCCAGCTGTCGTGCTGGGAGCCGGACACCACCGTCATTTTGCCGCAGGCCCCCGCGCCTCGCGGGCGGACCAGGACGTCGCCCGGCTTCAGGTCGGCCGACGCCACCGTTTCGTAGAGTCCCTTGGGATTTCGGGCCTCGGCGGCCAGCAGCTCGGCAGAGCGAAGCGGGCTGGGGTAGCGCCACCAGGCCGGGGGCGCGTGGGCGTAGTCCTCCTCGATCTCGGGGACGATGCCGCCGCGCCGTTCGAGCTCCTCCCAGCTGACCTGCTGCGAGCGCTCCCAGCCGGCGTCGCGCGGCGGCGTGGGGACCGGCTCGTCGGCCACGCAGGTCGAGCTGAGCGGGGCCGCCACGCCCGACCGTGCCGCCAGGCCGGCGAGTAACGCCGCCGCGATCGCGAGGCCGCGGATCACGCTAGACGCCGATGAACAGCCGGTGCCCGAAGTTCGGCTCCAGGTCGGAACCGAAGATCTTCTCGGCCGAGGCCTTGACGTCGTATTCGACGCGCCGGAACTCGAACAGGCGCCGCTCGGTGTCGTAGATGACATAGCTGGCCCGGGGATCGTAATCCCGCGGTTGGCCCACGGACCCGACGCTGATGATGTATTTCCAGCCCGGGCGCAGCTCGAACCGGTCGGCGACCACTTCGTTGACCTTGTCCGCCGACAGCGCGAACGCCTTGCACAGGTGGGAGTGTCCGATCAGCGTCAGCGGCGCGAGGTCATCCCAGATCTCCAGGCACTGGGCCGCCTGGTCGCGCGCGAAGATGTAGTCGAATTCCTCGATGTTCAGCGGCGACCCGTGGCAGTAGTGAACGTCCCCCTCGCGGACCTCGTACGGGAGGTTCTTGAGCCAGGTCATGTTCTCGGGCGTCAGCTGCCGCGCGTGCATGTCCAGCGCGTGCCGGGCCGCGTGGTAGTAGTACGAGTAGTCCATGCGGCCCGCCACGGCGGCGTCGTGGTTGCCCAGGATGGTGTGCGCCGCCCGGGTGCGAATCAGCGCGCAGCATTCGTTGGGGCTGGCCCCGTACCCGACGGTGTCGCCCAGGCAGACGCGCCTGTCGACCTTTTCGTCGTCGAGGGCCTTCTGCACCGCCTCTAGCGCTTCGATGTTAGCGTGTGTGTCAGAAAAGACGCCGATCCGCATCCGCGATCCCGAATCGCACACTCTAACATCTCCGCGGCCTTACTGCAGCTCGCTGCTGAACGGCTGGATCACGACGCGGGCCAGGGTGGACGACAGCTCGAGCAACGCCGGGCGCTGCCGGGGCGCCCCCCGGTGCCCCAGGTACTGGGCCCGCAGCCACTCCCCGTCGCGCCGGGCGCCCCGCAGCGCCACCGCCGCCGCCTGCAGCGGGACGGCGGAGCGGGCCCGCAGCTCGAACGGGGTGTCGCCGGCGGCCACCCGTACGTCGCCCGAGTAGCTGCGCAGGTCGTAGTGCGCCGCCGGGCGCAGCATCCCCAACAGCACGATCTCGCCGGTGGTCGTGACCAGGCGGACGAAGTCGGCCCGCACGTCCCGGGCCCGGATGCTGCCGTCGACCAGGCGCGCGTCGACGCGGGCCCCCGCCACGTCCCGCAGGTCCATGTCCCCCTCGACCCCGTCCAGGTCGACGTCCCCCTCGACGGCGGCGACGCGCTGGCCGCCGCGCAGCTGGTGGGTGACCACGCCGCCGCGCACGTCCGAGACGCCGATGCGGCCGCCGGTGGTCTCCAGCTTGGCGCCGGCGCGCAGTCCAGACGCGGAGACGTCGCCGCCGAAGGTCTTGGCCTCGACCGCCACGTTGGGCGGCACCTCGAGCCACAAGTCGATCCCGCTGCCCGCCAGGGGGAGCGAGCGCTCGCGGCCGCCCAGCTCGACCCGGGTGTCGATCTGGACCTCGCCGCTCTCGAAGGCGGCGTAATGGACGCGCAGCCGGCCCAGCGCTTCGGGGCTGGCGGCGCGCTTCTCGGCCACGATGTGGATCTCGCCGGGGCGGGCGCTGCCGCGGATGCCCACGCGGCCCAGCAGGTTGTCGATGCGCACCATCTCTGCCCCGCGGGCCGGCACGATGATCTCGCGGCGGTCCACAATCGTGGCGTTCGGCGTGCCGGTCGCGCTCGTCCCCTCCTGGGCCAGCGCGGTGCCGGCGATGACCTGCAGCCCGAACGCGACCAGGAGTCCCGCGCGCATCATCGCCCCGGCGCCGCCTCGCGGAATGTCCCCCCGCGATGCACCGCCTCGGCCAGGAACTCGATCTTCTGCCGGTAGGCGGCGAACAGCTGGTCGCTGTCGGTCGCGTCGCCCGGGCTGCGCCGGGCCAGCTCGCGCGAGTGAGCGATCGCCTCGTCCAGCTGGGCCAGCCGCTCGGCGCAGCGGGCGCGCTCGTCCGGGCTCCAGCGGGGCTCCTCGCGCTCGAGCAGCGACCGCAGCTTCTCGATCGACTTCTCGTAGGCGGCGGCGGCGTGGGCCAGCTCGGCCTCTGCCTCGTCCAGCAGCGGATCGGGCGCGACCTGCGCCGCGAGGGCGGGTGGCGGCGCCACCTCGGCCGTCGATGCCGCGCTCAGCCGGTGGGCGTGCCACGAGAGGCCCAGGGCGGCGACGGAGACGGCCGCAGCCCCTGCCGTGGCCCCCACGGCGAACAGGCGCAGCGACCTCCACCACGGGCGGTCATGACGCTCGGCGGCCCCTTCGACCGCCATCCAGAGCGTGGGGGGCGGCTCAGGGAGGTCGAGCCGGCGGGCAGCCCCGGCCAGGGCCCCCAGCTGGGCCAGCACGGCGGCGCAGGCAGCGCAGCCGTCCAGGTGGGCGTGGACCTCGGCCGACTGCTCCGGCGGAAGGTCGCCGTCCAGGTATGCCGAAAGCGTCTCGCCCGGCCATCGCGCGCAGGGGTGAAGCTCGGATTGCGCCATGCCTAATCGTTTTCGAGCGCAGAGGCCGTGATCCCGCCAGCCGCCAGGATCGCGCGCAGGCGCGCCCGCGCCTTGTGCAGCTGCGACTTGGACGTCCCCACGTGGCAGTTGAGGATCTGGGCGATCTCTTCGTGCTCGAGCCCTTCCACGTCGTGCAGCACGACCACCGTCCGGTAGCCGGCCGGCAGCTCGGCCAGGGCGCGCTCGAGCCGTGTCCGCAGCACGGCGTCGCCCCCGACCGGCTCGGCCGCCGCCTGGCCATCGATGCCGGCTTCCGCCTGGTTGTCGTCGACGGGCAGCCGCGCGCCGGCCCGCCGGGTCCGGTGCGACAGCGCCGCGTTCACCGCCAGGCGGTAGATCCAGGTCGACAGCGCCGCGTCACCGCGGAACTTGGGCAGACCCCGGAAGATCCGGATGAAGGCCTCCTGCGCCACCTCCTCGGCGTCGCCGGCCCCCACGATGCGCAGCGCCAGGCCGTACACCCGCCGCTTGTACCGGTGGTAGAGGGCCTCTCGGCTGCCTGGGTCACCCCGCTTGACCGAGGCGATCAGCGCGCCGTCGTCGGCCGGCGAGCGCGCCTCGACCGGAGCAAGCAGACCCTCGATCGCGTTGACCGCCGTGACGCCAAGCATCGCCGTTTGAGGGGGTTTGACCGCCATGACTCGGGCCAGGTTGCCCTGGGCCCGGTAACTAAAGCCGACGCCGGGCGCCAGGTCAAAGGACGGTTGTCACAAAGGTGGTAAATTGCCGCCCCCATGCGGGTCGTCGTTCTGGCCTGTTTTTTCCTGTCGGGCGCCTCGGGTCTGATTCTGGAGATGCTCTGGACCCGGATGTTGACCCTGGTCTTCGGGTCGACGACGCTGGCGGTCTCGACGGTCCTGACCGCCTTCATGGGCGGGCTGGGGCTGGGGTCCTACCTGGCCGGCCGTTTCGCGGACCGCGTCGCGTGGACGGAGCCGGGCTCGGCCCGGCGGAGTCCGTCGCGGGAGAGTGCGAGAACCCTCCCAGGGTTCTCGCGGTTGCTGAAGAACCCGGTGCGCGCCTACGCGCTGGCCGAGGCCGGCATCGGCCTTTACGCGCTGCTCGTGCCGGCGGTCATGCTGGCCTATCCGGGGCTGAACCGGGCGCTCTGGAGCGCGTTCGGCGACCGATATGCCCTGCTGTCGCTGCTGCGATTCGTCGCGTCGGCGGGGCTCCTTTTGGTCCCGACGACGCTGATGGGCGCCACGCTGCCGTTTCTGGCCCGCCACTTCATCGTGCGCCCCTGGGAGCTGCGCCGCATCGGGCTGCGGATCGGGACGCTCTACTCGGTGAACCTGTTCGGGGCGGTCGCCGGAGCGTTCTTCGCGGGGTTCGTCTTCCTGCCGACCATCGGGCTGCGCTGGACGAACGTGACCGCGGCGTCGTTCGACCTGCTGCTGGCCGCGGCCATCCTGGTGGCCCGGCGCGTCCTGCCCGAGACCGCCGGCGAGGGGATCTCGATCGACGAGCGGCTGGACGCCGCGGCAGCCGCGGCGAACCTGGAGGGGCCGGTCTTGCCACCGCCACCCGCCGTCGACGACCGGGCGCGCCGGGCGTCGCTGGTCGCCTTCGCCGTGTCGGGCGCGACCGCGATGACGCTGCAGGTGCTGTGGACGCGCGCGCTGGCGGTCCTGCTGGGCTCGTCGATCTTCTCGTTCACGTTGATCCTGCTGGCGTTCCTGATCGGGCTGGGGATCGGCGCCGCGCTGTTCGGGCGAACCAGCCAGCGGACGGCGCACCCGGTGCGTTGGCTGGCGATGCTGCACCTGGGGACCGCGGTGGCGGTGGGGGCGACCTACCTGTTCACCGACCGCATGCCCTACGTGTTCACCTGGCTGTTGCAATCGACCAGCTTCGCCGTCGACACCATCCTGGTCTGCCAGTTCGTCATGGCCTGCATGATCCTGCTGCCGGCGACGATCCTGATGGGCGGCGTCTTCCCGCTGACCATCCGGATCGCGGCGGGCGGGCTGGACTCGGTCGGGCGCGACGTGGGGCGCGCCTATGCGATCAACACCGTCGGCGCCATCATCGGGTCATTCATGTCGGGCTTCGTGGTGCTCCCCAAGCTGGGGTTGCAGCGCGGGATCTACGTGGCGGTGGCGTTCGACCTGGCGCTGGCGGCGATGCTGTTCTGGGTGGCGCCCGAGCTCCCCGCGCGCAAGCGACGCGCGGGGGTAGCGGCCGCCGTCGGGCTGGCGGTGCTGGGGCTGCTGTTGCCGCGCTGGAACCTGGTCAGCTTCTCTTCGGGGTTCTTCCGCATGTCGGTCGCGCGCGAGTACATCAGCCGAAAGCTGCGCAAGCACGTCTGGAAGGACCCCAAGCTGGTCTTCTACGAGGACGGCATCGCCACCACCGTCACCGTCGACCAGTGGGACGCCAAGACCTACTCGCTGAAGAACAACGGCAAGGTCGACGCCTCCAACGACGCCGACATGCCGACGCAGATCATGGTCGGCCTGCTGCCGCTGCTGTTCTATGACCAGCCGACGCCGCCCAAGGTCGCGCTGGTCGGGTTCGGGTCGGGGGTGACCGCCGGCGCGATCACGCAGTACCCGATCGGCTCACTGGAGGTGGTCGAGCTGGAGCCGGCCATCTACCGCGCGTCGCGCTTCTTCGAGAACGACAACAACCGGCCGCTCGAGAACCCCAAGGTGACGGCCCGCGCCGGCGACGGGCGCAACTTCTTGACCCAGCGGAGCGACAAGTTCGACGTGATCGTCAGCGAGCCGTCCAACCCCTGGCTGACCGGCGTCTCGAACCTGTTCACGCGCGAGTACTTCCGCTCCGTGAAGCGCCGGCTGGCGCCCAACGGCATCTTCTGCCAGTGGGCGCAGCTCTACGAGATGGCGCCCTGGAACATCAAGACGATCTACGGGACCGTGCGCGACGAGTTCCCCTACGTCTACGTGTTCGCCGCCGAGGATCTCTCCTCGGACACCATCCTGGTCGGCAGCATGCGGCCGCTGCCGCTGGACATCGATCTGCTCGAGCGCGCGTTCAGCATCCCCTCGGTGCGGGCCGAGGCGCGGCGGGGCGGGCTCAACTCGGCGCACGACGCGCTGGCGTACCTGCTGCTCGGCCCCGAGGAGCTGGAGTCGTTCACGGCGGGGGCCCCGCGCAACACCGACGACAACGCGCGCATCGAGTTCGCGGCGCCGCGCGACCTGCTGGGCTACGCCAAGTTCGACCCGTACCTGGCCAAGGTGTACGGCCCGCTCTGGCCCTACGGCCGCCTGACCGGGCTGGTGAAGGGTTACGACGGTCCCCAGGGCGGGGCGCGCGCCGGGCTGCTGGCGCGCAGCCTGCTCGCGCACGGCAAGGCGCGCGAGTCCGAGCTGTGGGCGCGGCGCGCCGAGGCGGCGGGCGACTCGCCCGAAGCGCAGCACGCGCGGCTTCTGTTGAACCTGGTCTCGACGCGGCTCGACCGCGACCCCGAGATCCCGCTGGCGCCGGGCGAGGAGCTGGCGCCGCCCGTCGTGCCGGCCAAGATCGCCGCCGCGCACCCCGAATACGTCCAGCAGGTGAAGGAAGAGTATCCGTCGGTCATCGCCGAGTACCGCGACCGCCGCTACGCCACCGGCTACAAGATTCTGGAGAAGTGGCCCGAGGAGATCTGGACCGGGCTCGGGCAAGACTTCTCGCTGCTGAGCGGCTTCCTCGACTACAAGGCCGAGTTCTACGGCGACGCCATCGACGAGCTGAAGGCGCTGGCCGATGACGCCACCTACGCCGCTCGCCGCCCCGAGGCTCTCTACTACCTGGGGCGGGCCTACTACGCGAACGCCATGTACTCGAAGGCGGTCGACGCGCTGGAACGCTACGTTCGGTCACAGACCGTGCTGGGACGGCCCCTGCTGCCGGGCTCGGCTGGCCCACCCTGAGCCCAATACCCGGTCAATCCGGAACGGAGTATTTTGCGGCGCAACTTGGGTTGGGCGTAACCGAAAAGGGTCCGATATGACTACAACCAGATTCCTGCTGTTGGCTGTCTTCTTGGCAGGTTGTCCGACTCGGTTCGTCGGCGATCCCGATGCTGGAGCGGGGGGAATTGCTGGCGGGTCGATCGGTGTGGGAGGCTTCGGTGGGAAAGGAGCAGCCCCAGGAGGTGCCGCCGGGGGCGCTGGAGCGGGCGCGGGCGTGGCCGGAGGGATGATGGGCACCGGAGGGTTGGGTGGCTCGAACACCGGAGGAACACCCGGTACGGGCGGTGCGAGCGGAAATAGCGGATCGGGAGGGTCGGGCGGATCGAACTCGGGAGGAATGCCGAGCGGGGGCGGCCTGAGCGGGCACGGTGGATTGGGCGGGTCGAGCATCGGAGGAACGTCCGGTACGGGTGGCGTAGGCGGATCCAGCGGTTCGAATGGCGGGATGGGGGTGCTGTCGGTAGATTGTGGGGCACACACCACCTGCGCCGTCGTATCGGATCGAAGCGTGCGGTGCTGGGGTGCAAACGATTCCGGACAACTGGGCACGAATGACACCATGGGGGCTAGCTCCCCCCGGACGGTACTCGCTGGTCCGGGCGTGCCTCTGTCTGGCGCAGCGAGCGTCGGGGTGGGCGATGACCACACGTGCGTACTTCAAGTGGACGGAACGGTGCGCTGCTGGGGTGCGGCGCCGGCGGCCGGCGCGGTGGCGGCGATGATCGCGACCCCGTTGCTCACGAGCGCCGGCACCGCGCTGTCGGGCGTGGCTGCGATCGCCGCCGGCAGCGGCCACACCTGTGCTCTTCTGACAGGCGACGGTTCAGCCGTCTGCTGGGGGAGGGACAACGCCGGTCAACTCGGCGATGGCTACGACCTTCCCTCTCCGACGCCTATCACGGTACTCGGTAGCACAGGTTTCAAGATTTCGCTCCTCATGCAGGTGATCGCAGGGGGCGACCGGACCTGTGCCATCGACGGTAATTCGCACCTGAAGTGCTGGGGGGATCCCTCGCAGCCACCGGGTATGTACTTCGTGGACGGAACGGGAGAGCCGATCGGAACGGTCGTGACCGCTGCCGAGGGAGTCGCGCACGGTTGCGCCGTCCAGAATAACAAGCAGGTCATCTGCTGGGGCAGCAATGCCGGCGGGCAGCTAGGCAACTCGACGGTGACGGATAGCGCCGCATTTCCGGTCCCCGTCATGGCCACCGGTGGCTCTCTTCTGTCCAACGCCGTGTCCGTCGTGGCCGGAGCGATGTACTCCTGTGCGTTGCTCGACACCGGTATCGTGAGCTGCTGGGGCAGCAACAGCCAAGGCCAGCTCGGGAACGGCAGCCGGTTCGATTCCAGCTCGCCCGTCTCCGTGCAGATGACGGGCGGGGGACCCCTCACGGGCGTGGTTGCGCTGGCCGCAGGTGACGCTCACGCCTGCGCCGTGACCGAGGACCGCGCCCTGTGGTGCTGGGGTGACAATGGCCAAGGGCAGATCGGAAATAGCAGCGTGGCCGATGCGTTGCAGGCTGTCCGCGTGACCCTCGAGTAACCCCGAGGTCGCCCGGACGTCGGTCGGTCAGCGGGCGCGCGAAATCTTTGCCCGGCGTCGCCGACGGACCATGAGCGCCATGAAGGCCAGCGAGGCGACGACGATCTCGAGAGCGAGCTGGCTCGGCGTGGTGGCAGCTGAGCTGCAGGTGCAACTGCCTGTGGCGTTCGACGCCTCGGGATCGGCGCCGCCGGCGCCGCTGGTGGTGTTGTTGCCGCCGGTGCCGGTGGTGGTGGTGCCACCGGTGCCGCTGGTGGTGTTGTTGCCGCCGGTGCCGGTGGTGGTGGTACCGCCGGTACCGGACCGTCCGCCATTGCCACCGGTGCCCGTGGTGGTGTTGTTGCCGCCGGTGCCGGTCGCGGTGCCGCCCGTGCCGGGGCGTCCGCCGTTGCCGCCAGTGCCGCCGGACCTACCGCCGGCGCCGCCGCCTTTTCCCCCGCTGCCACCCGTCGCGCTGCCGCCGGACCCTGTGGTGCCGGGGCTTCCCGCGCTGCCGCCGTTGCCCATGGTCGTTCCGGTACCGCCGGAACCAGTGGCAGGGGGCGTCGAGCCGTACTCGTAGGCGCCCAGGTCGTAGCCGGCGCCAGCGGGCCGGGCGGCGCCGAGCACGTCGGTGGTCGGCGCCGAATCGCTGCCGTAGCTGGCCACGCCCTTGTCGATCGCCGCGCTTCCAGACGCCAGCTGCAGGTTCCCGCTGCTTGCGACGGCGAACAGCGCGGCCGCGTTCGCCGTCGTCACGGTCGACTCGTGCGCCGACGCCGACCCGCCGTCGAAGCTGGAGACGATGTTGTAGTCGTGCATCAGGTTCTTGACGGTCTGGATCTCGAAGGCTCCCGACTTCGCGACGAAGATGTTGTTGAAGACGACGTTGTTTTCGGCGTCGTCGGCGATCTGGATGGCCGAGCGTGAGCCGCTCGGGTCGTAGACGGTGTTGTTGACGATCAGGTTGTCGTGCGAGGCCTCGGCGCCGTCCCCGTCGAACAGCGTGAAGCCACCTTCAGAGGCGTTGTAGATGACGTTGTTGCTCGCGACGCCCTGAATGGCGCCGTCCAGGTTGATGCCTGCCGCACCTTTGCAAGTGCTGACCACATTCCCTTCGATGCGCCAGTTCGAGATCAGGCCATCGGCCTTTCCGCTGACTTGCGACTTCACGTCGGCGTTGATCTGGATGCAGTTGGCCCCCGTGTTCGAGACGGTGTTCCGCAGGATCTTCGGGTTGTCGGCGGAGTTCGAGACGTAGATGCCGTGCTCGCCCGTGGTGTCGATGGTGTTGTCCTGGATCGTCAGGTCGAGGGCGAAGCCCGAGAAGATGCCGTCGTGCCGGCCGGCGACTGTGGTTCCGCCGTTGTTGTGGGAGTAGCAGTTCTGGATGACGACGCCGCGCGCGTCGCTGCCGTCGTCGGTGTTGCCGAGGATGGCGATGCCCGACCGCACCGATCCCGAGACCTCGAAGCCGTCGAACGTGATGTAGCTGCAGGACGAGAACTGCACCCAGTCCTGGCTGGACCCGCTGGTGGCCGAGGTGATCTTGGCGCCCCACTTGTTCCGTGACTTGAACACGATGGGGGCTGCGGCGGTTCCCGAAACCGTATCGCAGGCCAGGCCCGCGTAGGTTCCGTCCTCGACGGTGACGGTGTCGCCGGCCTTCACCTTGCCGATGGCGTGCTGGATCGTGGCCCAGGGGGCTCCCGACTGTCCGCTGGCGGTGTCGCTGCCTGTCGGACTCACGCTGTAGTCCGTGGCGTGGGCGCGGCCGGCGAGAAGCACAGCCGCAAGGGAGCCCAATAGGGCCGAAAATGTGGAATTACGCATGGGGGGCATCGGTACATAGTCGCCCAGTCGATGTCGTAGGCCAACACCACATTGCAGAATGTCGGCAAATAAATTCGGGTCCGTTCCCGATTTGTCAGCGAACTAACAGCTCTACACTCGATCGTCCATGAAGCTGACCTCGACCGTGTTCAATGCAGGCGCCGAGATCCCCGGCACCTACACCTGCGACGGCGCCGATCGCGCGCCGCCGCTCGACTGGGCGGAGGCGCCCGCGGCGACCAGGAGCTTCGCGCTGATCGTCGACGATCCCGACGCGCCCGATCCCAAGGCTCCCAGGACCACCTGGGTGCACTGGGTCGCCTACAACATTCCGGCTGCCGCGTCGGGGCTGCGCGAGGGCGGCCGTCTTCCCGCGGGCGCGCGCGAAGGCGTCAACGACTGGAAGCGCGGCGGCTACGGCGGCCCGTGTCCCCCGATCGGACGGCACCGCTATTTCTTCAAGCTGTACGCGCTCGACACGGAGCTCCCGGATCTGGGCGGGCCGACCAAGGCGGCGCTGGAGAAGGCGATGAAGGGGCACGTGCTCGCGCACGCGGAGCTGATCGGGACGTACCAGAAGAAGTCGCGCTGATTCGCCAGCGCGCGTCTCGAATCAGGTTCTCCCCTACCGTTCGCACGAACGCGATCTAGCTTCGTGGACATGCAAACGATGCGTCGGATCGTCTTCGGATCGCTGCCGCTGGTCGCGTTGCTGTTCGCCGGGCCCGTCAGGGCCGCGGAGAGCGCCGGGGAGAAGGACGGGAACCGGATGGAGCGCCAGGGGAACTCGGAAGAGAAGGCCGCCAACGCCGAGAAGGCCCAGGGCGAGAAGCTGGAAGCCAAGGGGAAGGCCGAGAAGAAGGCCGGCAAGAAGCGAGACAACAAGCACGAGCAGGCAGCCGGCGAGGCCACCCAGAAGAAGGGCGAGGCGATCGAGAAGGCGGCGGACGCCCGCGCCGACGAAGCGAAGCAGATGGAGAAGTCCGGGAACGACGTCGAGAAGGCCGGCGTGAAGTCGAAGAAGGCGGCCGAGTCCGCGGGCGCGAAGTGATCCGGCGCCGATGACGACGGCCAAGGCCTGGCGCAAGACCGTGATGCTCGTCGAGGACGACGACGACGAGCGGGACGCGCTGGCGACGCTCCTCGAGGATGCGGACTATCAGGTCCTGCGGGCGCGGAACGGCGCCGAGGCCCTCCGCATGCTGGAGGCCACGCCCGACGCCTGCGACATCATCCTGCTGGACCTGATGATGCCGGTCATGAACGGCTGGGACTTTCGCCGCGTGCAGAAGCGGAGGGCGACGCTGGCGGACATTCCCGTGGTCCTGATGTCGGCGGGCGCGCAGATCGCGTTCGCCGTGGAGGACCTGGATGCGGCCGGGTATCTCACCAAGCCCGTGGAGGTCGCCGACCTGCTCGAACAGGTCGAGCGGCACAGCAACGGATGAAGACTTCCGAACGGCTGGGGCGGTACGAGCTGGTCGAGCTGCTGGGCGTTGGCGGCATGGCGGAGATCTTCAAGGCGCGCTGCACGGGGCCGGGCGGCTTCCAGCGCACGGTGGTGGTGAAGCGGATCCTGCCGGCCAACACCGCCGACCCGGCCTTCGTCCGCATGTTCGTGGACGAGGCCAAGATCCTGGGGATGTTGCACCACCCGAACGTCATCCAGGCCTACGACTTCGGCGAGAGCGACGGGACCTTGTTCCTGGTGCTGGAGTACGTCGACGGCCCCTCACTGGCCGAGGCGATCAGCGTGCTCAAAGAAGCGGGGCGGCCCATGCCGATCGGCGTCGCGTGCCAGATCGCGCACGATGTTTGCCGCGCGTTGGACCACGTTCACAACCTGCGTGACGCCGACGACGCGCCGCTGAACGTGGTCCACCGGGACGTCACGCCGTCGAACGTCCTCCTGACCTCGACGGGGGGCGCCAAGCTGCTCGACTTCGGCGTGGCCAAGTACCGCGCCTCGCAGGCCCGGTCCCAGGTGGGGATGATCAAGGGCAAGCCGGCCTATCTGGCGCCCGAGACGCTGGACCGGCGCGATATCGACCACCGGGCCGACATCTTCTCGCTGGGGATCGTCTTGCACGAGCTGCTGTCGCTGGAGCCGCTGTTCGAGGGGGACAACCACCAGATCACCTTTTACCGGGTGCTGAGCATGGAGATCCCGCCGCCGTCGCGGCTGCGTCCGGAGGCGCCGCCCGAGCTGGACGCGATCGTCATGAAGGCGCTGGAGCGCAATCGAACGCAGCGCTATCAGTCGGCGCAGGACATGGCGCGCGATCTGGACGCGCTGCTGGCGTCGCAGGGGGCCCGCGCCGAGGAGTCGATCGCCTTCATGCAGGAGCTGCAGGGGCTGCTGGCCGCCCGCCCGCGTCCACTCGTCGCCAGCTACGATCAGCTCCAGGAGACCCAGGAGACCGGCCCCCCCGACGCGATGGAGGCCGGCGCGACCGTGTCCGAAAGAGCGACGCTCAGCTACCTCTCGCGCATGGGCCGCTTCCTGCGGGGCCGCTCGCGCGACTGACGATACAATCAGGGTGCCTTGCCCGCACCCCTGGCCGAGACAGTCATCCAGGCGATCCAGGCCGCCTTCGCGGAGCTGCCGATGCCCCCCGCGGACGCGCTGAAGAACGACCATTGCCAGGAGTGTACTGATACGTGGCGCTGGTTCCTGGACGTCGCGGCGGAGGTGATGACCTGGAAGAGCGCCGCAGCGATGCCTGGCAAGGCGATCGAAACGTCGCTCTTGAGCGTCGCGGCGTGGCGCTACTACCTGCCCGCGCTGCTCATCTGGTGCGTTCGCGACAGGGACACCGTTGATGTCCTGCCCGACAACGTGGCGCACACCCTGTCTCGGCGCTCCGACGACTGGTTCCAGGCACGGTCGAGCGGCTTCTCGCCCGCGCAACGCCAGTCGGTCGCGCTGTTCCTCGAGTGGTACCAGGACTGGCGACGCGCCGGTGGATGCACCCCCGGCGAGGGCCCGCTCCGCCACATCGCCAAGGGCATCGCCTTCTGGCGCTCCGACGGCTAGTCCGCCAGAGCGCCTCCCGGTTATCGCTTGCTGAACTGGAAGCGGGCGCGGGCGCCGCGCTGGCCGTACTTCTTGCGCTCCTTGGCGCGCGCGTCGCGCGTCAGGTAGCCGGCCTTCTTGAGGGCGGGGCGGTACGCCGGATCGACCTTGATCAGGCTGCGCGAGATGCCGTGGCGGATCGCGTCGGCCTGGCCCGAGAGGCCGCCGCCGCTGACGTTCACGAAGATGTCGAAGCGGCCCGAGGTCTCGGTCAGCTCCAGCGGCTGCCGGAACACCATGCGCGACGTCTCGCGGCCGAAGTAGTCCTCCAGCGACCGGGCATTGATGGCGATCTTGCCGCTGCCCGGCTGCAACCAGACTCGAGCGACGGCGTGCTTGCGGCGGCCGGTGGCGTAAACGGCTTTGGAAACGTCAGGCATCGGGCGAATGCTCCTAGGCGAACTTGACGGGCTTGGGCTGCTGCGCGGCGTGCGGGTGGTTCGGGCCGGCGTAGACCTTGAGCTTCTTGTAGATCTGGCGGCCCAGCGGACCCTTGGGCAGCATGCCCCAGACGGCGCGCAGGATCAGATCCTCGGGGTGCCGCTTGACCAGCTGCTCGGCCGTCTGCGTGCGCAGGCCGCCCGGGAACAGCGAGTGATCGCGGTAGAGCTTTCCCGACCACTTGTTGCCGGTCAGCTTGATCTTCTCGGCGTTGACGACCACCACGAAGTCGCCGGCGTCGGCGTGCGAGGTGAAGGTCGGGCGGTGCTTGCCGCGCAGGATGTCCGCGATGCGGGTGGCGACGCGGCCGAGGGTCTGACCCTCGACATCGGCGACGTGCCAGCCGTGGACGAACGAGTCGTTCGCCTGGTAAGTCGGGCGGTGGTGCGTGGCGGCGGAAGGCATGGAGCGGGGTTTCTACTTGAGCGCCGCCGGCTTGTCAATGCGGGAGGCACGTGCTCCCAGCGCTGCCCCGGCGAACAGGAGCAGAGCGCCCAAGAGGTGGACCGAAAGGAAGAGCCCCCGCCCCGGCGGCAGGGGGAGGTCACCCCCCAGCCGGTACAGGGTCCGGTTCGGGACCGACAGGGCCAGGAGCCCCCCGGCCACCAGCCCGGCCATGCCCCGGCCGCGCCCGGCGTTCTCCTGGGCGGCGGCGGCGCGCCAGACCAGCGAGGCCGGCAGCAGGAGCAGGATGCCGTAGTGGGCCCAGGCGAGGGGGTTGTCGACCACCGCGAACACGTTCCAGAGCGCGAACCGGCACCCCTCGGCGGCCCGCCCGGACCCGCCGCGCCGGCTCGACCAGAGCGCGACCAGCCCCAGCGCCGCGACGCTGCCCTGCGTCAGCAGCCGGGCCGCGACCGGCGCCGCCACCAGCGGGGTGGCGACGGGGCTCCCGACGAACAGGCGGGCGAACAGGCCGCGAATCGAGAGCGTCGTGTACGTCTGCCACGCCTCCACGTTGGCGCCCGCGTGCTGGAACAGCGCTCGCCAGGCCGCCGCCTGTCCGGCGCCCAGCGAGATCGCCGCGGCCAGGCCCAGCGTCAGGGCCAGGCCGCGCAGCGTGCGGCGGTCGCGCAGCACCAGAAACGGGGCGAGCAGGATGGGCGTCAGCTTCAGGGCGGTGGCCACCGCGATCCAGCCGGCGCTCCGCTGGCGGTCGTCGCGCTCCCACGCGGCGTGCGCCGCCGCGATCGTCGCCGCGAGCGCCAGCGACCACTGCCCGTACTGCAGGTTCATCAGGACGGGGGGCCACAGGAGCAGCAGCGCCGCCAGCAGCGGTCCGGGCAGCTTCGGGTCCTGGTCGCGCAGCAGGGCCGCCAGGCGGTGGGCCAGGAACACCAGCAGTCCAAGCGAGATGGCGATCCAGGCCAGCGCGGCCCCGCGGAATCCCAGGGGCACCAGCGGGATCATCACCAGGAACGCGGTGGGCGGGTGGACGTAGTAGGCCGCTTCCAGCCGGACCCGAGGCGCGCCGATGCTGGCCGCGTAGTCGTTACCGGCGGGGCCGTCCAGCACCGCCGCCGCCCCGGCGCCGTGGGGTCCGCCGTGGACCCAGGCGTGGGCGGCGACCCAGTCGGGCGTGAAGTCGTTGGGCGCCTGGGACTGCAGCGCCGCCCGGTAGAACGGCTGGGCCCCGTCCGACAGCCAGAAGGCGGCCAGCGCCAGCACGAAGGCCGCGCGCCGCATGTCAGCCATCGCGCTCGGCGGCCGCCTTCAGGCCGGCGCCGTTCCGCCGGTAGCGGCGCCCGCACCGGCAGCGCAGGCCGCGCCCCAGCGTCTCGCCGCAGGCGCAGACGAACCCCATCGGACGGGCCGGCACGCCGGCCACCAGCGCGTGCGCGGGGACGTCGCGCGTGACCACCGCGCCGGCGGCGATCATCGCGTAGGCGCCCACGTCGTGGCCGCAGACGACGGTGGCGTTGGCGCCGATCGTGGCGCCGCGCCCGATGCGCGTGGGCAAGAACGTGGATGGCGGCCGCTTGAACGGGCCCGAGCGCGGGCGCAGGTCGTTGGTGAACACCGCGTGCGGGCCGACGAACGCCTCGTCCTCGATCGTGACGCCGTCGTAGATCGCGACGCCGTTCTTCACCGTGACCCGGTCGCCGATCCGGACGCCGCCCTCGACGAACACGCCTTCACCCAGGTTGCAGCCGGCGCCCACGCGCGCTCCCGGCATCACGTGCGCGAACGCCCAGATGCGCGTCTCGGCGCCGATCGCGTCGCTCTCGACGATCGCCAGCGGGTGAATGCCCGCGCGCGGCTTGCGACGTCTCGCCGCCATCAGCTCCGCAGCCCCAACCCCAGCAGCACCAGCGGCCGCAGCATCGACCACCAGCCGGTGATCGGGCGCATCTTGGTGTAGCCGATGGCCTTGGGCGGATAGATCTTGGTGACCGGCACCTCCGCGGTCCGGTAGCCCAGGCGGATCGCTTTCCAGTACAGGTACGGCTCCAGCTCGTACTCGTCCAGCCAGCTCTGGTCCAGGCGGATGCGCGGATCGTCCAGCAACGTCGTGCGGAAGGCGCGGAACCCGTTGGTCGATTCGGAGACCCACTTGCGCGCCGCCAGCGAGAACAGGACCGGGTGCACGCGCGTGGCGACCTGCCGGTAGATCGGCATGCCGCCGGTGCGGCCGCCGTCGAGAAAGCGCGACCCCTGCACGAAGTCCGCCCCCGCCACGATCGGGTCGAGCAGCCGCGGGATCTCCTCGGGCGCGTCCTTGTTGTTGCCGGCGATGACCACGACGACGTCGAAGCCGCGCGCCTTGGACCAGGCGAACCCCGCGCGCAGAGCGGCGCCCACGCCGACGGTGGCGCCCAGCGGCAGCACGGTGGCGCCGCGCTCGCGCGCGACCTCGGCCGAGCGGTCCCTGGAGCCGTCGTCGACCACCAGCACCTCGTCGACGATGTCGCGGGGCGCGCGCCGCACCACCTCGCCGATCTTCACCTCCTCGTCCAGGACCGGCGCGATCAGGACGACCTTCAAGCCGCGGTACATGACGCTCGGCTCAGGCCACGGCGCGTCGAAGCGTGTCCGCGACGCGGAACTGCTGCTCGGCCGTGATCCCGGGGAACATCGGCAGGGACAGGATCTCGCGGGCGGCCTGCTCGGCGACGGGGAAGCTCCCCTCGGGCTGCCGCAGGTGCGCGAACGCCCCCTGCAGGTGGATCGGCACCGGGTAGTGGATCTGCGCGCCGATCCCCTCGGCGTTCAGGCGCTTCACCACGGCGTCGCGGTTGGGCACCCGCACGACGTACAGGTGGTAGACGTGCTCGTTGCCGTCGAGCGTCCGCGGGGTCGACACCGCCGAGATGCCGGCCAGCAGCGCGTCGTAGCGGCGCGCCGCCTCCTGGCGCGCGGCGTTCCAGGCGGCCAGCCGCTTCAGCTTGGCGCCCAGGACCACCGCCTGCAGCGTGTCCAGGCGCGAGTTGAAGCCGGTCTCCGGGTGGTGGTACTTCACGTCGCTGCCGTAGTTGCGCAGCGCCCGGATGCGGGTCGCCAGCGCGTCGGAGTCGGTCGTGACCGCGCCCGCGTCGCCGTAGGCGCCCAGGTTCTTCCCCGGGTAAAAGCTGGTGCCGGCCGCCACGCCCCAGGCGCCGGCCGCGTACTGGAGCCGCCGCGCCCCCTGCGCCTGGGCCGCGTCCTCGACGACGGCCAGTCCGTGCGCGGTGGCCAGCGCGTCGATTCGCTCCATCGGGGCCATCTGGCCGTAGAGGTGCACCGGGATGATGAACCGGGTGTGCGACGTGACCCGGGCGGCGGCCGCCTCGACGTCGATCAGATGGTAGACCGGATCGCAGTCGACCAGCACGGGATGCCCGCCGGCCCGCGACACCGCCAGGGCCGTCGCGATGAACGTGTTCGCGGGGACCAGCACCTCGTCCCCGGGCTCCAGCCCGGCCGCCCGCAGCGATAGCTCCAGCGCGTCGGTGCCGTTGGCCACGCCGATGCAATGGCGCGCGCCGACGAACGCGGCGTAGGCCCCCTCGAAGGCCGCGACCGGGCGTCCGCCGATGAACGACGTGTCCGCCAGGACCTCCTCGAAGCCGCGCGCGATCTCGTCAGCGACCTCCAGGTGTTGCAGGCGCAGATCGACCGCTGGAATCGGCGGCATCCCGGTCATGCGTCATCACCTCCAACTCGTTGTTCGCGGCCGCGCTCGCGCATCGAACGATCGATGGCTTCCAGCACGCGGACGACCGACGCGCCCACGGCCCCATCCGCGCTGGGACGCTTGCCGGTGCGCACGCAGTCCAGGAAGTGCTCGCACTCGTTGCGCAGCGGCTCGCCCGTCGAGATCTTGGGGATCGTGATGTCCCCTTCGCGGATGCTGGCGCGGAACGACGCGAACGTGTCGACCACCGCCGCCGGCTTGCCGTTCGGGCTGTCGGTCACCTGCTTGTCGTAGAGCCGCAGCGGCTCGACGATGTTCATGTCGTCGAAGGTCAGCATGCGCTTGTCACCGGCGACCGTGATGTCGCGGGCCTTGCGCGGGTTCAGCCACGAGGCGTGCACGTTCACCAGCACCCCCTCCGGGTAGCGCAGCGTCGCGAACACAGCGTCCTCGTGCCCGGCGTTCAGCCAGGTCCCGCCCACCGCCGACGCCGCCTCGGGCTCGGCCCCCAGCCAGTAGTTGCAGATCGAGATGTCGTGCGACATCAGGTCCCAGGCGGCGTTCACGTCGGCGCGGATCGGCCCCAGGTTGGTCCGCACCATCGAGAGGTAGTAGATGCGTCCCAGCTCGCCGGCCGCGATGTACGCGCGGACCCGCTGCACGGCCAGGTTGAACAGGAAGACGTGGCCCACCATCAACACGCGGCCTTGGCGCTCGGCCAGCGCGACCAGCGCCTGGGCCTGGCGGCTGTCGGTGGTGATCGGCTTCTCGACCAGCACGTGCTTGCCGGCCTCCAGCGCCGCGCTGGCCAGCGCGTGGTGCGTGGCGGTCGGCGTGGCGATCACCACGGCGTCGATGGTCGGGTCGCGGAACGCCGCGCCGGCGTCCTCGGCCACCGCGACCTCGGGGAAGCGCGCGCGGAGCTGGCGCAGGCGGCTGGCGTCCCGATCCACGACCAGCTTCACGGTGCTGGCGGGCGGAGCCTCGAAATTACGAATGAGGTTGGGGCCCCAGTGGCCCGCGCCGATCACCGCAACGCGTACCGGCTGGCCGGCGCCCAGGGGCTCGGTCGTCACGGACGGGTCATCGACCCGTCCGTGTCAGAAGTTTAACGCTGCCTCAGCGCTGCTTCAGAAACCGGCCGATCGCGGCGCAGGCCTGGCGGGACCGCTCGTCGGTTTCGACCAGCGCGAACCGCACGAACCCTTCGCCGCCGGGGCCGAATCCCACACCTGGCGACACCGCCACCCGCGCCTCGGACAGCAGCTCGGACGCGAACTTCACGGCCCCCTGGCCGGCGGCGCGCGGCGGCAGCGGCGCCCAGACGAACATCGACGCGCCGGGCAGCGGCACCTGCCAGCCCGCGGCGGCCAGCCCTTCGCACAGCACGGCCGCGCGCCGGCGGTACAGCTCCCGGTTGCCGGCCACGTCGGCGTCGCAGGCCGTCGACAGCGCGGTGGCGGCCGCCAGCTGCACCGGACCGAAGATGCCGTAGTCCAGGTAGCCCTTGATGGTGCCCAGGGCGCCGACCAGCGTGCGGTTCCCGACGCAGAAGCCGACGCGCCAGCCCGGCATCGAGTAGCTCTTCGACACCGTGAAGAACTCGACCGCCAGATCGCGCGCGCCCGGAACGCCGAAGATCGACGGAGCCGGGCGCCCGTCGTGCACCAGGTCGGCGTAGGCCAGGTCCGAGATGACCCACAGCGACTCGCGCTTGGCCAGCGCCACCACCTTCTCGAAGAACTTCTGGTCGACCGTGACGCTGGTGGGGTTGTGGGGGAAGTTGACGATCAGCCCCTTGGGCTTGCGCGGCGCGCGGGCCAGGGCCGCCTCGATCTCGGCGTACGGGTCCAGGCCCGGCCGCGTGGCCACCGGCACCGGCTCGCCGCCCGCGATGATCACGCCGTAGCGGTGGATCGGGTAGCAGGGGTCGGGCGACAGCACGCAGTCGCCGGGGCCGACGATGGCCAGCAGCAGGTGCGCCAGCCCCTCCTTGGCCCCCAGGGTGACCACCGCCTCGGTCTCGGGGTCGAACGTCTGGCCGTACCGGCGCTGGTACCAGTCGCAGATCGCCCGCCGGACCTCGGGCAGGCCGCGCGACGGCATGTAGCGCTGGTTGCCGGGGCGCTGCGCCTCGCTGGTCAGCCGGTCGATCACGGCGCGCGGGCTGGGGCCGTCGGGGTTGCCCAGGCCGAAGTCGAAGACGTCGTGCCCTTCGGCGCGAAGCCGCGACTTCAGCTCGTCGACGGCCGCGAGGACGTAGGGGGGAAGCGCGGCCAGGCGCGCGAAACGATTCGAAGAAGGGTCGGGGGGGCCAGCCATGACAAAAGCGCGCGGAACACTACTTGATCGAACGCCCGGGCGCTTGACTGAACATAAGTTCAGATGCAGTGTTTCCGCGTGCGGCCGGTCCCGATCTCCAACCCGCCGAACCCCTGGGCCACGACCGAGGTCGAATACCTCGAGGGCGTGCCGGAGGTCCGGCTGGAGGTGTTCGTCGACGGCACGCGCCAGATCCTGGCCAAGAACGACAGCCCCGACGTCGGCTTCACCTGGAGCGTGAACCCCTACCGCGGCTGCTTCCACGCCTGCGCTTACTGCTACGCTCGACCATCGCACGAGTACCTGAGCTTCGGGGCCGGCACCGACTTCGATCGGAAGATCGTCATCAAGCCGAAGGCGCCCCAGCTGCTGCGGGCGGCGTTCGCCAAGCGGAGCTGGCGGCGCCAGACGGTGGTCTTCAGTGGGGTGACCGACTGCTACCAGCCGCTGGAGGCGTCGTACCGCCTGACGCGCGGCTGCCTGGAGGTGTGCGTCGAGCGCGCCAACCCAGCCGCCATCATCACCAAGTCCGCGCTGGTCGAGCGTGACGTGGACGTGCTGACCAGCCTGTCGGCGGTCGCGTCGGCGCACGTGACGGTGAGCGTTCCGTTCTGGGACGCCGACAAGGCGCGCGCCATCGAGCCCTATGTCCCGGCGCCGGCGCGGCGGCTCCGGGTGATCGAGACGCTGGCGCGGGCCGGGATCTCGGTGGGCGTGAACGTCGCGCCGATCATCCCCGGCCTCAACGACCAGGACATCCCGAAGATCCTGGCCGCCGCCCGCGACGCCGGCGCGCAGTCGGCGGGGCACGTGCTGCTGCGGCTCCCCGGATCGGTCAAGGCGGTGTTCGAGGAGCGCCTGCGCGCGGCGCTGCCGCTGTCGGCCGAGCGGGTGCTGCACCGGGTGCGCGAGACGCGCGGCGGAAAGCTGTACGACCCCCGCTTCGGCGTGCGCGGGCGCGGCGAAGGGAAGTACGCGCAGGCGATCCAGGCGCTGTTCGAGACCGCCGCCGCGCGCCACGGCTTCAAGCCTCACGCCGCCATGGGAGACAGCGCGCGCAGCCTGGCCCAAGAATCGGAAGAATCATCGAAAGAACCACCGCCGCCGGCGTCGCTTCAGCTCGAGCTGCCGCTCAAGTGATCTGGCCGACCCGCAGCTCGATGGGCAGGCCGCCGTTGCGCAGGCGGTGGGTATCGGGCAGCGCCAGGCGGAGCGCGTCGCCCGCGCCGGCCAGCCGGCCGGGGACGACAATGGCGGCGCGCCAGCCCCGGAAGTGCGCCCGCAGCACGCGGCCCAGATCGCGGTAGACGCGCAGCGCGGCCCGCGGGTCCCCCAGCCGCCGCCCGTAGGGCGGGTTGGCGATCACCAGGCCGGGTTCGCCCGGCGGTGGGCGGGCGTCACCCAGGTCGCGGCAGGTCCAGGCGACGTGCGCCGCCACGCCGGCCCGCGCGGCGTTGCGGCCGGCGCTCTCGATGATCGCGGGGTCGCGATCCGAGCCGGCGATCGCGGCCGGCGCGCTGACCCGGACCTGCGCGCGCGCCTGCTCCCGCAGCGCGGCGGCGGCGCCGGCGATCCCGCCGCTCGCGAACATCGGCCAGTCTTCCAGCGCGAACTCGCGCTCCAGCCCTGGCGCCCGGTCGATCGCCTGCAGAGCGGCCTCGATCGGGATCGTTCCGGCGCCGCAGACCGGATCGCACAGCGCCTGGCCGGGCTCCCATCCGGCCAGCGCCAGCAGCCCGGCGGCCAGCGTCTCTCGCATGGGCGCGGCCCCGATCTCCAGGCGGGCTCCGCGGCGGTGCAGGCGCTCGCCCGACGCGTCGACGCTGAAGGTGAACCGGTCCTCGAGGCCGCGCACCAGCACCGTCGGGCCCCTGGCGGGCGCCGCTTCGTCGTCACTCTCGGGCGCCTTCTCGGCCAGGCGGGCTCCCGGCACGGCGTCGGCGATGGCCAGCGCGACCGTCTCGGCCAGGGCGCCCGTGTGGTACAGGCGGCAGCGGCTGGTGCTCGCGCGGATCGTGACCGTCGCGTCGCGCGCGATGAAGCGATCCCACGGCAACCCGGCGGCGCGGCGTCGCAGGCGGCCGAACTCGCGCGCCTCGACGGCGCCCACCCGGACCAGCACCCGGGTGGCGGTGCGCAGCCAGAGGTTCGCGGCGAACCCGCCCAGGCAGGGCGCGGTCCACTCGACGCCGCCCGCTTCGGCCTGAACGTCAGCCACACCTTCCAGCCGCCGCACCTCGCGCTCCACCGCCGGCTCCAGGCCCGGCGCGGCCACCGCGAACCAGCGCAGCGCGTCCGCCGCCGACCGCCGGCGCGCCGGTGCGGCGGTCTTGCGCCGCTGCTCGCCGGGCGCCGGCATCGTGTCCGGGCGCCCCTTGAACAGCAGATGGGCGAGGATCTCGACCGTCCCTTCGCGGCCGGCCACGGGAGAGTCCGCTTCGGCGACCAGCTGGAAGCCCAGCGATTCACCTCGCCGGCGCACGCGCTCGACCGCCTCGTGCCGGAGGTTGGCGTCCTTGACGTCGCCCCCCTTCACCTGGCGGTCGGGCAGCTCGAACTGGGGCTTCACCAGCACGACGCCCTGGGCGCCCGGACGGAGCCGGAACGCCAGCGCGCGAAGCATGTTGCGCGCGGCCACGAAGCTGACGTCGACGGTGAAGAAATCGAACGGCCCCTCGGCTTCGTGCAGGGGCAGCTTGCGCCAGTCGGTGTCCTCGCGCACCGTCACGCGCGGGTCGGCGCGCAGCGACGGGTGCATCTGATCGCGCCCCACGTCGACCGCCAGCACCGAGGTGACTCCCTGGGCGAGCATCACTTCCGTGAAGCCCCCGGCCGACGCCCCGACGTCGACCGCGCGCGCGCCCGCCAGAACGGCGGTCAGACCGAACTGGTCGAGCGCCGCCTGCAGCTTCGCGCCCGCGCGACTGACCGGCATTGCCGGCGGGATATTACCCGGCTGGGTGCGCGCCGCTAATCCGCCTGGCGGCGGAGGGCGTTGGCGGAGGTGCGGCCCAGGCAGTCGGCGCACAGCGGCAGGCCGCCCGAACGCGGATCGCGCCGGACCTTGTCGTTGGGGTGGTCGGCTCCGCAGGCGCTGCAGACCAGCTTGGGTGACGGCCGCTTGTCGTGCGCCAGGCCCACCGTGGCCAGGGCTTCACGCGTGACGATTCCCACCAGGAAGGCGCCGGTCACGACCGGCAAGCACGACACGTGCTGCTCGGCCATGATCTGCGCCGCCTCGTCCAGGGTGGTGTCCGGGCCGATGCAGAGGACGGGCGAGCTCATGCACTCACCCACGAAGGCGTGGCGCTCGGCGGTTCGAAGATCTTCCCGACAGATGATCCCGGTCAGCGTCCCGTTATCGAGCACCAGCAGGTGATCGATCCCGTTGTCGAACGCCAACCGCCGTGCCGACGCGACCACCGTATCCGGGGTCAGCGTGTACAGCTCGGTCCCCATCACCTCGGCCACACAGCAGGATCCGACTTCAGCCATGACATCCATGACTGCCCTCCAAATCAAGTTTAGCGGACCGCTCGTCCGCGCGCCCATCCACCCAACAAGAGGAGGGTAAACAAGACTCGTGCCAGGCGCGCTCACCGTCGATCGACACGTTCCGGCGCGATCGGTGTCACCACACCCCACACCGACGTTACCGTGAGCGACTGCGGGGCAGGCCTTCCCTGACCAATTTACAGGAAGCCAGGTGTAGGTGTTGGTGCGGTGCTTGCAAACCGGTGAAGTATGCGACCTACACGAACGGACGGGGTCCAGCCGGGAGAGCTTCCGCCCCTTGCCGCCGGGCGCCAGCGCGCCGCGCCCGCGCGGATCTTGTTGGTGGACGACGACGCGGAGACTCGAGAAGTCCTGCGGGATTACCTGCTCGACGGCGGCCACGAGGTGCGTGTGGCGGCCGATGGGAGCCAGGCCTGCGCGGCCCTGGCGCGCTTCGAGGCAGACCTGGTGATCACCGATCTCGAGATGCCCGGGATGGACGGGCTGCAGCTCATTCGCTGGTTGCGCAAGTCCCGGCCGAGCTGCGCGATCCTGCTGGTCACCGGACGAACGGATCGCGAATTGCAGCTCTGCCGATTCGGGAGGCTGGCAGGATTCGAATGCATGCGGAAGCCCATCGATGTCGACGCGCTCAGCCTGACGGTCGGACGGCTGACATCGCCGGGCCAGGGGAAGGCCGGAAGCTCGGCTGCCCACTAATGCTCGTCCTGCGACCGCCGCCTGCCACCAGACAGAAAGGGGTGGAGCGATGAACGACGGACCGGCGATGGATGGGGTGAGGACCGAGCCGGCGAGCCCCGCGGCGCGAACCTCCGTCAGCGGGCAGGGCGGGGTGATTCACGCTTTCGTCGAGATGAGCGAGCTGCGCCGGATGATGGGCTGCCTGGCAGCCATCGAGGTGCTGCGGCTCCTGCTCGAGACCGACCCTGCGCTGAACGCCTGACGGTGGTCCGGGCCGCGCTTCAGCGCGAGAAGAAGCCCTTCGGCGACGGAGCTGGGGCGGGAGCGGGCTTGGGAGGAGCGGGCGTCCCCGCCACCTTGTGCGCTTCCGGGAGCTTCTTGAGCGTCACCCGCAGCGTCTGCGGCGCGTTCGCGTCGAAATGGTAGCGGCGCGACACCGGCGCGTAGCCGGCGCGGCTGAAGGTGAGGTCGTACGAGTTGCCAGGCCGCAGCTTCAAGGTGAGCGGCGTGGTTCCGAACACGTGCCGTCCCGTAGCGACCCGGGAACCTTCGGGGTCGGTCTTGACCAGCACGGGGAACTGCAGCTTGCCCTTGCCATGCCCGTGACCGCGGCCGGAGGCTGCTTCCTCGTCGGCGTCGTTCGCCTCGTCGGCAGGCGGCGCGGTCGCCGGAGGGGGGGGCTGCGCGGGCGCAACGGCCGGCTCGTGGGGCGGGACCGCTTCGGCCCGAGCCACCGCCGCGCTGGCGTCGGGCACGGCGGCGACGCTCGGTCGAGGGGCAGGCGGCGCGGCCGCAGGCGGGGCGACCGGCGGCGCGGGGGCGGGCGCAGCCGCGGCCGGCGCCGCGGCTGCCTCGGGCTGCGCCGGCGCCCCGGCGCGCTGGCCCGAGCGCATCAGCTTCGTGCCCACACCCGCGCACAGCAGAACCACCGCGGCGCCGATGCCGATGCGCACGCTGGGGCGCTGGTGCCAGGCGCGATCGGCCGCCGCGAACACCGGCGGGCGGCTCATGACCTCGGTCGCCGCGGCCGCGGGTGGCGCCGGTCGATCGCTCGAGTCTCCATCCAGGACCGGAATCGGCCGCCCGCGGACCGGCGTCGGCGGCGGCCGGTCGGCCGAGCGGATCTCCATCGCGTCCTCGAGGTTCAGGACCAGCCCGGACTCCTGGCCCGAGCCGGCGACCAGGGGACCGACGGTCGAGCGCGAGGCCGGCGGCTCGGGCGGGGCCTCGCGCGTGAGCGGAGGCACCCCGTCCTTGGCGCCCAGGTCGGCCAGCCAGCGTTGCAGCTCGGTCTGCCCGACGGGGCGGAACGCCACCCGCATGACCTGCTCGACGTCGACCAGCATGTCCTCGGCGTTCTGATAGCGATCGTCCGGCGACTTGCTCATCGCCTTGCGGATCACCCGATAGAGCTCGGGGTTCAGGCCCGGCCGCGCCGTCTCGGGCGGCATGAAGTCGCCGTTCTTCACCAGCATCAGCGTCTCGTAATCGGTCGGCGCATCGAACGGGTGGCGGCGCGTGATCGCCGCATACAGCATCGTGCCGACGGAGAACAGGTCCGAGCGCGCGTCCAGCGGGCCGGCCGAGGCCTGCTCCGGCGACATGAAGGCGAACTTGCCCTTGATCAGGTTGCCCAGGCTCTTTTCGGTCTTGTTCTGCGCTTTGGCGATCCCGAAGTCGGTCAGCTTCACCTCGCCCTGCTCGCTGATGAGCACGTTGTGCGGGCTGACGTCGCGGTGGACGATCCCCAGCGGCCTGCCGTCGGGGCGCTTCTTGCCGTGCGCGTAAGCCAGCGCCCGGCACACCTCGGCGGTGACATACAGCACGAGCGGGGGCGGCATCTGCAGGCCGGCCGCCTTGGCCCGCTTGAGGATGCGGTCCAGCGACCAGCCGTCGACGAGCTCGAGCGCCAGGAAGTAGCGCCCCTCGGATTCGCCGAGGTCGAGCACCTGCACGATGTTGCTGTGGTTCAGCGTCATCGCGATGTGTGCCTCGTCGACCAGCATGTGGCGGAATTGCGGGTCGGCGTAGAAGGTCGTGAAGATCCGCTTGAGCACGACCGTCTTCTCGAAGCCTCGAGCGCCGTGCTGCTTCGCCAGGAAGATCTCGGCCGTGCCACCGTCGGTGATCTTGCGCAGGATGGTGTAGCGCGACGCGTGGCTCATCGGCGACGTCCCCGGGGGCGGACCAAATTACCACGCGTTTCGCTTGATGAAGGCATAACCGCCCGCCAAACTTTCATCATCGTGCGGTGCGGAGCATGAGTGCCGGCCCAGAGAGGGGAGTGATGCGAGCGATGCGGACGATCTTGCTCGTGGAGGACGATCCAGACGTCCGTGACTCCTTGCAGGACATCCTCGAGGACGAGGGGTTCGACGTCGTGCCGGCCTCGAACGGCAAGCAGGCGATCGACTTCCTGACGCTGAACGATCCGCCGGGCGCCGACCTGGTGATCCTCGACCTGCTCATGCCGATGGTCTCTGGCTGGGAGGTGCTGCAGCGCATGTCGGGCGACCCGCGGCTGGCCGGCGTCCCCGTCATCGTGCTGAGCGCGGTGGCCGCGCCTCGTCCGGCGCGCGCGCAGGGGTTCGTCCGCAAGCCGTTCTCGCTCGAGGCGTTCGTGGGCGAGGTTCGCGGCGTGCTCGAAGGCGGCGCCGGCGCCTCCGCCGGCGCCCCGTAGTCGCGTTGACGGAGCTGGGCTTCGCCCAGCGGAGTCGTCGCGGGAGGTCGCAGGAACCCTCCCAGGGTTCCTGTTATGATCGCTGCCGCATGGACCCCCAACGTGTGCGCGCGCTGCTGGAAGAGGTACGGGCGGGCCGCGCCACGGTCGACGAGACGATGGTTGCCTTGCGCGACCTGCCGTTTCGCGCGCTGGAATTCGCCCATGTCGACACCCATCGTCACCTGCGCACCGGGTTTCCCGAGGTGGTGCTGGGCGAGGGGAAGACGCCCGAGCAGATCGCCGCGATCCTGAACGAGCTGGCGCGGGGCGGCGGGCCGGTGTTCGCCACCCGGGTGTCGCCCGAGGCCGCCAAGCTGGTGGTGCCGGCAGTCGCCGGCGCGCGCTACCTGGCGATGCCACGGGCGGTGGTGGTCGGTGAGATGCCCGCCGCCGACCGCGGCCGCGGGGCCATCGCCGTGGTGAGCGCGGGGACCTCGGACCTGCCGGTGGCCGAGGAGGCGGCGCTGACGGCGGAGCTGGCCGGCAACCGGGTCGAGCGGATCTACGACGTCGGCGTGGCCGGCCTGCACCGGCTGCTCGCCCACCGCGAGCGGATCGCGGGCGCTGAGATCGTGGTGGTCGTCGCCGGGATGGAGGGGGCGCTGCCCAGCGTGGTCGCCGGACTGTTCGCGCGTCCCGTGATCGCGGTCCCCACCAGCGTGGGCTACGGTGCCAGCCTGGGGGGCATCGCCGCGCTGCTGGGGATGCTCAACTCGTGCGCGTCGGGCGTCGCCGTCATGAACATCGACAACGGCTTCGGCGCCGGGCGGATGGCCGCGATGTTGAATCGGGCCGCCACCACGTGAGCCTGCACCTGCACTTCGAGCCGACGTCGGGGATCGCCGGGGACATGGCGGTCGCCGCGCTGGTCGACGCCGGCGTCCCGGCGCGGGTCGTCGAGGCGGCGGTGGCCGCGATGGGGGTGCGCGGCCTGCGGGTTCGCTTCGGACGGCGGACGCGCGGCGCCTACGTCGGGCGCAGCTTCGACGTGACCTGGCCGGGCAAGCCCAGGGCGATCGCTCGGGCGCAGGCTCACGGCGACCACGACGATCACGATCACCCGCACGACCATCACGATCACGACCACGACGGCAACCACCACCACCACGACCACCGCGACTACGCCGAGATCAAGCGCCTGCTGCAACGGGCGCGGCTGGACGCGGACGTCCGGGCCCTGGCCGGCGACATCTTCGCCCGCATCGCCGAGGTCGAGGCGGCGCTGCACGGCACCAAGGTCGCCCGCGTGACGTTCCACGAGGTCGGCGCGTACGACTCGATCGCCGACGTGGTCGGCGCGGCTGCGGCCATCGTGCACCTGGCCCCCGCGTCGATCGGGTCGCTGCCGCCCGTGGTCGGGACGGGAACGGTTCGCACCGCCCACGGTCCCGTGCCCGTGCCGGCCCCCGCGACCGCGGCGCTGCTGGCCGACACGCCGATCCTGGCCGAAGGGGTGGGCGAGCTGACCACCCCGACCGGTGCCGCGATCCTGGCGGCCGTGGTCGATCGCTTCGGCGCTCTGCCGCCCATACGGCTGCGCGCGGTCGGCTATGGGGCAGGGACACGCGAGCTGCCCGATCGCGCCAACGTCCTGCGGGTGACCGTGGGCGAGCTGATCGGTGAGCCGGACGTCGCGCCGGTGACCGACGTTCTGTTGATCGAGGCGAACATCGACGACATGAGCCCCCAGCTGGTGGGGCCGCTCTACGACGGCCTGTTCGCGGCGGGCGCCGCGGACGTCTGGTCGGCGCCGATCCTGATGAAGAAGGGGCGGCCGGCCCTGCAGGTCTCGGCGCTGGCGCCTCTGGCCGCCGCGGGCGCGGTCGAGCGCGCGTTCTTCGAGGGGTCGACGACGCTGGGCCTCCGGCGGCAGCGGCTGGATCGGGTCGTGCTGGCGCGCTCGTTCGCCAAGGTCGAGACCGTCTACGGTTCGGTGCGGGTCAAGGTGGCGGCGCTGGACGGGCGGGTGCTGGGCGCCCAGCCCGAGTTCGAGGACTGCCGGCGCCTGGCGGGGAAAGCCGGCGTTCCCGCCCGCGAGGTGCTGAGCGCCGCCGCCGCCGCCGCGCGCGCGCTGCTCCCGCGGGCGGTCCGGAGCCGCCGCTCATGATGGCCGGCCTGGACACGGGGGCGCTCGACAGCCTGGCCCAGGCGGCGCAGGTGCTGGCCGTCGGCTCGGGCGAGAGCCAGCTTCACGCGGCGGTCGAGCACGTGGCGCGCGCGCTGGGCGCCAGCTCCGTCAGCCTGTTCGCGCTGCTGGCCGACCCCGACGCCGCCTACCTGGTCACGGACAGCGGCGAGGCCGATCCCACCCCGCTGGCGGCGGGGATCCGGTGGCCGCTGGAGCAGCACGCGAACCTGCGGCGAGCCATCGAACAGGTCGAGGCGACCGTGGGACCGGACGCGGCCGGCGACGTGACGGCGACCCTGCCGGTGCTGGTGAGCGGGCGTCCCGCCGGCGTGCTGGTGGCGCGGTTCGAGGGGGAGTGTGCGGTGCCGGCCGCCGAGGCCGCGCTGGGGGTGGCACGGGTCGCCGCGTCGATGCTGGGGATCGTCCTGCGCGGCGCGCGCGCCCTGGAGCCGCTGCGCGGGCGACCCCGCCGCATCACCCAGTCCGAGGTGCGGGAAGAGGGGCGGGTCCGGGCCATCGAGCGCTACCGGGCCTTCATCGACAGCGCCTCCGACGGCATCTTCGTCCTGGACGCGGCGGGCGTGGTCCTTTACATGAACCGCGCCGCCGAGGAGATGACCGGCTACGCGCGCGACGGCCTGGGCGGAAAGCCGATCGTGCAGATCGTCCCGGAGGCGTTCCGGGCCGGGCTGGCCGAGCGGATCGCCGGCGCGATCGGCGCCCAGCCGGTGCAGAACTTCGACCTCGAGCTGGTCACCACCTCGGGCGACCGCATCACGGTCTCGGTGGCGTCGATCGCGGTGCTGAGCGAGCACGACGCGGCGATCTTCTCGTTCCGCGACGTGACGCTGGCGCGCGAGCTGGAGCGCGAGCTGCGGCGGACCAGCGAGTTCCTGAACCGCATCCTGAACTCGGCGGTCGACGGGATCATCGCGGCGAACATGCGCGGCACCATCGTCCTGTTCAACCAGGGGGCCGAGCGCATCTGCGGCTACAAGGCAGCCGACCTGATCGGGAAGGTGTCCGTCAAGCGCATCTACCCGCCGGGCGTCGCTCACGAGGTGATGCGGCTCATCCGGTCGGCCGAGCACGGCGGCGGCGGCCGCCTGGAGCCGGTGCGGCGCGAGCTGCTCTCGGTGACCGGCGAGCGCGTCCCCGTCTCGATCTCGGCGGCGCTGGTGCTGGACGACGACGGGCGCGAGATCGCCACGGTCGGCGTCTTCTCCGATCTGCGCGAGCGCCTGCGCATGGAAGAACGGCTGGCCTCGGCGCAGGAGAAGCTGGCCATCTCCGAGAAGCAGGCGGTGGCCGTCGAGCTGGCCGGCGCGGCCGCCCATGAGCTGAACCAGCCGCTGACCTCGGTCATGGGCTACGCCCAGGTGCTCATCCGGAAGCTGGGTCCCGACGGGACGTTCCTGCCCATCGCGCGGACGATCCTGGAGGAGGCCGACCGGATGGCCGCCATCGTGCGCAAGCTCGGCAGCCTGACGCGGTACGAAACGAAGAGCTACGTCGGGGGCGCGCAGATCATCGATCTCGACCGGGCCGCGCAGGAGAACTTTTCCGGCGCGCCCGAAACCGGTAAAAAAGGGGATTCATGAAGCCCGAGAAGATGACCGAGGCGCTGGAGCAGGCGGCCGCGCAGCTCGGCGTCCAGGTTCGCTACGAGACGATGACCGGCGAGGTGTCCGGGGCCGGCGGCCTCTGCAAGGTGAAAGGGCAGTGGTGGGTGATCATCGACCGCAAGGTCCCCCCTGCCGAGCGCGCCGCCACCCTGACCGAGGCCCTGGCCCAGCTGGACACCGACGGCATCTTCTTGCCGCCGGAGGTCCGTGAGGCGATCGCCTCGGCGCGGGCGGCGCAGTCGAGCTCGCGGACCGGCAGCGCAGGCCCGGCCTAGGTGCCATGCCGATCAGTCAAGGCGCCAGGACGCGCAGATCGGGCGCTCTCTGCGCCCCTGCGTGAATGGGCGGGCGCTTGACCCAGTCGACCCGAAGATTGGGGCGCCTTCTGCACGGCATTGGGCCTAGCTGCCGAGGACCTTGCGGAGGCGCATCGCGAGGTCAGCCGGGGTGAAGGGCTTCTCCAGGAAGCCCGCCAGACCTTTGCCGGTGAAGCGCCTCGTCGCCTCGATCTCACTGTAGCCGCTGGTCAGGATGACCGGCACGTCGGAGCGCACGCTTCGAATTGCGCGAAACGTCTCCTCGCCGTTCATCTTCGGCATCGTCATGTCGACCAGGACCAGGACGATCTCCCTCGCGCGCTGGGCGAACAGCTCGGCGCCCATCTGGCCGTCCTCCGCCTCGAGCACGGAGAATCCAAAGTAGCTGAGCATGGTGCGGATGCTCCCGCGCACGCCCGCATCGTCGTCGATGACCAGCACCAGCCCCTCGCCGCGGAAGTCGAGGCCCGGGGGGCGCTTCACGTCGCGGCGCACCGCCGCGGCCACCGCGGGCAGGAACACCTTGAACGTCGTGCCGCGGCCGGGGCTCGAGTACACCTTGATGGCGCCGCGATGCGAGCGGACGATGCCGAGCACGGCGGCCAGGCCCAGGCCTCGCCCCGTGAACTTGGTCGTGAAGAACGGATCGAAGATCTTGTCCTTGGTCGCTTCGTCCATGCCACGGCCGGTGTCGTGGACCTCGAGGAACACGTACTCGCCGGGCACGATCCCGTCTGCCGCGAACAGCGACGCCGCGTAGACCTGGTCGATGGTCTGGCGGCCCGTCGTGACCAGCACCGTTCCCTGTTGATCGCCGATGGCCTCCGCTCCGTTGATCACCAGGTTCATCACGATCTGCTGGACCTGCGCGACGTCCGCCTCGATCGCGGGCAGGCCCTCCTCCAGCTCGAGGCGAAGCTGGACCTTCTTCGAGACCGTGGTCTCGAGCAGCGCCGTGATCTCGCGGACGTGAACCGACAGATCGATCGGCCGGATCTCGACGTGCGCCTTGCCTGAATAGGCCAGCATCTGCCGGGTCAGCGCCGCCGCCCGGCGGGCGGCGGTGACGACCGTCTCGACACAGGCGTGGGCCGGGTTCTCGGGCGGCAGAGTCAGCAGGGCCGTCGAGGCGCTGCCCAGGATCGTCGTCAGGATGTTGTTGAAGTCGTGGGCGATTCCCCCCGCCAGCAGGCCCAGGCTCTCGAGCTTCTGAACCTGCAGCAGCTGGGCCTGCAGCCGCGCCTGTTCCTTCTCGGCGCGACGCTTCTCCGTCACGTCGATCGACACGCCCATCAGGCCCGTGACGGTGCCGGCGGCGTCGCGCAGCGGGGTGAAGATCGTCTCGAAGACCATGTCTCCAACCTCGCCGATCCGGGTGAACTCTTCGCCGGCCAGACCGCGGCGGATCGAGTTCTGGACCTGGGGGAAGTTCGCGTAGATGTCGAACACCGACCGCCCGAGGTTCTCACCGGGCTTCTGGCCGATGGCGGCCAGGGCGCGGCCCTCGGAGAGCGTGAGGATGCCCTTCGCGTCGACCGACCACAGGATGACCGGGGCTGACTCGACGACCCGCTGCAAGGTCGATGCGGTCTGGCGCCGTTCGCGCTCGTGGCCTTTCCGCTCTGCGTTGTCGACGACGAAGGCCACACCGGCTCGCTGTCCGGGGCCCCAGCTCGCTCCGCCGACCAGGACCTCGACGCGGCTGCCGTCCTTGCGGACGTACTCCTTCTCGAACAGCGCGCAGGCGCCTTTGGCGCGAATCTCGGCCATCGCGGCGTCATCGATGGCTCGGTACTCGGGGGGCGTCATCGAGCGCCAGTTGATGCGTCCTTCCAGCAGATCCTCGCGGTCGTAACCGACCATCTGCAGGAAGGCGTCGTTGGCGTCGCTGATCGCGCCGCTTTCGTCCCAGTACAACATCCCCGTCATGTGCGAGTTGAAGATCCGTCGCTCACGCGACTGGACTTCGGCCAGCCCCGCCTGCGCCGCGCTCCCGGCGGAGACGATCGTCGCGACGGCGAACACGGCGTCCACCTCGCCCGACGGCTCGCGCCGCGGAAAGAACGACACCGAGTAGACCGCCCCGCCGAGCTCTCGCGTGATGTGGACGTCCTGGCCCGCGAAGGCCGAAGCGGCCGCATCCAGCAGCCCCGGGATCTCGCCGTACATGGCCCGGATGCTGGCCCCCGGAGGCGTCCCCTGGTCGCTGGGCAGGGGCGGGTTCGGATCCGGATCGAGCAGAAAGCGCCCCGCTCGGTCCAGGAGAGCCACACGAACCGGCGCTCCCTTCAGGACCGCCCGGAGAACCTCACCATCAGTGACCTCGCCGCGGCCCGACACCCGGCGCAAGTTACCCGAAGCCCGGGCGGCGGACAAACGGACGGGGCGGCTGACCCACCGCTCGGTTGACTCGTCGTGAGGCGCTCGCGAGTTGATCTCGTTCGACCGTCACTTCGAAGCAGTGCCCGGGCTGACCTGGACGCACGTCACCTGAAGACCGTGCCTCGGGGCTATTTGTCTGCCGATGCCAGGCCGCGAATCTTGTCGGCCAGCAGCGGGTCGTCGGCCACGGCGGACTCGAGCGCGGCGCGGAGCTTTTCGCGGGCGGCCGCGGGGGCCTGTGAACCCAGCTGCTTGTCGACGATACGGTCGATGACCTGATCGACGGCGGCCTGGGGGCTGAGCGTGCCGGCCTTCAGCGCGGCCGCGAGATCAGCCACGCCGGTCGCGGCCGGTGCCGCGATGGGCGCGGTGCCGGCCGGGCCGGCTGGCTTTAGCTTGTCGGCGAAGGGCGCACGACTCTCGTCGACCGGGCGGGCCTCGTCGGGACCGCCCACCGGGACGTTGCCAGGCCCACTGCCGGGGCCGGTGACCTTACCTGCCACGAGCGCGCGACCTTAACACAGTCAGGCACGGATGTTGGACACCGCCGCCTTGGCGGTGTCGTACCGGGCCCGCATCACGTTGGACAGGGTGGAGAACTGCTGGCTTTCGTTCTGGATCTGCTCCTGCAAGGCGAGCAGCTGCATGTTCGAGGCCTGGCCGTCCTGCATGATCGACTGCACGCTGGAAAGGTCGGTGCTCCCGGTCGAACCGCCGGTCGAGCTGGCGTTCGAGGTGCCGGCGAGCGCCGACGTCGCCTCGACCCGGGCGCCGTGCACCGCGGCGGCCATGACCGGTCCCGCGACGACGTGCGTGGCGACCTCGGCCCCGCTCAGCAGCAGCGAGACGCCCCCGGTCAGGACGTCTCGAAAGGGCGTGGCGGGCGGTTGAGTTTGACGCGGCCGGGTCCCCGCCACCGCGAGGCGGGGTTCCTGGCTGCTGAGCTGGGGCGAGATGGGCTGGATGCTGTTCGACATGGGTCCCTCCTGGCCATGTATCGGAACGTTCGGCGGCTTGTTGCTGTACACTTCGCCGCGTGGGCCTGCTCCGCGGTTTTTTTGCGCCTTTTCGCGGGGGTGTATTCGTCGCGCGTCATCGCCTCTGGGCGTACCTGGTGCTGCCGGTGCTGCTCGACCTGGCGCTGGGCGGTACCGCGATCTACCTGGTCCAGCGGTGGCTGCGACATGAGGACTGGCTCGCGTCGTTGATCGGGAGCCAGCCGGTGATCGGCTGGCTGGTCCTCATCGGGCTGACCTCGGTCGGCGCCGCGGTCGTGTTCCTGGTCGCCCAGCCCCTCTTGCTGGCGGTTTTTTCCGATCGCCTCTCGGAGAAGGTCGAGAAGCAGGCTCGGGGTTCGGCCCCCACCGCGGCCCTGTTGCCCTCGATCGCGCGGGCTCTGGGGCACGGGCTGCTCAAGCTCGTGCTCTACGGCCTGGCGGTCTTCGCCGGGGCCCTGGTCTCGGGGTTCCTCAGCCCGGTGATCGGGACCTTCGTGGGGGTCGGGATCGCCTCCATCTTCCTGGCCTACGACGGGTTCGACTACCCGCTGTCCCGCCGGGGCGCCAGCTTCGGCCGGAAGTGGGCGTATCTGGCTGGCCACCCCTTACAAACCATGGCCTTCGGCCTGGGGGCGACGCTGCTCTATCTGGTCCCGCTGGCATTCTTCGTGGCTCCCCCATTCGTCGCGGCGGGAGCAACCTTGGCCTTTCTGGAAAGCGAGCCGACCCAAAACCCAGTCAGAAATGCGCCAGATTTGGCTGGAAACGGCTGAATTCGCCAGTAATATGAGCCTCTTGAAGAAGCCGGTCCCCTTCGGGAAGTACTACCTCCTCGAGCGCATCAACGTCGGAGGTATGGCCGAAGTCTTCAAGGCGAAGACATTCGGTGTAGAGGGCTTCGAGCGTCTGCTCGCCGTCAAGCGGATCCTCTCGAACATCGCCGAGGACGAAGAGTTCATCTCGATGTTCATCGACGAGGCGAAGATCGCCGTGCAGCTGCAGCACGCGAACATCGCGCAGATCTTCGATCTCGGGAAGGTCGAGGGCAGCTACTTCATCGCGCTGGAGTACGTCCACGGGCGCGACCTCCGCTCGATCTTCGACCGGATGCGCAGCCGCGGCGAGCTGCTTCCGATCGCGATGGCCTGCTACGTCATGATGCAGGTCTGTGAGGGCCTGGACTACGCGCACAACAAGCGCGACGCGCAGGGGCGCGAGCTGCACCTCATCCACCGCGACATCTCGCCCCAGAACGTCCTCATCGGCTACGAGGGCGAGGTCAAGCTGATCGATTTCGGGATTGCCAAGGCCGCGGGCAAGGCCTCGACGACCCAGGCCGGCATCCTGAAGGGGAAGTTCGGCTACATGTCGCCCGAGCAGGTGCGCGGGCTGCCGATCGACAAGCGCAGCGACATCTTCGCGGTCGGCATCGTGCTCTACGAGCTGCTGACCGGCGAGCGGCTGTTCGTCGGCGAGACCGACTTCTCGACCCTGGAGAAGGTCCGGAACGTCGAGATCGTCCCGCCATCCGCCTACAACAAGAAGATCCCGCCCGAGCTGGAGCGGCTGATCCTGAAGGCGCTCGCGCGCGATCCCGAGGACCGCTACAGCAACGCCATCGACCTGCACGACGATCTGCAGTCGTTTCTCTATTCGATCGGCGAGTTCTATTCGCGCAAGGACCTCGCCGCCTGGATGAAGAAGACCTTCTCGATCGAGATCGAGGAGGACAACACCAAGCTGGAGCAGTACCGGCAGGTCGCGCCGCCGGTGGCGGCGGCGGCCGAGGTGTCGCGGCGCGCGGCGGTCGGTGGCGCCGGGGCGCGGACCAGCCTGGGGCTGGGCGGCGCTCCCCCACCCATGCCCGCGGCGGCGCGGGCCGGCAACCAGCAGATGAGCTGGGACGACGAGGAGCTGGACACCCAGATCTTCGACAAGGAGCCGACCGAGCTGCAGGGCGGCGACCGCACGCCGGCCGATCTGTTCTTCGAGGACGACGATCGGACGGTCGCGACCGAGCCCGATCCCGAGATTCTGGAGCAGGCTCGGCCGCCGGATTCGCTGGCCACCCCCAAGCCAGAGCCGACCCTCTCCATCACGCTGGGCAGCGAGGACATCCCGGCCCCCACGCCGCCGCCGGCGGCCCGGCCCGCGCCGCCCGCCCGCCGCCCGACCCTGACCGGGATCCCCGCGCCGGCCGTCTCGCGGACGATGACGCGGCCGGTGGCCCCGCCCCCCACGCCGTCCACCCCGACGCCGCCGCCCACGCCGCCACCGACGCCTCCCCTGGTGGAGGCTGCGCCGCCGCCGTCGTTGCGCCGGTCCGGGCTGAACCTGCCGCCCGTTCACCGCGCGCCCACGCCGTCGACGGCCCTGCCGCCGCTGTCGCAGATGCCGACGGCGGGGCAGCCGGTGCACGGAACGTCGCCGCGACTGTCGCCTCGCCAGTCGTTCGCGGCCGAGCCGGCCTACGCCCCGGCGCCGTTTGGCACCGGCAGCTTCCAGGAGCCGGTTGCTCCGCCCCCGCCCCGCAAGCGCGGTGGGGCCCTGGGGGTGGTCGCGATCCTGCTGCTGGCTGGCGCCGGCAGCCTTGGGTTCTGGTACTACTCGACGACCAACCGGCCCGGTCGGATCGAGGTGTCGGCGACGCCGGCCGACGCCGTCGTGCTGGTCGACAACACCAAGGTCGGGGACCACTCGCCGGTCTCGTTCGACCGTCCGCCGGGGCCGTACACGCTTTCGGTCACGCGCGACGGGTACGTTCGCTCCGACCAGAACATCGAGGTGCGCGCCGGCCAGCGCTTGCCGCTGGCGGTCGCGCTCGAGCCCTCGCCCGACACCGGCTTCGAGCTGACCAGCGAGCCCCCGAACGGGCCGGTCTGGCTGGACGGCGCGCCCATCAAGGGGGCGGCGGGACAGCAGGCCCGAACCGACTTCCGCGCGTTCCGCATCACGCCGGGCCGCCACGTCCTGGAGATCAAGGGCGAGGATCGGTTCAAGCCCTGGCGCCAGGAGGTCGACGTCCAGCCGGGGGCCATCCAGAAGATCCACGCGGTCCTGGTTCCGGCCAGCGGTGGCGGTTCTTCCGAGAGTCCCCGACCGAAGGCGGCCCCGGCGCCGTCGCCGGCCCCGGCTCCGATCGCGGCGGTCGAGAAGCCGGCCGCCCCACCGCCGCCGGCTGCTCCTTCCCCGGGGCCCGGCGCGGCGGCCGACAGCGGCACGAAGCACGGTGGCGGCGGCGGCCACCACCGCCGGTCGTCGGTCACCAACCTGGGGAATGCGGCCGTCGCGGACGAAGACACCTCCGACAACCACATCGTCTCGATATCCGGCGACAACAACAGCACCGACTGCTCGATCACGGTGAATACGGTTCCCTGGTCCGAGGTCTGGGTGGACGGCAAGAGCACCAACCAGCACACGCCGCTGGTCGACTACAAGGTCCCCTGCGGGAAGCACAAGCTGAGCTTCAAGCGTGACGACGACCTGAAGATCGACCACACGGAGAGCATCAGCGTGAAGCCGGGCGGCAAGTTCAAGCAGAAGTACACGCTCGCCACGGACCAGTGATGAGCGCAACCTTCGTGCCCGGGTCGGGCGCCGCCTCCGCAGCTCCGCCCGTTCCACCGTCCCGCGTCGAGCAGCTGGAAGCGACCTGGCGCGAGTACTTCCGGCATGCCGCGGAGCCGCCGCGTCATCCGGCCGCCCGCGACTTCCTGTACCGCGACCTGGCGTCGGCGCTCCGGCGGCTCATCCCGGCCGACGCGTCGGTGCTCGAGGTCGGATGCGCCACCGGTGACCTGCTGGCGGCGCTGCCCAACGCCCACCGCCAGGGGATCGATTACCTGCCCGAGATGGTGGCGCGGGCGCGCGAGCGTCACCCGGACATCGGCTTCGAGGTGGGCGACGCCATCGCGCCACCCGCCGACGTCGCGGCGCGGGCCGATGCGGTGATCTGCGATCGGTTGTGCCACAGCGTGCTGGACGTCCAGGCGCTGCTGCTCGGGTTGAAGCGCCGGCTGGCGCCTGGCGGCCGGATCTACCTGACCACGTTCAACTACCTCTGGGAGCTGCCGGTGCGCCTGGCCGAGATGAGCGGGCTCAAGCGACCGGCGCCGACCGCGAACTGGCTGTCGGACTCGGACTTCCGCAACCTCTACGACATCAGCGGGCTCGAGGTGGTGCGCTACGAGGACCGCCTGTTGCTGCCGCTGGACGTCCCCGGGTTGGGCGAGGCGCTGAACCGATACCTGGTGCGCGCGCCGGCCATGAAGGTGGCGTCGCTCTACCGCATCTACGTGCTGCGCGACCGGGGCGTCACGCCGCCCGCCCGCAAGGTCAGCGTCAGCGTGATCGTCCCGGCTCGCAACGAGTCCGGCAACATCGCCGCCGCGGCCGCGCGCACGCCGGTCATGGGGACCTCGACCGAGCTGATATTCGTCGAGGGGAACTCGACCGACGACACCTGGGCCGCCATTCAACGGACCGTCGCCGGCTACGACGGTCCGCTGAAGCTGCGGGCCTTCCAGCAGACGGGGAAGGGCAAGGGAGACGCCGTCCGCCTGGGGTTCGCGCACGCGACCGGCGACGTGCTGATGATCCTGGACGCCGACCTCACGGTGCCGCCCGAGGACCTGCCCAGATTCGTCGACGTGCTGGCCGGCGGGCACGCCGACTACGTGCAGGGGACGCGGCTGGTCTACCCGATGGAGCCCGGCGCGATGCGCCTCTTCAACAAGCTGGGGAACGTCGCCTTCTCCGAGCTGTTCACCTACCTGCTGCAGCAGCCGATCAAGGACACGCTGTGTGGCACCAAGGTGCTGTGGCGGAAGGACTACGAGCGGATCGCCGCCGGCCGCAGCTACTTCGGCGACTTCGATCCCTTCGGGGACTTCGACCTCATCTTCGGGGCGGCGCGCCTGAACCTGAAGATCGCGGAGATCCCGGTGCGCTACCGCGACCGCACGTACGGGGAGACCAACATCTCGCGCTGGAAGCACGGCTGGCTGCTGCTGCGGATGTCAGCGGTGGCCGCGCGCAAGATCAAGTTCGTTTGACGCCGTCATCGTGAGCCTGACCGACGAGCAGCGCGAAAGGACGCTGGCCCGCTTCCAGGCCCACCGGCGCGCCTGGGAGTCGAATGCCGCGCTGCGCGCGCTGTACGCCGACTGGTACGGGCGGATCGCGGCCGCGCTGCCGCCGGCCGACCGCGGGCCGCGGGTCGAGCTGGGGTCGGGGCCGGGGCTGGCCCGCGAGTTCATCCCGGACCTGCAGCTCACCGACATCGTGGGCGCGCCCTGGCACGACCGCGAGGTCAGCGCCGACGCGCTGCCGTTCGCCGACCGCAGCGTCGGCGCGCTGGTGCTGCTGGACGTCCTGCACCATCTGATCGACCCGGGCCGCTTCTTCGCCGAGGCGGCGCGCGTGCTGGTCCCGGGGGGCCGCATCGTGATGTGCGAGCCGTACATCGGCCCGCTGTCGTACGCGATCTACAAGCTGTTCCACGTCGAGGCGGTGGACTTGACGGTCGATCCGCTGGCGCCGGTCGTGACGAACGGCGGGCGAGATCCCTTCGAGTCGAACCAGGCGATCCCCTCGCTGCTGTTTGGGCGCCACGCGGCGCGTTTCTCGGCCGCCTTCCCGGACCTGCGGCTGGCGCGGCTCGAGTGGCTGTCGGGGCTCAGCTATCCGGCGTCCGGCGGGTTCTCGCGGCGCCCCTTTCTCCCGGCGGCGCTCTGGTCCGCGCTGCACCGGTTGGAGTCAGCGCTGCCATCCGGGCTGTTCCGGGCGATCGGATTTCGACAGCTGGCGGTGGTCGAGCGACACTGATCCGCGATGAGCGCGGGCCGCATCCTGGGGATCGTCTGGCTGGTGGCGCTGGGCTCGGCGGCCCAGGCTGATGCGCCATCGCTGTCGGGCCCATGGCTGTTCGGCGACTATCGGCCCGAGCCGAAGGAGCCGGTCGTCTCGATCCCGCAGCGCTGCTGGAGCGGCGGCGTCGACTTCGCGCTGAAAGAGAACGAGTCCAGGCTGACCGGCAACGCCCGCTGGATCGCGGCGACGCAGGGGGTTCCCCCCAGCGTCGAGCGCGAGGAGACCGAGTCGCTGAGCGGGCGGCGGGACGGCAACCACGTGATCCTGCTCGGCCAGCACAAGGTCGTGGAGCTGCGGATGGCCTACCCGTCGGTGGCGGGCGGGGCGCCCGCCACGACGGTGACCAAGATCAAGTACGACCTGAAGATCGACCCGAGGACCGGGCACCTGGTCGGCACGCGCGACGGGCAGCCATTCTGGCTGGCGCGCTTCAAGGTGCACCCTGCACCCTGCGGATCACCGCCGCCATGATGAGCCTTCCAGCGCTCGCCTTGGCTTACGAACTTCGCCTATTCATTCTCGGGAGCTCCGGCGATCCTGCGGATCCCCTCGATGAACGCGTGAAAGCTGCGTGATCCGTTTTCTTCGAGAGAGAGGTGGGGCGCAATTCGCCGAGCCCCGGAGATCTTCTGGAACTCGGGCAGGATCTCTTTGAGCCTGGTAGATGGTTTGAAGATTTCATCTGCGTACAGCCCGGCGGCCTCCGCTATCCTTGCTTCGAGCTTCGGCATCTCGTAAGCGCGTGCGACCGCCGAAGGGTCGCCAAAGTACCACGCCTCCAACTCCTGGCACGGGAGGCGAATCAGAGTGTCGCCCCTCCCGGCTTCTCGACAGGTCAACGCAATCCTTTGCTTGAGAAGGCGACAATCGCCGCCGTCGTTGTCGCGGACTATTACGAACCGGTCGCCTGGGACCTTCCATCCTCGGAGTTTTCTGGGGATACTTTTGTCCAGATCCTGCTTGCCCTCATGGGTTACACACAGGAATTCGAGCCATGGGAAAAGGCGAGGGAGCAGCGATTCGATGAGAACCCTCATCGAACGTTCCTCCAGGAGAAAAACCAGGCGATTCACTTCAATCCCGCGCCCTCGAAGAGCCCCTGCTTCCACAGAGTTCCCGGCAGGTCGCCGGCCTCGACCAGGCTGCGAAGGTTCTCGCTGTCCGCGGCGCGCTGAATGACAGAGAAACCGTCTCTCTTGGCGAGCCAATAGATCTCGTCGAGGTTCGTTCCATTTAGAAACTCCGGCGAGTGAGTCGAAACGAAGACTTGGCCACCGCGATGGGCATAGTCTCGGAACTCCTCCACCAGTTCAGCTAGCAGATCCGGATAGAGCTGATTCTCGGGTTCCTCGACAGCCAACAGGGGATGAGGCTTCGGATCGTAAAGGAGCACGAGATACGCGAACATCTTGATTGTGCCGTCGGAGACGTAGCGCGCGATGAATGGATCTTGGAACGCTCCATCTTGAAACCGGAGGACCAAGCGACCGTCCTCGGTCGCCTTGGCTTCCACTCGCTCGACGCCGGGCACGCGTCGTCGCATCACGTCCAGAATCTTGTCGAATCGATCGCGATGATTTTCGAAAAGATACTGCGCGACCTGAGCAACGTTGTCCCCGCGAGTAGACAGGTGCTCGGCGTAGCCCACCTCGGCGCTTGGTCGGGCGTCGCCTATGTGAAAGTCGGATATGTGCCAGTTCTCGATCATGCTGCGGAACTCGGAGACGACGCGAAACTCCTTGAACTGCCCCAGTCCTTTGATGGCCAGAACGCTCGGCTCATCGAGGACATATTCCTGGCGCTCTTCCTGGGCGCCTTCGCTGCCGTATGCCGACTCGTTCGTGATTGCGGTACCACTGCCGCGGGCGAAGTCCACGAAGTGCCACGGTTTGCCGTATTGCCCACGCCGAACCTTCAATACTTCTCGGTCGACGACGGGCCTGCCCCCGTCGCTGGCGATGTCGAGAGAGTAAGTCGCTAGGCGGCCGCTGCTCTCTCGAAATTTGACACTGATTCCGATCGGGCCTTCCTCTCCACGGCTCACCAGTTCCTTGAATCCACCCCGCCGACCGACTGCCTGCGCGACGTTGAGAGTCAGCGCCTCCTTCAAGAAGGTAAAAACATCGAACAGCGTGGTTTTTCCGGATCCGTTGGCGCCAACCAGCACGGACAACACTGGCAGGTTGTCGAGTTTCGCTGCCCGGAACAACCGGTAGTTACGGATCTCGATGCTTTCGATCTGCATGTGTAGCTTTTGCCTTCGCCAAAGAGCTTACCTTGGCGTGATGGGAAGACCGCCGCCTCTTCGCGAGCAAGCTGCGACTTCTGGTCCGGGTCTTGTGAGGCCACACCCATGGCAGGGTGCTGTCAACGGAGACGTGCAAGGTGGCATGGCCGCCATGGCGTCCTCACGCGCGCTTGGTCCAGGCGGTGCACTGGTACAGCGCGGCCGCCACCGGCGCGCGCGGCGGGAAGGCGGCGCGGGCCACGGGCGCGAGGACGCGTGAGAGCGCGGCGGCGATGCGGGCGGGCGGGCAGACGTGGTGGTCGTCGATGGTGGAAAAGCCGATCAGCGCGAAGGCGCGCGTCATGAACGGGCTCACCATCGGGTAGCCGGTCACCAGCGTTCCGCCGGGGGCCAGCGCCCCGGCCAGGGTGCGGGCGGCGCCGTCCGCGTCGGCGATGTGCTCGAGCACCGAGAAGCAGACGATGACGTCGAAGTGGTTGGCGGGCAGGTCGCCGTCCCGGAGCAGGTCGGCGCGGCGAAACTCCGCGCGACAGCCGGGCGCCACCAGCTGCTCCAGGTTGGGCGCCAGCGTCAGGTCGGTCCCGGTGTATTCGGCGAAGTGGCGCGTCAGCGTCGGGATCAGGACGCCGCTGCCGACCCCGACCTCCAGCACGCGCTGCCCGCGCGCAGGCAGGAAATCCAGGCCCATCTGCAGGCGGTGGCGGAACAGCCAGCCGAGCAGCGGATGGTAGTAGTAGGGGAGCGGATCGACGTCGTCGTTGGGCTTCAGGGTGCCGCGCGGGGGGAGGTCGAATCGGATCGGCACCGCCGGCTATCCGCGTTTCCGCGCGACCAGGATCATGAAGCCGCCCAGCTTGCGGAGCAGCGGCAGGTCGCAGACCAGGCGCTCGGCCCAGGAGAACAGGCGGCCCAGCGGGGCCAGGCGGAAGACGTGCGAGCTGGGTGTCACCACGCGGACACCCCGCACGGTGACCAGGTCGACCCCGTCCGGCAGATAGCTGCGGGCGCGCGCGAGCGTGTCGAACCGCGTGTAGACGTCGCTCTCGGTGGTGCCGTCGGCGGCGATCAGGCCCGGACCGCCTGCGCGCTTGGCCAGGTAGCGCAGCGACCAGGGGTTGTAGAACTCGAGCAGCATGTGGCCCCCGGGTCGGACCAGCCGCGCCAGCTCGGCCACCGCCCGCTCGATCGGCGGCACGTGGGCCAGCACCTTCATGCTGTAGACCAGGTCGACCGAAGCCGAGGGGAGCGGCACGTCGGTCAGCGACCCCTGCACCACCCGCAGGCCGCGCGCCCGGGCCGGCGCCAGCATCCCGCGCGACAGATCCAGGCCGATCGCCGAACGGGCCACCTGCGCCGCCTCGCGCAGCAGCAGGCCCGTGCCACAGCCGGCCTCGAAGATGTCGCGCCCGGCGCCAAACCGCCGCACCAGGTCCAGCTCCAGCTCGTCGATCAGCCGGTGGTAGCCGTGGTGGCGCTCGGCCTCGTAGCCCGCGGAGAACCGATCGTAGTAGTCCTGGGTGCTCGTCGTGGTCATGCCGGGACCGTCAATGGTAGCTCGGCAGGTTCCGTTGCTTGCGCGCCAGGATCAGGAACAGGACGGCCGAGAGGCCGAACGCGACCATGGCTGCCTGCAGCCCCACCGAGACAGGGACGTGCAGTCTGTCCATGATTCGCCCCACCGCCCAGGGGGCGGGCGTGTTTCCGAAGACGTGCAGACTGAACATCGACACCGCCTGAAGGGTGGCGGCGTAGCGGGGCGGGCCCAGCTCGTCGATGACTGCCGCGGCCGGGCCGTTGTAGACCGACAGCAGGAAGGATGAGGCGGCGGTCAGCGCGAGAAAAGCCGGGATGTGCGCGGTGGTCAGCGCCAGGATCCCCACCGGGGTCGCCAGCAGCATCGAGATCCCGATGGTGAGCGCGTGGCCGCCCCGGGTCCGGCGGTTCAGCGCATCGCCCATGAACCCGCCGACGATCACGCCGCCGGCGCCGCAGAACAGGCCGACGAACGCCATGTAGATGCTGGCGAAGGTCGTTCCGACGCCGCGCTGCTCGATGATCAGCGTGCGGACCCAGAAGATCAGCGCGCTGGCCCCAAACGTGGCCGTCACGCCGCCGGCCACCGCCAGGATGTACGGCGTCGACAGCAGGTAGGCCCGGGCGGGCTGCGTCTTCTCGCGCTCGAGGCGGTCGGGCGCGGCGATGAACGCCGCCAGGATCGTCAGCAGCACGGACGGGCCACCGGCGATCCAGAAGACGCCCCGCCAGCCGACGACGGGGGCCAGGACTGTCCCCAGCACCAGGCCGCTGGTCCCGCCCAGCGCCATCCCGATGTTGTAGACGCCCAGCGCGCGGCCGCGCTTTTCGGGCGGGGCGTCGGCGCACAGCAGCGTGTTGGCGGACGGCCCGTAGGCGCCTTCGCCGACGCCGACCAGGGCCCGGAAGAAGAGCAGCATCGGGAACGACGTCGACAGCGCCGATCCGATGGTGGCGATCGACCAGACCAGGATGCCGGTGAAGATCACCTTGCGCGGCCCCACCCGGTCCGCGATCGGCCCCGAGATCAGCGAGGAGATCGCGAACACGAACAGGTTCGCGGAGGCCAGCGACCCCAGGCGTTCGTAAGAGAGCTCGAACGTCTTCTGGATGTGCGGCGTCATGCCGTACACCACCTGACGGTCCAGGTAATTGAAGAAGTTGATCAGCGTCAGCAGCGGCAGCGGCGGGATGCCGCGCGCGCGGAAGGCCGGCGGGCTGGGTGCGGTGACTGGTGCGGCGCTCATCGCAGGCTTTCCAAGCAGGCGACGGCTTCGGGGCGGGACCAGTCGCGTTTGTTGATGAAGTAGTAGCGGACGTGGCCGGCGGCGTCGACCAGGAAACTCTCGGGGTACTTCTCGGTGCCGAACTTCTTGGGGATGTCGTGCGACGCGTCGAGCAGCACGCCGATGGCGCTCCCCTTGAGGAAGAAGCGGCGGACCGCGCCCCAGTCGTCGTCCACGCTGACCGCCAGCAGGCGCAGGTCGGTCCCGTCGATGCGGCGGGCCAGCTCCTCGAGCGACGGCACCTCGTCCACGCAGGGGGGGCACCAGGTCGCCCAGAAATTCAGCAGCACCGGGTGGCCGCGCTGGCCGCTCAGCGACACCATGTGTCCGGCGGCGTCGGGCAGCTGGAAATCGGGCGTGGCTCCGCCGGCCAGGAAGGCCGGCAGCGGATCGGGCTTGAGCGCCGTGCAGGCCCCGCCGCGCGTGCGCGCCAGCGTCGCGTGGGTGGCGGCCGCAAAACGGACCGCCACGAACGCCACCGCCAGCGCGCTGAGCGCGACAGGAATCAGACGGCGCAGCCGCGGCGGGGTCGTCGCGGCTGCGGTGGGTCTCATCGAGAGGGTTTTACCCCTTCTTCCCGCCCTTGCCCTGCTTCTTCGCCAACTCGTCGTCGGCGATCTTCTTGAACGTCTCCCACGGGTAGGCGCCGTTGATCTTGCGCCCGTTGATGAACACCGCCGGGGTGCCGTTCACGCCGACCGCCGAGCCTTCCTTGGTGTCGGACTCGATCTGCGCCTTGTACTTCTGCGCGTCCAGGTCCGCCTTGAACTTGGCCATGTCCAGGCCCAGCTCCTGGGCGTACTTCTCGAGGCTGGCGCGATCGAGGGCCGTGTTGTTGGCGAACAGCTTGTCGTGCATCTCCCAGAACTTCCCCTGGGCGTTGGCGGCCATGGCCGCCTCGGCGGCCGGCTCCGCGTTGTTGTGGAACGGCAGCGGGTAGTTCTTCCACGCCATGTGGACCTTGCCGCCGTACTCCTTCTCCAGCTGCGAGAGCTGCGGCTCGACCCGCTTGCAGAATGGGCACTGGAAGTCAGAGAAGATGACCACCTGCAGCGGGGCACCCTTGCTTCCCTTGGCCGGGGCGTTGCCGGCCGCGACCTTGTAGACGGTCTCGTCCTGCTCCGGCGTCTTCTCGGCCTGTCCCTGCGGCTGCGCCGGCGCGGCCGGCACCTCGGCCTTCGCGTCCTTCATCAGCACGTCGTAGACCTTGGCCTTGGGCGTCCCCTTGGCGATCAGGCCGTCGGCGGTCTTCAGCTCCTCGTCGATCTTGGCCTTGAAGACCTCGAAGGGCTGAGCCCCCGACAGGAACTTGCCGTTGACGAAGAAGGCCGGCGTGCCATGGGCGCCGATCTTTCCGCCGGCCGCCGCGTCAGCCTCGATGGCCTCCTTGCCCTTCTGCGCGTCCAGCGCCGCCTTGAACTTGGCCATGTTGAGGCCCAGCTCCTGCGCGTACTTCTCGAACGTGGCGCGGTCCTGGTGCTGCTGGTCGGCGAACAGCTTGTCGTGCATCTCCCAGTACTTGCCCTGCTCGCCGGCGGCGCGGGCCGCGATGGCGGACGGCATGGCGTTGGGGTGGAACGGCAGCGGCAGGTCGCGCCAGACCACGCGGACCTTCCCCTTGTACTCGTCCATCACCTTGGCGACGGTCGGCTCCACGCGCCCGCAGAACGGGCACTGGTAGTCGGACCACTGGACGATGGTGACGGGCGCGTTCTTGTCGCCCTTCATCGGCGAGCCCTTGATCTCGGCACGGTAGCGCGTGTTGGCGTCCGGCTCACCGCCGCGGGCCGGCGGGGGCGGCGGCGGGGCGGCCTTCTCCAGGCCCTTCTCCGTCAGCGCGGCGTAGACCTGGCCGCGCGGGGTGCCGGCGGCGATCTTCGCGTCGGCCTTCTTGATCTCCTCGTCGACGGTCGCCTTGAACGATTCATACGGCTGCGCGCCGCGCAGGTTCCGGCCGTTGATGAAGAAGTTGGGGGTGCCGCGGGCGCCGAACTTCTCGGCCTCGGCCATGTCGCGCTTGATGCGATCCTTCCCCTGCTCCTTGTCCATCGACTCCTTGAACTTCCCCATGTTCAGGCCGATCTGCTGGGCGTACTTGTCCAGGTCGGCGCGCTCGAGGTGGGTCTGGTTCGAGAAGAGGATGTCGTGCATCTCCCAGAACTTCCCCTGGTCGCGGGCGGCCTCGGCGGCCAGCGCGGACGGCATGGCGTTCTGGTGGAAGGGCAGCGGGTTGTGCTTGTAGGCGAGCTCGACGTCGCTGCCGTAATCCTTGATCAGCTTGTCCACGGTCTCGCGGGCGCGGCTGCAGTACGGGCACTGGAAGTCGGAGTACTCGATGATCGTGACCTTGGGCTGCTTGGCGCCACGGGTCGGCGCATCACCGACGGCGATCTTGTAGACGTCGCTGCCGGCGCCGGGCCCCTTGGCCTGGCCGGCGGCCGCGCCGCCGCTGGCCTTGGCGCCCTTCATGAACGTCGCGTAGACCATGCTGGGGGCGGTCCCCTGCGCGATCAGCTTGTTGGCGCGCTGGATCTCGTCGTCGATGACCTTCTTGAACTCCTCGTACGGCTGGGCGCCCTGAACGTTGCGCCCGTCGATGTAGAAGTTCGGCGTCCCCTGCACGCCCACCTGCTTGCCGACGGCCAGGTCGCCGTCGACCTTCTTCTTGCCCGCGTGCGAGTCGAGCGCGGCCTTGAACTTGTTCATGTCCAGGCCGATCTCCTGGGCGTACTTCTCGAAGTCGGCGCGCTGCAGGTTGTTCTGGTTGGCGAACAGCTTGTCGTGCATCTCCCAGAACTTCCCCTGCTCGCCGGCCGCCACTGCCGCCTCGGCGGCGGGCTCGGCGTTCGGGTGGAAGGGGAGCGGGTTGTGGATGAACACCAGCCGCACGTCGTTCGGGTAGTTCTTCTCGATCTGCTGCACGGTCGGGATGACGCGGCCGCAGAACGGGCACTGGAAGTCAGAGAACTCGACGATGGTGACCTTCGCGTTGGCCGGCCCCTTCATCGGGCCGTCCAGCGGCACGCGCACGCGGTCGACACCGTCGCCCGCGGTCGGTCCCGCCGCGGCCGTGGTGGCCGCCGCAGCGTCCCCGCCGGTCTTGTCGCGGGTGGCCAGCCGTCCCAGGCCGTAACCGCCTCCCAACACCACCAATAACAATGCCAGTACTGTTCCTTTGCTCATGGATCTTCTCCGTTCAGAAACACAAAGCCGCGCGACAAAATTCCAGCGCGTGCGGGCGCGCGGCCCGCTGATTCGCACACGCTTCGAACCCTGGAAACCCGAACCGCTAGGACTGTCGCGGCGGTCGATCGGGCGGCGCCAGGGCGCGTGTGGGAAGGAGCCAGGTCAGCCCGTCCGCGCGACGGCGCGAGGCCGTGGGGAACAGGGCGGGGAGCGCGTGCAGCGCCATCGGCTGCACCGTGAGCTTGGAGATCTGACCGAAGTCCGGCATGCCGCCGGTGACGGCGGTCGTGTCGCGCGCGCGTCGGGCCGTGGCGGGCGCCAGGCGGCCGGCGGGCACCTCGCTCTCCGGGAGTCGGGAGACGCGGTACCAGAGGTTCAGCGGCGTATCGCTGCACTCGCCGCTGGCCAGCACCGCGGGCGGCTGCGGCGGCACCGGGCAGTCGACCTCGGCGGGCGTCGCGTACTCGCGCGGCCCGTCGTTGGTGTCCGAGCCGCCGGCGCTGTCGTCCGAGCCGCCGGCATCGTCTTCCGTGCCGCCGGCGGCTTGCATCGCCACCGGCCACGCGCTGTCACAGCTGGCCGGTCCGTCAGCGCACGTGACGCTGGCGGAAGGCGCCGCAGGCAGTGCGGTGGCGGCGAAGGCAAACGCGAACGCGAGCATCAGCGGGGGCCCAAAAAAA